>NZ_CP071409.1:1369130-2053695 GCF_022647505.1 [Pantoea] beijingensis
AGCATGTCTACATCAATAGAAAATTCTCTTTGCTGCTACATTGTACGTGCTTCTGGCCCATATTCCCTGCCTCATCATGTAGTCTGAATGCCGAATATCTTCTCTGATAGTTTTGCAAGTATTCATTCAACCCAGCCTCAAACCGTCTCCGGAAGTAGCATGGCGATCGCCATATCAACATGGCGTGTAAAGCAGGAGGGAATAGGGTGGGAATCCAATCCAAACATGAGAACTAATGAAGTTACTTGCGTAAGAAGGTTACGGATGCTCTAGAGAGGTAAAAGGCCCCGTAAGCAGGGCCGTGAAAGTGAGTTATCTATGGCGTTGGCGATGAAGAGATTTAGTGCGCGATTCTTTATAATACTTATAGCCGGAAAAAATCACTAACCCGACAAGAATGATGAGGAGCGCGATATTATTCATAAGGGTCTCCTTTTCGTGAATAAAGAATACCCGCCACGCTTGACCTTATAGCGATGTTTATCATCGGCTTATCGTGAAGAGAAAGGTGCTATTCAGCCTCTGGCCGATTTCACGTTACACTCGTAGCGCGATGTAAAACCCGCGTTTTGGGTACCCTGGTCGGCTGAGATCGTTGCCTCAGAAAGATCATAGTGGCGTGCCATAGCGGCATGGTCAAGGCAGTTTTGTACACTTTACAATCGGTTAATGATTTGAATAAAGGCTTTACAAAGATTCATAAAAGGTAGGTTTATGCGGTTTATTCTATTGTGTGGTGGATTATTTCTGGCATGTTTGATGCTGGCGAGTTGTGATGAAAAAAATAATAATGTCGGCGAGCCTTTGGTGCTGGAAGGAAAAACCATGGGGACTTACTGGCGTGTGAGCCTGGCCAGCGTGGACCACGCGCGAGCGTTGGCATTGCGTACGCTAATTCAGCAACAGCTGGATGCGGATGATGGTGAATTGTCTACGTGGAAAAATAATTCTGCATTATCCCGCTTCAATCAGTATCGTGGCGATCGTCCGCAGCCCATTAGCGAAAATATGGCGGATATCATTACGCAGGCACTGCGAATTGGTAAGGAAACACAGGGAGCAATGGATATTACCGTTGGACCATTGGTCAACCTGTGGGGTTTTGGTCCGGATAAGCAACCCAATAAAATACCGCGACAAGCCGATATCGACGCAGCTCGGTCCTTAACCGGCTTACAGCACCTGAAAGTGATTCAACGCGCCGAAGGACAGTGGCTGCAAAAAGATCTGCCTGCACTGTATCTCGATCTCTCAACGGTAGGTGAAGGGTTTGCTACCGATCATCTTGCGCGCCTGATGGAGCAAGAGGGCATCAATAACTATCTGGTTTCGGTTGGTGGCGCGGTACTGACGCGAGGTAAAAACGCACAGAATAAACCCTGGCGTGTGGCGATCCAGAAACCGACTGATAAAGAAAATGCCGTAGAGGAAATTGTCGATCTCCAGGGGCATGGTATCAGTACTTCCGGGAGCTACCGGAATTATTACGAACTGGAGGGTAAGCGCCTTTCGCATGTCATCGATCCTCGCACCGGACGACCCATTGAACATAAGCTGGTTTCTGCCACCGTGATTGCTACCACCGCACTGGAAGCTGATGGCTGGGATACCGGATTAATGGTGCTGGGAACCGAGAAAGCAATGCAATTGGCGCGGCAACAAAAACTGGCGGTTTATCTGATCACGCGACAAGGTGATAGCTTTAGCCACTGGATGTCACCGCAGTTTGAGGCATTTATCCTTAAACGCAGTGAACGATGATAGTTACAGCGATATCAGGCAGGAGTTTTTTATGCTCGACCTCTTTAGCGATGAAATTCCGTGGTCGGAACCACTGGCTGAAGGCGCGGTTATACTGCGTCGTCAGGTTCGCGATGATGCAGAGACGTTGTTAAAAGTAATAAATGAGATTGCGTTACGTAATCCATTTTATCATCGCATCACACCGGGTGGGCATCGGATGTCGGTCGCAATGACTCACTGTGGGGACTTTGGCTGGTCCTCCGATGCGCAAGGATATCATTATACCGATCGTGATGTGGAGACAGGGCAGAAATGGCCGCCGATGCCCGAGTGCTTTCGGCAGCTGGCGGCAGATGCTGCGAGTCAGGCAGGGTTTCCACATTTTAATCCGGATGCCTGCCTTATTAACCGCTACGAACCCGGCACCAAACTGACATTACATCAGGATAAGGATGAACGTGACTTGCGTCAGCCGATCGTCTCAGTATCGCTTGGGCTACCTGCGGTGTTTCAATTTGGTGGTTTTGAACGTAGCGATGCGGCGCAGCGGGTATTGCTGGAACATGGTGATGTCGTTGTGTGGGGGGGACCATCGCGCTTACGTTTTCACGGTATCCTGCCGCTTAAATTCGGGGTACATCCACTGGCAGGTGCTTTTCGTTATAACATTACCTTCCGCAGAGCCCGCTAGTTCGTAAAGGGAAGGAGGTCTTCCTTGGCGCCCATTACTCGATTCTGTCTGGCGCGCTGCGCATTGCTCAAATGATGTGAGCAAAGACCTTTCGCAGCTAACGTATTTTGTTCGAAGAAATAAGCATTTTACAGTGTTTTTTCCGCAGGTTCTAATGATGCTAAGGATGAGCACAGGAGAAATGCGATGAAAAAATGTTGGCGCTATTTTATCCATGTTTTTCGACAGTCATCCTGCGGAAGGGCTGTTGATAGCTGCCGAGTTATTGAAGCTATGATACCAATGGTTGAGCTTTATGGTGTCACTGTTCATGATCTTCCCACTGCGCGCCTGGATCGTGAGCCACGCTAATTATCGATGATTAGTGTTGTGATTTCATCATTATCATGCAGAAAATAGCCATGGAAACAACGGCCTGCGGGAAAATCTTGATGTAGAGAATGGGTAAGCCGCAATATGGCTTCGTTATTATACTGGTCGATCGCAATGACCTCAGCGCTGTGGAAATCGATAAATTGTCGTAAGCCGGGGAATAGCGCTTTATACAAGCTTTCTTTAAAGGAGAAGATCAATGTGAGGGCCGCAGCAAACGATAGTCCTGACTCGATAAGCCGCTTATGTTCGTTGGGGGAAAGGATACTCTGATAAATATTTTCAGCTGTTGCTGGTGTCATCACGTGTTCTACATCGACTCCAATCAGCGTTTTGGTACGCTGAGTCGTGACGATCACCGCACGTTGATAGCAATGCGACAGAGAACCGATCACTCCCTTTGGCCATATTGGCACACGATCGCTATCATTTTTCAGTAAAAAATCTGTAATGCCACAGGTTTCTAACAGCCTGCGAGTGGCATACCGGCTGGCGAGATACTCAGCGCGACGCTTCTTTACTGCTTTTTGAAGGTGAGTCGGCACCGTAATAGCATAATCAGAGAATAGCTTTTCGTGGAAATTTGACAACGAGAAACGGATTTCAGCTATTTTGCTTTGTTGTAATTGTGGCAAATCACCGCAGCATAATGCAGTAATGAAATCAGTTTCGACAGGTGTCATTGGGCAGAGGCGAGCAAACATCGTTATCGCACGGGTGACGGGGCAGGTGCAGATTTAAGCAGGATTTGTTGCTCACTTCAACAAGAAGTGAGCAACAGTGATATACGGACAAATTTGTCGTCCTGAGACTAACGTTATGCCGCCCGACCTGTCAATCGTTGGGCGGAATACTAAAACCTTTTAACGATACAATGAAATGATGATGCCCTTTGGTAATTCTGGCACCTTTTTCACACCAGCGACTGGCAAGGCGGAAAAAGTCGTCGCTATCGATATTGTAGGCCAGTTCCACTTTATTAATCCCTGAATGCAGCAGTTCTTCGGCATCTTTATCATTTTTAGCTTTGATGGCTACCATGATACGGAGTCCTGAAATGAACAATGTTGAAATCACATCATAAGAGGTTTATGTGACATTTTTGTTGCATTTTAATGACTGAGGGGAAAGGTATGAACTACGCCACATTTCCGGCCTGCTCCGTACTATCTATAAACACACGTCAGCATCCCGGCCGTTATTGAGTCTGGAATGCGGCGTATGACAACCGGAAGCGGGATGTTCCAGCTGTCGTCACGTATTACAGTTTAATGAGTAAGCTTTACCCGCGCATACCACGTTACGTGTTATTACATAAATACGCTGGGAATAATAATTGCAGCAAAGATTGCAGCAATCAGCGAATGTTTCACCCAATAATAAAGTGTACGGTTGCGCTTCTTCATATTCTGTCCTGCATCACGGATGCTATTAACATACTTGAAGATACGATTAATAACGCCAGTATGATCGTTTTCATCATTAGGTGAACTGGCCGCAGCCATTAACGTCGTGCCTACCCAGTGGTTCACCGCCTGAGCCCAACGCCACCTCATCGGGCGTTCTATATCGCAGAAGAATATAATTCGTGTCTGCTCACTTTTATTTTGTGCCCAATGCACGTAAGTTTCGTCAAACAAAACTGCTTCGCCATCGCGCCAGCTATGTCGCTGTTGATCTACCTCGATAAAACAACGGTCATCATTCGGCGTTTGTAAGCCCAGATGATAACGAATTGAGCCAGCGTAGGGATCGCGATGCTTACCGAGATAGCTACCCGCCGGTAGTTCTGCAAACATTGCCGCTTTGATTGAGGGTATTTTACTGACTAAGTCCGTTGTGAACGGGCAAAGTTCACGTGCAGAAGGGTGAGTATCGCTGTACCACTTCAGATAGAAACGTTTCCATCCCCGTTTAAAGAACGTATTAAATCCGGCATCGTTATGCCCCTGGGCGGCTTTAATATGTCCCTGCAAACGTACCGCCTCGTCACGGATAGTTTGCCAGTTATCGGTAATAATCTGTAATTCAGGAAAATCTTTGGTATCAAAATAGGGTTGTTTTGACGGCAGCGTTGAAAATGCCGTCATAAACATATTGATCGGAGCGATGAATGTAGAGTGATCAAACAATTGGCGCGATAGCTTTTGTTTCTCTTTACCGCGCGAATGTGCATACAAAACGCTAATAATAAAAATACCAAGGATGATTGCTGCAACCATTTTCCTTCCCTTTTTCTTCCTTTCACACACAAATACACATTCCGCACGAGGCAGAATGTGGTATCAGAATTTTATCGCGGATAATGTAAAGTAAATTTTGTGTAAGCGTTTAGCTGCAAATGCGCAGCTTTCGCCTTGTCGAAGGGGCCAGGAGATTTATATGTTGGTTACGTTATTCATGATTGTGGCACCACAGATAATGAGCACCATGGCAAGGATTGCGGGTAGGTCCGGTTTCTGCTTATAGAGGAGCATAGAAAAGAGGGTGACGCCGACAATACCAAAGCCACACCACAGCGAATAAGCCACGCTAACGGGAATGGTTCTCATGGCGTGTGACAGCGCGAAATAACATACTCCGTAAGCGCAAATCACCAGCAATGAAGGTGCCAGCCTTTGAAAACCGTTGGTTTTTTTGATCATTGACGTACCAGTGATTTCTGAACCGACAGCCAGGGCCAGCCATAAAAACCCAGGGTTGAGCATCGATGCGTCCTTTAAGGTTAATTAGCGGCGTTGTCGTCAAAGGACACGGTGGTAGCATCAGATGGCAGGATCTCCGGCTCATTGCTGCCCATTTTGGAAAATAAATTTATGATAATAATACCGCAGCCGATGAAGGCCATACCAATTATTGCCGCGGGATCCGGATGCTGACCGTAGAAAACCACACCGAATGTTGAAACAAGTAAAATACCGGTTCCTGACCAAGTCGCATAAGCAAGGCCGACGGGAATATCTTTGACGGCATGCGACAGTGAATAGTAGCAGATACAGTAGAGAGCGACGATCAGCGCCAGTAACAGCGTTTTGTTCATACCGGCACTGTTATCAAACATCCGTAACGTAGAGGTAGCCGAAGTTTCTGACAGGATAACCAGTAGCATCCATAACCAACATTTTGTTTTTGAAGACATAATCTCAATTCCGGTTTTACGCTTTAACATTACTGTTGCAACATCATTGTTGGCAACATCACTGGGCTGCACGTTGTAAATTCAGGAAAACGCGAGATTATTCACTATGAATATGACAGAAAGATAACAGTAATGTCATTGGGCTATGGGATTAGCCCTGTCCGGAAAATGATGCTACCAATGCCTGGTTAATTCCTGAGCGTTCTTCGCATGTTTACAGCATGAGACGGTAGGGGAATAACCCTCATTGTCAGCAAAGTTGTCACCCCCTCTGAAAAATCAATCTGAGGGCGATGGAGTGACAGATGAAACTTATTTCCCCCGAACGAAAAGCCAGCGTGATGGCAAAACTGCTGTCGCGGTCCCGTTCGATGACGACGCAGACGCCATCCATACCAACCGCTACGGGCAATCTGAAGTAACCCGGCACATCGCGTTGATGCGAAACTCAGCCTGATGTTTATCGATGAAGACAGTCTTCACTTCAGGCGCTTCGCGAAGTATGTCGCGGCCTTTTGGAGAATGGCCAGCTCCTCTGCCTGCTCAGCCAACTGGCGTTTCAGGCGGGCATTTTCTGCGGCCAGTTCGTTTTCACGTTCGCTGGATGTCAGCTGCTGCTGCTGTTTGCTGCGCCAGTTGTAGAGCTGGGATTCATACAGGCTGAGTTCGCGGGCTGCTGCAGCAACACCGATGCATTCTGCAAGCTTCAGGGCTTCATCACGGAATTCAGGCGTGTACTGTTTACGTGACGCTTTGCTGATTTATACTGGTTTTTTCATGAGTTACCTCTGATTGAGAGTTTACTCACTTAGTCCCGTGTCCACTACTGGCGGGTAGGATCACCCTTCTAAAACAGATGGGCGTCTAACGTACAGGCAAGAGGTAAGTTTGGGGGGTAATCCCCCCGAAAAACCGGTGTGTTCATAAGTAGAATTTTCTCGTAACCTGAACCGGGGATAATTCTATGAAAAAATCACGTTTTACCGACAGCCAGATCATGGCCATTCTTAAGCTTGCCGAGGCCGGAACGCCGGTGGCTGAACTGTGCCGCGAGCATGGCATGAGCAGTGCCAGTTTCTATAAGTGGCGTTCACGCTTTGGCGGCATGGATGCCTCCATGATGACCCGCCTGAAAGAGCTGGAAGAGGAAAACCGCCGTCTCAAAAAGATGTATGCCGAAGAGCGGCTTAAAGCCGAAATCATTCAGGAAGCCATGGCAAAAAAGTGGTGAAGCCATCGTGTCGAAAGCGGATGGCACAGGATGCGGTCAGAAACCAAAGCGTCAGCATACGTTTTGCCTGCCAGCTGTTTGTCATCAGCGAAAGTTGTTATCGCTGGCAGCCTCAGCTGGATGAAGAAAACACCGTTATCGCCGACTGGCTGCTCCGTATCACTGACAGTCAACGCAACTGGGGGTTTGGTCTGTGCTTTTTGTATCTGCGTAACGTAAAAGGCTTTAAATTCAACCACAAAAGAGTTTATCGCATTTACTGCGAATTGTCGCTGAACATGCGGATCAAGCCGAAAAAACGACTGAAACGGGATAAATCCGAACCTCTGGCGGTGCCTGGAAGCAGCAATGAATGCTGGTCGATGGACTTCATGCATGAGCAATTGTCGGACGGCTGTTCAGTCCGTTTACTGAATATTATTGACGACTTTAATCGTGAGGCACTGGCCATTGAGGTGGATTTTTCTCTGCCTGCAAATCGGGTGGTAAGGACTCTCGAGCAACTCATTGAATGGAAAGGTAAACTGGCAGCAATACGCTGTGATAACGGGCCAGAATATACAGGAAAAATACTGACGTCATGGGCAACTCAGCAGAATATCACGCTGCGTTTTATTCAACCCGGCAAACCTCAACAGAATGCCTATATTGAACGATATAACCGGACAGTGCGTTATGACTGGCTGGGTCAGCATATATTTTCATCGCTGGGCGAATTGCAGGACTATGCCACACGATGGCAATGGTTTTATAATCACGAACGACCGAATATGGCACTGAATGGCTTCACACCGATGCAACATATTCAACGTATGAACTGATTCTACTTATCACCTCCGTTAAAAATGGGGGGACTACCATCCGACTTAAAGCGCCTACCTGCGCTTTGCGCTGGCTACTACCGAAACTGGAGCAAATGCATCCTGATTTACATGTTTCCCTTACCACGACCACTGACCACAGCAGTCAGTTAGAGAATTATGATGTCGTCATTGTGTATGGCAATCCGCAGGAAAAAGGATATACGCTATTTGAAGAAGCACTGACACCGGTTATTTCAGCTGACCTGCTGGAGTAGGAACATCTGACGCTGGCTGAACTATCACGATTTACGTTTTTGCACCCGACAGGTGACAGTACTGACTGGAATTTATGGCTTAATACGAAGGAAATTCAAGTGGACATGAAGCGGAACCAGCACTTTGACACCATGGATCTGGCCATTAGTGCCGCTATTCAGGGATTTTGCATCACAGTCGCGGATGTTAATCTCATCCAGGCGGATGTCGCAATGAAACGGTTAGTCGCACCTTTCGATTATCAGGTGAAAACAGGGGCAGTGTACAGCCTGTTACGGCGTGAACAGCAAGAGACGCCCCCTCTTCTGCCTGAGCTGGTGACCTGGCTGTGCCAGAGATAAGCGTTGGTGCACACACCGTATGGCCACATGTCCCTTGCTGAAACTTAGCACAACCCGCAGCGCTGTTTACTCGCGTATTCATGCGCAGCGTAAAGCGCCATTTCATCATGCACAGTAGCCCCCAGCGCAGCTTCAAACTGCTGACGGCTGGCGTGTCCCTGCGAAGATTGCGGATTATCTCCTAAATTTGACTGGAAAATACCCGCTGCGCTCACCGGCAGAAAATCCTCATACATCAGCGGCGTGGCGACCAGACATCCCTCGGCTATAAAGGCTTTTATGTTATCTCCTGCAGTAATTGCTCGATTTTTCCCTTTCTCCGTTAGGGCATATTCATACCAGGCGAATTTTTGTTGGCGTAATGTCGCCTCATCGTCTGGAAACACTGAGAAAACGTCGGCTAAATATTGTTGATGCTGCTGATTGTCATTCCCGCTCCCCGCTTGTGCCAGCAGACGGTCGTACTGCTCACGGCCTTTCGGCGTCAGCGCAATACCACGCTGCTCAATTTCACCAAAGCGTGCGGTATGCGTGCCAGGGCGATGATCACTGAAGATCACCGGCTCCTCCAGCGCTTTGAAGCTGGTTTGCCGCAGTAATAGTGGAATCTCACGTCGCGGGGGCCCTTCGATAATGGCTTTCGGCGTAATACCGTATTGCGGCATTAGCGCCTGCACGCGATCAATATCCAGCGTACGTGGTGTCAGGTGATTAATATGACAGCCCGGAAAACAAACAATATCTGCAATAAGTCGGTGCTGCTGGTGTAATGCCTGATACGTTTCACTGTCCACCGTGGTTTTCTGGTGCCAACGGAACGTTTCCAGCGCCTGAGTGACAAACTCTTCCGCTTGCCTGGCATTGAGTCCACCCTGTTGCTGATGCAGCATAACCAATTCACGGCATTCAGGTGTGAAAATATCGCGGGCCGCGAGGATCTCCGCAGCGCGCTGACGTAGACCCTTATCGTTAATTAATTCCAGCCGCAACAATGAGGTAAATAAACGGAATGGATTACGCTTTAACGCTGCCGGAAGCAAAGGACGGAAAGCGGTTGAATGCACCGGTACACCAGCCTGTGAGAGATCGTAATACCCGACCGGGTGCATCCCCATAATAGCAAACAGTTGCCGCAGCATACTGAGTTCATCCGCGGTTCCTACGCGGATCGCACCGTGACGCTCCACCCCCAGACGGGTCAGCTCATCATGATCGCGCATACGTGCTTCCAACGCGGGATCGAGCTGAAAAACCTGTTCATTCACCTGCGCAACCAATGACAATAATACGCCATATTGTGGGACTTCCTGCTGATACATGGCTGACATCGCTTGTGAGAAACTCGTTCGTATCTCATCTTCGCTAATCCATTGGTCGTTTGGCTGATTCATAAGTGATCACCTTTTATGACGGGATGTTTTGCTGAAAAGGTAAGGTATTCGCCGGCGAGTGGGGGAAATTTTCTTAAATTTGTGATCGTGACCGGTTAAGCCGGCATAACGCTATGACGGTATCATTTCGTACACGGGATATTTTAGGTTCACGGGCATGGAAACATTATTCAGCCTTCCAGAATGTCGAATTCGGATGTTCAATATTCTTTTCCAGCACAGCGAGCCATTGCATAATGTCATTTTCATCATGCCCACTCATCGTTCTCTCCATTTCCATCGCGACATCATCAAGGTATGCGTCAAGAAAGTATTGCTTTATATGTGGCGGGATATGAGGGAGTACAGATTTTACTGTTTGATGATAAATATTCTCTTCTGTCGGCGGGGATAAAATAATAGCATGATCTTGCTGCTCGGAGGTTGTGTCTACACCGTGGTTCGCGGCTCTCAGATCTGGCAAAGCATGCAAAAATAGCTCATGGAATGTGGTAAACGCCAGCATTCCCTGCATTTCATGATCATCCTGCCACTCCTCAGATGTTGCGTTAATCAGACCAAGCGATATTTTTACTCGATCATTATCGGATGTTGTCACACCGCGTGGTGTTGAGCTGTTTTCCAGAGAATGAAAGTCAAACTCCACCCGATTGAAGCCGGATGGAAACGAGCGGCCAACCAGGCTCATCGCTAACATACACATCTGTTCAACCGCATTCGGAGGAAATTGACGGAAACTGACTAACCCGTCAACCCCCTGATTATGCAGAGCATAAATAGGCTGTCCGTTTAGCTCTGGCGATAATTTTCTGGGGGAAACCTGTACACTCGGCGTATTAAAATCCTCCCTTTCCAGAGGCTGATTGTTGCTATCCAGTCTCCCGGAGCGCCCACCGTTTAAAATACGACTAAGGTCCATCATCATGCCTTTTGCTAAATAAAATTGTTAGTAGCCACCAAATTTAAATTAGTTCCCGTTAAAAGCTGCAAAATCATTTCCCACTGTGTTTTAGGGAAAGCGACGCTGTAATTTTCGACATTTGTCTGTGCCCCGAATCGACTGATTTCGGTGACAAAATCACCTTGCCACGAGCATAACTAATCACCGGGAGTGAGTGAAACAGCCCAACAGCCTCATGCCCGTGTCATTTCGCTGTCGCACTCAGCGGCTGCGTTTGGCGTGGCGTTCGCGATTATCTTACCCTGCTTTCTCTGCTTTGCGCATCCCAACGTAGAGCGCGCCACTACCGCCATGCCAGGGTTGAGCGATGCAAAATGTCTGAACATCGTCAAATTGCCTCAGCCACCGGCTCAGATAGCTACGGATAATATTGGCGTGTGATTTATCCTGACGTCCTTTACCGTGAATAATCAGCAAATTGCGCAAACTGTCCTGTCGGGCTTGTAGCATAAACGCAAACAGTGAGCGGCGGCAGTGTTGAATTGGCTGTCTCATCAGATTGAGGCTGGCTTCCAGTTCATATTTCCCCAGGCGCAACTTGTCCAGAACACCTTGCTGTATCCCGTCCGCCTTATATTCAAGCGGCTGGTTTAAGGGCATCGGCTCTATAAAGCCCTCAATAAGGAAATTTTCAGTCTGTTCCTGTGACAATGTCACTGCGGGGACATGCATTGGGGTCGGCTGGAGCCAGTGCACGCTGGCATAATCTTCCAGTGGTTTCACCTCGTTCATGGCTTCACGGAACAGATCTTTATCATCAGGATCGTCAGGGTTCATAAGTACCTCATCTGAACATGTGAACGAATGAAATCGAAAAACCAACGTAGTCTACCTCATCAGAATACAGATGCAAAAACCAACGAGGCCGGTAAAAAGCGCACTAATTATTAAGCAATATGTTCAGCTATCAACGTCACAACTTACTTAAATGCCTGTGGGTTTCACTTACGTCTTGGCGCATTTTGTTTAATTGAATTTGACCAACTGAAGTCCTGAATTTCACTGGCGGGGATTTGTTTTGCCTTAGGTTTACGAAGCACTTTGGGCGGGTTGACTTTCTCTTTTGCCAGCCTCTCCTTCATCACCAGACGTTTTGCTTCTTTAGTAAACTCCTTAAGTCGTTTTGCATCCGGTTGCATTCCGAATTTTTTCACCAACAGTTGGACCTGCTGATCAATAAGTCCTTTTTCGTTATCTGTGAATTCATTGATTGAGATTTCTTTTTCATTTTATGGTCCACTTACAGGGAGGTTTTGACAGCGTAGTGCATGTCAGTTATTTCTACCGTCCGTTATGATAATAACAGCGTGAACTGGCAAATCCTGTGGCGTCGCTACCATAACCCTGAAACGCGTTAATGACCACTCTTCAAACGAAAAGGAAGGAATGCACCCTGCTATGACAATGACATTACTCCAGGACAGCATTAACACTCCATGAGGAAAACCGCCGTCTCAAAAAGATGTATGCCGAAGAGCGACTCAAGGCCGAAATTATTCAGGAGGCCATGGCAAAAAAGTGGTGAAGCCATCGCACAGAAAGCAGATGGCACAGGATGCGGTCAGAAGCCGAAGCGTCAGCATACGTTTTGCCTGCCAGTTGTTTGCTGTCAGCGAAAGTTGTTATCGCTGGCAGCCCCGGCTGAGTGAAGAAAATGCCATTATTGCCGACTGGCTGATTCGCATCACTGACAGTCAGCGCAACTGGGGGTTTGGTCTGTGCTTTTTGTATCTGCTTAACGTAAAAGGCTTTAAATTCAACCACAAAAGAGTTTATCGCATTTACTGCGAATTGTCGCTGAACATGCGGATCAAGCCGAAAAAACGACTGAAACGGGATAAATCCGAACCGCTGGCGGTGCCTGAAAACAGCAATGAGTGCTGGTCGATGGGTTTCATGCACGATCAACTGTCAGATGGTCGTTCCGTCCGTTTACTGAATGTTATTGATGACTTCAACCGTGAAGCGCTGGCGATTGAGGTGGATTTTTCTCTGCCTGCAAATCGGGTGGTAAGGACTCTCGAACAACTCATTGAATGGAAAGGTAAACCGACAGCAATACGATGCGATAACGGACCAGAATATACCGGCAAAATACTGATGACATGGGCAGCTCAGCAGAATATCACGCTGCGTTTTATACAACCGGGCAAACCTCAGCAAAATGCTTATATTGAGCGATATAACCGGACAGTGCGTTATGACTGGCTGGGGCAGCACCTGTTTACATCACTGGGTGAATTGCAGGACTATGCCACGCGGTGGCAATGGTTTTATAATCACGAACGCCCGAATATGGCACTGAATGGCTTTACGCCGATGCAGCATATTCAACGTATGAACTGATTCTACTTATCACCTCCGTTAAAAATGGGGGGACTACCGAATGACCACGGGGGAGTTCTTACAGATAAATGGAACGGCAACGGTCGGAGCTGGTTGTTCACCAAATGGACTTCAGGGCAGAACACCGGAAGGTGCCATTTTATCCTGTGTTAATGGCGTATGGACGGGGGCGGTTGTTAATGGACGTTATGTTCCTGCGGGAGCACATAGTGGTTCTTATTCAGGAAGTAATACGACAGGTAAACCATTTAAACTTTATGCTTTCGGTCGAAATCCACCGGGAGCAAAGGTTCCATCAGGTGATGCTGACAACTGTGCCAATACTTTTGCCCTAACCGGAATAGTCAATGGTATTACGGTTGCTAATGCGACAAGTGCTAATTCTAAATGGAGTAAAAGTGGCAGTATCGCGTTTGATGTTCCTGTCGGAGCATCATGGTCCATTGTTTCTAACGGTATGAGGGAATATGGCTGTGGTCCCGGAAATTTTAGTGTGATTAACTACCAGTAATTATCCTGAATAAAGATACTGTCCGTGATAATAGCATTTATGAAAATAGATATACTCGACGGCCTTGTGCGTTCCAGAGACGTCGCAGATGGTGCGCTTACATTTCAAAAATATTCCGTTGCATTTGTCTGTTTTCAATGGAAATAAAAAAAATCCTAAGCAGGAGGTTATAAAGATGTTTATTTTGCAGAGGGGTTAATGACTTGTGTGTCCTAAAGCATTGATGAAATCCATAACTATCTACCTCTCATTACTCTCATTCGCATGTTATATCAATCATAAAGCCACTTTCCTGCTTTCGCTGATTCGGAAAACATTTTCACTGTTAAGGGTTTACGAGTTCGTTCTACATCTTCCCGTTTTAATTTAAACCATCGTGTAAGCAGTGGTGTATTCTCCCAAGGAAAGTAATACGACCATTTAACTTCTGATAAATCTACATTAAATTTTTTTTCAAATTTATCCAAAGCTTCATGCAGGTCATCGCCGGGAGCTTCAAATAAATCAGAATCAAGTTCTAAAGGGATTTCTTGCCAGTTGCGGTCTAAATATCCTGAGATCTCTTCTCTGAAGAGATCTAACACTTCTTGCTGAATTGTGTCCATCAAAAAGATGTCCATTGTATGCGATCTTTAGGACGTGCAATTAGGTTGTATTTTGCCTGAGTTTTCCTTGATACCTGGTAAATTTAATTCACAAGACCAACCCAGCCTAACCACGGAACATATCGTGCTATGACAGCGGCAAGATTATTTGTTTTTCTCATTCTTACACCAACTGGTGTAGGAACTCTAATACCAAAAGGAGCTCGTGCATTTCGTAAAAGTATTCTCCCATATTTGGAAATGACACTTGTCCCTTTGATTGCCTCTCCCGGTTTCGTTCTGGTTTTTAACCATGGTTGCCCAGCGAGAATAGCAGCACCTGACTCAATGCCAATCCCAAGTTCATCACAAAATTGCTCAAGGAAAATTACATCAAATAGTTCACCTGCTGACAGGTTATATTGTCCGTGGTAGAAATAGGTTCCGTTTAGTTCTTCTGTGGTATCCATTCAATCACCTATTAGGCTGTCTGCCGTTCATTCCAGGCATCGGTGAAAATTATGTTCCCATCACAATGCTTCCAGGTGATTTTTTCATACCGTAGCTCGACAGATTCAAGATGATTGTTGTTCTTGTCTTCGGGGGAAGCCATTGTAGGGGAGATTGATACGATCCGAACACCTTCGAGTAGCATGTTGAAGTATTCCACTTCTTGACCCGCATCGTTAATTTTATACCATTTTATTTCGGCAGATTTCAGGTTCTGACCAGTGGCTACTGCTTTGTATAGGTATGGGCTGGAATAGTCGAATTCTTTGACGATAATCATTGGTGAATGTTGACGAGTGCCAGTAGGTTTGCCTGTGGCATTATCAGTAGGAATAGATAGGTTATGGTGGAAACCTTTAAACTCAATGCTGAATTCCCTGTCTGCGACATCACAACCGCCTTTGATTAGTGCCCCACCATCATCATAGAGCTACATATTACCCGGAATAGCCATGTCCTTTTTTCCTTATGTCGTTATATATCCCTGTAAATAGTGTATCTATTGAGTGGAGGTGAGTAAATAACACAATGTGTTTTTTGCTCCCAAGAGAATTCGAGATCTGCTTCTATCAAACCGCACCAATATTCACTGAAATGTATCCCATTAGTAAACCAGAACCAGTATAGTGATCACTTTGTACTTTTATTTCAAATACTTAATAAATGAAAAAAGTACTGCTGCATCATTATCTTGTGGTTTCTGATTTAAGCTTTGTCTTGGTAGGAATTGCACCCATACTCGTCCATCCATAAGAAGCAGCTTCGACATGCTCTCCCCACCAGTTCATCATCTCTCTACGCTGTTCAAGGTATTGAGAGCGATTATACGCTCTTCTGACCTCGTTCGTGTCGATATGAGCCAACGCCGCTTCGATAACGTCAGGTGGAAACCCTTTTTCGTTGAGGATTGTAGAAGCAATCGATCTCATTCCATGAGCCACAAGCAGATCTTTGAAGTCCATACGTTTTAGTGCCATGTTTGCTGTTTGACTGTTCATTGGTTCAAGCGGATTACGATAGCCGGGGAAAACATGATCTCTGTGCCTACTGATGGGCTTCATCACTTCCAGAATAGCCAAAGCATGTTCAGACAATGGAACGATGTGCTCACGCTTCATCTTCATGCGGCCAGCAGGGATACGCCATTCTTTTGATTCAAAATCGATCTCATCCCAGCGAGTCATTGATGCTTCTGCTGGACGAGTCATTGTGAGTAATTGCCATTCGATGAGACAGCGAGTTTGCCGTCCAATACTGGCAAAAGCCAGAGTCTTCATCAGAAGTGGTAGTTGTTCAGGTAAGAGGGCAGGGCGATGCTTCACCTTTGGTTTATGGAATGTTCGCCCGATTCGTGCAGCGGGGTTTACAGATACCAGACCAGAATTAAGGGCGTAATCCATAATTTCATTGATACGTTGGTTTAGACGCTTGACAGTTTCGAGTCTTCCGGCAGCGTGTGTTGGCTCTAACGCTCCGATGAACTGCTGAGCCGTGATGTTAGCAATGGGCATAGAGCCAATATGTGGGAATACATATTTACTCATAGAACGCCAGATATCGTTTAACGTATGGGTTGCCAGCCCCGCTGATTCTTTGGTTTTAAACCAGTCTCCTGCAACCTTTTCAAAGGTGCTTTCTGTGGCACTTTTTTGCCGCAACTGCTCGGTTTTTTTATGCTCCTGCGGATCAATATCTTTGCTCAATAGAAGACGGGCATCTTCACGAAGTTGACGAGCCTCAGAGAGAGATACAGCAGGGTAAGCACCAAAGCTAATCATTGCGCGTTTGCGAGTGAAAGGTTTGTAATAGCGGAATCGCCAGAGTTTTGAGCCACCGGGCTTAACCAGTAGTTCTAAGCCGTCCCCGTCATACAGGATAGTGGCACGTTCAGTCGCTTTGGAATTTTTGACTTCGGTGTTGTTAAGGGGCTTTGTCTGACGCGCCATATCATTCTCCAATCACTGGTTAGGCATATGGCTCAGACGACACGATGGATTGTATGCCTAAAGATATGCCTAAAAATGTTGGATTTCACTGTATCAGTGTGGACTTTGCTAGAACAGAAAAACAGCAGGTCTTTGCAACCTACTGTTTATTCTGTTTTTTATAGTCTTGTCTGTACTTCGCTAGACAAAACGTTGGGGGAAATTTGGTCGGCACGAGAGGATTTGAACCTCCGACCCCTGACACCCCATGACCTACTTGGAACATCAGTAGGTCATGGTAATCCTTTTCATAGCAGCATTCACACAAGAGGAAAATGTGAATGGCTGCAATACGACAACTACCTTCTGGCAAGTGGAACGTTCAAATAAGAATCGCTGGACGTAGACCAGTTTCATCTACTCACCTGACACGAGAAAAAGCTCAAGCATGGGCTAAATCTCATGAGCAAAATCACCCCAATCAAAATTTAGATTCGCCCCAACGAGGCAGACCCAAAATCAACACGATCGCTAAGTTAGCACCAGACTATCTTAAGGAAGTTATGACCATAAGCGGGAAACAGCGTGGGGGTTATGAAGCCATTATGTATAAGCTCAATACGCTATCGAGATACTTCGACAATGTGCCGATTGATGGTATCACAAGTGAAGCAGTGGCTGGGTATCGCAGTGAGCGTATGGGATCTGTTGCTGGAAGCACTGTGCGACTTGAGATGCAGTTACTTTCAAGATTGTTACGTTGGGCGAAAGCCGAGAAAGGAATCAAATGTGAAGACGTGGTACAACCAGTGAAGTTACCACCGCCGGGAAAGCCTCGTGAAAAGATCATTGAACCTCTGGAATATAAGATGTTGCTTGATGTGATTAGTCCCCGTATTAAGCCAATCGTGATGCTTGCATACGAAACTGCGATGCGGCGTGGTGAGATTTTGAGTGTTAGGCCCAATATGGTGAATTTCAGATTGAGGGTTATCCATCTGACGGAAACAAAAAATGGTGAAAGCCGAGATGTTCCACTTTCATCTATGGCTTTGTCCCTACTAAAAGAGCTATGCGATGGAAAAGACGGCAACCAGTTGCTCTTTCCATACGTGGATTACACGGTTTCGCAGGCCTTCAGGAGAGCTGCAAAGCGTATAAAATTGTCAGACGTTTGTTTTCATAGTCTTAGACACACTGCGATAACTCGCTACGCTGAGAAAGGGTTAAACACAATCCAGTTACAGTGCATTTCTGGGCATAAGAGTATTGGCATGTTGGCACGCTATAGCCATTTGAAAGCAAGTTCTGTTGCTGACTTAATGGGATAAGAAACAATAAACAGGGCAGAAATTTCTGCCCTAAGCTAAAGTCTACAGATAACTCGACTAACATCTTGTGCTGTATTTCTCTTCATAACATTTGCTACAAGCAGCAGTCGTTGATTAATTAGTGATTTAATAATTGGGGTTGATACGTGCTGATACGCCAGCATGCTCTTTCAAGAGGTAAAGAAGGCCGCCTCCATCAATGAGTTCAATCGGTTTGTCTTCGCAGAACCGGTATGCGTCTTTACCGTATTGGCTTGTACACACCAGAATTCCTTTGTTAGCTCCCTCATTCATCATTGTTCCGTATAAATCTCTAACAGAACTGACACCGACAGTGTCTTTGTATCTTTTAGCCTGAATAACAACTTTGCCACCGAGTATCGGACGAGTGTCGAATGCAACTGCATCAACACCGCCGTCTTTAGTACCTCTTGTGAGTTTTGTGTCCAGCCCCATTTGACTGAAAAGATTTGATACCAATACTTCGAACTCCGACGGAGAAAGCTCCATGAGATTTGGTCTTGTTTCAAGCCCAGAGAGAGCATCGCCTTGCTCAATGAAGCGCTTGTCAACCATGTTGAATTCGAGAATAGGCTTCACGGCTTGTAGTTCATCTGGTCGCCCTGAAACTTGCGCACCTAAACTTCGAAGACATGCACTTTTTTCGACCCTTTCGAGTTTTATTTGCATGAAATCGTCTTTGTGAGCACGAGCAGATACCAATGTGACTTTTGTGTCATGCCCGCTCGTAGGATCGATAGTTTCAATTACACCGTTAAACAGAACTGACGTTAAAGCAGATGCCTTATCAGCTTCGAAAAGCTCATGCATTGTGCGTAGTGTGATTGCGGCGATGATGTTTTGATAGAGTTCTTTGATCTCACCAATCTTCCGCGCTTTTGCATCTATGGCATCTCTTGTTTTGACATATCTGTATTCCAACTCACGGGGTACTACTGAAATTTCAGGTAAATTGTATTCAACCACCAACTCCTTGTTGTCGGGTAAGTATGCCAACCTAAAGGTTTGGGGAAAGCCGTCCTCAGGGTATTCAGAACGCGTCAACACCATTTCGCAATAAGCCAACACGCTGTCAGGATCGCGGTTAAGATAGTCTTGTTCAAACTGGTCAACTTCATCATGCTGGCTTTTTATTTCTTGGAGGTAAGCAGTTCTGCGAGTCTGATAATCAGCAACTAAAGCATCAAGCTCAACTTTCTGACTTGAAAGTTTAACTGAATGATCTTCCTTACTTTTACTGAAAGATTCTTCTGCACTCTGCAACTCTCGATAATATTTGTTCTTTACCCATGGGAAAATAGTCTTCCACAAAGCCGGGACGTTAACGACTTTCATCTCAGGCTCAGGATCTGGTAAGAGATGTTTGGGTGTTTTGAAATCTTCGAATTTTGGGATTTTTTTCAATGCAGAAAAATCAATCGAATCGTCAAATTCGAGAGTATGTTCCAGAAGTGTTGAAAGCGCGGTGATATTCTCGTTCAGCTCAGCGTTTAGATCGGAAACTTCATCTTGACGCTCTTCCAGATACATGATTTTTGCTAACTTATCAGCCTCTTTTTGCTCGCGAAGTCGTTGTGCATTATCACGTTTTATTTCACGTTCTATACGGCGAACTTCGGCAAAATGATGACGTTCTGATCTTTTACGCTCACGCTCTGCCGCTGCAACTGCTCTGCCCGTAGCACGTATAAAACCTTCAAATCCTGATCTCCGTCCCATCCCAGTCCCCACAGCCTCCAACCAAAAGTTTGATTTCTAACAAGTGAAGTTGCTTCAAGCAACCATCCATTTAATTAAGCTGCACGTAATTTACTCTATTAGTATCAGGCCAATCTATAACATTTAAAAAAAGCAATCGGTTTACATCTTAAAATGTGCGGGTTTGTTGCTTCCAAACTAATCTGATCATAAGATAGATTTAAGATTAACCTCATGAAGATGAGTTAAAGCGCGTAAGTAAAAGCATGGAATACATAGCATTTGGTGATGAAAGTGGTACTACAGGAAGTGACCGCTGTTATGGTATTGGTTTGCTATGCATTCGCAAAGATACCCTCGACATCTTCAACGACCGTGTTATGCGATTGAAGCAGAAGTACGGCATTGTAGGTGAACTGAAATGGTCAAAGATTAAGAATAGCGCAGGCCAAGCGAACATATGCATCGAATTGCTGGCAATGGTATTGAAAAACTCTTGCTGCTTCCATTCAATCATTGTCGTAAAAAATATGTATCGCAACTGGCAATCTGACAAAGAAGCGGCTTTCTATCAAACGTATACTTTACTGGTTAAAAACACAGCACGTCAGCTAAAGACACCTCTTGAAGTCATCATCGATCAGAAAATTGACAAGTATAAGAAAAATGATGAAGTTACAGGCATCATTGCGAATAACATGCTTGCAATGGATGGTGTAAAAAAATTGGTTCAATCAGTGACGATGCAGAATTCAAAACATCATCTTGGTTTGCAAGTCGTGGACATTCTCACTGGCGCTGTGAACTCTGGCTACTTGAAATTCCTAAACCCACAATTAGAGTTATCTGTAGCAAAAGAAATCGCATTTAAGCGTATGGCTGCTTTATTGGGTTGGGATGTCTTTCATTACGATACCTATCCAAATAAAGACTTTAACATCTGGCACTTTCCGCTCGAAATGAGAAGAGTGCCTGATACCATGACCATTAGGGCTAACTACAGTGTACCTCTTGTGTCTCGAGACGAGCTTTCATGATTGATTTGAAGACCGCTCACCTTTCGGTATGGGATAGATTAAATTGCAGTATCTTTCCATAGGAAAAGAACGAGGCGGTAATGATAACTGGCAATCGCCGTGGTCACTTTTCCGTGGCTTGAACATAGAATTCAGCTTCACTTTAGATGCAGCGGCAAGCGCTGATAACGCGTTATGCCCCAGATTCTGGACTGAGGAAGACGATGCGCTAAAGCAAGATTGGTGCGCTGAGTCGTCCATATGGTGCAACCCGCCATACAGCCAGATCCCATCATTCATTGAACATGCTCACAAAGCGGTGGTGACTTGCTTCCTGATCCCGGTGAGAACACAGGCTAAGTGGTGGCTTAGACTTATCCTGATGAATCCGAATGCTCATGAAATCCGTTTTCTTTCTCGTAATGTGAGGTTCAAAGCTGCACCAGGTACTAAACAGAAGAGGTTAAATAACCGTGCTCCAATGGCCTGTTGTGTGGTCATCTTCCGAAACGTTCCACGCAAGGGTGAGATCAGGCAGACCGTCCATTGTGCTGATACTGGATTGCTGCTGCACGTCATTAACCGGGGCAGCGTCTCCGGCAGGCCAACAATTTATGATGCGGAAGTGTTGGATCAGGTTATCGACCTTTATGAACGTAAACGCGCAACGCCGAAAGAGATCGCCGAACGGCTGAAAGTACCATTGCGAACAGTCCAAAGGATCGCACAAAGATTGGCTTGATTGCGCCACAATCCCCCATGATTATGGCGCGATCTGCACATAAAATGCACCGCATTTCTGCCACTATTGCCGCGTTAATCTGCACCGTTACCCTTCGCCCCTGGGGCGGAAATAACATTATGGGCTGCCTCTAAAATAGAAGGGCTGGCAAATATGTGTGTTTCCAGAGCGCACGGTTAGACGGACTGCCCCAGCCCTTGAGGAAAATCAAGGATCTTTCAAAAATATCAGTGATTTATCTTTTGAGTTCCTTCCGGGTTCTGTGCCGCCATGAAGTTGGACACGCCAGCGGTGAATAATGCTCACACTAAGCGCACAGCGGCGTGTAATGTGCGCAGAGTGCATCAGCAGAGCACCGACACAGCGCTTTGGCAGTGCGGCACACTCAGCCAGATAACTTGCTCGAACTGCTCGGTAAATGAACGAAATTGGCGGGTATTTAACATAATAGATGTTACCGGAACCACACGGTTTGTGTGGTTTTGTCTGTGCGAGCCTTTCAGGGCGCGGCGACACGATGACGCTTGTTTCCACACATGATCACCACTGATAGAGCCACTTTGCTGGCAAGAAAACCTGTTCAGTAATTTTGCACGACTTACGGCGCATTGCACCGAATATCCGGTTTCAGCCCGTTGGCTGGCTCCAGGCGTCAGGCGGCACATTTCCATCACTCCACCTTTCGGCAACGGCTGCATGAAGTCATCAACACAGTGATCGACGGTTCGCGGTTCGGCTGCTGGTCATTTCGGTGATCGGTTGTGCGGTATGTCGTCGCTATCTTCGCGGTTCGCCGTTTCCGGGCGCTTCCATCAACGCAGAGTGCAGCCAACAACGCGGAATACACCAGACCGTATCATTATAGGTCGCCAGACTTCACCAAAGCGCCGTAGCGAGGCGATTACCAACAATCAAAGGCGATGCAACCAGCGAAATCAGCGAGCCTCTGTGTAGCTGGCAGGCCGTCAGGTGAGGGGGCAGCCAGAAAAATTTTTTTCCGTGCGTGGCGTAATCCATCCGGGACGCGGAAATCGTTCCCGGTCAAGCAACGCATCATAATATCATTGATTTAATGTTTTCATTGTATGGCGATAATATTAACGCCGCCTTTTCTGACGCGGGTTGCAGGCTTGTTCATGTTGATTTGGGGCAGATACGGTCACTCGCATTCACTGTAAGCAGCGAACCAAACGCATGATCCCACACATAGCCGCATAGCTAAAAAGGGCGCTTTTCTCTGCCTGTTAAGCCCATTTAACCGCTAATTGACTGGAATTAAAGTTTATTTAATACCGCTGAAAATCCAGTTAATAGCAGCGCTCACAGCAGAGCTGATAGCCGCTCCCTTGGCTTCACCTGCCACAGCGTTTAGGAGGTTGATGACTGTTTCCCCTGAGCCTGGCGCCTGACGATTGAGGATGCTTAATCATGACGGTGACAGCTTTGCTGTGTAGTCCATATCGGTGCGGGATATGATTTTGACGTATCCCAGTTCTTCAAGGCTGTTCAGAGTATTAATCAGCAAATCAACCTGGCGGTTTGGCTTGCGCGGACTCCATCCCAAATCAGAGAACTCGAAGGTTGTGAATGACGGATAGTCCGTGAACAGCTTCACCAGAACGCCCGTTGCCATCTCGTTGAATGCTTCCTTACCTTGGATTATGTCCATGCTGTTCTCTCACGTTCACTGTGCAGTTGGTTGGCTTGAACAGTAAAACAGTTGATAGATGCGCGTCCAGACCAGGAGATATACCCCCCTCCAAAATAGAGGTACACCCCCGCTAAAATAGAGGGTCACCCCCTCTGAAATGGAGGACTATAAGAATTAAATAAATATTAAAAATAAAAATAAAGAAAAGACTTAAAGATCTTCTTAGGGGATCTGACTGGCGAGTCAGTTTTGATAAATCTGTTCAGTCGCTCCGCTCAACGCTTCGCGATCTGCATCGCCCACGCGTTGCCTTGCTTATCTCTCCCTGACCGGGAGAGGCAAGCCACCTTTTGGGCAGACAAGCGACAGCGCGTCAGATTTGGAACTGTGCGATGCACAGGCCGAGATCGATGATCGAGGCTAACGATGGGCGGCGCTGATAAGAAATCAGGACATCAACCCATCAGCTTTAATCCCTCAAATCCTCTACAGGAAGCCCTCAGATCGATTTAAACGCTCTTGGTAATGCCAATGCACTACATCAACGCTATAACGCAGCAAAACGCGATACAAAGCGTTTCATGGCGCTTGCGTCTGATGACTGGTTTCCGAGTCATCACGCAATTTACAAAATAAATATTGACATAACTAAAAATACAAAAATACGTAATTGCAATTTATAACTTATGCTGATAAAATCTATAACAATGAGGGGCGTGAACAGAATCAACCGCCCTGAAAATTAACCCTACGGAGAAAAAATTGAAGACAGCAAAAATCAACTTCGGCGTGGAATCAGCCGAAACTATTTTCAACGCGATCATTCACGGTGAGACAACGCAAACCGCGCTATACGGATTCATCAACCGTGTCGGAACCAACAAACGGAATACATCCAAAGCGCTCGAACTGCTCAAGGAGCATAAGCTCCGCCTGAAACGTAATGCCCGTGCGTCACGCACTGTCCGCACGACTCTGAAACCTTACAGCGCTGAATTAGCAAAAGGCCGCGACGTGATCGATATCATCCAGCCAGTATTGACCGCCTGGCGATTGCACTACACGAAGCAGGGAATCGGGCTGGTAAACGATCAGGTGTTAATCCTGAAAATGGTTGAAGCCGCTACGGAACTGAAAAAGCTGACGGGTGAGAAAGTGCCGGACATGGCAACGGCGGGTTAAACAGAGGAGATAAACCAACATGGCGTTGAGCATCAAATTACCTGACCACGTATACAGCGGTCTATTAGCAGAGGCCAAGCGACAGGGAACCACGGTTCCACGATTGATCCGTGACGTGCTGAGCGCCGTTGCAACACGATTCGATAACGGATTGCCATTACCCGGCATGGGGAAACATCACGAAGGAGAAAATAACAGTGAGCAAGCAGAACAGAGATAAAGGCGACTTCATCAAGATTGAGTATAACCTACTTGATCTGGTTGAAGTGGTCAACAAAAACTGGCCACCGAGTTAGAGTTTTTCCAGTATCGATTTTCCGATTCGTTTGGGGGTAACCCTCCGTTATATTCGTGCGGTCTTAGTGCGCTGTAATATCCAACGATATAATCCGTTATGGCGTGAGCTGCCTCGCTGAAGCTTACGTAACCCACCACCGGCATCCATTCGTTCTTCAGACTCCTGAAGAAGCGTTCCATTGGGCTGTTATCCCAGCAGTTTCCGCGCCGGCTCATACTCTGCCTGCTCTGGTATCGCCACAATAACTGCCGGAACTGCCTGCTCGTATAATGACTGCCCTGATCGCTGTGGAACATCACCCCGCCGGGCTTACCACGGGTTTCCCATGCCATTTCCAGCGCTTTCATGGTGAGCCTGCTGTCCGGCGAGAACGACATGGCCCAGCCCACTGGTTTTCTTGCGAACAGGTCGAGAACAACGGCGAGGTACGCCCAGCGCTTACCCGTCCAGATATAGGTCACATCACCGCACCACACCTGATTTGGCTCGGTCACGGCGAACTGCCGTTCAAGGTAGTTAGGGATAGCAACATGTTCATGACCACCACGTTTATACCGGTGAGTCGGCTGCTGACAGCTGACCAGCCCCAGCTCTTTCATGAGCCTGCCAGCAAGCCAGCGTCCCATCTGGTAGCCTCTCCGGGTTGTCATTGTGGCGATGCTTCTTGCTCCGGCCGAACCGTGGCTGATGCCATGTAGCTCAAGTACCTGACTGCGTAATACAGCCCGTCTGCCGTCTGGTTTTTCAGGACGGTTTTTCCAGTATCTGTAGCTGCTGCGATGAACCCCGAACACATGGCAGAGTGTGACCACAGGATAATGCGCTCTGAGTTTCCCGATTATCGAGAACTGTTCAGGGAGTCTGACATCAAGAGCGCGGTAGCCTTTTTTAATATTTCATTCTCCATTTCAATGCGTTGTAGCTTTTTCCTCAGCTCACGTATTTCGATTTGTTCTGGTGTTATCGGAGAGGCTTTTGGTGTTTTGCCCTGACGCTCATCACGCAGTTGTTTGACCCATCTTGTCATTGTGGAAAGGCCAACATCCATAGCTTTGGCGGCATCTGCCACCGTGTAGTTCTGGTCAACAACCAGTTGAGCGGATTCGCGTTTAAACTCTGCGCTGAAATTTCTTTTTTTCATTGGAGCACCTGTGTTGTTCTGAGGTGAGCATATCACCTCTGTTCAGGTGGCCAAATTCAGTGTGCCACTTCACACCGACCACACAGCAACCTTTGCCAACCTGCCAGCTAAGAACACCTTGCTGACCACCATGAATGTGTTCGCAGACCGTCAAACGTCAATGAGCCCAAAGGTCTCCTTAGACGTGCTGGACGAAGTAGCGCAGAAGGTGAGCAAATCCGTTAACCGCTATGGCTCCGAATGGACTGCCACCGCGAAGCGTCAAAGCTCTAACCATCTGATCGAAGCTCCGCTTCACGCTTACACTGACCGCATCACAGCAGCGGACGTGCAGCCATATCGTAAGCTGGGTAGTGACCTGCAAATGTCGATCATGGACGCGCTGACCGCCTCAAGCCTGGCAATGCATGACAAGTACATGCGTACTCGTGAAAAGATGTTCGCTGATGCCTTGTTCCGTAACACTGTCGAAGCAGAGTTTACTCAGCAGCCGCTGATCGACTGGCAAGACGAATTCGGCTACGAGCAGGCTACGGGAACCATCGAGACAGGGATCGCTTTAGACCCACTACGCAGCATTGATGACGCCGTGAGCGCTACTAAGCTCCGCATGGGTGGCCTGGCTGGTCAACTGGATGGATTCATCCTTTTCGCTGGTAGTAATGTCTTCCGCAATGTGAAATACCATCCTGACATTCGCCAGAGCATTCAATACGGCTTGTTGGATCGTGACGTTCTGTTCAATAAGGAAATTTTGCCGGGCTTCTCTACCTTCCTGCTGGACAACGTCCGTGTGGTTGAAGTGACCGATCCACTCTACGGCATCAGCGCTGACCAGGCGTTCTTAGTGCCAAAATTTGGCAAGCCGCTATCCTCAGACATCGCTCTGCCGTTTGGTTACGTAGCCACCGCAACCAGCCGCAATCTGGATCTGGCGTTCGCTGAGCCTGTAGATTTCCGCATCTACAGCCATCAGGACAAGCTCCGCAACGTGGAACTGTTCGCGGAATCGAGCATCCTGCCAGTGATTTACCGTCCTGACTTCGTTACTAAGCTGACGAACCAGGCCGCGTAAGACCGGCGCGATATGGACACCGC
Source organism: [Pantoea] beijingensis (assembly GCF_022647505.1). Taxonomy (NCBI): domain Bacteria; kingdom Pseudomonadati; phylum Pseudomonadota; class Gammaproteobacteria; order Enterobacterales; family Erwiniaceae; genus Erwinia; species [Pantoea] beijingensis. The sequence goes on from NZ_CP071409.1 coordinate 1,396,133, forward strand.
TTGCAGTAATTGGGGGCATGACTTGCCCCCGCTGCTGATGCAGTGCGTAAGCTCCGCCATTGAGGTGGCGAGGCAAAGGAAAGGAGATTAATAAATGAGATTACAACTGCTTGGAGTTGGCTCTGTGCCAGTTCTGACCCTGCCGCTCAAAGGTGACGATGACTCAATCATCAACCTTTCGGCACTTGCACGTTGGCTTGATATGAAACGAACAACGCTGTTTGACCACATCCAGGCTAAAGGGCTGGAGACAGCGATCAGAGAAGCCGTGACAGCAAAGCGAATAAAGAAGCTGAACACTTAAAGCCGGACGGGAAACCGCCCGGTTTTTTTGTTCTCTAAACTGCAATTCCATAATATTGACATATTGCATTAGTGAGCAGGGCAGGGGCGGAGGTCGCTGCAATCTTGAGTGAACCAGAATATGCCTTCCCAACCATGTTGCCTATCCACGTTCCAATCTTACCGCCAAAATTATCAGGGCCGGTAGGAACATCAGAGTCTTGGATAGCCTGTGAAAGTGATTCTACTTCGTCTTGGGAAACTCCCCATGCGCGAAGTTGCTTCTCTAAAGAATTAAAATCACCTGCTGTTACGGAATTGGTCTGTTCAATATCACCATTGCCAGAACCAATCACGCCAGCATTATTCACATTTCCATTAATTGTGGTGATGTAATTTGCAGTCAACGGCGCGGCCTCCTTTTCTTGTGGTGTAAACAGTAAGCCTAAACCAAGAACACCTTTCTTCTCTAAGTCTAATGCCCACTCCAGAACTCTATATCGCACTGTTGCAAGTATCTGCTCTACCTTGGTTTTACTAAAAAACCATGCGAATTGATATTGCGAATCATGACCCTGACTCAATGCTTCTACAAGTGGCGTTGGTAAGTGCAAATATGGTGTGGAAGTCGAAGCGCTGATTTTGCTTAAAGATGAGATGTCGTCTGTAAAACGAATAGTTGTGAAAATGTCTATAACAGTTTGGTCATAAGTTCCAAGATCGACAGGAATCCAACCTCTGTAGGGATTGAAGGCTTTCACCAAACCATACCCAACCCGATAATCTGGAACAGAAGCCATCGTGGCATAACCGCTAATTTCTCTCTCCAGCCATTGGCTTATGTCATCAAGCCCGAGTTTAACTGAGATCACTTTGGCTTTGAGAAGAACATCAATGAGCGGAGTAGAGCCAGAACTGGCTAAACCTTGTAGTTCTAAGACTGGCGAATTGATCATCAAAAGCCCTCATTAGCTAATTATGATTATTCTACAACTTGTTGGAAGCAAAAATGAATTTTAAAAAGAGGAAGCATAGCGCTTGATGGCACGTAGCGCAGTTTGGTAGCGCACGGGAATGGTGTGTCTATATCTCATTCACACCAACTGTGAACGAACAGTTGTGAACGAATGAGAATCCCCATAGACTTAGCAGCGCTTGACTCTCATCAAACGCTGCTATGACGGGGAAATTAGTTGGTCGGCACGAGAGGATTTGAACCTCCGACCCCTGACACCCCATGACAGTGCGCTACCAGGCTGCGCTACGTGCCGAACTGTGCGAGATAGTGTACCTTTTCCGCGATCGATTGCAAGCTACTGATGTGTTAACTGCTTTATAAATAATCAGTTAGCGATAAAACGTTTCTCTTCCGTTAAAACCTGCAGCAATAAGGCCAGCTGCAACCGATGATCTTTTAGTTCATGACCTTCGTTATCATAAGCCTTATAGCTGCCGCTATTATCCAGTATCAGCGTGGTTTGTGGCGTAGTAATCACCAATTTATTGTCTTTGGTACTGGCAATCCAGTCATGTCGACGCTGGGCCGCAAACAGATCTTCCCCCTGAGAATACTCTCCCGGTGCGGTGCTTACATGCAGTAAGCGTTGCATCAGTGTGGTCATTACATCCTGGTGGTCAGTGAGTTTGCTAACCTGCTGCGCGGGGGTATTTGGCCAATGCACAACCAAGGGAACCTGTAATGCAGCACGGTTACCCGGTTGATTATTGCCATCCAGCACTACGCCATGCTGAGCGGTGATGACCACGACAGTATTTTTCAACAGGTCTTTCTGTTGCAACGTATCCAGCACGGTTTGAATCTGTTTATCCACGCTTGCGGCATGACGTTGATAACGACGTGATATATCGTTAACACTACTGTCGGTATCGTTTAGACCTTCATAGGATACCCAGGAAAACCAAGGGGTGCTCTCCTGTTTCCGGCTCGATAACCAGCGCTGCCAGTGTGCGGTTGTCTGAGAGTCTGGCTGGCTGCTGGCAGCGGGCAAAGAAAAATCAGCCAGGAGCGCCTGACGATAAAGAGGGGAGCTGAAGCCATCGGAGGCAAATAATCCGAACTGATAGCCTTGTTGGCTGAGTGCACTGATTAATGTCGAGGGAATACGTGAAGAGAGCACGCCATCCATATAGCTCGGAGAAATGCCATAAAACAGGCCAAAGAGTCCGGCATCATCTGAAGTACCGGCGCTATAATGCTGATTAAAACGCACATTATTCTCAGCGAATCGGTTGAGATTCGGGAGCGCTTTCGTCATGGTTTGCTGGTTCAGGCCGTCTACCGTTATCACCAGCAAATTGCTGTGTGTGCCTTTATCGCGGAAGGCAATTTCGCTCAGCGGATAAGCAACCGACAAAGCTTCCGGGTTGCCCTGTTGTACCAGACGGCGCTGGTACTCCTGAGCATCCAACAGGCCGTGTTTTTCAAGAAAGCGGCGTGCTGTCATTGGATAAGAAAGCGGTAAATTAGAGCGCTGCATTGTAATCGGGCGATAAAAGTTTGCATCAGCCCAAATATACATTAAATGACTGGTGAAAAAGGCGGTGATAAATAGCGCGGCTAATGGCTTGCCAAAGCTTCGGCGGTTCAGGCTACGCAGCTTCTGCCAGCTCCATGTAGCGAACAGCATCTCTACCAGAAAGATCGCGGGAACGCTAATGAACATTAACTGCCAGTCGCGCGCCATCTCGCTTTGGTCGGGGTTGATGACTAATTCCCAGACGATGGGATTCAGGTGCAAGTGGAAGCGGTTAAAAACGGCGCTATCAACCAGCATCAATGTGAGACCCGCAGTGGCGACTATTGCTGAGACAAAACGCATTAGCCGCTGTGACAAAACAATAAATGTCAGCGGAAAGACAATCAGCAAGTAAGCGGCAAAAACGATAAAGCTGAAGTGTCCAAGCCAACTGATATAGGCGTAGATACGCCCTGCTAACGAGGAGGGCCAGTCGGCAACGAACAGATAACGGCTGCCCAGAATGAAGGCAAAAAAGATATTAAACAGCGCGAACCAATGCCCCCAGCTGATCATCTGGGAGACTTTTTCACGATAGCGCTGTCGATTGTTTACCATAACAGAGTCAGGATCATCACTTTAGTGGGCTTTATCTTCGCGAACTGAAGCCTGAAGTGCATCAGCGAAGGAACGAGCCAGCACGCGACGCTGAGCTGGCGCAACGCTGGTATTAATTAAATTGGTTACCATATTTCCCAATACCATCAGGGAAAGGTCGGTTGGCGTCTGGTCTTTTTCCAGTACGGATACCATTTCTGCGAGGAGCTGTTCCACGCGTTCGTCACTGTAACGGGATGATTGTGGCATAACGTCGAATTATTCAAGTATTAAAGGGCGGTATCTTAACGTAATAGCGCGATTTTTGCCGCACTTTTATCATCATCTTAACTTAATGCATTGTGCGGTTGATTGCAGCGACCCGCAGTGATTGAATACGCGCCTGAGTCACAAAGGAGAGTCTACCATGAGTCTGGATATCGACCAGATTGCCCTTCACCAGCTAATTAAGCGTGATGAACAGACGCTGGAGCTGGTTTTACGCGATTCGCTATTGCCCACCAATGCTACTGTTGAAGCGATGGTCGAGGAGCTGCACCGCGTATACAGCGCAAAAAGTAAAGCTTACGGTCTGTTCAATGAAGAGAGTGAACTGGCCAATGCGCTGCGCAACTGCCGTAAAGGAGAAGATGATTTTCTTGCCTTTAGTCGCGCGGCAACCGGTCGTTTGCGTGATGAACTGGCAAAGTATCCTTTTGCGGAAGGCGGTATTGTGCTCTTTTGCCATTATCGCTATCTGGCCGTTGAATACTTATTGGTCTCGGTCTTGAGTAGCCAAAGCAGTATGCGCGTTAATGAACAACTGGACATCAGCAGCACGCATTACCTTGATATCAACCATGCTGATATTGTTGCTCGTATCGACTTAACCGAATGGGAAACGAATCCGGAATCCACCCGCTATCTTACTTTTTTACGGGGACGGGTAGGGCGTAAAGTCTCTGACTTCTTTATGGATTTCCTTGGTGCCAGCGTTGGACTGGATACTAAAGCGCAAAACCGTGGCCTGCTACAGGCGGTGGATGATTACTGTGCCGAATCTCAGTTGGATAAAGGCGAGCGGCAAAATTATCGGCAACAGGTTTACAGCTATTGCAACGAGCAGTTGCAGGCGGGTGAAGAGATTGCGCTGGAGGCGCTATCGAGCGAGCTACCGCCACTGGGAGAAAAAACGTTTCAGGCTTTCACTCAGGAGCAGGGATACGAACTGGAAGAGAGTTTCCCGGCAGACCGCAGTACGTTACGTCAGCTTACGAAGTTTGCTGGCAGCGGCGGTGGGCTTACCCTTAATTTCGATGCAATGCTGTTGGGCGAGCGGATTTTTTGGGATCCGGCAACGGACACCTTGACCATAAAAGGTACTCCGCCGAACTTGCGCGATCAGTTGCAACGCCGTACCGGCGGCCATTGATCACCATTGACCCCAAAAAAAACGCCGCATTAAGCGGCGTTTTTCGACAGCATCAGCGATTAAGCGCGAACGAAGTCGATGTGCTGCAGTTTTGGCTTGAACGGGTGACGCTGAACAGCCTGAACTTTAACTTTAACTTCTTTACCGTCGACAACCAGGGTCAGAACATCGGTATAAAACTCAGGCTTAACCTGGGTGTTCATCAGTGAGTCATGATCCAGTTCGATAGCAACAGCTTCTTCCTTGCCACCGTAAATGATAGCGGGGAATTTGTTAGCTGCACGCAGGCGGCGGCTCGCACCCTTACCCTGCTCTTTACGTACTTCTGCATTAATAGTGAACATTTGTGTATCTCTTCAAGAATATGATCCTGCTACAGGCGACCCAGCAACAGGTTGGAGTGTTCAGCTTTTGCGAGAGCAAAAGCGGGCGGCATTATAGCCGAGTTACCTTTGGCAGGCAAATATACCCGTCATACTTGACGCTGCTTCTGCGTTGACTGCGTGTGTGCGCGCCGGTCACATAGTTTGCTATGCTCCCGGTGACTTGCAACCTTGCCGCAACGCCAATTATTTAGGGTATCCCGTCATCCCGGAAGGTGCTTCTGCGGTTGGTCGCGTTGGTGATTATCGGTTTTAGCGTAGTTCATTAGCCCGGCGATAGCGTCCCTGATAATCGAATAACTTTTCTCTAACCTGCCAATAATATTTGTGCTGACGTGCAACGACAAAATCGGGATGCCGTAAGAGAGGCTGTAATGCGACGATATCAGCAGCATTTTGCCAGCCAAGTGGCACACCAGGTGCACGCTGGTGGGGACGCATAAAGATCTGTTCAAAGGCTTTACGCTGGGACGGGGTTTTCAGACGGAAGCGTTCGCTGACGCTGTTTCCGTCTTCATCAAAATATTCAGCCTTAAGCCATTCACCGTTCTCATCATTACCGTGGGTCAGTTGCATTCCACCACAACGTAAAACCAGAGCATCCTTTAATTTAAGGGCCGCTTTCAGCATATCGTCCGGATCGACAAGAATGGCGTCACAGTGGTGACAGCGTCGTGCCGCAATGTCGTTTTCCGTGTTGCAGTGCGGGCAGTTTTTAAAGCGAAAGCGGAAGTCACACTGTTCGCGATGACCTTCATCATCGTCCAGTACTCCCTGGCAGCGGCGTCCGAAATGTTCAATAACGGTACCGTCTTGCGTGGTTTTTCCCCAGAAGGTATTCGCGAAACCGCAGGCGGGACAAAATACTTGCACCGGGTGATTATCGCTTTTACCTTTTGGCGCGCCAACCTCGGGCGTATAAAGGTCGTGCGGGTTTCCGGCATAATCAAGGATCAGACAGTCGCTTTTTCCCGGTGATAAACGCAAGCCGCGGCCCACGATTTGCTGATACAGGCTAACGGATTCGGTTGGGCGTAGAATAGCGATTAAATCAACGTGTGGTGCATCAAAACCCGTTGTGAGTACTGCCACATTGACCAGATAACGTAGTCGTTGATTTTTGAAGGCAGTGATAGTGGCATCTCGTTCGGCAACTGGCGTCTCTGCGCTGATTAATGCCTTTGCTGACGGCAGGAGCGAGAGTACTTCTTTCGCGTGCTCAACAGTCGCAGCGAAGATCATCACGCCTTTGCGATCTTCAGCAAACTCAACGATCTGACGGATGATTTGTGGGGTGATACGCTGTTGCTGTTTTAATTCGCGGTTAAGATCAGCCTCGCTGAAGAGCCCGCTTGCTTGTGCCGTTAGACGACTGAAATCATATTGTACTACCGGCATATCCAGCCGCTCAGGCGTGACAAGGAAGCCATGTTTAATCATGTAACGTAGCGGCAATTCATAGATGCAGTCACGGAATAGTGCCTGCTCATCCCCACGTACCATCCCGTGATAGTGAAACTGATATATCCACCCTTTGCCCAGACGATAGGGTGTTGCGGTTAATCCCAACAGTCGCAACTGAGGATTATGTTGGCGAAGATGAGTAAGAATATGCTGGTACTGGCTGTGTGCGTTGTCACCAATACGATGGCATTCATCCACAATCAGCAGTGAGAACGCACTGTCAAAACGCTCAAGATTACGTGCAACGGACTGCACGCTGCCAAATACAACTTTACTTTCACTCTGCTTGCGCTGCAGACCGGCAGCGAAGATATCAGCTTCAAGCCCGTAAGCTTGATATTTGCTGTGATTTTGCGCAACCAGTTCTTTTACGTGCGCAAGCACCAGTACCCGACCGCGTGCGCGCCTTGCCAGCTCGGCAATCACCAGGCTTTTACCTGCACCGGTAGGTAACACTATGACGGCAGGTTGTTGGGAACGGCGGAAGTAGCTGATCGCAGCATCAACCGCTTCCTGTTGATAAGGACGCAGAGTAAACGACATGAATTGGCAACGATTTTGGAAACAGGGTCGTATTATGCCATGAAAGCAGGTGAACAGCGCGATCGCCTCTGTTAGCGAGGTGTAACCCTGGGTTATACTAGCCTTCACCTTTCAGGGCGCGCTGGCGTCTTTTCAGGCGTTTAACCCGATACGCTACAGGTAAAATCAGATCCGATGCAGCGTAATGTATGGCGGGTATGACACGCCGGACTTCATTTCAAGAAAACAGGCAAAGCAGATTTAATGCGACTCGATAAATTTTTATCTCAGCAACTGGAAATTAGCCGGGCAATTGCAGCCCGTGAAATCCGTGGTCGACGCGTTACGGTTGATGGTGAAATCGTCCGTGACTCCGCGTTTAAACTTGACCCGGAACATCAGGTTGAATATGACGGGAATCCGCTACAGCAGCAGTTTGGTCCACGCTACTTTATGCTGAATAAACCGCAGGGTTATGTCTGCTCTACCGACGATCCCGATCATCCTACCGTGCTGTTCTTCCTGGAAGAACCCACAGCCTGGAAACTGCATGCGGCAGGGCGCCTTGACATTGATACTACCGGTCTGGTTTTGATGACTGATGATGGACAGTGGTCTCACCGTATTACCTCACCGCGCCATCACTGTGAGAAAACCTATCTGGTCACGCTGGAACAGCCATTAAGCGATGACACCGCACAACAATTTGCTGAAGGTGTTCAATTGCATGGTGAAAAAACGCTAACGCAGCCGGCGACATTGGACGTTATCGCAGAAAATCAGGTCCGTCTGACCATCAGTGAGGGGCGTTACCATCAGGTTAAGCGCATGTTTGCTGCTGTTGGCAACCACGTTGTTGCACTTCATCGCGAACGCATCGGTGCTATAACGCTGGATAGCGATCTTGAACCGGGCGAGTATCGTCCATTAACGCTCGAAGAGATTAGCAGTATAGTCGTGCCGAAGTAGCCGCGGGGAAGGCCTTATCTATAAAAACATCACCTGACGGCAGGAGTATGAATCCCGCTCAGCTTGTGAAGAGCGGCGATTCCGGTGAATGGGCAACCCGCACCGATGCCGCTTCAATTATGAAGAGAGGGGAAGTAGAGTGCGAAAGGAAAGTAACTCCTCAATCGGCTTGGTCGTTATTCTCGGCCTTCTGGCTATGTTGATGCCCTTGTCGATTGATATGTATTTGCCGGCACTGCCGCAGATTGCCAAACAATTTAACGTCTCTGCCGGCAGCGTACAGATGACGCTGAATCTCTATATCCTTGGTTTTGCGCTCGGGCAGTTATTTTATGGCCCACTGGCGGACAGCTTTGGTCGGAAGCCGGTGATAACCTTTGGAACGCTGGTGTTTGCGCTGGCAGCTGCGGCCTGCGCGATGTCTCAGACGGTTGAACAACTGATCAATATGCGTTTTTTGCATGGACTGTCTGCTGCTGCGGGGAGTGTAGTGATCAGCGCGTTAATGCGTGACAGCTATTCGAAAGAGGAGTTTTCACGCATGATGTCATTTGTGATGCTGGTCACCACGATTGCACCGCTGCTGGCACCCATCCTGGGCGGTTGGATGTTGCTGATTTGGAGCTGGCACGCCATTTTTTGGGCAATTTCCGCTGCAGCAATTGTTACCACGCTGCTGGTAGTCACCCAAATTAAAGAGACGCTACCCCGTGAAAAACGTCAGCGTTTTCATCTTCGTACCATGCTTGGTAATTTTCTGCAGCTTTTCCGGCATACGCGCGCTTTTAGCTATATGCTTGCCAGCGGTTTCTCTTTCGCAGGATTGTTCTCATTTCTGAATGCCGGGCCGTTCGTCTATATCGAAATCAACCATATTTCGCCTCAACATTTTGGTTACTACTTTGCGCTTAATGTGGTGTTTTTATTCATTATGACGTTAATTAACAGCCGTTCAGTACGCCGCTTTGGCCCGCTGGCCATGTTTCGCTTTGGTCTGTTAATTCAGTTTGCGATGGGGATCTGGTTGCTGATTGTTAGCCTGCTCAATTTGGGCTTTTTACCGCTGGTGTTTGGCGTTGCGATGTTTATCGGCTGCGTCGCGATGGTTTCGTCGAACGCGATGGCGGTGATCCTTGATGAATTTCCGCATATAGCAGGGACTGCGTCATCACTGGCCGGGACGCTACGTTTTGGTATCGGTGCACTGGTCGGAATGCTGCTCTCAACTATCACCTTCAACAGTGCCTGGCCAATGGTTGGTGCCATTGCACTGTGCTCAACGGTATCAATTTTGCTGTATTTATACGCCAGTCGCCCGCATAAACGGGTTTAATTTCATCTCTGATACAAAGCGCATAATCCCCTCTGCGGTTCCTGCTGTCCATTTCGGGATAGCGCTGCCTGTAGCGTAAGACAGTGATGGATGGCGGGGGACCTATTTTCCGGACAGAAACATTTAAATGGGGCGTTTGGTTTATTGCTGGACCTTATCTGGTGTTTGTACGAAATGCATGATTCCTTACCTGCGTTGTAAAAAGTAATGCGCAAAAAAGTTATTAATTTGTAGCGAAACTGGTTGTTATCCCGGTATTAACGCGGTAAATATATTCGATAAAATGAGAACTAACTCTCAAAAAATGAAGTCGTATCACGCGAATTATAAGAAAAGCGACAGTTGAGATTGACACGTATTCTGAAACATTCAGGTGCTGATTTCGCCGCGCTGTTGCGAATAAAATACCACTGCTCCGGGGATTTGATTTGACTACGCTACATCTTTCAGTCGTTCATCGTTTACCACAGCGCTACCGCTGGTCTTCCGGGGGAGCGGGTGAGGTAATTGAACCTTTAAATATTAGCTCGTGGGCGGATGAGGACGCGCTGATTGGCTTGAAATTACTCAGTCATGATGGTGAGACCGCCTGGGAAACCATGCATAAGCTTAAAGCTGCACTGGCTGATATTCAGGTAGACTGCACCGTGCTGGAGTGGGAGGGGGAGCCTTGCCTGTTTGTCTACCTCAATGATGAAGCCGCCACCACCTGCCGCCTGAAAAACCAGGGCGTGGCCATTGCTGAAACCTTTTCGCCAGTAAATCCGTTCTGACCTTATTCGCAGGCTTGCGTCAGATGATGTCAGGAAAATGACAAAAGCTGACGCGTATACGCCTGCTGTGGTGCGGCAAAAATTGTCTCACAATCGCCTTGTTCCACCACTTCCCCCTGCCGCAACACTACCAACTGATGGCACAGCGAGCGCACTACTTTAAGATCGTGGCTAATAAAAACGTAGGCCAGGCGGTGCTGCTGCTGCAATTTCTTGAGCAGCTCCAGGATCTGTTTTTGTACTGAGCGATCGAGAGAAGAGGTGGGCTCATCCAGAATTAGTAGCTCGGGTTGCAGGATTAGCGCCCGGGCGATAGCGATGCGTTGGCGTTGTCCGCCGGAAAATTCTGCAGGATAACGGTAGCGGGTTTGTGGATCGAGTCCAACCTCAAGCATGACTTCAACTACTTCACGGTCGCGCTGTTCTTCCGTCAGGCTTGGGCGATGCACCTGTAACCCCTCGGCGATAATTTGCGTGACGTTGAGTCGCGGATTTAACGAAGAGTTTGGATCCTGAAAAACCACCTGAATACGCGGGCGCACCTTAAGCATTTTTTTACGGTCCCACTGATGTAATGGTTGGTTATCAAACCAAATATCTCCCCGGGACTGGATTAACCGTAATAGTGCCAGCCCAGTGGTGCTTTTGCCCGATCCTGATTCTCCTACAAGCCCCAGGCTTTCTCCCGGGCGCAGCGTGAAGCTGAGTGATTTCAACGCAATGTGGTGATCGACCGTACGTCGCATTAAGCCACGCCTGATGGGAAACGAAACCTGTAAATCCTCAACGCGCAGCAGCGGCAATTTTTCAGCGTCGGATGGTAATGGACGGCCTTCGGGCTCAGCGTCCAGTAGCTTACGCGTATATTCATGCTGAGGTGCTGCAAACAGTAATGAAGTATCGTTATTTTCGACGACAGAACCGTTGTGCATTACCGCTACATTATCGGCTAACTGGCGGACAATATTTAGGTTGTGGGTGATAAACAACAACCCCATATTCAGTTCCTGCTTCAGTTCTTTCAGCAGGGTCAGGATTTGAGCCTGAACCGTAACGTCCAATGCTGTCGTTGGCTCATCAGCAATGAGCAGTTCGGGCTGTGTCAGCAGCGCCATAGCGATCATGATACGCTGCCGTTCTCCTCCAGATAACTGGTGCGGATAATCACTGAGGCGATTTTTAGCGTTGCGGATACCAACGCGATCAAGGCAAGTGAGCATTTCGGCTCTTGCAGCTTCGCGGCGCATACCTCGGTGCAGCGATAGCACTTCATACAGCTGTTTTTCAATGGTATGCAGCGGATTCAGTGACATCATCGGTTCCTGGAAGATCATCGCCATACGGTTGCCGCGTAGGCTGCGCAACGTGCGGTCATTAGCCTGCAGCACATTGTGTCCGGAAAAATAAATTGCACCACCTTGATAAAGGGTCGGCGGCGTAGGCAACAGCCGCATCACCGAAAGGGCCGTTACGCTTTTCCCCGAACCGGACTCCCCCACCAGGGCTAAAGTTTCACCAGCATCAACCGACAGCGACAAATTTTTTACTACAGAGCGAGTAATGCCGCCCTGACGAAAAGCGATACTTAAATCTTCAATCTTGAGAAGTGGCGTACTCATATCAATGCACCTTGCTGGGGTCAAACGCGTCACGAACGGCTTCGCCAATAAAAATCAGCAGTGACAGAAGAAGCGCCAGCGAGAAGAAACCGGCCAGCCCAAGCCATGGAGCCTGCAAATTATTTTTTCCCTGCAGCAACAGTTCGCCCAGAGAGGGCGAACCCAGCGGCAGTCCAAATCCAAGGAAATCCAGTGAGGTGAGGGTAGTTATAGAGCCGCATAGAATAAAGGGTAAAAACGTTAGCGTAGCAACCATCGCATTCGGTAGCATATGGCGCAGCATAATGCGGCCGTCGCTTACGCCCAGCGCTTGAGCCGCGCGAATATAGTCAAAGTTACGGGTACGCAAAAATTCAGCACGCACTACGCCGACCAGACTCATCCAGCCAAAAAGTACGGTAATCGCCAGTAGCCACCAGAAGCCGGGTTGTACTACGCTTGAAAGCAGGATAATCAGGAACAGCGTGGGCATCCCCGACCATACCTCGATAAAACGCTGCCCCAGTAAATCTACCTTGCCGCCAAAATAACCTTGGGTTGCACCAACCACTACGCCAATCACGCTGGAAATTACCGTTAGCATCAGACCAAACAACAGCGAGATTCGCGTGCCGTAAAGAATACGTGCTAATACATCGCCACCGTTTGAATCGGTCCCCAGCCAGTTCTGGCTTGATGGAGGCGAAGGGAATGGTACTTGGGTGGCGAAGTTAATGGTATTATCCCCAAACCGGACGGGAGCCCACAGAGCCCAACCCTGATTATCAATGCGATCTTTTAGCCAAGGGTCCTGATAATCTGCAGATGTTGCCAGCAGCCCGCCAAAGTCGGCCTCCGTATACTCAACCACCAGCGGTATATACCAGCGATCCTGATAATGCACCACCAGAGGCTTATCATTTGCCAGCAGCTCCGCCCCCAGACAAAGCACAAAAATAGCCGTAAAGATCCATAGTGACCAGTATCCGCGACGATTTTGCTTAAAGCGCCCCCAGCGGGCCTGATTAATTGGGCTTAGGTGTCTCATTGGCGTCCCTCAAAATCAATGCGCGGATCGACCAGCGTATAGGTAATATCGCTCAAAATATTCAGTAGTAGCCCAATCAGCGTAAAGATGTAGAGCGTACCGAACATTACCGGATAATCGCGTTGGATGGTCGCATCGTATCCGAGCAAGCCCAATCCATTTAACGAGAACATCACTTCAATTAAGAGCGAACCGGTAAAGAACATACTGATAAAAGTGGCAGGGAAGCCGGCGATAACTAACAGCATCGCGTTACGAAACACGTGACGATAAAGTATCTTATTTTCGTCCAGACCTTTTGCCCGAGCGGTGACGACATACTGTTTACGAATTTCATCCATAAACGCGTTTTTTGTCAGCATTGTGAGCGTGGCAAAACCGCCAATAACCGTAGCCAAAACCGGTAACGCGATGTGCCATAAGTAATCAGTGATTTTTCCATACCAGGGCAAGGTATCGAACTGTGGCGAAGTGAGTCCCCGCAATGGAAACCAGTCAAGATAGCTACCACCAGCAAATAGTACAATCAACATGATCCCGAACAGGAAAGAGGGGATAGCGTAGCCAATGATGATCAGCGAACTACTCCAGATATCGAATGCGCTGCCGTTGCGTACCGCTTTCTTGATACCGAGGGGGATAGACACCAGATAAATGATCAGCGTGCTCCACAGTCCCAGGGTAATTGAGACTGGCAGGCTCTCTTTAATTAACTGAATAACGGATGCACTGCGAAACAGACTATCGCCAAAATCAAAGCGTACGTAATCCCAAAGTAGCTTGAAATAGCGTTCGTGCAGTGGCTTATCGAAGCCGTAGCGTTGAGTGATCTCTGCAATCACTTCGGGATCAAGGCCGCGAGATCCACGATACTGGCTGTCACCGGGGTTGTGTACAGCATTTGTGCCACGTCCGCTGCCTGCACCGCCATCGGCGGTGGGTAGACCCGACGTTTGTCCAAACTGAATATTGGCGATGGCCTGATCGACTGGACCACCGGGCGCAACCTGAACGATAAAAAAATTAATCGTAATAATCGCCCACAGCGTAGGGATCACCAGTAACACACGACGAAGAATATAAGCGCCCAAACTTTACTCCTTAACGTCGTTGGGCCGGCAGCTGTGCGGCTTTGTTAACATCGTACCACCAGCCATCTGTTCCTGAGGAATAGGTTGGCTCAATAGCGGGCTGAGAAAATTTGTTCCAGTAAGCATAGCGATCCTCGCGATTAAACCACATTGGGATCATATAGTTATTCCATAACAATACGCGGTCTAATGCTCTTCCTAAGGCGAGTAACGCGGATTCATCACCCTGATTTTTCACGATCTGCGCGATAAGTCCATCAACCACCGGGCTCTCTACGCGTGCGGTATTCCAGCTTGACTCAATGTATTGCGACGCCCAGCTGATCTGCAGGGAGGGGCTGGGATAAGGCATGGCGTAGTGGTTAGATGGAATCATGTCGTAATCTCCCTGGCGCAGGCGGCGCAAGTATTGCGAGCTATCGACCTGCCGCAGGGTTAGGTTAATGCCCAACCGGGAGAGATTATGCTGAAACGGCAGCACCCACTCGGTGTTGGCGCCGCTGCGTAACAGCAGTTCGAAGGTCAGCGGCTTGCCGGTAATGTTGTTCACAAAGCGTTTGTTTTTTAGCGCCCAACCAGCCTTTTTCAGTAACGTCAGTGCCTTTAGCAGATTATCGCGATCGTAACCATTGCCGTCGGAGGTCGGGGGCAGGTAACGGGAAGTCAATACCTCATCCGGGATTTTGCCTTTCAGGGGAGCCAGCAATTCCAGCTCTTTAGCATCCGGATAGCCACTGGCTGCATACTGCGTATTCTGAAAATAGCTGCTGGTACGTTTGTAAGCGTTATAAAATAGCGCCTTATTCATCCATTCGAAATCGAAAGCCAGCGCTATTGCTTCGCGAACACGGTGATCGTTGAAAACGGGTTTTTGGATATTAAATGCCAACCAGGCGGTATCTGTGGCGACATTATTAGGGCGTGCACCCTTAACGATGTGGTTATTTGCAAAATTATTGCCGCGATACTGCGTTGCCCATTTTTTCGCTGAATTCTCCGCGCGGTAATCGAAGGCTCCGGCTTTAAATGCTTCAAATGCGACATTATCATCAAGGTAGTAGTCGTAGCGCAGCGTATCGAAATTAAAACGGCCTTTATTCACCGGGAGATTAGCGGCCCAGTAATCTTTCACGCGCGAATAGGTAATGTACTGGCCCAGTTTATAGGCGGTGATCCGGTAGGGGCCACTGGAGAGCGGGGGAGAATCCAGAGGTTCATTTAGTTTATGATTTTTCCAGAATTTTTCCGGCATTATCGGCAGGCCACTAAGCAGGCCCAGCATCATATCTTTATCGCCATTAGGCAGATCGATACGTACCGTCAGCCGGGAAATGGCTTTAACACTGACGCCTTTATACGCCACACGAAACTGCGTCACGCCTTCGGTCATAAACTTGTCGAAGGTAAAGGCCACATCTCCAGCGGTGATGGGGGAACCATCCTGAAAGCGTGCTTGCGGATTAAGGGAAACCTCCATCCAGCGAAAATCAGCGGAATAGCGTGCCACTTCGGCAATCAGCGGGTAGTAACTGCCGACTTCATCATCAGAGGCGGTAAACAGCGAATCATACAGGTTATTGGTCGCCACGCCTGGGTTGCCGCGCGAGGCGTAGCGGTTGAAGTTATCATAAGTACCAATCGATGACAGCGTCATCTTCCCCCCTTTGGGCGCGGCGGGATTGACGTAATCATAATGCGTGAAATTGCTGGCGTACTTAGGTTCACCCAGCGAAGCAAACGCATAACTCTCTTTAATCTCTTCTGCCTGGGTTGTCAGGCAGAACGAGCTGAGAAAAATAAGTGTAATCAGACGTATGAACATGGTGCTGACGGATTCTCCATCGCAAAATTAAACTGATTTTATACTTAAACTCGCTGTCATTACAGCCGATAAATCGGCTAGCTTAATGATAATTAATAGATATTACCCACCGGAGGATGTTCACCGGTTAGACAGGCTCTTAGTGGCACGCTGTATTTTCATTTGTACTTAACGAGTCTGAAATGAGTCGATAAGTTGTGAAACTGTCATGGGAGCACTGTAGAAATATCCCTGCAGCTGCGTAACATCATGGTTAATCAGCCAGCCTGCTTGTTCCCGGGTTTCCACTCCTTCGGCAATGGTTTTGAGGTTTAGTTTCTTTGCCAGGTTTAATACCGTATCCAGCACCGGCGAGGTGACGGTTTCCATACCAATACTTTGAACAAATCCTCGATCAATTTTAAGGTAATCAAAGGTGAATTTTTCAAGATAAATCAGTGCACTGTGCCCAGTACCAAAATCATCAATAGCGATCTCAATTCCCTGATTATGGATCCAGTCAAAAATTTCGCCGGCATTACGTTCCGACACCATGGTTCGCTCGGTAATCTCAAAAACATAGTTAAAGTAGCCTGACGGCATTGTCGTCAACCATGTTTTGACATCGTGATGAAACGTGGCCGAGGAGAGATGATTAGGGGAAATATTGATTCCCATTTTTAATCCTGGTGGGAGAATATTACGTAGTCGGTGAGCATCGCGGGCAACCAATTTAAACAGATGCTGCGTCAGAGGAACAATTAATTTCTGACCTTCGGCATAGCGGATAAAGGCATCCGGTGGGATATGCCCTTCCGTTGGGTGCGTCCAGCGCAATAGCGCTTCAAACCCGGAGGTCAAACCGGAGGCAGCATCGATCACCGGCTGATATTCAACGTGAAACTGTCCCCGCTTCATACCAAGCAGCATTGCTTTACCTGGCCTCAGGTGAAGTGTTAACAACATAAAGCTGAGGGAGGCAATCAGTACCGCACACAATGCGCCAACAAGCAGCAGAATATAAACTTCATGCGGATGAAATGTCGAACCGTAAATAATAAAGGTGAAGTCATAGTCCTGAAGAGTGAACGTACGTAGTGGCTGTTTTGGCAATTTGCTGGTGCTAATCACATGGCTATCCCACGTGGTCAACGCATTATTACCTATACGAATAGCCATGCCGCTTATTTCCTGCTGACGTGAGGCCAGCAACAGATAGGGTGTTAAGTCGATATTCAAAGTTGTCAGTACGCCGGTTTTCTCCGGGAGGACCGCGCGTCTCCATAATACCATCGCGGGCGTTGACGGCTGCATGGGAGTACCGGCAATAAGTGTGAGGTCAAGGGCTTTATCCAGATTGGTTTGTGGGGAGATTTGCATGGCGGATAAAGAAAAGGCACCCGTGGCAGAAGAACAGTAGGCATTGCCGTCCCGGACCAGCAAAATAGCCCGGATACTGCGGGTGAAAGCGGCTCGTGAGGTGAGTTCAGCATTAATTGCAGAGCAGGGAAGTCGGGCAGAGTCACGTAGTGGTTCCAGCACTTTCCGCAACGAATCAAACCCATTGATAAGGTTATCCCGGCTGGCAAGTACCAAACGGTCATGCTGCTGTGTACGTTGATGGAAAGTGAGCGTCAGCGAAATGCTGATAAAAAGAAGAAAGAAAATAAAACCCACTCCTGCACTCAGCAAGGCAATCTTTCGTGGATTGGCCGCGTGATGCGTAATCTTCGTTGCTGCCATTGTGTATTATCTCCCGAGCCTGGTCCTTTTATTCTTAACGTCATACGTAATATTCGGGTGGCAGGTTGAACAGAAATAGTGGTAAAGAAGTTTCCTGTTATTTTTATGATTAGTAAGGGATTTTTAATAGAAAATAATCCGAGTGCGGCAATGCCAGACGAGAAAATAAACTCTGGTTACGCATTTGCGGGCATAAAAAAACGCTGACGGGCAGCGTTTTTATTCATCTCATGTTCGCGGACTTCAGGAAAATCAGCTTTGTGTGCGACTCAGTACTCGACGAGCTTCACGATAACGATTTTTCCAGTATGAATCATTCAGATTGGAAATCATTACGCCGCTGCTCGTTGAGGCGTGAACAAAGTTGTCATTACCCAAATAGATGCCAACATGACGTCCGGTTGAACCCGCACGGAAAAGCACTAAATCGCCGGGACGCAGCTTACTGCGTTGGATGCTTTTACCGCTGTCTTGCTGCTGCGACGTTGAACGCGGCAAATCAAGACCAAACTGGTCACGGAAAGTTACCTGCACGAAAGCAGAACAATCAATGCCACGTTTACTGTCACCGCCAAGACGATAGCGAACGCCTTTCCAATCAGCATATTGGTCCATAATGCGTGATTTAACATCAACGCTCTGAACCATCTGTTCGAATTCATCCTGAGACGCTTGAAGTAAAAAACCATTCTGGTTCTTAACTGCATGGGTCTCAGTTTGTGCATTATGTCCGTTATTGCCTGAACTACACGCTGTAAGCAATGCCGCGATTGCGACGGCGGGGATGGCCCGCAAAATATATCTCAGAATAGGTTGAGATTTGACCATTGTGTTTGTTATCCCTTGAAGTCCTTAACGACTAATGTCGTTAGATAAAATGCGAACGGAATGAGATTAATTAGCTAACCGTAGTAAGACAATTCCTGAATTACTAAAATGTGTTAACGAGCACATTTTAATTGTAAACAAACTGAAAAAAGACGGTTTTACGCTAATCGCAACTGAGGTTACCCGATCCGAAGCCGCGTTGCGAGTGGTTTTATCGACTTTTTTATAGGTTTTTTTGATGTGAAATCAGTATGTAATGATTCGGTTAATTTAACATCAATAAAGAGCGACTAATTGATAAAATAAGTAAAATTTTGGTAGTTAGTCTGCGTATTATGTCTGAAATTAAGAATATTCTATCTGGACGGGAGCGGGGAAGCGGATTTTTTGCGAAAACTTAGCATAATAAATTCTTTTATCCCGAGGCTGATTCGCCGTTTAGTGAGGCGCAAAATGTGAGCGCCACTTCACGTTAACGCTATGACAACTCGATTTAAACAGTCTTGTCGCAGACGATTGTAGTGGCGAGGGCGATACGTGGTCCGAACAGATGACAAGATTGTTTAACGATGGCTGTGAGTAAAACCGGAGGGTAAATGCCAGCCCGGCACGTTGTAAAGTCGGCGCGCGGGCTGAAAAACGGATCAGCGGCTTGGTTTATATTTACCGGGTAAAGAACGATAAAGCCAGTTGATTAAAAGATCGCTGGCTGGCGTTATTAACCACCAACTGGTGCCGAGTAGAATTATCGACAGCGAGCCTACCGCGACATCCGTAAACCAATGTGCACCCGCCATGATGCGCGGCAGGCTAAATACCACGAAAATAAGCAGTGCAATCACAAAGGCCTTTTTACCAAAATAGCGCAGCATAAAGCAGGTAAAGACGAGTAGCATGATGCCATGGTCGCCAGGGAAGCTGTCGTTAGAAGCATCCTTAGCGGGAATGCCGGTTAATACGCTAACCCGGTGGCTATCCTTAAAATAGACCGTTGGGCTCGCGCGAACGGCATCAATCAGCAGGTGCCCCAACTGGTTCACCGTTACGGCAGCAATTAGCATAGTAATACCGATGGCGAGTAAACGACGACGACTTTGCGGGGCGGGTTCAGCCCGCCAGAATGTCAGGTAAAGCAGCCCCATCGCCAGTAACGATACCAAATCGAATCCGCGGAAGTTGGTGATTGCGACCAGCCACAACAGGGATTTATAGATCACGACGCGATCGTTAAACCAATAAAAGATTGATTTATCAATGGGGAACCAAAAACCGTGATTATCGGGCAGGGACCATGATAAAAAGAGACCGATACCTAATGCATTAAGTAAAAGGATCGTCACTAAACGTTTAGCATTCATCGTGATTCGTTCTTTGGAAAATAACGGGGTAGGTTATGCTCCTGCGTCTAAACGAAGCTTCAACAAAGCGCTTTGTAACGTGTTCCATGCCGCTTCCTCCTCATGAATCAATTCAATGCGGCTATCCGGGGGGGCTGACTGTCGTGTTTCGATCTGCAAATCCTGCCCCTGGCGATTTATGCTCAGTAGTCCTTCCGTAATACGCACAACGCCCTTTACACGCGTGACCGGTGCCAGCCGTGCCCATTCGAGTATACCTATTGTATCGAATACCGTTTCGTGATCGAATATCCACCCACAAGCGTAGTAGCCTTGTCCCTGATTCAGGGCCCGCCGCCAGCGCGTATTATTATCCAGCCGCAGTGCTGCAAGCGTTGATTTTGCGTGACTGTGATCGTGATGTAATGCACCAGGCAGTGCACGTAAATTGAGGCGAGGCCGATCCAGTAAATAGGGTTCAATACGACCAAATTCGGTTTTAATCAGTTGCCGATCGCCTAAGTGTAATTGTTGCCATTCATCTAATGCGTTAACATCTTCTGTTTCCCAACGGTCTTGCTTATTGGCAATAATAAAATCAGCCGCGGCGAGTTGATCGCGGAAGTTTTCGTTTTCCATAACGCGCGGATCATGCAACTGACGCGGGTCAAGCAAAGACAATGTGGCATGGAGCGACAGCCAGGGCTGATAAATCTCGGCGGTGAGCATCTCAATAATTTGTCGCGGATGGCCCAGCCCTGTAGGTTCAATCAATAAACGGTCAGGCTTTGCCTGCTTCAGCAGCATATTCAGGCCGACCTGCATAGGTAAACCGTTCACGCAGCACATACAGCCGCCGGGGATCTCTTTCAACACCGCCCCACTTTCTGCCAGCAAGGCCCCATCGACACCAATTTCGCCGAATTCATTAACCAGCACAGCCCATTTTTCATTCTCGGGTTTCTGTTGCAATAGATGCAGCAAGGTTGTGGTTTTACCACTGCCAAGGAAGCCGGTTATCAGATTAACTTTTGTCACGTTATTTCTCCTTTTGCATGCATTGCATGTGAGCGTGAAACTGATGCAATGTTATATCTGGCCCAGCCGGAGGGTAAATCCCACGCTTTGGGGGAAATTAGCGGATAGTGAGCGTGACATGAATTTCCGGGCTGATAACATTACGGGTTAGCGCGAATTGTTATACCGTAACAAAGTAAAGGAAGGCCATATACGCATTTGACAATAAAGGGCTGGTTTCGCTAAGTATCACCAGAATGCAACGTGCCCCTTAACGTTCACGTCACAATGGCTCCTGCTATCTCTACCTTGTTGTGTTGCAGGAAGGGGCATACGCAACCTGCAACACTGCGTCCTGAGCTAGTCCGCGCGGCCCATAAAGCGGCGCTCTGCAATGTGGATTTGGATCTTCTCACCGCTACTGATGTATTCGGGGACCTGAATGACCAGGCCGGTGCTCATAGTGGCGGGTTTGGTCCTGGCGCTGGCTGAAGCGCCTTTAATGCTTGGCGTAGTTTCTACAATTTCCATTTCAACGGTTTGTGGCAATTCCAGTGCAAGGATCTGCCCATCCATCGTCAGCACCTGAATGCCGGGGATACCCCCTTCAGGAAGGAACAATACCTCTTCTTCAATCTGCTCTTTCTTGAAGTTGTACGGCGTGTAATCTTCATCATCCATAAATACATATTCGTCACCGTCCATATAAGAGAAAGTAACCTTACGACGGCTAAGAGAAATGGTGTCGATGATATCGTCGCCCTTGAAACGTTCTTCAACTTTTAATCCACTGCGGATATCGGTAAAACGCATTTTATACAGGGTAGAAGCACCGCGTGCGCTGGGACTTTGAACATCAATATCTTTAACTAACAGTAATTTGCCATTAATGCTAACGGCCATTCCACGTTTGATTTCGTTTGCTCTTGCCATGGTTACAGTCTCATAAAAGGGGAAATCAGCATTTACCGCGTCAAGGTACTCGCGCTATAGCCTTCAGGCAAGTTCTGCGCGTGGGATAACGCGAAATTACGGGTTATTGACCATCAATCATTAGGGGCATAGCGTTAATGTCCGGAGACTGCTATTGTCGCGTTTTAACTCATACTGAGTATGCCTGATGCAGTGTCGTTCTGACTGTGGTGCCTGCTGTACTGCGCCGTCAATCTCTTCTCCGATCCCCGGAATGCCGCAGGGCAAGCCCGCCAATATGCCCTGTGTACAGTTGGATGATCGCTTACGCTGCAAGCTTTTTGGTTTAGCCGAACGCCCTGAGGTGTGCGGCGGTCTCCAACCCTCAGATGAAATGTGTGGAACGCAGCGGGAAGAAGCGATGACCTACTTGATCAAGCTTGAAACTGACACCACCCCATGACATTGCCCCGCGTTCAGTCAGATTCTCAGACATCTTTAATACGCCACAAACACCCCAGGGTGCCGACAATCATTAAGATGGCAAACCAGAAAACGGCATGATAGCTCCATAGCTCAGCCACGGTGCCCGCCAGTGACCCGGCAATAATCCAGCCGACGCGGGTGGAATTAGTAAAAAGCGTTGTGGCCGCGCCTGCCTGTCCTGGCATCAAATCCTGAAAATAGATCATGCCAATCCCCGCGAGGATGCCGATAAAAATGGCATTGAGTCCCTGTAGTAAGAGCATTGGAATCTCACCTTGAACAAACAGCAGTCCTGAATAAAACAGGAGTCCGGCCAGCGCTGAACCGCGCATCATTGTTCGCTTGCCCATCCGTCGGGCGTAGTAGCCAGCCAGCAGCATCACCGGAATCTCTAACGCCGCAGCCATTCCCATTAACTCACCGGCTAACCGCTCCGGAAAATGCAATTCACGCACGACGTAAAGCGGCATATTGATGAGATAAATATTGTTGCAGGTCCACATCAACGTGCAGCCAATAAACAGCAGTAGCGTATCGCGGCGATTACGGCTGGGTGCCTGAAAGGTGTCGGTGGTTTTTTGCTGCACTTTACGCATCGAAGGCAGTAAATACTTAACAATGATCGCACAGCAAACGAAGGCTAATGCGGCAAACAAATACATCGTCTGAAAGCCATAACCCAGCGCCAACGCAAACGCGATAGGTGGCCCGATCACCCATGCCAGTGAAATTTGCGTACGCATAATGGAGCTGAACATAACGGCTTCACGCCCGGTGCGATCGGCATGCTCACGCGCCAGCGCAAACATTTGTGGGGTGGCACTCGAACCAAAACTTGAGAGCAACACGCCAAGCAGTAGCAAAACGAAGTAGCTGCGGTTCCAGGCGAAAAGCACGCAGGACGACGCGCCAAGCAGGCAGCAGTAAAAAATAAGCGTTTTGCGATCTCCCTTCCGATCCGAATATGCAGCCAGCAATTGGCTAACCACGATACCGATCACGGCGCTACCGGTGAAAAAAAGTCCAACAGCAAAGGGGCGGGCGTGTACTTCGGTTGAGAGAAAAAGGCTCAGTGTGGGGAGCTGAAGCGCACCGGCGATACCGGATAAAAAAGCCACTACGAGAAAAGCGATTGAGCGAAGATCAGGCTGTTGACGAGCTGTCACACCGGGCGTTTGCATGAGAAGTGATAACCAGAGAAATTCGAAGCACGAATTCTACCTTGATGCCTGTTTTTTAAAAGCACGTTTCAATCATTATTAATAAGGAGCCAGGCCTTTCGCATTTATTGTGCAAATCGATGTTGCTGAAGTTGTGCTGAAGCTGGAAAGAAGAGAGAAAAAGCGAGGCGTTACTTTTTATGAGGTTCCTATGAAAAAGCGGAAATGTGCGTCTCGTCATAATTTTTCACCGTAGACTAGCGTAAAACTTGCTTCCTGAGAGTCGGTTACTACACACTCATTGAAACGTTTCAGCGCTATCTTTACAGAATGCCTGTCAGGAGAGGCTGTTTTTTTTCTCAATAAAGCTGAAACGATTCAATTCAGCAGGAGAGGAGAGCTATGTTCCAACTAAATTTGCAGGACATCCACATCGGTGCCAGCGCAAGCGACAAAGACGATGCAATACGTCAGGTAGCCGCTGCGCTGGCGGCGGCTGGTTATGTCAATGAGACTTATGTCGAAGGCATGCTGGCTCGCGAGCAACAAACGTCCACCTGGCTTGGTAATGGCATTGCTATTCCGCACGGCACAACTGATACCCGCGACGCGGTGGTGAAAACCGGCGTACAGGTCTTTCAGTTCCCGCAAGGCGTCAACTGGGGTGAAGATAACCTTGCTTATGTGGTGATGGGCATTGCTGCGCGTTCAGATGAGCACCTGGCGCTGCTGCGTCAGCTGACACATGTTCTCAGTGATGACAGCGTAAGTGAATCGTTGAAAGCCACCACTTCCGCTGAATCGCTGCGTAGCATCCTGATGGGGGAGACGCTGGCGGCAGAGTTCAAATTTGATACCTCGCTGATTGCACTTGATGTCGCGGCCAAAGATGTGATGACGTTGCAGGCGCTTAATGCAGGACGCTTGCAAACTGCTGGAGCGGTAGACAGTCAGTTTGTCAGCAACGTAATCTCCAGCCCTCCACTCAACCTTGGACAGGGGATTTGGTTAAGCGATAGCGCCACAGGCAATCTTGCCAGTGCGGTAGCGATCAGTCGTGCGGCGGAGGCCTTCGAGGTAGCAGACGGAAAAGTCGCTATGTTGATCACTGTAGCGGTGAATGATGACCGTCCGTTGGAAGTCCTTAATTGTCTAAGCGAACTATTAATCTCGCAAAAAGCTGAGCGGTTGCTGAATGCTGATGCTGCAGGCGTTATTGCGCTATTAACCCACAAAATTAGCGAGCAAGCAGACGTCCTGACGGCAGAATTTACGATCCGTAACGAACACGGATTGCATGCACGTCCCGGTACCGCACTGGTGAGCGTTATCAAGCAGTTTAACAGTGAGATAACCGTTACCAATCTTGATGGTAGCGGTAAACCAGCCAATGGTCGCAGCCTGATGAAGGTGGTGGCATTGGGGGTTAAAAAAGGGCATCGGTTGCGCTTTACCGCCAGCGGTGAAGATGCCAGTCAGGCATTAAGCGCCATTGAAGCGGCTATCGCTTCTGGCTTGGGTGAGGGAGCAGAATGAGCAGGCGCGTTGCAACAATCACGTTAAATCCGGCTTACGATCTGGTGGGTTATTGCCCTGAAATTGAGCGTGGTGAAGTCAATTTAGTAAAAACGACCGGCCTGCATGCGGCGGGAAAAGGGATTAACGTCGCCAGGGTATTAAAAGATCTTGGCATTGATGTCACCGTCGGAGGGTTCCTGGGGAAAGATAATCAGGATGGTTTCCAGCAATTATTTAGCGAACTGGGTATCGCCAATCGTTTCCAGGTGGTTCCGGGTCGTACCCGCATTAATGTCAAGCTGACCGAGAAAGGGGGAGACGTCACGGACCTCAATTTCTCCGGATTTGATGTCAGCCCGCAGGACTGGGAACGCTTTAGTGCGGATTCACTGAGCTGGCTGGGTCAATTCGATATGGTTTGTGTCAGCGGCAGTCTGCCTTCAGGCGTGGCACCAGAGGCCTTTACGGAATGGATGACGGCGTTACGGACTCACTGTCCGTGCATCATTTTTGACAGCAGTCGTGAAGCACTGGTCGCGGGGCTGAAAGCAGCACCGTGGCTGGTGAAACCGAATCGTCGTGAACTGGAAATCTGGGCAGGGCGAAAGCTCCCTACATTACAGAACGTTATTGAAGCTGCTCACGCGTTACGCGAGCAAGGAATTGCCCATGTGGTGATTTCTCTGGGGGCAGAGGGGGCTTTATGGGTAAACGCCTCGGGAGAGTGGATTGCGAAACCCCCTGCCTGCGAAGTTGTTAGCACCGTCGGTGCCGGTGATTCAATGGTTGGCGGATTGATCTATGGCCTGCTAATGCGCGAATCCAGTGAACATACATTGCGCCTTGCTACAGCTGTCGCTGCCCTGGCGGTGAGTCAGAGTAACGTTGGCGTTACCGATCGAACTCAGTTGGCCGCGATGATGGCACGCGTCGATCTACAACCTTTTAACTGACAGCAGGAGAGACAGAATGAAAATGCTGCTGATAATCGATCCTTCTCTGGGCATTGCGACCCGTTACCTTGCCCGCACTCTCACCAATGCTGCCGCGATCAAAGCGGGAGTGGTGCTGACGGAAACTCCGGCTGAGGCCGAACGGGTTGTGGTGATCGGTGATACCGTTCCCGCAGATACGGCACTGGACGGTAAAGTGGTATATCGCGCGGAGATCGCGGATGCATTGCATCAGGCTGACGCCATGTTGGCAAAAGCACAGACCGAGGCAAAGCCCTGGCAGGCTGTCGCCGTTGCCCCTACCAGTCTGACGAATACCGCACAAAAACGGATCGTGGCGATAACGGCATGTCCAACCGGCGTCGCTCATACTTTCATGGCTGCCGAAGCAATTGAGATTGAAGCGAAACGTCGTGGCTGGTGGGTGAAGGTGGAAACGCGTGGTTCGGTAGGCGCGGGCAATGCGATAACGGCCGAAGAAGTCGCCGCCGCTGATCTTGTGCTGGTGGCGGCCGATATTGATGTCGATCTGGCGAAGTTCGCTGGCAAGCCAATGTACCGAACATCGACCGGACTGGCACTGAAGAAAACGGCTCAGGAGTTGGACAAGGCTGTCGCTGAGGCCCGACCTTACCAGCCAAAAGGCGGGCAGCAAGACGTGCAGGGCGAACAGAAAAAAGAGAGCCCTGGCGCATATCGCCACCTGTTAACTGGCGTGTCTTACATGTTACCGATGGTCGTTGCTGGTGGGTTATGTATTGCTCTGTCCTTTGCGTTTGGTATTACCGCATTTAAACAGCCTGGTACGTTAGCTGCGGCGCTTATGCAGATCGGCGGTGGCAGTGCATTTGCGCTGATGGTGCCGGTTTTGGCGGGGTATATCGCTTTTTCGATCGCCGATCGCCCCGGCCTGACGCCGGGCTTAATTGGCGGGATGCTGGCGACCAGTATTAACGCGGGATTTCTGGGTGGCATCATCGCCGGTTTTATTGCCGGTTACGCGGCTAAATTGATCAGCGCGAAAGTGAAGCTGCCGCAAAGTATGGACGCCCTTAAGCCCATCCTTATTATTCCACTGTTTGCCAGCCTGATTACGGGCCTGCTGATGATTTATGTTGTGGGCACCCCCGTCGCGAAAATTATGTCAGGGTTAACCGAGTGGTTGGCTAATATGGGCACGGCAAACGCGGTACTGCTGGGAGCCATTCTTGGTGGCATGATGTGTACGGATATGGGCGGGCCGGTGAATAAAGTGGCCTATGCGTTTGGTGTTGGGTTATTAAGCTCACAAACCTATGCACCGATGGCGGCGATTATGGCGGCAGGAATGGTGCCGCCGCTGGCCATGGGGCTTGCCACACAGCTGGCACGCAGGAAGTTTAACAAAGGCCAGCAGGAAGGAGGCAAGGCGGCACTGGTGTTGGGGCTCTGTTTTATCACTGAGGGTGCAATCCCCTTCGCCGCACGTGATCCGATGCGTGTTCTCCCCTGTTGTATCATTGGTGGGGCAGTAACTGGCGCGATTTCGATGGCGGTTGGTGCGAAGTTAATGGCACCTCATGGTGGTCTGTTTGTACTGTTGATCCCTGGGGCTATCAGTCCGGTTGTGGGTTATCTGATTGCTATTCTCGCCGGAACACTGCTGGCAGGTATCGGATATGCATTGCTGAAGCGCCCTGAAACTGAGCTTGCAAAAGCCTGATATTAAGGTTGCTCACGGCAGTAATGCCTATGGATGGGCATAAACGGAAGGGGCCGGCAGTCGCTCCGGCCCTGCATGGTCATCCGTAGGATGAAAAGAAAGAACGCCGTTGACGTTAAGCCCTTAGCCTGGCAGAGGCGATCACCTCTGTTCTGACTTCAGCCAGGCAATCTCATCTTTCCAGATATCCGGATTGATGGTTTCCAGAATCATCGGAATACCGTCAAAACGAGGGTCTTTCATCAACCAACTAAAAGCGGTTTTGCCAATATTGCCTTCGCCCAAACTATGATGGCGATCGACGCGGCTGTTAAACTCACTTTTTGCGTCGTTCAGATGCATCCCGCGTAGGTACTGAAAGCCTACCACGCGTTCGAATTCGGCAAATGTTTGTTCACAGGCTTCTACGCTACGCAAGTCATACCCGCCCGCGAAGGCGTGGCAGGTATCGATACAGACGCCGACGCGCGATTTATCCTCTACGCCATCAATAATGGCGGCCAGATGCTCAAAACGAAATCCCAGGTTACTGCCCTGGCCAGCGGTATTCTCGATCACGGCCGTCACGCCCTGAGTCTTATCCAGCACAATATTCAATGATTCTGCAATACGCTTCAGGCAGACGTCTTCATCAATTTGGTGAAGGTGGCTACCGGGATGAAAGTTTAGTAACGATAGACCAAGCTGCTCACAACGCGCCATCTCATCAAGAAATGCCTCACGCGATTTTTCCAGCGCTTCTTCAACGGGGTGGCCAAGGTTAATCAGATAGCTATCATGCGGCAGGATTTGTCCGGTGCTAAAATGGTACTTATCACAGGCTGCACGGAAGGCAGATATAGTGGTATCCGTGAGTGCGGCAGCGCGCCACTGGCGCTGATTTTTAGTAAACAGGGCGAATGCTGTCGCCTCCAGTTCATGTGCGCGGATGACAGCCTGATCCACACCACCTGCTGCACTGACGTGAGCGCCAATATATTTCATGCCTTTCTCCTGTTAATCACTCTGCGATGCCGCAGAGTCATCCATCATAACTGAAGCGCCTGGCCCATAACATGCTGAACCGTCAGATTGATAGCAGCACCGCCGACAATCAGCCAGATAAATAGCGTCAGTGCCATCAGTAGCGGCTTGATTCCCGCCCGTCTCAGCGCGCTGATGTGGGTGGTTAATCCCAATGCCGCCATCGCCATCGCCAGCAACAGGGAATCAAGCTGATTTATCGAAGTGACGACAGACGTCGGGATGAAATGGAAAGAGTTAAATAGCGCCACCAGAATAAACAACAGCGCAAACCAGGGGAAACGGATACCGCCAGTCTGGCTTTTACCGGCCGGTTCGCTGCGCTTGATGCGCACGGTGAGAAACAGTAAAAAAGGTGCCAGCATCATTACCCGCAGCATTTTGGCAATCACGGCCGCGTTTTCGGTTTCGGGGCCAATGGCGTGTCCCGCTGCCACGACCTGGGCAACCTCATGCATAGTCGAACCGGTAAAAATACCGTATTGCACCGCGGTGAGATGCGGGAATAGCGCGATTGCGACAGGATAAAGCAGCGGATAAATAAAAATCGCGGTAGTACCAAAAATAACCACGGTCGCAATTGCCACACTCACTTTTGCAGCGTCAGCTTTAATGACGGGTTCAGTGGCAAGAATAGCGGCCGCACCACAGATACTGCTGCCCGCACCAATCAGCCATGCCGTATCCCGGTCAAGTCCAAACACCTTATGTCCTAACCAGCAGGCAAGATAAAAGGTAGAGCTCAGCGTTAGCACATCAATCGCAATACCGCTGATACCAACATCAGCGATTTGCTGAAAAGTCAGACGAAAACCATAAAGAATGATACCCAGCCGTAAAATCTTCTGTTTGGCCAATATCACACCAGCATCGCAGGTGCTGTGAAGGCGAGGATAAACCGTGTTACCAATAACGATGCCGACCACGATTGCCAGCGTTAGTGCACCCAGACCGAAAGCGGCGATGCTGGGCAATGTCCCCAGCCAAGTTGCAAAAATCGCAATCGCCGCGGTTAAAAACAAGCCAGGAACCCAATGTCCCGGGCCGTTGTGATCTTTACTTAACGTTATTTCAGCCATGGTATGCCTCCGTGTTTACAGGAGGGATTTTGCGGTACGGTGGTTTAAAAGAGAAATTGATTATATATTTATTATAAATCGGAATAAGTGTTAAGTGGAGGCAACATGTTCAGACGGCTTGCCCGGTTTAAAACCCAGTTGATGACAATGTGGTATGCGTGCCGGCATCCAGCAACACCTTTATATATCAAGGTGTTAATGGCCGTCATCGTGATGTACGTTATCAGTCCTGTCGATATAATTCCGGATGTTATTCCTGTTATCGGCTGGCTGGACGATGCGATTATTGTTCCGATAGGGGTTGGATTATTACTCAAATTACTGCCGGAAGAGGTACGTCTGCAGGGAGAGGCTCGTCGCGAGAACAACATCACAGGACAAGCCTGGCGAAAAGGATTCTCCCGTACGCTATGGGGGATCCTGCTACTGTGGTTAATGCTGTTAGGGTATGTTTTTTTTCACCGGATGTCGTAAGGAAAGCGGATGCATATCACATTGCGTCAGATTGAAGTGTTTACCGAAGTCTTAAAAAGTGGCTCAACGACCCAGGCCTCACAGGTACTGTCGCTGTCACAATCCGCCGTCAGTGCGGCGCTTGCCGATCTGGAAAATCAGCTTAACGTTCAGCTCTTCGATCGCGTAGGGAAGCGGTTGGTGGTGAACGAGCATGGTCGTTTGCTTTATCCACGTGCGGTCGGCTTGCTGGAGCAGGCGGGGGATATTGAACAGTTATTTCGCGAAGATAATGGTTCGCTACGTATCTACGCCAGTAGCACTATCGGTAATTATTTGCTGCCAGAAATGATTGCCCACTATCGCCATGATTTTCCTCAGTTGCCGCTGGAACTTAGCGTAGGGAACAGCCAGGATGTCGTCAACGCGGTGGCCGATTTTCGTGTGGATATCGGGCTAATCGAGGGGCCCTGTCATATGACAGAACTGATCAGTGAGCCCTGGCTGGAAGATGAGCTGGTGGTGTTTGCCGCACCTGACGCCGCCATTTTGCAACAGCCGGTGACGCTGGAGAGCTTGTCCCAGGCGCAATGGATTCTGCGTGAACCGGGTTCCGGTACGCGTGAGATCGTCGATTATTTACTGCTGTCTCATCTGTCCCAATTGCAACTGGCAATGGAGCTGGGAAACTCAGAAGCGATTAAACACGCGGTTCGTCACGGACTGGGCATCAGTTGTTTGTCACGCCGGGTTATAGCCGAACAGTTGGAATCAGGAAGGCTGGTTGAGGTAACTGTCCCGCTACCGAAACTTACTCGCACGCTCTATCAGATCCGCCATCGTCAGAAACACATATCAAAGGCGCTGTCACGTTTTCTTCTCTACTGCCGCATCGATTAGCTTACGGCAAAAACCATGGCGCTTCTCTGGTATAAGGCGACTTTTTTATCAGTAGGCAGGCTGGCTAATAATTGTCTGCCGATTATGAACCTAACTTATAACCTTGTGTTATCGCTATACCTGACGAGGTGGTTTGCTACAATCTCGCCTCGTTTTTACCCAGGATAGTGTTTATTCATGGTTCAGAATACAAAAACAGCACAACAACCTGCTCTTCGCCGCGCGTTAAAAGCGCGACATTTGACGATGATCGCCATTGGCGGTTCTATTGGCACCGGCTTATTTGTTGCGTCTGGTGCCACCATTTCGCAGGCCGGCCCCGGCGGCGCACTGCTCTCTTATATGCTAATCGGCCTGATGGTCTATTTCCTGATGACCAGCCTGGGTGAGCTTGCCGCTTTTATGCCGGTCTCCGGCTCGTTCTCTACTTACGGTTCTAAATATGTTGAGGAAGGCTTTGGCTTCGCACTTGGCTGGAACTATTGGTACAACTGGGCCGTGACTATCGCCGTCGACTTGGTTGCCTCACAGTTGGTGATGAGCTATTGGTTCCCGGATACGCCAGGCTGGATTTGGAGCGCCTTGTTCCTCTCCCTGATGTTCTTGCTAAATTACATCTCGGTAAAAGGGTTTGGCGAAGCTGAGTACTGGTTTTCACTGATTAAGGTTGTCACCGTGGTGATATTCATTATCGTTGGTGTGATGATGATCGTGGGTATTCTGCAGGGGGCGGAAACCGCGGGGTGGCATAACTGGCAAGTGGGGGATGCCCCGTTCTCCGGCGGTTTTGCCGCGATGATTGGCGTGGCAATGATTGTTGGTTTCTCTTTTCAGGGGACAGAGCTGATCGGTATTGCCGCAGGCGAATCCGAAGAGCCGGCAAAAAATATTCCGCGTGCGGTGCGTCAGGTATTCTGGCGTATTCTGCTGTTCTATATTTTCGCGATTCTGATTATTAGCCTGATTATTCCTTATACTGACCCCAGTCTGTTACGCAATGATGTTCAAGACATCAGCGTGAGTCCCTTCACTCTGGTGTTCCAGCATGCGGGTCTGCTGTCGGCAGCAGCAGTGATGAATGCGGTTATCCTGACGGCGGTACTGTCAGCCGGTAACTCGGGGATGTATGCCTCAACACGTATGCTGTATACGCTGGCAAAAGAAGGTAAAGCGCCACGTATTTTTGGCAAACTGTCGAAGGGTGGGGTACCGCGTAATGCGCTGTATGCTTCAACGGTGGTTGCGATGTTGTGCTTCTTCACTTCTATGTTTGGCAATCAGGAAGTTTATTTATGGCTGCTAAATACCTCAGGGATGACCGGCTTTATCGCGTGGCTAGGCATCGCCATCAGCCACTATCGTTTCCGTCGTGGCTATGTCAAACAGGGCAACGATATTGCTGATTTACCTTATCGCTCGGGTTTCTTTCCTGTCGGTCCGATTTTCGCCTTTGTGCTTTGCCTCATTATCACGCTGGGGCAAAATTATCAGGCCTTCCTTGCCGATCGCATTGACTGGTACGGTGTGGCGGCGACTTACATCGGCATCCCACTTTTCCTGTTGATCTGGTTTGGCTATAAGTTCACACGTGGTAGCCGTTTTGTGAAGTACAGCGAAATGGAATTCCCAACGTTTAAACAGTAATCCGTGGTGACCTTGCTTCAGGGGGCCGCCTCCGGCGCCCTGAGCCTATTATGCTGTCCTCGATACCGAGCGCTCGGTGATAACCTCCTGTGTTGCATTTCCCCCGATAGTTGGCGTTTGAGTCACCTATGCACTGTTCTTTTCTGTAAATAGGTATTACAAATTATATTGATAACTATTATCATTTGATTTATTGTTCCCGCTGTTACTTTTACGATATTCCAGGGAGTCAGGAGTGAAATATAACGGTAGCAACACTCGAGCAATGCTGGCGGCTTTACTGCTGTCAGCAGGCGCAACAAGCAGCAGTCTGGCCGCAATGATCACCGATATTGCCGGGCGAGAAGTTACCGTGCCGGATCGCGTTGATCGCATTTTACTGGGGGAAGGGCGATTGTTTTATGCCGTTTCGCTGCTGGAAGGTAAAAAACCGATTGAGCGTATTGTTGGCTGGCAGGGGGATTTTCGGAAACTGGATACGCAAACTTATGCGGTATATAAAGAGAAATTCCCCAAAATTGATGATATCCCTCTGATTGGTAATACAAGTGCGGACAGCATCAGCCCGGAGAAAGCCCTGACGCTTAATCCCGACGTGGCGATTTTCGGCCTGTCTGGTGGACATGGTCCGGGTAAGAATAGCGAACTGGTGCGACAGTTTGAACGTGCCGGTGTTCCGGTGGTTTTTGTTGATTTTCGCGCGAACCCACTGAAGAATACCTTGCCGAGCATGCGCGTGCTGGGCAAGGTCCTGCACCGTGAGCCGCAGGCTGAAAGCTACATTGCTTTCTATCAGAATAACCTGAGGCAGATCGCAGCATTCAGTGCCCGTGTGCCGCAGGATAAAAAACCAACGGTATTTATTGAGCTACGCGCCGCATCAACCGATGAGTGTTGCGGTACCGCAGGTAAAGGAAATATGGGCGATTTTATCGAACAGGCTGGTGGGAACAATATTGCCCGTGACCTGCTGCCAGGGCCGCTGGGTACCGTGAATCTTGAATATGTTATTGCCCGCGATCCACAGATCTATATCGCCAGCGGTGGTCAGCCAGCGGACAGCCGTAGTCCAGGGATAAAACTGGGAGCGAACGTCAGCCCGACTGAGGCGAAACGAAGTCTGTTAAAGGTGACTGCCCGGCAGGGTATCCAGCAGTTGAATGCGATAAAAGAAGGACGCCGTTACGCAATCTGGCATAATTTTTACAATTCTCCGTATAATATCCTTGCCATCCAGGCCTTTGCCAAATGGTTTTACCCCGAGCAGTTTGCTTCGCTCGATGTCACCGCCACTGAGAAAGAACTCTATGAGCAATTTTTGGCGGTAGAGCCGAGCGGAACTTACTGGACTGAAGCGCAGTAATAACAGGTAGCGATAAGATGAGTCTCACCCACGAATCCATGCAATACGCCGACAAAAAGAACGCCAGTGGCGTCATGGGGCGATACCAGCAGCTTTTGCGCCACCGCCTGATGTTTATGGGTATTCTGGTGCTGGCGATATTGGCATCACTGGTGCTGGATTTTACGCTGGGCCCGTCAGGATTAACGCTCAACACCCTGTGGCACGCGCTGCTGCAACCGGATAGCGTTGATGCCGGAACACGCGTAATCGTCTGGGACATTCGCTTACCTTATGCGTTGATGGCAATTGTTGTCGGGCTGGCGTTGGGTATTGCTGGCGCGGAAATGCAAACTATTCTGAATAATCCACTGGCGAGCCCGTTCACCCTTGGGGTTTCTTCTGCGGCAGCTTTTGGTGCCGCGCTGGCGATTGTTCTGGGTATTGGCATTCCAGGGATCCCTGACCAGTGGTTTATCTCCGGGAACGCCTTTATCTTTGCATTGCTCGCCGCGCTGATGCTTGATGGCGTCACCCGCTGGACGCGCGTGGCGACGTCCGGCGTGGTGTTATTTGGTATCGCACTGGTGTTTACCTTTAACGCGCTGGTTTCAATGATGCAGTTTATTGCCAGTGAAGATACGTTGCAGGGGCTGGTGTTCTGGACCATGGGTAGCCTGGCCCGCGCTTCCTGGGAGAAGCTCGGCGTGCTCACGCTGGCTTTTCTTATCCTGGTGCCATTCTCAATGTCGAGCGCCTGGAAGCTGACGGCGCTGCGGCTGGGTGAAGATCGGGCGATCAGTTTTGGTATTGATGTGCGTCGCTTGCGGCTCGGGACGCTACTCCGTATCAGTATCCTTTCTGCGCTGGCCGTGGCTTTTGTCGGCCCAATCGGCTTTATTGGACTGGTTGCACCGCACATTGCCCGCATGATTTTCGGTGAAGATCACCGTTTTTATCTTCCGGCCAGCGCCTTAACGGGGGCACTGGTGCTCTCAATGGCTTCAGTCGCGTCGAAGAACCTGATCCCAGGCGTCATTATCCCGGTTGGCATTGTGACCTCGCTGGTGGGCGTGCCGTTCTTCCTGAGTATTATTTTGCGTCATCGGGGGAGTGTCTGATGCAGGGCTTACAGATTCGCGATTTTAGCGCCGGTTATCCAAAGCGCCAGATTATTGAAAATCTCAATGTTCCATTGTTACCGCGTGGAAAAATTACCGTTTTATTGGGGCCGAATGGCTGTGGTAAATCGACACTCCTGCGCTCTCTGGCTGGTTTGAACCGGGCAAAAGGGGAACTGTGGCTGAATGATGAAGAGTTGATGGCGCAGCCGTTTACCCGGCGTGCGGATAAAGTGGTTTATCTACCCCAATCCCTGCCAGCGGGCGTGCATTTGCATGTGCTGGAATCGATCATCGTGGCACAGCGTGCTTCTGGCGGTCGGAGTTCGGTATCCAGTGAAAGCGAAGTGATGGCGCTGCTGGAGCAACTGGGTATTTCACATCTGGCACTGAGCTATCTTGACCAGCTTTCTGGTGGACAGAAACAATTAGTGGGGTTG
Source organism: [Pantoea] beijingensis (assembly GCF_022647505.1). NCBI lineage: Bacteria > Pseudomonadati > Pseudomonadota > Gammaproteobacteria > Enterobacterales > Erwiniaceae > Erwinia > [Pantoea] beijingensis. Next base: position 1,431,561 of record NZ_CP071409.1, read on the forward strand.
GCTCAATCCCTAATTCGTCGGCCGGAACTGTTATTGCTGGATGAGCCTTTAAGCGCACTGGATTTAAATTATCAGTTCCACGTTATGGACCTTGTTCAGCGGGAAACGCGTAAAAGAAATATTGTTACCGTGGTAGTGGTACACGATATTAATATCGCACTGCGTCATGGTGAACATGTATTGATGTTGCAAAATGGTGAGTTAATTGCGGACGGTTTACCGGAAGCGGTGATTACACCGGAAAGTCTGGCACGGGTATATGGTGTTAAAGGCCGGATTGAGCGCTGCAGCCAGGGAACGCCGCAGGTGTTGATCGACGGATTGGTGTCACAGCCCGCCTTTTAAGGGATCGCGTTAGGCGATCCAGCCCTTATCCACTGTGGTATCCGGTTCATGGTTTTTGCTCTGTGCCGGTTTCCATCTGTGTATTATCCTCAATGCCTTATATATGAGAATATTATCGATACTATTATTTATTTTTCTGTAGTCGATGGATAGTGTATACCGGAAATATAATCTATTTTCGCGCTGATATTTTAAATTATAAAAAAACCGGAATATATCGGGAATCCAGCAGAGCCTGTTCCATCAGGTTATTAGTGTGAGCAATTGTCAGGATGGCTTTTAATATTTCCACGGTTTTTTCCGTCCGGATTATTAAGGGGAAAACCAATTAACGTGTTCACCTAATGGAGAAAAGGATGATTCGTTTAAACCTGATGGCTCGCGGTGGCCTCTGCGCGTCAGTACTCGCTTGTAGTTTCCCATGCTTTGCTGAAGAGAGCGAAAAAGAGAAAGAAAACGAAGAGACAATAGTGGTGACTGCAGCGGCAACAAAAGTGAATTTGAAAGATGCACCAGCCAGTATCAGCGTGATTACCGCCGATGAGATAAAACGTAAACCGGTACAAAACCTGCGTGATGTGCTGCGCGATGTGCCGGGTGTTCAACTCACCAATGAGGGGGATAACCGTAAAGGCATTAGTCTGCGCGGTCTCGACAGCAGCTATACGCTAATTCTCATCGATGGTAAGCGAGTGAATTCGCGTACCGCAGTATTCCGGCATAACGACTTTGACCTTAACTGGATCCCGGTAGATGCCATTGAGCGCATCGAAGTGGTGCGTGGACCAATGTCTTCCCTGTATGGTTCGGATGCGTTGGGCGGTGTGGTGAATATTATTACGCGCAAGGTAGGCAAGGCCTGGCACGGTACGCTGAGCGCGGATACAACGTTACAGCAGCATCGCAATCGCGGTGATAGCTATAACGGTAACGTCTTTACCAGCGGCCCGCTGATTGACGATCTGCTGGGCGTCAAATTGTACGGTAGCCTGGGCAAACGTGAAAAAGATCAGCAACAGGCATCGGCAACGTCATCTACAGGACTTTCACCGCGTATTGAAGGTTACACTGCGCGCGACGGCAATGTGGAATTTGCGCTAACACCCACTGAAAATCAGGACATGACGTTCGGCTACGGTTTTGACCGTCAGGACCGGGATTCTGATTCCCTGGATAAAAATCGGCTGGAACGGCAAAACTACGCAGTGGGTCACAATGGTCGCTGGGGGGTAGCCAATACCGAGCTGCGCTTTTATGGCGACAAGATCGATAACTACAATAAAGATATCATTACTGCCGAAAATAACTCGTTGGACGGCAAAGTGATTCTGCCATTAGACGCGGTTAATCAACTGCTGACTTTTGGTGGTGAATGGCGCCACGATAAACTGAATGATACGGTAAATCTTAAGGGAAGCGGCCGTATATCGGCATCACAGCATGCGCTCTTTGTTGAGGATGAGTGGCGCTTGCTGGATTCGCTGGCATTAACCGGCGGCGTGCGTATGGACAATCATGACACCTACGGCGATCACTGGAGTCCGCGCCTGTATCTGGTATATAACGCCACTGATACCCTGACATTGAAAGGGGGATGGGCCAATGCATTTAAAGCGCCTTCGTTATTGCAATTAAGCCCTGACTGGCAGACAAACTCCTGCCGTGGGGGCTGTTCGATTGTCGGGAGCCCGGATCTGAAACCGGAAACCAGCGAGAGTGTTGAACTGGGGCTCTATTATGCGGGCGATGAGGGCTGGCTGGAAGGGATCACCGGCAGCATTACCGCATTTCGTAATCATGTGAAGGACCGGATCAGTATTGCGCGCACGTCTGATATTTCACAGGCACCCAATTATGAAAACTACGTTGGGATTAACGACAGAGGCCAGCCGGTATTTCGTTACTACAATGTTGATAAAGCCCGTATTACCGGCGTTGAAACTGAGGTGACGCTGCCGTTTAATCCCCAATGGAAGTTGACGCTTAACTACACTTATACCGACAGCCGGGATGTCAGCGGTGGCAGGAATCGTCCACTGGCGGAGACGCCGCTGCACACAGCGAACGGCACGCTGGACTGGTTGCCTGTTGAGGACTGGTCGTTCTGGTTACAGGCAAATTACGCCGGAGAGCGACGGGCGCTGAAAGCGACGAATGCTACGCCGGGCGGTTATGTTATCTGGAACACTGGTGCGTCATGGCAGGCGACAAAAGCGGTGAAATGGCGTGCAGGCGTGCAGAATCTCGCAGATAAAGATCTTAACCGCGATCTGTACAGCTTTAACGAAGACGGGCGCCGTTACTTCCTTGCGATGGATTATAGCTTCTGAGTATCAAATGCGAGCGGGCAGGGCCCGCTCGCAAGGTATCAAGGGAAAAGATGCTGCGCATGGAAGCGCAGATGATCCTCAATAAAACTGGCGATAAAGAAGTAGCTATGGTCGTAGCCGGGCTGGATACGTAGCGTGAGCGGCCAGCCAATCTCTTGTGCGATTTCCTGCAATCGCTCGGGGTGCAACTGGTCGGCGAGAAACTGATCGTTATCTCCCTGATCGATCAGCAGGGGAACGGTGCTTTTCGCCTGACGCAGCAGCCAGCAACTGTCGTACTGGCACCACTGATCCGGATCGCTCCCCAGATAGGCCGTAAACGCTTTTTGTCCCCAGGGAACAATGCACGGGTTCACGATGGGGGCAAACGCTGAAACGGATCTGAAGGTTTGCGGGTTACGCAACGCCAGCATAATGGCACCGTGTCCGCCCATCGAATGTCCCATGATTGCCTGGCGATCGCTCACGCTGAAATTATCGGCTATCAGCGCAGGGAACTCTTCATTGATGTAATCATACATCGAAAAATGTTGATTCCAGGGCGCTTGTGTCGCATTCAGGTAAAAGCTCGCGCCTTGCCCCAAATCGTAACTGTCATCGTTCGGCACGCTTTCACCACGCGGGCTGGTGTCAGGCATGACCAGAACAATCCCCAGCTCGGCTGCAATACGCTGTGCGCCCGATTTTGTTGTGAAATTTTCATCGGTGCAGGTCAGTCCGGCAAGGAAATAGAGCACCGGTGGTGGTGTTGTACCGCGTGGAGCGGGTAAAAAAATGCTGAATGTCATTGCACAGTTGAGCGATAACGACTCGTGGCGATAGCGCTGCTGCCAGCCGCCAAACATGCGATGTTCTTCCAATAGTTCCAGCGTGGATGCCATTACCCCTCCTGATTACTTACTAAAGTGAATCACTGAACGGATCGATTTACCCTCGTGCATCAGTTCAAAAGCGTCGTTAATCTGTTCCAGCGGCAGGGTATGGGTAATAAAGTCATTAAGTTGGAACTCACCGTCGAGATAGCGCTGAACGATACCGGGCAATTGAGAACGCCCTTTGACGCCTCCGAACGCGGATCCGCGCCATACGCGGCCAGTCACCAGTTGGAAGGGACGAGTAGCAATCTCTTCACCGGCACCGGCAACGCCGATAATAATCGACTCGCCCCAGCCTTTGTGGCAGCACTCAAGCGCCGATCGCATCACGTTGACGTTACCAATACACTCGAAGGAGAAATCCACGCCGCCATCGGTCAATTCAACGATCACATCCTGAATCGGCTTATCGTAATCGTTCGGATTAATCAGATCGGTCGCACCCAGTTTGCTGGCGAGATCAAATTTGCTGGTATTGATATCAATAGCAATAATGCGACCGGCATTCGCCATCTTCGCACCGATAATGGCCGACAGCCCAATGCCGCCCAGACCAAATATCGCAACGGTATCGCCGGCTTTCACTTTTGCCGTGTTCATTACCGCGCCCATGCCGGTGGTGACGCCACACCCCAGCAGGCAAACTTCTTCCAGCGGTGCCTCTTTGCTGATTTTTGCCAGCGAAATTTCAGGCACAACGGTATATTCGGAGAAGGTGGATGTTCCCATATAGTGAAAAATCGGCTTGCCGTCTTTAAAAAAGCGGGTCGTGCCATCGGGCATCAAACCTTTACCCTGCGTGGCGCGAATCGCCTGGCAGAGATTGGTTTTGCCAGACAGACAAAACTTACATTTGCCACATTCGGGGGTATAGAGCGGGATGACGTGATCGCCGACGGCAACGCTGGTAACGCCTTCGCCGATGGCCTCGACGATACCGCCACCTTCATGACCGAGAATGGCAGGAAAAACGCCTTCCGGGTCTTTACCTGAGAGCGTATAAGCATCGGTATGGCAGACACCGGTTGCGACAATACGTACCAGCACCTCACCTTGCTGAGGTGGCATTAAATCCACTTCTTCAATTTTTAATGGTTCACCAGCGGCCCAGGCTACGGCGGCCTTCGTTTTAATCATCTCCATGACATCCTCACTTATATTGGGTTAGGTACCGGCACTGGATGCATCGGATATGCGAGAGTAATAGCCGGTCGGTTTTTATTAAGATGGTGTTCATTATGGACGAAAATCATCGACATCGGGTGTATCGTCGAATTGCTCAATAATTTGATATTTCAGCGCTTCCACGTTGGGGGTGAATGCATCACGACGCCATATCAGCCATGTCGCCGTATCCTGATAAAGTCGCGGTAAACGATGAACCTGCACGCGTGCCTGCCCGGGGATCTGAGACAGAACAGACCATGGGATCATTGCCAGCCCCGCACCGCTGGCGACACAGGCCATCATGGCATGATAAGACTGAATTTCCATAATGCTACCGGGCTGCACACCGCTTTCGCGAAACCAGGATTCAAAGCGCAGCCGATAGGAGCAACTGGGACGAAAGGCAAACAACGTGTCGCCACTGGCATCAGCCGCACTGCCTATCGGTGGATGATCGAGGCTGGAGATTAGCACCATTTTCTCACGGAAAGCGATGCAGCCGTTGAGCTCATCGTAAGGCACGGGTCCATCGACCAGTGCTGCTGCCAGCGTGCCTTCACGCACGCGTTCAATAATTTCACCTGAGGTGCCGGTAATCAGTGAAAGCGCGACGGCAGTATAACGTTGGTGATAGGCGGCTAATAACGTTGGCAGACGCGTGGCGGCAGTACTTTCCATTGATCCCAGCGCGAAATGCCCGCCAGGTTCACCGGTTTGTACCATATTTAAGGCTTCTTCACTCAGGGCCAAAATTCGCTGTGCATAGCCGAGAAAGTTATGACCAACCGGTGAGAGCCGTAGTCGCTGTTTTTCTCGAATAAAAAGATCGGAGCCCAGTTCTTGCTCAAGCTGACGCAGGCGCGTCGTAAGGTTTGAAGGGACTCGATGTAGCTGTTCAGCGGCACGCGCGACCGAACCGGTCTCTGCGACACGGCAAAACATACGCAGCTGTATTAAATCCATACATTCATTTCTTGTAAGTAACTTTGTGATTATTATTCACTTTTCGTGAGTTTATCCTTGATGCATGATGGGGGCAACCCTTGACATGAAAGAATGTGTCTATACCCGCGCTGTACCGCGTGAATTATTGTCGGCATAAAGAATTAAGGAGACAGATATGGCAATGCGCATCGCATTAAGCGCATTTTTATCGCTGGTGGTTGCGATGGGCATTGGGCGTTTCGCCTTTACGCCTCAGGTTCCGCTAATGATGGGTGAGCATCAGCTGACGCTTACCAGTGCAGGTCTGGTTGCCGCGCTGAATTATCTGGGCTATCTCTGTGGCTCGTTTGATGCAATGCGCGCCAGCCACCGCGTTGAATGGCGGTTAAAAAGCGGCGTTTGGGGGGCGGTTATTCTGACTCTGGCCTCTGCCTGCGTTGAAGGTGCCTGGTTGCACGGGATCGTGCGTTTTTTGATTGGCTGGGCAAGTGGTTGGGCAATGGTGCTGCTGGCGGCCTGGAGCAATGAGCAACTGATACATCATGGACGACCAGGGCTTTCTGCTGCGGTATTTGCTGGCCCGGGTACGGGGATTTTCCTCAGTGGTATGCTGGCGGTATTGCTGCATGCACTGGGCGTCAGTGCGGCTTTTGCCTGGGCGGTTTATGGGCTGGTGGCTCTGGTACTGGTGGCACTTATTGCCCGCAATTTGCCGGGCAAAGGCGAGCTACATCGGCCGGAGAGTGCGCCTGAACCGCTGGTACTGACGCCCAACCTAAAGCGATTGGTTCTGAGCTATAGTCTGGCGGGCTTTGGCTATATTCTACCCGCGACATTTTTATCACAAATGGCGGCGGCACGTTTTCCCGGCAGCGCCTTTGCTCAATTTGTCTGGCCGGTATTTGGCGGCGCTTCGGTAGTGGGTATCGGTCTTGGCATTCTAACGCGTCATTACGCTTCAACCCCCATTCGGCTCGGGCTGACGCTCTGGGCTCAGGCAATTGGCGTGTTCGCATCCGATGTGATTCCAGGCATCACGGGACTGGTTCTGGGCGCGATATTAGTCGGTGGTGGCTTTCTGAGTGTGGTGCAGCTGACATTGCAATATGGCCGCGAACTGGCACCAACGCATTCGCGCTATCTGGCCGGGCTGCTGACCACCGGCTATGCCGTGGGACAACTGGTTGGGCCGATGCTTTCAGCCAGCTCCACGCTGCTGACGCACCGTTTAGAACCCGCGCTTTACGTTGCGGGTATTGGGCTGCTGCTGGCTGGCGGGTTAGTATTTAAACGTGCTAAATGAATCTGTTTCAACGCCGATTAAATTGATTCACTGGATTAACGATACAGAGTGTTTAAAATGGCTATCCCGGCTGGTGTATCGCTGCACCAGACGAGTGAACAGACCCGTCATTTTTCAAGGTGCAGCGGGTTTATTTTGTTATTTGGCCGTTAATGTGCCGCTAAAGTGTTTCACTGCTGTAAGAGGGGATATGGGCCTCTTGTCCTGAAGGTGAACGTTTTCCGCTGGAGAAAAAAATATGACGACATTAAGTCAGGAAGCCGCCCTGGTACACGAAGCGTTACTCGCCCGTGGGCTGGAAACCCCTTTACGTTCGCCTGCGCGTGAAATAGACGATGAAACACGTAAACGGCTGATTGCCGGTCATATGACAGAAATTATGCAGTTGTTAAATCTCGATTTAGAAGATGACAGCCTTGCTGAAACGCCGCATCGCATCGCCAAAATGTATGTGAACGAAGTTTTCTCCGGTCTGGATTATGCTAATTTCCCTAAAATCACCGTGATAGAAAATAAAATGAAGGTGGACGAGATGGTGACGGTGCGCGATATCACCTTAACCAGCACTTGCGAGCATCATTTCGTGATTATCGACGGTAAAGCGACCGTAGCCTATATCCCAAAAGATAAAGTGATTGGCCTGTCAAAAATCAATCGCATCGTGCAGTTCTTTGCTTCACGCCCCCAGGTTCAGGAACGTCTGACGCAGCAGATTTTGCTTGCTTTACAAACGCTGTTGGGGACTAACAATGTGGCCGTGTCGATTGATGCGGTACATTACTGTGTTAAGGCGCGCGGCATTCGTGATGCGACCAGTGCCACCACCACCACGTCTCTGGGCGGTCTGTTTAAATCCAGCCAGAATACCCGGCAGGAATTTCTTCGTGCGGTGCGCCATAGTTAGTTTTCTTTCTGCGGCTTTCCCTCTCTGATTGTAACGAGAGGGAGCCAGCCTGATTCAGGAAATATGCATGCAGCGCAATCTGACACTGGATTTTATCCGTGGTCTTGCGGTACTGGGCATTTTACTGCTGAATGTGAGCGGATTTGCCCTGCCTGCCGCGGCCTATCTCAATCCTGCCTGGAACGGAATCCCGTCTGATACCGATATCTGGACGTGGGCCACGCTTGAACTGTTCGCACAAATTAAATTCCTCACTCTGTTTGCCATTCTGTTTGGGGCCGGCCTACAGATGTTATTGCCGCGCGGTAAGCGCTGGTTACAGTCGCGTTTAACCTGGCTGGTCATTTTGGGCTTTATCCACGCGGTCTTTTTCTGGGAAGGCGATATTCTACTGGATTATGGCATTGTAGGATTGATCGCCTGGCGTATGATCCGCGATGTTTCTTCAACCCGTTCGCTGTTTAATACCGGGGTGATGTTGTATGGGGTTGGTGTACTGGTGTTGATTGTCTTTGGTCTGATCTCGGGCGATAAGCCCGGCAGCTCATGGCAGCCCGGCATAGCGGTGGTACAGTATGAAACCTACTGGAAGCTGGGAGGGGGGATTGAGGCTGTGAGAAACCGGCTCGAACACCTCTCATCCGGTATGCTGGCACTTGGTGCGCAGTATGGCTGGCAACTTGCGGGCTTAATGATGATTGGCGGAGCGCTAATGCGCACTGGCTGGCTGAAAGGGCGCTTCAGCCTGCGTCACTATCGACGGCTGGCGCTCTTTACCATCCCGCTCTCTTTTGTTATCCAGATTCCCGGGATCTTTTTGCAATGGCATTTGCAATGGGAATTCCGCTGGACGGCTTTTTTTCTGCAGGTACCCAGAGATATCGCTGCTCCGCTACAGGCTCTGGGTTATGCTGCCCTCTGCTTTGGTTTTTGGCCTCAATTGGCCGGGCTAAAAATAACGCAGGCGATATGCTGTGTCGGGCGCATGGCGTTAACTAACTATCTACTGCAAACACTGCTCTGTACCACGCTGTTCTACCGCTTAGGCCTTTTTATGCACTTTGACCGCCTGCAATTGTTGGCTATCGTAGCTGCCATCTGGAGCGTCAATGTGCTGTTTTCACTCTATTGGCTCCGTTTTTTCGACCAGGGACCAATGGAATGGCTGTGGCGCCAACTAACCCGGTTAGGGGCAGGCAAACTGCCTGAACCCCCTCACCGCGGATAATGATACACATCACAAAGGTTGCATAATTGTATGTAACCGTTTTCACGAGTGTGATGAGATTCACGCTGTAACGTTAAACCGCCTGACAAAATAGCCGCCATAAAATGTTCTGGTAACAGAAAAGTTATGCGTTCCATTACTTCAAGGCGAAGCGTTTATGATTACCATCCGTGACGTCGCGCGGCTTGCTGGCGTTTCCGTCGCCACCGTTTCTCGCGTGCTCAATAATAGCACTGCGGTGATGCAGGACACGCGCAATACCGTGTTAGCGGCAGTAGAATCATTAGGTTATCGACCTAACGCGAATGCGCAAGCGCTGGCAACTCAAATGACTGACACCATTGGCGTGGTGGTAATGGATGTCTCCGACCCCTTTTTTGGCGCGTTGGTCAAGGCTGTCGACAACGTTGCGCAGCGCCTGAAGAAACATGTATTAATCAATAACTCCTATCACCAGGAAGAGAAAGAGCGTCACGCGATTGAAGTGCTAATCCGCCAGCGTTGTCATGCATTGATCGTGCATGCGAAAACCCTTTCTGATGCAGAATTGGCGAGTTTTATGGATCAGGTACCGGGGATGGTGCTGATCAACCGTATCATCCCCGGATATGCTCATCGTTGCGTTTGTCTGGACAACGTCAGCGGCGCCCTGATGGCAACGCGTATGCTGCAACAACAGGGCCATACGCGAATTGGTTATTTGGGTTCGTGTCATCCAATTGAAGATGTTATTCAGCGCCGTGACGGCTGGCTACAGGCGCTGGCGGAGCAGGGAATGACACCGCCTGAAGGCTGGACAGCCAGTGGCGAACCTGACCTCAGCGGCGGGGAAGCGGCGATGGTTGAGCTGCTAGGGCGTAATTTACATCTCACCGCCGTTTTTGCCTATAACGACAGCATGGCTGCAGGTGCACTGACTGCATTGAAGGATAACGATATTCAAGTTCCGCAGCATCTCTCAATCATCGGTTTTGATGATATTCCCATTTCACGGTATACCGACCCGCAACTCACCACTGTGCGTTATCCGATTGTTTCTATGGCAAAACTTGCCACTGAGCTGGCGTTAAAAGGCGCATCCGGTCAGATCGATCCAACGGCTCAACACTGCTTTATGCCTACCCTGGTACGTCGCCATTCCGTTGCCACACGGCAAAATGTGGAGCCTGTCACTAATCCCGGAGATTTACCCATGTAACCGTTTCCAATCTGTGAGTAAATTCACAGTTAATTAACATTGGCATCTCTATGATGACAGCGCAACCAGGGGGCTGAAACATAATGTAACGGGTCGTTTTCCCGGATACTAAGGCTCTGTGGGTGGCATGAAATAGTTGAACATATCTTTCAGGAAGTGTTGCCGGACACGGAAGTTAGGTTTTGCATTAACAATTTATCAGTGTTTCGTAACATTCTTTAAACATAAAGACGTTTCACTGAACGTTAATAAACCCTCGATAATTCGCTTGCAGCGTAATCGCTCACTTGAGATGTTCTGGTCGTTCTTCATTGCCGGAATGCGCGAGTACAGCTAAACCCGCAAGGTGAAATATGACAGGGTATAACCGATTGTCTTGTTATTTCACGGCGACGTGAGCAAGACGTAGAACGATACCCACACGATGTGAAGTTGCGTCAATACGGCCAGCGAATGAACCCCGGTAATCATTATCGGTAAGTTATTTGGGTGAGTAAGTACCGCCGACGCGCAGGCAACTTTATATGTGACGGGTATACCCTGCAAAAACCGGAGATTCCATGAATAAGAAGGCTTTCACCCTCACAGCCCTGGTTGCCAGTATGATGTTTGGAGCAACGGCTCACGCAGCAGATACCCGCATTGGTGTCACCATTTATAAATATGACGATAACTTTATGTCCGTTGTGCGTAAAGCGATTGAGAAAGAAGCAAAAGGTGCTTCTGGCATTCAGCTGTTAATGAATGACTCGCAGAATAGCCAGTCTACCCAGAACGATCAGGTCGATGTGATGATGGCGAAAGGTGTGAAAGCATTAGCCATTAACCTGGTCGATCCGGCAGCTGCCGCCGTCATCATTGATAAAGCGAAGCAGAACGATGTGCCCGTGGTGTTCTTCAACAAAGAACCGAGCGCACAGGCTCTGGCCAGCTACGACAAAGCTTACTATGTTGGCACGGACTCGAAAGAATCAGGCGTGAAACAAGGCGAGCTGATTGAAAAGCACTGGAAAGCCAATCCAGCCTGGGACCTGAATAAAGATGGTCAGATTCAGTATGTGCTGTTAAAAGGCGAGCCGGGCCATCCGGATGCGGAAGCACGTACGAAATATGTAATTGATACGTTGACCAAAGACGGCATCAAAACTCAGTCGTTACATATGGATACTGCCATGTGGGATACCGCTCAGGCGAAAGATAAAGTCGATGCCTGGCTGTCCGGCCCGAACGGTAACAAAATTGAAGTGGTTATCGCAAACAACGATGCGATGGCAATGGGGGCGGTTGAAGCGCTGAAGGCGCATAACAAAGCGTCTATCCCGGTATTCGGTGTGGATGCACTGCCAGAAGCGCTGGCGTTAGTGAAATCCGGTGCGATGGCAGGTACCGTGCTGAACGATGCAGATAATCAGGCAAAAGCCACTTTTGAAATGGCGAAAAACCTGGCAGAAGGCAAACCTGCAACTGAAGGCACCACTTACACACTGGATGGCAAAGTGGTTCGCGTTGCTTACGTACCGGTAGATAAAGATAACCTGTCTCAGTTTGTAAAATAACCAAAGTGGGCGCGGGCTAGTGCCGCGCCCATGCTTCACTTGTCCGAATGACTCTTTCAGCCAGGTAAATTATGGCCAGTGATAAAACGACACCGCAGCGTGAATTCCTGCTGGAAATGAGCGATATCAGTAAATCATTTCCTGGAGTGAAAGCCTTAGATAAAGTCAATTTAAAGGTTCGCCCGCACTCTATTCATGCCCTTATGGGAGAAAATGGCGCCGGTAAATCTACGTTATTAAAATGCCTGTTTGGTATTTACAGTAAAGATTCGGGGAGCATCCTGTTTCAGGGTGAGGAAGTTGATTTTAAAAGCGCAAAAGAAGCACTGGAAAATGGTGTTTCTATGGTGCATCAGGAATTAAACCTGGTTTTGCAACGTACCGTTATGGATAACATGTGGCTGGGACGTTATCCCAGAAAAGGGTTATTTGTCGATCAGGACAAAATGTATCGCGATACCAAAGCGATCTTTGATGAATTAGATATCGATATCGATCCGCGTGATAAAGTCGCCACGTTATCTGTTTCGCAGATGCAGATGATTGAAATTGCTAAGGCATTCTCGTATAACGCAAAAATCGTCATTATGGATGAGCCGACATCTTCGCTGACGGAAAAAGAGGTAAACCATCTGTTTACCATTATTCGTAAGTTGAAAGATCGTGGCTGCGGTATCGTGTATATCTCTCATAAAATGGAAGAAATTTTCCAGCTTTGTGATGAAATCACCATCCTGCGGGATGGCCAATGGATTGTCACTCAGCCGCTGGAAGGGCTGGATATGGACAAAATCATCGCGATGATGGTTGGACGTTCACTGAACCAGCGTTTTCCTGATAAAAGTAACGTTCCCGGTGAAGTAATCCTTGAAGTGCGTAACCTTACCTCGTTGCGCCAGCCTTCGATTCGTGATGTCTCTTTCGACCTACATAAAGGTGAGATTCTGGGAATTGCGGGTTTGGTTGGCGCGAAACGTACGGATATTGTTGAGACGCTCTTCGGTATTCGTGACAAATCGAGCGGCACTATTAAACTGCATGGCAAAGCGATTAATAATCACAGTGCCAATGAAGCGATTAATCATGGTTTCGCACTGGTAACGGAAGAACGCCGCTCGACCGGGATTTATGCTTATCTGGATATCGGTTTTAATTCGTTGATCTCCAATATCCGTAAATATAAAAACAGCCTGGGACTGCTGGATAACAGCCGGATGAAAAGTGATACCCAATGGGTGATTGACTCTATGCGGGTAAAAACGCCGGGACATCACACGTCTATTGGCTCCCTTTCCGGTGGGAACCAGCAGAAAGTAATTATTGGCCGCTGGCTATTAACTCAGCCGGAAATATTAATGCTGGATGAGCCCACGCGTGGCATTGATGTTGGTGCTAAGTTTGAAATTTATCAGCTTATTGCCGAACTGGCTAAAAGGGAGAAGGGTATCATTATTATTTCTTCTGAAATGCCGGAATTATTAGGGATTACCGACAGGATATTGGTAATGAGTAATGGCCTGGTTGCAGGCATTGTCGAAACGAAAACCGCTACGCAAAACGAAATATTGCGTTTGGCGTCGTTACACCTTTGATGTAAGGGCTGTCACCATGAAAGCAGTTAATAAGAAAAATGCGCTAACCTGGCTAAAAGAAGGTGGTATTTACGTCGTTTTACTGGTGTTGCTGGCAATCATTATCTTCCAGGACCCGACGTTTCTCAGCCTGGTTAATCTGAGTAATATTCTGACGCAGTCATCGGTGCGCGTTATCATTGCTCTCGGCGTTGCCGGGCTAATTGTGACGCAGGGGACTGACCTCTCTGCCGGACGCCAGGTTGGGCTGGCCGCAGTTGTCGCAGCGACTATGTTGCAGGCAATGGACAACGTGAACAAGGTGTTCCCAAATATCGATACGGTGCCTATCCCACTGGTTATCCTGACCGTCTGTGCGATCGGTGCTCTGATTGGCCTCGTAAACGGGCTGGTGATCGCCTACCTGAAAGTGACGCCGTTTATCACTACATTAGGTACGATGATTATCGTATACGGTATAAACTCGCTTTATTATGACTATGTTGGTGCATCACCGATTGCGGGTTTTGACGCGGGCTTCTCCACCTTTGCTCAGGGTTTTTTACGTTTTGGCGATTTCAAACTCTCCTACATCACCTTCTATGCGATTATCGCTATCCTGTTTGTCTGGGTGCTGTGGAATAAAACTCGCTTCGGCAAAAATATTTTTGCGATTGGTGGCAATCCGGAAGCCGCAAAGGTCTCCGGGGTTAACGTTCCGCTAAATCTTATTATGATCTATGCGCTTTCTGGGGTGTTCTACGCTTTTGGCGGGATGCTGGAGGCGGGGCGTATCGGTAGTGCGACGAATAATCTCGGTTTTATGTATGAGCTGGATGCCATTGCTGCCTGTGTGGTTGGGGGTGTGTCTTTTGCTGGTGGAGTCGGGACCGTTGCTGGAGTGGTAACCGGTGTGCTGATTTTTACCGTCATCAACTATGGCCTGACTTATATCGGCGTGAACCCTTACTGGCAGTACATTATCAAAGGTAGCATTATCATCTTCGCCGTCGCGCTGGACTCGTTGAAATATTCACGTAAGAAGTAATTCATCGAAAGAGGGGTTGCCTCTTTTCAGATAGCAAATGGATTGTGTTGTCACCAGACGCAACGGTATGCACGACGTTCTGCCTGGGCAGACATTCTGGCGATGTTGTGATCGTATTAAAAAGGATGCGAAAACCTAATGCCGGTCACTCAAGGTGGCCGGCGTTGTTTTTTAAGGGATATTTCGACCTTTTCTCTCACGTCCCTCGCATATTCCCGCTCCCGCCTTGAGGGCAGTTTCAGCATCTCTGCGCTACGGTAAAAGTGTTTCTGATGGCCCGGAATGGCTCACGACGATGCCCGGGGTAACCCGATTAACAACCGTAATATCTCCGATACCGCACCGCTAAAACTTCGTTGATAAGGCAGATAATCCTCCTCCAGGCTGAACGCCATCTTGATGATCGGGTATCGCACCAGGTTATATGTCTGCAGGATACCTCACAGCGCCTGTCTCACCCTCTCCGGGAGCGTGCTTCCCAACGCCCACCGATTACCCGCGGGACCATGGGCTCAGGAGGAAACTCACGTTTGCGAAGGGTGACAGTATCAGTGAGAGAAAAAGCCTGCTGGATAAGGTCGGGTGAAAGCGGGTCAGCGAAGCTCAGAATCCCGTCAGGCGCGGTGAAATGCTTGTGAAAGTTCCATTGAAAAAGGGGCCATGAAGAACATGAACCCTTTTACACCAGCCACCGCATCGGTCAACCGATCTTTAAACGATCGGCACCAGGCGAAAGCCTCTTTTTTTATGTCGCAAAAGCGTTATTTCTTCTCTGGTTTTTGCTGCAGTTCCAGCAGTTGTTCTGGCGTGACGGCGGGATAGCTCTGGGCATTTTCCGGGATGTCATGTACCGCAGGAATAGGCACCAGCGGGCCAAGAAAACGAGGTTCGCGCTTCATTAAATAGAGATCGATAAGGGCGCCAAGGCGGGCACCGACTTCGCGGAAACGGATATTGAGCATATTTTTGGGTGAGGGAACGGCGTAACACTGTGCCTGAATTCCCATATGCAAGGCAATAAACAGCGCGCGTTCGCAATGGAAGCGTTGAGTGATAATAATGAAGTCATTGGTATCAAAGACTTTGCGCGTACGTACAATCGAATCCAGCGTACGGAACCCGGCGTAATCAAGTACGATATCTGCGGGTTCCACTCCAGCCGCAATCAGGTCACGGCGCATGGTCATCGGCTCGTTATAGCTCTGCTGGGCGTTATCGCCGCTTAGTAACAGATAATTTATCTTACCGCTGTTGTAAGCATTAATTGCCCCTTGCATACGGTAAAGATAATACTGATTGATCACGCCGGTCCGATAATACTTTGCGGTGCCTAGCACAACGCCTACCTGCCGATGCGGTAACGAAGTTAAATCGTCGTAAACGTAGGGGGCTGTTTTCCAGCTAATCCAGCGATCGAGGCCGAGCGCAGTCAGTACCATCAACGATATGATGATAATCAGACTATAAATCAAGCGTTTTAGCATGCTTTAAGGCGCTCAGGGTAGCAAAAAATCGAATGGTTCAAGGCTACTTGAGCCGATGCGATGAAGCAAGTGACATGGATCATTGCCGACGCATTATTAATAATAACGGGCGCTGCGTGCGCCCGTTATGGACGGTTAGATGGATGTACGACGATAGTTACGATACTGCGGTAACCAGAAGTTGGCCGCGATCGACTTCGATAGCACATCTTCAGAAGTGACGACGGCAACGCCCGCTAACTGTGCGGCTTTACCCACAGCCATTGCGATCAGCTTTGATACGCCCTGGATATCTTTAATTTCCGGCAGAACGGCACCGATGCCATCATTTGCCAACGGTGAGCAATCGGCCAGTGCCCGGCTTGCAGCCATCAGCATACTATCGGTTACGCGAACGGCGCCTGATGCGATAACGCCGAGTCCAATTCCCGGAAAGATATAGGAGTTGTTGCACTGCGCGATAGGGAAGGTTTTCTCTTTCCAGGTTACCGGCGCGAATGGGCTACCTGTCGCCACCAGTGCAGCACCGTCGGTCCATGCCATAATATCTGCCGGTGTGGCTTCGACACGAGACGTCGGGTTGGAAAGCGGCATCACGATAGGACGTGGGCAGTGCTTATGCATTTCGCGGATGATCTCTTCGCTGAACAAACCCGGCTGACCAGATACGCCGATCAGAATATCAGGCTGCGCATTGCGTACCACATCCAGTAGCGACAGCGAGTCATCCTGAGTATCCCAGCTCGCCAGGTTTTCGTTCTTCTGTACCAGCTTGCTCTGGAAATTCAACAGGTTTGGCAGTTTATCGGTCAATAGCCCAAAACGATCGACCATAAAGACGCGAGCTCGCGCTTCGTCATCGCTCAGGCCTTCAGATTTCATCTGGGCAATGATCTGCTCAGCGATACCGCAACCTGCGGAACCCGCACCGAGGAAGACGACTTTTTGATCGCTCAGATTGCTGCCTGCCGCACGGCTGGCGGCAATCAAGGTGCCGAGTGTTACGGCGGCAGTTCCCTGAATATCGTCATTAAAGCAGCAAACTTCGTCGCGATAACGCTCCAGCAGCGGCATGGCGTTCTTTTGTGCGAAATCTTCAAATTGCAGCAGAACATTTGGCCAGCGGCTTTTTACCGCCTGGATAAATTCATTCACGAATTTATCGTACTCTTCGCCGGTAATACGTGGATGACGCCAGCCCATATATAGCGGGTCATTCAGTAACTGCTGGTTATTGGTGCCGACATCCAGAACCACCGGCAGCGTATAGGCCGGGCTGATGCCGCCACATGAGGTATAAAGTGACAGTTTACCAATCGGGATCCCCATACCGCCAATGCCCTGATCGCCCAAGCCGAGGATACGCTCTCCATCCGTCACCACGATAACTTTTACATTTTGCTTAGTGGCGTTTTGCAGCATGTCTTCAATGCTGGCACGGTTCGGATAGGAGATAAACAAGCCGCGGGCACGACGATAGATTTCTGAGAAGTGCTCACAGGCTGCACCAACCGTTGGGGTATAGATGATCGGCATCATCTCTTCAAGATGGTTGTCCAACAGGCGGTAAAAAAGCGTTTCGTTAGTGTCCTGGATATTGCGAAGGTAGACGTGCTTATCGTTATCGTTTTTAAAGTCCTGAAATTGACGCCAGGCGCGTTCAGCCTGCTCTTCGATGCTTTCAACGGTCTCGGGTAGCAGACCATTTAGATTGAAATCATTGCGTTCTTCGATGGAGAAAGCGCTTCCTTTGTTCAGCAGCGGAAACTCCAGCAGTATCGGTCCGGCATAGGGGATATAAAGCGGCCTTTTACTCTCGTGTTCAAATTCCATGCGGTATGCTCCTGCGGGCTTACAGAGTTCATATTAAATTTGGACAGTGCTCGTTTTTTTTTACACGCATCAAACACGCGTCATTTCTGTGCGCTGGCCACATGTGATATGACTGCGACGCTAACACCTGAATATTGCGAATGAATTGTGTGCCACCGATCCTAAGAAAAAACGCGCAGAAGTACAGCTTTAGTTAACGAGAATTCATAATACCCGTTATTTAGAGGGGGATGGGTGTCGTTGAGCTCATTTTTCTGGCTTCTAAAGGTTAATTATTTTTCTGTCCTCAGCCGGTGTCGTGAGTGTCTCCCTCGCCGGCGGGACTGGCAAATATCTTCTGCTGTCGCACAGGCGAACGACAAAGGGCCGGCGCTAACCGGTCCTGACTGGTCATCCGAAGGATGAATGGAATGCCGTTGACGTTACGCCCTCCGTTCGAGATAGAGCGCTTAGCGATCGCCTAATGCCACAACGCGCAGATTTTGACAACCAAGCGCATTCAGCGTCGCCTGCGTTGCCTGATGCTGTTCCAGCGTGGCACGCGGATGTTCTGCCAGCACCGCGCGTTTGATCTGCATAATGTCTTCGCTGTGCATATTCATTAAAATCAGTGCAGCCTGCAGCGGAGGCAGGCTAGGGTTAAATGCCGCATTCTCTGCATAACGTCCGGCATAGATGGCACCGCTCTCGGTTTCCAGTGCCACGCCACTATGTGCCTGGCTATAAGGGGCATGACTGTGATTAGCTGCGGCAATGGCGGCCTGTTCGAGCCGATCGCCCTGCATGTGATAACCGTGATCGATTGGATCAAGCAGCAGCGTCTTGATATCAAGATCTCGGGGACCAAAAGCATAAGGAAGATAATCTTTCAGTGTTGCGGGATCGCGTCCGGGTAAGAAAATTTGCAAATCTGTGCCACTGTTAAGCTCGTTCATAAACTGGCGGCAGTGTCCGCAAGGCGAGTAATTAACGGTGATGGCTTCCAGCGCTGTTTCACCGCATAACCAGGCATGGGTAATCGCGCTTTGTTCGGCGTGAACGGTTTGCTGCATGGTAGCGCCTGTAAATTCCATATTAGCGCCAAAATACCAGCGGCCACTTTTACCACGCGCAACCGCGCCAACATCGAAGTGAGAAAGCGGCGTGATCGCACAAGCCGCTGCCAGTGGCAGTAATGCAAATGCTAAAGCATCAGCATCCAGCTGTGTCTGCTGCTTGAGCCTTTCAATGTGCGCTGCGCTTAATGAGGCAGAGAAGTCATCGGCGTCCATAATGGGCGCCAACGCTGTTTGCAGCTCTGAAGACAGCGTGGCAAAAGCGCGGTGAAAACGTAAATGCATTAAATGCCTCTCATTGGCCAGTTGGGCGACCGATTCTACGGTGCAATCAGCTGGTTATATGTGATCTGTATCGCTCTATCAATGCAATAAATGAAAGTTAATTACAATTTGCGAGATCTCTCGCAACTTCTACCCAAAAATCAGCAGTAATAACGGAAGGAGGAAGGGGGCCAACAGCGAAGTGATAATGCCGCAGATCACCAGTGCCAGTGAGCTGTATGCGGCTTCCTGCAAGTCGACCTCAGCACAGCGCGCGGTGCCCAGCGCATGGGAGGCGCTGCCAATTGCCAGCCCTCGCGAGGCCTTACTGTGCACGCCCAGCAAATTCAGCAGCATATGGCCGAATACTGCACCTAATACGCCCGCAACTAACACGCAAATTGCGCTGATCGCCGGAATACCGCCAAGCGAGGATGATACCGCCATCGCGATGGGGGTTGTCACTGATTTTGGTAATATAGTGGCGGCAATCTCGGGCGTAGCCCCCAGCCAAAGAGCAATGGCGGTACCGGATATCATCGCAGCCAGACTGCCGATAAAACAAACGCTGAGTAGTGATTTCCAGCGTGTACGAATCTGGTGGATTTGTTCATACAGCGGTAATGCTAAAGCAACCACGGCTGGTTGCAGTAAATGATTCAGCAGCGAGCTCCCGGCGAAATAGCGTGCATAAGGCATATTGATCATCAGTAGCAGAGGAATAATCGCAGCCATAGAGATCAGCAGCGGGTTAAACAGGGAGATCTTCACCTTCGCAGCAAGTTTTTGCGCAGCGAAAAAGACCAGCAGTGTGAGCGGCAGCGACCACCAGAAATCATTCATTATTCGTTTTCCTGTCGGAAGCGCGATCCTGCAGGCGTTGAGAGCTCACTCCCACAATAACCAACACTATCAGGGTACTGACAATGCAGGAAACGACAATCGGTCCGAATTGAGCGCTAAGAACATCGGTATAGCCCATCACCCCTACGCTAATGGGTACGAAGAGCAGCGCCATATACCGGATGAGTAGATGACAACCGGGTTTCACCCAGCGCACGGGGAGAATTTGTGATGCCAGCAAAAAGAAAAGAACCAGCATACCGAGGATACTACCCGGAATGGTAATCGGAAGCAGGGCGGACAGCGCCTCACCGGCATACAGACAGAGATAGATGATGGCAAAGGCACGGATATAGCACCAGGTGATGGCGAGCACGTTGCGCATGAAAAACTCCTGTTTTTAACGCGATCATCGTACGATGAAAAAACGAAGCGTGCCAGCGCTTGCCGCAGAGGCAGCACAGCAATAACGCGAGGCATAAGCGAGAAGAAGGGGCAGGACTCTGCCCCTGTTAACATTACTTGACCGGCATCCCGGGTTGTGCGCCGCTATCCGCTGACAGCAGGAACAAGTCTTTACCCCCAGGGCCCGCCGAAAGCACCATACCTTCTGAAAGACCAAAACGCATCTTACGCGGCGCAAGGTTAGCCACCACGATGGTCAGGCGCCCTTCGAGTACGGCCGGATCGGGGTAAGCGGCGCGAATTCCGGAGAAAATTTGGCGCGTTTCGCCGCCCATATCCAGCACCAGACGCAGCAGTTTATCGGAGCCTTCTACCCGTTCTGCTTTTTGGATTAGCGCGACTCGCATATCGACTTTGGCAAAATCATCAAACTGAATGGTATCGGCGATCGGCGCGTCGGCCAGAGGGCCAGAAACGACGGATGCGGCGGCTGCGTCTTCTTTCGAGGCCGCAATAAGGCCATCCACTTTGCTCATTTCAATACGGCCATAAAGCGCTTTGAAGGGGGCGATATTATGGCCCAACAGCGGCTGGTTGATGCCATCCCAGCACAGTTGATGTTGAAGAAAAGCCTCGGTGCGTTCGCTAAGCGAAGGCAGAACCGGTTTCAGCCATGTCATCAGTACGCGGAACAGGTTGATGCCCATGGAGCATATCGCTTGCAGATCGGCATCGCGTCCTTCCTGTTTGGCCACAACCCACGGCGCCTGCTCATCAACATAGCGGTTGGCAACGTCGGCCAATGCCATGATTTCGCGAATTGCGCGGCTGAATTCACGGTTAGCCCAGGCTTCGCCAATGCTGGCTGAGGCATCGGTAAAGGTTTGGTAAAGCGCCGGATCGGCCAGTGTATCAGCCAGTTTTCCGTCGAAACGTTTGTTGATGAAGCCCGCATTGCGGGAGGCCAGGTTCACCACTTTATTCACGATATCGGCGTTAACTCGCTGGACGAAGTCTTCCAGATTCAGGTCGATATCATCAATGCGTGAAGAGAGTTTTGCGGCATAGTAATAGCGCAGGCTGTCTGCATCCAGATGCTCAAGCCAGGTACTGGCCTTAATAAAGGTGCCACGGGATTTTGACATTTTGGCACCGTTAACCGTGACATACCCGTGAACGAACAGATTAGTCGGTTTGCGGAAGTTGCTGCCTTCCAGCATAGCTGGCCAGAACAGGCTGTGGAAATAGACAATATCTTTACCGATGAAATGATAAAGCTCAGCCTCCGAATCCTTCTTCCAGAAGGCGTCAAAGTCGATGTCGCCACGCTTGTCGCACAGGTTTTTGAATGAGCCCATATAGCCGATAGGCGCATCCAGCCAGACATAGAAATATTTGCCTGGCGCATCCGGGATCTCAAAGCCAAAGTAGGGCGCATCGCGGGAAATATCCCACTGCTGAAGTCCGGACTCGAACCACTCTTGCATCTTGTTCGCGACCTGCTCCTGTAACGCGCCTGAACGCGTCCACGCCTGCAACATGGCGCTGAATTCTGGCAAATCAAAGAAGAAGTGCTCAGAGTCACGCATCACCGGTGTCGCACCCGAGACGACAGATTTAGGATCAATCAGCTCGGTCGGGCTGTAGGTTGCGCTACAGACTTCGCAGTTATCGCCATATTGATCGGGAGACTTACATTTCGGGCAGGTGCCTTTCACAAAGCGATCGGGCAGAAACATTCCTTTCTCAGGATCGTACAGCTGAGAAATGGTCCGATTTTTAATAAACCCGTTCTCTTTCAGGCGACCATAAATAAGTGATGACAGCTCACGGTTCTCGTCGCTATGCGTGGAATGATAGTTGTCATAGCTAATATTAAAGCCTGCAAAATCAGTCTGATGTTCCTGACTCATTTCGGCAATCATCTGTTCGGGGGCGATCCCCAACTGCTGAGCCTTCAGCATGATCGGCGTGCCGTGCGCATCGTCAGCACAGATGAAGTAAACCTGATTGCCGCGCATTCGCTGGTAACGGACCCATATATCTGCCTGGATATGCTCGAGCATGTGGCCGAGATGGATAGAACCGTTGGCGTACGGCAGTGCGCACGTTACCAAAATCTTTTTCGCGACTTGAGTCATAGTAGAACTTGCTATACCTGATTTAAAAAGGGGTTTAGATGTTAACCGAAAGGCTGGCCCGGCGTAAACAAGGCTTATTCCAGCGGCGGACAAATCTTATGCCACCGGGGTGGTCGGTGAGCCTTAGTACAAAATCTGTGTCGCGTTATTACCCGCAGGTGCGAAATTTCTGCCGGCTAACACGCCAGTACCAACACTTCTGGTATGCTTAAGCGAGAGGGCAATTTCGCACGATTTTACCTGTCATTTACAATGAAAATACCAAGGAGCCGGGATGAATTCACAATCCCATGGTCATTACTCACCGGAAACATTGCGCGCAATGGTGATGGGAGTGTTGACCACATTTGAACATCCGACGCTGAAGCATAACCTGACTACGCTTAAAGCGTTGCACCATGTTGCGCTGATGGACAATAAGCTGCATATCGAATTGGTGATGCCCTTTGCCTGGAACAGCGCTTTTGAGGATTTAAAAGCAACCGCCAGCGCTGACTTACTGCGTATCACTGGCGCACAGGCGATTGACTGGCGTCTGAGTCACGATATTGCCACGCTGAAACGGGTGAAAAATCAACCAGGCGTTAACGGCGTTAAAAATATTATTGCGGTGAGTTCCGGTAAAGGCGGCGTGGGTAAATCCACCACCGCGGTGAATCTTGCGCTTGCACTAATGGCTGAAGGGGCGAAAGTCGGCATTCTTGATGCGGATATTTATGGCCCTTCGGTGCCCAATATGTTGGGTACCGAAGGTCAGCGTCCGACATCGCCGGACGGCACCCATATGGCACCTATCGTGGCACATGGTCTGTCAACTAACTCGATTGGGTATCTGGTGACGGATGACAACGCCATGGTATGGCGCGGCCCGATGGCGAGTAAGGCGCTGATGCAGATGCTGAATGAAACCCTGTGGCCGGAGCTGGATTATCTGGTGCTGGATATGCCGCCGGGAACCGGTGATATTCAGTTAACGTTGGCGCAAAACGTGCCGGCCACCGGCGCGATTGTGGTGACGACCCCGCAGGATATCGCCCTGATCGATGCGCGCAAGGGTATTGTGATGTTTGATAAGGTGAGCGTACCGGTGCTTGGCGTCGTCGAAAATATGAGTATGCACATTTGCAGCCAGTGCGGACATCACGAGGCCATTTTTGGAACCGGTGGCGCGCAAACGCTGGTGGATACCTATAACACGCGTCTGTTAGGGCAACTACCGTTACATATTACGCTGCGGGAAGACCTGGATGAAGGCCTGCCAACGGTGATCCGCCGTCCGGAGAGCGATTTTACCGCGATCTATCGTCAGCTTGCGGGCGCCGTGGCGGCACAGCTTTACTGGCAGGGTGAAGTGATCCCCGGCGAAATCGCCTTCCGCGCGGTGTAAGTTGAGGTAAGCCGTTTGCGTGTCCGCGATACTAAGGGCGCGCAGACGGCAGTGACTGATAAGTGAGGACGCAGTTTCCGGGTTCGCCGCGGCAGTGTGGCAATCGGCCACGGCTCTGTTCGTCACCGCCCTGCAAAAGCGCACGCCAGGACGGTTTCGGCCTCATTCACAGGACGAATATGCACGGTGTCCGCGTCCGCTACGGGCGAGCAAAAATACTGTATTTATGTTGGGGTTCTGAATCGAGCCAGGCTGGCTACATCCTCAACGCGGGCAATATTCAGGCAATATTGCAGCAAATCTTCCCCATATCCTGAAGGTAATCCGCCGTAAGCGATGTTACGTCGGAATTTTTCAATCAGCGCGTCCCGCGTGAGCGGTTCTTTGACGCCCCCGCGGAAATGGGGTTGCCGCCACTCATGTACGCGACCATCCGTAAATGTCACGCGGGCGTGGCCGCTGTAATTACGCGGATATTCATTATGAGGATCGATGCGATAACGAATTTTTGCCGCAAGCGCCAGTACCTGCGGTAAATCGATTTTGTCGTCAGTAAACTGTTCCAGCCCGGCATCACCTTCAAAAAAAGAGATGGCCATGGCGAATGGCATACTGAATTTCGCCGCGTAGCCGGAGGTCGGACGCTGTTTACTGGCTAATGGTTCCCAGAGCCGGTCAACCAAACCTTCGCCCGTGTCGCATTCAACCGAGATGATATCTTCGGCGTGAATACCTTGCTGACGCATTTGTAACATACAGTCGATGAAGGGATGGATCATGGTGCCGCAAGCGTAAGGTTTGAAAGCAATACGCTCCATCATCCATTGTTCTCCCAGCCCATCGATTAGGGGGGGATAATTTGCCGGGGCGTCGCGGCTAAAGACACGAAACAGGTTACGTGGGCCTTCAAAAATTGTACGGGGGCCGTTATAACCGGCTTGCCCAAGTAATGCAGCTTTATACCCTGACTGGGCTGCCCAACCCGGATGTAAACGTTTAGTCCATGCGCCTTCGCTGAGAAACTCCCCCAGACCAGAAGCAAAACTGCCGGCAATGCCAAACGCATCGGTAAGTTGCTGCTGATTTAGCCCGAGCGTGACGCCAACCCCGGCCGTTGCGCCGAGTACACCAATCACACCAACCGGATGAAAGCCGGCTTTATGAATAGCACCTGGAACCACGTGATTAAACCGGCACACCATCTCCAGGCCAGCAACGATCCCACGCAAGGCATCCTCACCGGAACGATGATGCCGTTCCGCCGCGGCGAGAACCGCAGGTAATACCATCGCGCCAACCCGAATCGGCGCGCCCTCCAGCGTATCATCGAAGTCTTCACCATGAGTGGCCGTCCCATTAATCAGCGCTGCGCCACTGGCAGAAAACCCGGCGGCGTGGCCCAATGCGGTACAGTTCCCTTGCTGATCGTCAGTATTAATCAGTGCTGTTATATAGTCGCTGCGCCGGGCAGCGATACACAATCCCGCCATATCCAGCAGATCATTGATGGCTACCGTGATGGCTTTTTCGGGGATGTTATCGAGCTGAAGAGGTGTCAGGACAGCGGCTATTTTTTCGGCTAATGCGTGTCCCGCCACGGGAAGTGACATATCAACTTTGCGTACCGACATATTCTGTCTCCGGAGATCGGTCAGATCATCAAATCCGTCAATTATCGGCGCGTAACGTCCTGCTGTCTTGTGCGTAAAACAGCAAAGCTTAACCTGTTTTGTTCTTTGTCTTTTCCTGCTCAAAACCAGATAGTCACGACTTATCCCCGACCATGACTTGATAGCAGGCAACGTTGACGCATGTTTATTTTCTCTAATGATGATATTAACGCCGTACTCTCAATGCGGGATTGTATTGATGCATTTGAGCATACGTATCGCGATGTCGCCGCAGGACAAGCGGTAAACGGACACCGCTCAGACATGATTACAGAAACGGCCCGGGCTGATTCTGTCTATTTACTAAAAATGGTGGGGGCAGTAGTACCGCGATACGCTATTGGTGCGGTCAGGATTAACTCCGATATTTTGTCCTTTCCCACCCACAACGGTAAAACCCGCAAAGTGAAAATACCGGCGGCTGCCGGTAACCGCTGGGTCGGGTTGGTGATGTTATTTAATACACAAACCGGCGCGCCTCTGGCCCTGTTTCCTGACGGTGTGATCCAGCGTATGCGCGTTGGGGCAACCAGTGGTTTAGGTGTGCATTATCTGGCACGCCATGATGCCCGTACGGCGGCCATTCTTGGCAGTGGTTGGCAGGCAGGGGCGCAGGCGCAGGCTATCGCCGCGGTACGTTCACTGGATAAATTGTATATTTACAGTCCTGATGAAACGCGTCGGCGGATATTTGCGCAGCAGCTTGAACAACAACTCAGTATACCCGTTGAAGCCGCCGTCAGCGCAGAGCAAGCCGTACGGCAGGCGGATATTGTATTGTGTGCCACAAATAGCCTTCAGCCGGTGCTTTCACACGACTGGCTGCGCCCAGGTATGCACGTGGGATCGATACGGGAAGGGGAACTGGCTGCGGATGAGCTGAAGATATTTGACCGTATTATCGTGCACGATCCTGGCAACATGGCTGACGATCATTTAGTGGTTGCCCGCGGCATTGAACATCGGGAAAAATCCTCTCCCCTGATGCGGACGCTGGATCAGGCTCCTGCACTGTCTGCACTCATTTCCGGACAGGTTGAGGCACGTCAGTCGGCAGCAGAGATTACCGCGTTCTTAAATTATCACGGTCTGGGATATCAATTTGCCGCAGCAGGCGCCGTGCTGCTGGAGAAAGCGCTGGCCGCTGGCCGGGGAGTGGAGCTGCCGGATGAGTGGTTTACGCAGGATGTGCATTCCTGAATATTCGTCATTCATCGTACTTCAGGATCGTTGACTCTGTGGGTTTATCCCCGTCATTTACCTGACGGTACGCCAGGGGATTCGCTGCGGTGTTGCGCCGTTTGAACACCCGGCCTGTTTTCACCGATTATTCCATCTCGCTGCTGTCCAAATGAGTATGCGTATAGTTCATTTCTGCATTAGCTTTGCCGATCTTAACAGTTAAACGAGAGCGAAACGTTACCTATAGTAGCCGGAGAACCTGAACAATTATTATTCTAATTCCGGAGTGTTATTTTGGCTGTTGCATTCTCTTTACCCCAGGAAATAAAAGACACCCCTTCTTTGCCCAGACTTGCGCTGCGTGGACTCAGCAAGGTGATGGGTGAACACCGTGCCGTCGATGGGATCGATTTAGCCATCGCGCCGGGTGAACGCGTGGTATTACTTGGCCCCAGCGGCTGCGGGAAAACCACCACCCTACGAATGGTTGCTGGTTTTATTCAGCCTGATGCGGGCGAAATTCATTTAAATGGTCAGTTGGCCGCCAGCTCCCGCGTAATGCTCCCGCCGGAGAAGCGTCAGTTGGGCATGATGTTTCAGAACTACGCCATTTGGCCCCATAAAACCGTCTTCAATAACGTCGCCTATGGTTTGCAAATTGCGGGGGTTAAAGCGGAACTGCTTAAGCAACGTGTGAATCGGATGCTGGATATCGTCAACCTCACCGGCTATGCAGGACGAAAACCTGCCGATCTGAGCGGTGGCCAACAACAGCGTGTTGCACTGGCGCGGGCACTGGTCACCGAGCCTTCATTATTGCTACTGGACGAACCGTTATCGAACCTGGATGCAGCCATGCGTCAGGTGATGCGTACTGAATTAAAAGCGTTACAGGAACGCGTTGGCGTAACGATGCTGCATGTGACCCACGATCAGGAAGAGGCGCTGGTGTTAGCCGATCGTATCGTGGTCATGAATGCCGGACGTATTGAGCAGGTCGGGACGCCTCAACAAATATGGCAGTGCCCACAAAATCGTTTCGTTGCCAGCTTTATTGGCAGGGCCAATATTTTGAGTGCCAGCGTGGTCGCGGTTGATGCTTTTCAGCCGAGGGTTCAGCTTGAGCTGGGGGGCAGACTACGTTTTTGGGCGCGTGCCGATGAGCAAAGCCCCCGAGCCAGCTGGTTGGGACAGCAGCGCAGCGTGGTGATCCGCCCGCAAGATTTTCAGCAGCGTAGCGATGGTATTCCGTTGCCGATCATAAACAGTATTTTTCTCGGCAACCATTACGATGTGACCCTGGCGTTGGGGGATGAGCAATTGTCAGTTGAGTTCCGGGATGCGCCAGGCGGCACACTTAACATCATCGTCGAAGATGATCGTGCATGGGTATTGCCATGAGTCGGGTTGATGAGCTGTGCTCGCTTAACCTTTCTCCGGCTCACGGGAGAGTGGCGTGGCAACCGATAAAATGGCTGATCATCGGTACCGCGATTCTGGTGTTGCTGGGTATTGTTGCCTGGCCTTTGCTCTGGCTGTTTAAATTTAGCCTGACGGCAGAGGATGGTCATTTTACACTGGATACTTTTCGGACCGTTATTAACGAGCCGGGTATGCTGGATGCGGCCTGGAATTCGCTGCGGCTGGTTATTAACGTGGTTCTGTGCTCAACCTTTATCGGGACGCTGTTGGCATGGACGGTGGCACGGACCGATACACCGTGCAAAAGTTTGATTGTTGGTGCGGTCGGTATCACCTTCGTTATCCCGACGTTTATTACCGTTATCGCCTGGATTTTTCTGGCGGCACCTAATTCCGGCTATCTTAATACACTATTAATGCAGGCCCTGTCGCTGGATACGCCACCTTTTGACATCATCAGTTTCAATGGACTGGTGATGATTGAAACCATTCATCTCTATCCGCTGGTCTTTTTCTCGGTTCTTTCGGCGTTGAATAACGTCGATGCCAGCTATGAGCAGGCTGCCCGTATTCTGGGGGCCGGCCGGTTGCGCAGCACACTGACCATTACGCTACCGTTGGTTTTGCCAGCGATACTCGCCAGTACTATCCTGGTGATGCTGGATACGCTGTCCTCCTTTGGCGCGCCGGCCGTTATCGGCACGATGGCGAACTTCTCGGTGCTGACCACCAAACTGTATGATCTGGTTTCGTTTCCACCGCGTCTGAATCTGGCGGCGGCAATCGCGGTGCCGATTGTGCTCTACACCTTACTTTGTCTGGCCGTCCAGCGATTGTTTATCGGACGTGATGATTTCCGCACGCTGAGTGGCAAAGTGACGAAAGGGCAGGTGTTGCCGCTGGGCCGCTGGCGCTGGCTGATGGGCGGCGCGGTGGTTGTGGTGGTCTTTGTGAGTGTGATTCTGCCGTTATCGGCGCTGCTGCTATTGTCGCTGATTAAGGTATTAGGTATTGATATCTCACTCGATAATCTGGCACTGGAAAACTATCGCCATCTGTTTGATGAAAGCGATACCGCTTTTGGTTCTTTGAAAAATAGTCTGACGCTGGCTTTTTCGACCGCCACGCTATGCGCCAGCCTGGCGGTGATTTGTGCCTGGGTGGTGGAGCGAACACAGTTGGCGGGGCGAGGCGCAATCACCCTGTTAATCATGATTGCCTATGGCTTTCCGTCTATCGCTTTTGGCGTCGGTATCATGCTGGGCTATATCAATGTGCTCTATGGCACCCTTTCCCTGTTGCTGATCGCTTACACCGCAAAATTGTTACCGGTGGCTTTTGTACTGGTGCGGACTGCACTACGGCAAATAGCAGTAGAGCTGGAGGAAGCGGCTCGCATTGCGGGTGCTGGCTGGCTGCGCATCATGTTGGATATCACCTTGCCGTTACTCAACGTTTCCGTCGGAATTGGTTGGGTGCTGGTGTTTTCACTGAGTATCCGTGAGTTGTCGATGTCGGTGATGCTGGCGCAAACCGATTCACAGGTCATGTCAACGGTCATCATGCAATACATTGCTGATGGGTCTATTGAGCTGGCGGCTGCGCTATCGGTCATTATCGTCGCCATTAGCGTTTTAATTCTTGGCATTGTCTGGAAAGTATCCGGCAGAACCATTTCCAGCCGTGAATAACCGATGAGCGATAATAACATGCAGATAAAAAGTACGGCGTTGCCCACATTTACTGAATGGTTTGACGTTGTGGTCGTGGGGTTTGGCTTTGCTGGCGCCGCCGCCGCACTGGCCGCGCACGACAGCGGTGCGCGCGTTCTGTTGATCGAGAAGATGCCGGATCCCGGTGGCATCTCTATTTGTGCCGGAGGTGGCGTACGCACGGTAACCGATCGACAGAAAGGGCTGGAATATCTGCGGAAGACGGTAGGACCGGATGTTCCGGACCCGGTACTGGAAATGATGACGGAGGGCATGCTTGGCCTGGAACGCTATTTCCGGGAGTTAGCGAAGGTTAATGGCGCCACAATCCGGGTGCGCGACCGTGGCGGCAACTATCCTTTTCCCGGTCACGATGCGTTCGGTATTGTGGAAGTCACGGATATCCCTGGGTTTGATGCGCGTCGCGACTATCCGCACGCGCGGGGGCGCTTGTTGGGGCCAAACGTATTTAAATTGCTGCACGATAATATTCGCGTCCGCGATATTGAAGTCCGGCTTGAAACACCGGCAGAGCGTCTGGTCATCGGCGAAAATGGAGAAATCCTCGGATTAACCGTCCGCCAGCAGGGGCAAGTACGTCATATTGGCGCACGTAAGGGCGTAATCCTCGCTACCGGCGGCTTTGAAGCGGACCCGGTTATGCAACGTAAATACTGGCAGATCCGCCCGGTGCTGGCGGCGGCAACGCGTGCGAATACGGGTGATGGCATTCGTATGGCGCAAGCGGCAGGGGCCGACCTCTGGCATATGTGGCATTTCCATGGTTCATATGGCTTTCGCCACGTTGATGAGCATTATCCCTTTGCCCTGCGGGTTAAACGTTTGCCTGACTGGACACCGGAAATTAATACACCGGAAGTGGCAATGTCATGGATCACGCTTAATAAGCGGGGCCAACGTTTTATGAATGAGTATCATCCCTATTTTCAGGATACCGGCCACCGCCCGCTGGATCAGTTCGATCCCACAACCCAGAGTTTTCCGCATATTCCGGCGTTTCTGGTGGTGGATGAAGAGGGGCGTAAGCGTTATCCACTCGGACAGGCGGTCCTTAATGATCGCACGATTGCCCCCTATGTCTGGAGTGACGATAACCTGAAAGAGGTGGAGAACGGTATTCTGCAGAAAGCGGCCTCAGTCGCGGCATTGGCCGCCTTGATAGGGGCCGATGTTGCGACGGTGCAGGCAAGTCTCGACCGCTGGAATCAACAGTGTGAGCGTGGGCGGGATGAAGATTTTTCCCGCCCGGGCACGAGTATGTTGCCAATCAAAACGGCGCCATTTTATGTCGGGCGACTGTGGCCGCTGGTAAATAATACCCAGGGAGGCCCCGCCCATGACGCGCAGCAACGTGTGCTTAATCCATTCAAAGAACCTATTCCCCGTCTTTATACCGTCGGTGAACTCGGCAGCATCTGGGGGTTTTTATACCTTGGCGCCGGTAATTTGGCCGAGTGTTTTATTACCGGTCAGGTGGCGGGAAAGCACGCCGCAGGTCTGTTATCTCGGGAGTTGCTATGAACGGTTTCCAGCGATTGGACGAACTGATTTTTCCACGGCCGCCGCACGTGATTCCAGAAAATGATATTGACCGACTGACGATTCGCCCCACGGGTGCCGCGCTGGGCGCAGTAGTGACCGGAATTGATTTGTCACAGCAAATCGATGATGTCCTGGCGACGCGATTGCGACAAGCCTGGCAGGATCATCTGGTGCTGCTGTTTCCCGGTCAGTATTTGCAGCCAAAGGCATTTCTTTTAGCCGCCCAAATTTTTGGTCAGCCACAGGAAGGCGCGAATCGTCAATATATTCGCGCTGCGGGCATTGAACTGGATGATGAATTTCCGGAGATCATGCTCAATACCAACCTGGGTGCCGACGGTAAGCCAGCACGTGAAAACGACGGGTTGGGGAGTCTGGAAGTGGTCTGGCATTCTGATAACTCGTATATCGCTGAGCCGCCGATAGGCAGCATGCTGTATGCGTTGGAAGCGCCGGCTGACAGCGGTCATACTTCATTCTCTAACCAATATCTGGCGTATGAAAGGCTACCGGAACCGCTTAAGCGTGAAATTGAAGGATTGTGGGCAAAACATGACGCCAGCCGCAATAGCGCGGGGATATTACGACCCGGTATTGCGTTACCCACCCGACCTGAAGAGGTGCCCGGGCCCTTTCATCCGTTAGTTATCCGTAATCCGAATAATGGGCGATCTGCATTATATCCCGGACGCCGTCGGGCGTTTCCTTCTCAGTTTATTGATGGCCTTCCATTTGAAAAAAGTGAGGCATTACTGGATCAAATTTGGGCAGCGGCCACTGACAATAGCCTGACGTGGACACACCACTGGACGCCGGGCGATGTGCTGATTTGGGATAACCGTTATTCCATGCATCACCGAACGCCGATTGATGAAACTCAACGCCGCATCATGCTGCGTACCCAATTTCAGGGGCAGGCACTGCTGGCGAATACACCGCGTCGGGTACTGTAAATCGCATTTTTTATTTTTTTCCAGGAAACCATACTATGTTAAAAAATTGCCTACTCGTCGCCAGCCTGTTACTGGGCATGCTGATCTTCTCCTCTGCTCATGCAGAACCGCTGAATCAGCGTTTCGCTACGCTTTATGCTGCGGCGAAGCCAGAGAAAGACGTCGTGTTTTATAATACCTTTCGCCAGGATACCAACCGTAAGTTGGTAAGTTTCTGGAAGGCGAATTTCCCGGATATTACGCTGAAGATCGTACAAAAACAGTCTCTCGATTTGATCCCTACGATTGAATCTGAAAGGGCTGCTGGTAAAACGCTGGCCGATGTGGTCATGATTAATGAAATTTTTGTCGCCAACGCCTGGAAAGAAAAGGGATGGTTTGTTCCTTATAAAGTTGGTGATTTTGATCGGTTGCCGGCGCAATACAAAGATCCTGATGGCTCCTGGTATATTACCAGCGTAAGCCTGCTGACTGCTGCGTACAATACGCGGGCCTTCCCGGATAAATCACAATTGCCGAAAAGTTTGCAGGGATTCACCGAAGCGAAATGGAAAGGCAAATTATTGTTGGGCGATCCGAAAGTGGCGGCGTCCAATCAGGCATTTTTCCTGGCATTACTGAAGAGCGGTAAACTCAATTGGGATATGCTTAATGCGCTGTCACATCAGGATATTCTGTTCACCCGTGGGAACGCCGATTCCGCACGCCTGATTGCGACAGGCGAACGTCTATTATCGCCAATGGTCTCATCACAAAATGTTATTACTGCGCGTGAAAAGGGGCAGCCGATTGATTTCTATGTACTGGATGAAGGCGCGATTCTGGTGACCCAACCCGTGGGGATTTTTGCTCATTCACCGCACCCTAACGGCGGAAAACTACTTATGGAAACGCTGGCGAGTAAAGAGGGGCAAGAACTGGTTGCGGCGGCAGGGGCGTATTGGCCGACGCATCCTGATGCGGAAGCACCGGGACATTTGCCGAAGCTGGATACGTTAAAACCGGAAAGTGGCGATGTGGCGGTTGGCGGTGCGGAGTCACAAGCTTTTCTGGCCCGTTTCGGTGAGATTTTTAATCGTCATTAATAGATGTTAATTTCGTCTTTTGATCGGGTGCGGGGCACGCCCGGTCAAGGCCGGGTAGGAAAACGTCATCCCCCGGGACAGCGCCCATCCCAGCAAAACCAGCATGGCAACAACGCACGTGAACCTCAATTACCGCGACCGGAAAAATGGCCATGATGGCTATCCCGCTTACCCATTCCCCCACCTTCGGAAATTTTTGACAACAATTCTGAATTATTAGGCGTGGCTGTTCCTGATGTTAGACGATAACATTGGGCCCGATTTCTGATAACAGCGCGCAAACATACAGGAAACAACATGTCCGAAAAAATCATCCGTGGCGAGGGCCAGATTGATCCTTCGCAGCAACGCCATGATAACGGGCGCAGCATCGCAGCCTGGGGCGCCGTGTTCTCGCTTTCACTGGGTATCTTTGCGCTGGTGACGGCCGAGTTCTTACCGGCCAGTTTGTTGACGCCTATTGCCGCCGATCTTGGCGTTTCAGACGGTACGGCCGGGCAGGCCGTTACGGCAACCGCTTTAGTAGCCGCGGTCGCCGGGCCAGCGGTGGTGCTGGGTAGCGGAAAAATTGACCGTCGTCATGTGGTATGGGGATTGATACTGCTGCTGATATTATCCAATTTTCTCGCAGCGGAAGCGTCCAGCATAAGCATATTAATTGCTGCACGCGCGATGCTGGGCGTGGCGTTAGGCGGCGTCTGGTCACTGGCTGCCGCTCTGGCGATGCGATTAGTGCCGACCCGGTTATTATCCCGGGCGATGATGATTATCTTCACTGGCGTTTCGGCGGCCACGGTTTGTGCGCCCGGTTTGGGGGCCTGGCTTGGCGATCTCTGGGGCTGGCGTGCAACCTTTATGGCATCAGCGGGCATTGGTATTGTCGCGCTTGCTGTACAGTTGGCGTGCTTGCCCAAATTGCCTGCGCAGGATGCGCCCGACCTCCGTACTTTTAGCCTGCTGTTAAAACGGCCACGTATCCGCCTTGGCCTGATTAGCGGGATCTTTATCATTTCAGGCCATTTTGCTGGTTTTACCTATATCCGTCCTTTCCTTGAGCAAGTAACACATTTAGATGTGCAAATGATTTCGCTGGCGCTGCTGATTTTTGGCATCGGTGGCTTTTTCGGTAACATTGCCGGTGGTTTTATCGCGGAACGCAGCGCCAGTCTGGCGGTGGTACTCTCTGCACTGATGCTGGCAAGCATGGCATTTGCACTGCTTAGCTACGGCGTGTTCCCGTATGTCGCCTTCGCGGCTACGGCAGGATGGGGATTTGCGTTTGGTGCTTTCCCGGTCAGCATTCAGACATGGAATGCGCTGGCCGCCAAAGACCATGCGGAGACGGCCGGCGCATTACTGGGCACCACTTTTCAGGTGGCGATTTCACTTGGCGCGGTGGTAGGCGGGCTGCTGGTGGATGGACTGGGCGCGCCAGGCGCAATGGGTTACAGTGCGATCGCGTTGCTTATCGGGGGGCTGGCGATGCTGATTCGGGGACGACGCGAGGAGGCTTTCGTATAACGCGCAACCTGTCAGATAAAATCCCGTAGCGCAGGTCAGGATACTTTGGTGCTGCGGGTGCCGGGACCGAGCTGGGACAGCTATACCGGACACCTTAAGATAGACGACTGAAGCAGAATAGTCGTGGGTAAAACGCTGCCGTGTACCGTTTCAACCGGGCCGGCTAAGCCAGTTCCGAAGGAAAAAAATTCATGCCGCTGCTATGGAGCGATGTCAAAATGGAACTTCTATATGGTCTGGAAACACATATAGCTTAACTGATATAAATTTTTCAGAGTTTCCATGTATAACGTTACCCAGTTTAATCATTTTCGCAATCATCACACGCCTAATTTCAATTTGCTCTCGCAGTTACCAGCGATCAATCAGCGTTCGGTACAAAGCCTGGCAGCCGCCCCCGATCAGCGCGTGGCATACGCGTTGAAGTTGGCCATTGAGCAGGGTCACCTTGACCTGGAAAGTGCTCACAAAAATGGTGCGCAACTTATCGCCAGCTTTATTGATCCAAATACGGGACGCAACAGTAGCGCTATTCTCTCTTTTACTCTTTCACGGGAAGCGGATCTCAAACTGACTGGTGTAAATTTCAGCCCTCATCGTCAATGGGCGATCGGTTCACAGGGCGTATACGTGCCGCCCCCGGGAGCAAACTTGAGTCGCGACGACTTGCTGTGGAATATCTCGCAGCAAAGTGCTCTTGACCCTCAGAACAACCGCATTAATGCGCGCCTGCTCCAGGCGACAGACGCCTATAACGCGCTTATCGACCTCGAGCGTAGTCGCCGTCAAATTGTCGGCGCGCTCACCCCCCTCAACAGCTCGTTAGCGGATGCACTGGGTAGTCAGAGCAGTCGCAGAAGTGAATATAGTCAGCGCCTCATACAGATAGATTCGCAAATTCATGAGATGGATCTTATCCTGGATATGTCTGTTCGCGGTTTACACTATCATCCCATTAACGATGTAAATCGGGCACCTTATCGTGCTCTTGAGCATCAGCATCACGATTTTTTTCACAGCAACAATATGCTGCAATCTCCCGAAGAGGCGCTGATATCAGGCGCTAATGTTGGGAATACTGCGCTGAGTATGGCGGATAACACGTTACGTAGCCGGGGAATGGCTCAATAGAATGGCAGTACAGCGGGTTTAGCTGCACATGAGAAAGCTGGCGGCCATTTGATAGATAGACATGTAGGGAAAACTGAAGCGGAGTTAGTCGATAGAGTCTCTGCGGGTAATACAAAAATAGCATCTACATTTACTGATAGGGCTACAGCACAAGCTGTGACAAGCAAAGCTATTGATAGCAACCGGTCGAAGATAAGGGATTATTTATCTGGTAGCCAAAAGGGTTACTTAGAACTTGATTATAAATCTCCTGATGCCATTGGTATCAGTGTTATCCGCGGTTCAGCAAGTGCTGTACCCGCCACTAACGTTAGAATTATCATTGCAAGAGATTTTTCAATGCCTGAAGGTTATAAAATTATTACTGGATATCCAATGCCATGAATATTAAAGAAAAATACCCCTCATTATCCTATTTTCTAGCATGTTATTTTAACCAGGATTTTGAGATTTTGTTTGGCAATGCGAACGAGACATTGGCAGCTTATAAAGCGACTGAGGCTGCAGAAGAGCGCTTGCAGATGAAAGCTGAAATAGAGTCTCTGCTATCCCTTTCGCTATCAGATGATGAATTGCAGGACATACTGCTTAACAAAATTGATTGTAGCTATTATTACCCTAACGAATGGTCTTCATCTGAAGAGTGGTTGAAACATATATGTAACCAAATGAATTAACGAAAATTTCGGTCGCCTGATTTGGATTTCATTTTATACCATAGTCAGTTAACGACTTACCGATCTGGCACGTTGATCTCTGATGGTCTGATCGCCGCGATGCTGATTCGGGCGCGACGCGAGAACGCCGTCGTGTAACGCGCAACCTGTCAGATAAAACCCCACAGCGACAGCGAAGAGATGCTCTGGTGCTGCGGGTTTCAAAACCTATGGTTAATGGGTATCTAACGCCTGCTGAATTTTCGTTTTGACCTCAATTAAGTCCGGTTGGGTTAAGACACGTGGGCGCCGCGAATGTACCTCAAATTGGCTATCTACCCGTCCGGGACGAGGTTTTAACACCACAATACGGTCAGAAAGATAGAGCGCTTCGTCGATATCGTGCGTCACCAATACCGTCGTGAGCTGATGTTGTTGCCAGATCTGCAATAACGCTTTTTGCAGATGGCGTCGCGTCAGCGAATCAAGTGCGCCAAAGGGCTCATCCAGTAGCAGGATGGACGGCTGCGGGGCCAGACAGCGGGCGATGGCGGCACGTTGCGACATACCCCCGGAGAGCTGGTGCGGCCAGGCTTTTTCAAACCCTTTCAGACCGACCAGTTCAATCAACTGCGCAACCCGCCGGCGCTGTTCCGCTGGTGAGCTATCCTGCTGTTTCAGGCTCAGCAAAATATTCTCTTCCACATTCAGCCAGGGCAGCAAGCGATGGTCCTGGAACACAATACCGCGTGATAATGACGGCGTGCGTATCGTGTTACCACCGGCCTGGACTTCACCACTGTCAGGACAATCGAGCCCGGCCAGCATCCGTAGCAGGGTCGATTTACCACAGCCGCTAGGGCCGATCAGGCTAACAAACTCGCCTTTTTTCACCGTCAGAGAAACATTATCCAGCGCCTGAATCTGCTGGTCATTAACCAGAAAACGGCGGGAAACGTGATGTATCGCAATTTCATCAGCTACCTGAAGTGAAGCGGGAGGAATTACCGTGTCAACCATGGTGTGGCTCTCCGTGTAAGCAAAACAATCAAACGATTCAGGGATACGCCCGCCACCGCCAGCGCAATAATGCCGACAATCACTTTATCCATATCGCCATACATGCGGGCAGCGGCAAGATAAATGCCCAGCCCATCGCCAGGACCATTTACGTAGCCAGTGCCGACTAAATATTCGGTCCCTATGGTGCCAAGCCAGGCAATGGTAAACGCGGTCTCAAATCCGGACATCATCGTTGGCAGCGCCGCAGGCAGGATGATATGCCGCAGCGTCGCCCAGCGGCTCAGTTCCAGCAACTGGCCAACTTCCCGGTATGCGTTAGCTACTTTGGCGCAGCCTTCCCGGCTACTGAGCAACATGGGGAAGAAGGCGCCGAGGGATATTTCCGTAATCTTCAGGGCTTCACCGGTGCCAACCCAGGCGCTTAACAGGGGGATCCATGCAAACAGGGCAATCTGCTGCGCACCGTTAAAAGTGGGAGACAATATGCGATGAGCCGGACGGTACATACCCAGCCCTATGCCCAGTACGCTCCCCAGCATCGTACCCAGCAGTAAGCCGGTAAAGGCGCGGAATATCGTTGCGGCCAGCGCGGCGGGAAGTGAGCCATCGGTCACGGCCTGCTGTAGCGTGTGCCAGACTTTATCGGGGGGAACCAGCAGGGCACTGTTGACTGTGGAGTGATGGCTGACCAGGCTCCAGATTGCCACTAACGCCACCGGCAGCACCAGGGCACGTCCGACTCGCCATAGCGGGCTTTTTGACAGAGAGACCTGCGTCATGCTTTCCCCTCCACGGCCCAGTGCATCAGGCGTTTTTCCAGCCGTAGCGCCAGATAATCGAGTAGCCAGCCGATGAGACCGATGCAGATCATGGTGACAAAGACCACATCCAACTGAAATGCTTTTCGGCCCCAGGTCATCAGGTAACCGATCCCCGCCGCCGAGGCGATCATTTCCACCAGGATCAGTGCTTTCCAGCCTTTGCTCAATGCCAGCCGTGCAGCGGTAAACAGAGCGGGCGCTATGGCCGGAAAATAGATAATACGCAGGCGCTGCCACAGGGTGAGCTCCAGCACGCGGGCCACATCCCGGTACTTTTGCGGTAGATCGCGTGCGGCGTTATAGCTGCCGATCAGCAACGGCAAAAAACAGGTTTTGGCGATCAGTACAAACTTCAGTGTCTCACCAATGCCGAAAATCAGCATAAAGAAGGGTAGCCATCCCAGTGACGGAACCAGGCAGGCAGCCCGCACGGTCGGACCAATCCAGTTATCGGCGGTACGGGAGAGGGCGAACAGCAAACCGGTAGTGACGCCCATCACGCCACCGAAGACAAAACCGCACAGTAAACGGAACAGGCTGATGCGTAACGCATCGCCCAGTTCGCCATCATGGATTAATTCAATCGCGGTTTGTAACGTATACAACGGAGCCGGGAGGATCTGCTCCGGCATCCAGTTGAGGCTGGCGGCGATCTGCCACAATACCAGCAGGCCGGTGGGAAACAGCAGGGCGGTGAGTATTGTGCGGGTATACTGTGAGATACCGCTGCGATAGCGCTGCAGGCGTAGCAGGGATTGAGGACGTTCCGGCAGAGAAAATACAGACATGGGATTTACTCCTGTTTTGCTATGTCAGCATGGCGATACCGATCGCGGATTATCCAGGTGGGATCAGCATCGGCACCGCCTGCTTGTCCGCGCTTCCAGCCCAAATGGAGAGCGTAACTGCCCATTAACCCTGCATCGGTGAGCTGTGCTTCATTTACGGATACAGTACGTTCCGCGTCAGGAGCCACATAGAGCGCATCGGTTGGGCAATATATTTCACATAAAAAACAGGTCTGGCAGTCTTGCTGGCGGCTGATAACGGGCTGACGGCCTATCACGGCATCAAAGACATTGGCCGGACACACCGTCACGCAGCGATTGCAGGCGATGCACTGCGTTTCAGAGATAAGTTCAATCATGCTGTCTCCTGTAATGGCTGCTGGCGATCCCACTGTGGCCGTCCGGTGCTGTTGAGCAGAATGCGGTGGCCCAGTCGGGGATCCTGCATCGGCATATCCAGACGGCGGTGAATACCCCGGCTTTCCTGACGTAGCAGTGCCGCTTTATAGGTCCAGCGCGCGACGCTAAGGAGTGCGCGGGCTTCCCGACGACGTAACAGTTCAATCAAGTTGGTGTCAGGGTGACGATATCCATGCAGTGCCAGTGTTTTATACAGGCTATACAGGCGAGACATAGAACCTGTCATCCCCTCGGCACTGCGAAAGAAATTCTTCTCCAGTGGCAGCATCTCATCACGTACCGCGCGGAGAATGGATTCGGCGTTAACGCCCTGTGCGTGGCGACTGCCTTGCAGGTCGGCACCGATACCGCCCAGATTCAGCAGCGGCGTCCGGCGGTGTTTCTGCTGTCGCTGGGCCAGATGGGACTGCTGCCGATCAGCGCGCCGTGCCGCCGCTTCACCAGCCGCACGGCCACTGGCGATGGCCCAGGAGGCATTGGGGCCGCCGCCTCCGCTGATAACGCCGTTCATCGGCTCACGGCTGGCGGCATCACCCGCGGCGTACAGGCCCGGCACGTCAGTTTCCCCGTGCGGGGTCAACAGCCGTAATCCGCCCAGGCCCCGAACGGTTCCCTCATTACGCAAGATCACTTCAAAGCGATCGTGAAAGGGGTTGATGCCCTGGCGATCGAATGGCACAAAGCAGTTAGGCTGTGACTGCCGCAGGCTGGATTGCAGCTCTGTATCAGCGCGATCCAGCCGGGCATATACCGGCCCCCGCAGCATCGCTTTCGCCAGTGCGCTCTGGCGATCGCCCGGCAGCAACAGCACATTTTCATCGGCGTCGTAAAAGGTTGCCCACTGATAAATAATGCCTTTATTCATCGAGGTACTGACGGGCGTAATACCGTATTGCGCGCTGTACTCCATGCCGGAAAGGCGTGCTCCGGCCTGTGCACCCAGCAGATAACCATCACCGGTTAGTCCGGTTGCGCCGAGGAAACGTTCGCCGAACGCACAACCGCCGGTCGCCAGGATGACGGCAGAGGCGGTAATGCGCCAAAAACGGTTCTTTTGTCGGTGGATACCGACGGCGCCAGCCACACCTTCGGCGTCCTGCATTAATGCCAGCGCCGGTGAATGATCGTAAATGATGACGCCCGCTGCCCGTGCTTTCCGTCGCATAAAGCGCATGTAGTCCGGGCCGCGAAGGTTCGCGATGTAGGGACGTCCCTGGCCATCTTTGGGGAAGGGGTATCCCCAGCGTACCAACTCATGTAGCCCGTGCCATGCGCTGTCAAGCGTGCGCTCGATGGTTTCCGGGTTGGCCAGCGCGCCTGTCAGTTTCATGCGTCGGGTAATTTCCGCATCACGTTGTTCAGGCGCAACACACCAGGTCCCGGTATTGGAAGGGGCCGTCGCGCCGCTGGTGCCAAAATAGCCCTTATCCACCAGGATGACGCGTCGACCAGCCGTTGCGGCACGCAGCGCGGCCCAGGCACCTGCCGGTCCTCCGCCAATCACCAGCACATCTGTCATCTCTTCGTTAATATCAGCGAGTGCCGGGAGAGTCATTACCGTTGGCCTCTTTTTTAGTCCAGAGAGACTGATAACCTAATTTCTCAATGGATTGGTTGATATAACGGTCATCAACCCACTGTTGCACATCAATATCACGGCGAATCAATTTACTGTCGCGAGCGAAGCTGATGCCGCGTTGTAAGTTGGCGCGGAAATAATTATCCAACAGCGGGTTAAGGCGATCTTTCAGTAAGTCTCCCTGATAATCACTCTCGAGGCTGTTGCGCGGCATTTTTGTTTGGGCCCAGATAGCAAAAACCTGTTGACGGTTTTTCTCATCAGAAGCAAAAGCCGCCGCCTGGACAAAGGCATCCACCACGCGCTGAGTGACTTCTGGATAGCGTTGTGCAAAACGTTCGGTAACCACCAGCGAACCGAAGATATTGGCCGGATCGTTTTTACCCTTAGTGGTATAAATCACGTCGGCGATACCTTTATCGCGCAGCGGTAAAATATCTGCGTTACCGACCACCACATCAATATCACCGGACGTCAGGGCGGAAATTTGATCGGCGGCTTTTAAGTCATAAAGCTGAATATCCTTTTCGCTGAGATTGATGCTATTGAGCAGCGTTGCCAGCGAGAGCTCAAGAATAGTTCCGCGTGAAACGGAAACTTTTTTCCCTTTTAAATCAGCCAGCGTTTTAATCGCTGCGCCTTTGCGTGTGACGACATAAATTGGGCTGCTGCCGTATGAGGCCAGTATTTTTGTCCTTAATCCGGAACCTCGGCCAACAATATTCGGTAATCCGCCATAGTTAGCAAAATCGAGTTGCCCGTTGGCGAGCGCCTCATTAATCGCCGGACCGGTTCCCTGAGGGAATTGCCAGTCGATTTTAACGTGCTCATCAGCAAAAGCTTTTTCAAGATAACCGTTGGCGCGTAATACACCAATAACCGCGGTACCGTAGGGCGTGCCATAAGGATTTCCCTGTCCGGCGATATGAATGACGTTGGGTAAGTTTTCTGCGGCCTGTGCCGGTACCCATATTAACTGGGCTGCCAGCAATGAAATAATGGCCAGCGCATATTGGTATTTTGTTTTTATCGCCACACAAGCTCCAGAATAAAAAATTAAATAAGCCATTCACATTTATACCCTAAAGAATTCGAGTTGCATGAAGGCGACGACGCAGTGAATTCCCGGGAGCTTACTGGAGTAAGTGACCGGGGTGAACGAGGAAAGCCAACGCACAAGCAACTTGAAGTATGACGGGTATAAAGCGTGATCTTTTCCGGCTGCATAGCAGGCCACCGTCATAAACGAATGTTAGACATTCTTGTTCCAGGGTGACGGAAATGAGGCGTGATATGAAGTAACAAATTCAGCATTACTTATTTGTTACCGTCATAATTCAGAAGATAAAGGCGGTGGGATATCGCCTGTCCTGGCAGCCGTGGCGGCAAAATCGCTGGATGAGGGGAAGGGTTCAGATGCCGGAGTATCTTTACGAGGAAGGTTTAAGGTTGCAGGAAACGATGAGGTAAAGGTGAGCACTGGCACCGACGTTGTCGTCATGATACCAGCGCTGTTGACGCGTGAAAGTCAGAGCTTGCAACTATGCAGATTCACAGACTCAGCGCTCTGACAAAAACCGAAAACGATTAAGCTGTTCTTTCATGAGGTTCACGTCATGGGGGGTAGCGACATTGAGGGTAGGAAATGGAATCCCCTGGTTCAGCGTATCTGAACGCAGTATATCACTACCACTTTGCAGCTTTTCTTCCTGGGCATCCAGACACACGTTAGCCATGTTCGTTGAGTCTTGCTCTACCCGGTTTTGAATGAACTGCAGGCGTGAGGCATTATCAAGCGGCATAAATAGCTTATCGACAATCTGCCGCTGTAACTGCGCTGGCAGCTCACCGAATGTGTCATCATCGATTTTTTTTAGGCAGTTAACACGTACCCCCTGCATTCCGCCCATTTTTTCACTGAGTGCCAGCAGACGGTTTAACGCCTCTTTTTGTTTTTCCTGTGGGCCAAATGTGACATCTTCGATGGCGATCATCGCACCAAATTCCACAATATAAGCCCGCGTATGCGGCGATACGCCATGCATACCGCTATCAACAAACGCAGTCACCAGTTCTTCGGCAATCTCCTTCTCCGCGGGTGCCAGATCGTTTCCTAGCTTCTGCATACTTTGCGATGCCATCCAGGAAAGCTGAAAGATTACCGATGTCAGCTTACTCATCAGTAAATCACCGTGCTGTTGGCGTACCTGTGTTGTCTGACGCATTTGACTGACGCTGTCTCCAGTGTCAGCCTCAATGCGACTGCGCTGCTGTGAGGATATTTGGGCTATTTTTTGTGCCAATGTCAGCGACCCGGCACCGGGCGTGGT
Source organism: [Pantoea] beijingensis (assembly GCF_022647505.1). Classification (NCBI taxonomy): domain Bacteria; kingdom Pseudomonadati; phylum Pseudomonadota; class Gammaproteobacteria; order Enterobacterales; family Erwiniaceae; genus Erwinia; species [Pantoea] beijingensis. Next base: position 1,475,299 of record NZ_CP071409.1, read on the forward strand.
GGTAAATAACCCCGATCCCTCTAATAAGTGTTCTACCTCGCTTTTCGCCTTTTCACAGCTAAATGTACTGTCCTTATTCACCAGTAAACGGGCGGGCATATACAGACGCTCACAAAGCTCCGTTTTACTCTCCATACCAAAAGCGATCCGGACCTGATCAACATGTTCATCGATCCCGATCGGTATGAACGATATTGATGTTGTGTTAAAACCAAAGCTGTTGCGATCGCGGATCTCGTCACTATTAATTAACTCACGCCTGGTAAAGTAATAATTATTTTCGAGATCGTCGGAGGGTGCCTGGTTAAACGTAAATCTGTTTACGCTGGTATTGGACGCCCCTATCATGACAAACGGCAGGCCCGGCTCCCAGGCGGTAACGTTCACATTTCCCTCTTTTCCGTTGAACAGTGCCTCTTTTACAAACCGGGCATTATCCCCTGCACGTTCCAGCATCGCAAATTCTTGCTCACCCGCGCGTAGCATATGTACCAGCAACTGAGATTCCGGATTATTCATCCAGCCGAGATTATCCTCCGCCTTTTTTAACCAGTCATTGGCGGCCTGTGTCTCCGGTGCAGGCTTAGCCAGTAGCGTAATACCACCGGCCATCGCTTTTGCGGTGCCTAAGTTGGCATACTTCTGATAGCTTTTGCACAGTAAAATACGCAACTTTCCACTGCCAATATCATCGGACAGCGCCTGGGTTAGTTGCTGAAGGTCATGACGTTTCTCAATGGTGCTGTCGAGGACTAACGTCAGGGGAGGTGACTCCGGCGCCTTTTCCGCCAGTGTTTTTTTTGTACTGGCAATGACCTGGGTGACACCCCAACTTTTGTCCTCATTTTGTTGTGGTGTTGAATGGTTCAGCGTAGCGTAAAGCGTGGTTTTATCGTCGGATTGCCATCCCGGTTTTATGTCCAGCAGTTCACTGATTTCAAAATAGACGGGCGTTACCAACTTACTCTCGGTACTGGCCATACTTAACGTTGGGTTACGACTTAACGTCTGTGCCAGCTCAATACCAAGGCTAACAGCATGCATACCCGAGGAGAGTAAAAATGACTCTGGAATAGCGCCAAGTTGCGCCTGACAGTTTTTATCAAGGCGGCTGGCTAACTGGAGGTTCATTGCGGCTTTGAAATGCTTGCCGTTATAAGTTTTACAGGTACTTAACAGAATATGCATTTCTTCTATAATCACGCGATAACAGTCAGCAACCGCTGAACTGTTGTGTGCGACCGCTGGCATGGTTTCGGATGCCGTTAACAGCACTTTCAGTGAATTGTGCATCAACTCCGGATTAAATGGCAGCAGCGGCGCATTAGCCGGTGTTACAGCAGGGGGCTGCGTGGCTTTTTGCCCCAGATGTTGGCGACAAAATAACAGGCGCTGATCGAGCTGAGGCAGCAATGTTGCCAGCAAACTGGCGGTTGTATTCGTCAGCACCTGAGCACCATGCTCAGCCGGTAACGCGCGCAGTTGTGCAATGGCCTGGTTAAAACGTGGGTCCCGCAGGGCTAACAACGTCTCAGTGAGAAGGCGTGGAGGATAGTGCATGGGTGTCAGATGTCGGACACTGGCTTGTGCTGCCTGAAATTGCGATGGCTTGGCGCCCAGATAATGAAGTAATGACTCTGATTCCCTCATAATGAGTTCGGCATGCTCAGGCGTTTTGGATTTATAGCGCAGGGCATAAATACCCGAAAATAATTGCGCAAAGTGCCTTTGGAAATGTAGATCGACACTACCGCCCTCAATATCGGCTGGCGGCATCAATGATAAAAGCCGCTTAGCGTTATCGCTGCTGTTAACAAAAGTAACCGCCTCATGCTCTTGTCCGCCTCTGGCGAGATAAAGCTGCATGCATTGTTCATTAAAGGCGGGGGTATTCGACGTGCGGTGATACTCTGAATCTAAACGGTTCTGCATATGCAACTGGTTTGGGTTGTTTTCATCAATTTCATCGGAGGCAAAACTCAAACCGTATTGTGCTGCCGCCAACGCCCCACCCGATATAGTTTTCAACTGCTGGCGCCGTAAATCGCCAAATATTTCCTGACCGACATGTTCTCCACTCGCAGTGCGCTGATAAAGCCATATTTTTCTTAAGTTCTGATGAATATCTTGCGTAAACGAAGAGGGAGAAGGAGCCGCTGAGGTATCGTCCAGAGAAACTTGCGCTTGTTTTAAACGTTGCTGTAGGGTTTCACTCTTGGATGCTGAGTCCAGATGTTGGCGTTTAGCAGGGGGAGGTGCATCTCCAGACAATGGCATATCGGGGATAGGTACAGATAGAGAACGGCTTACTGCTATTTTCATTGTATTCTCACAGCAATCATAAGGAGAATGAATGAGTGGTGACGGCTATGAGTTGAGTTCCCTCAATATAGGGTTATCTTTATCGATAATTCGTGTGATTCTTCTTCGGGTTTCGCGATAACTATATGATTTTTATTATTGTTATCTGTGTAAGCCCGGTTGACAGCAACCGGTGACGAAAGGTTTGGTATGTAACTGATGTTTGGGAAGTTATTTATCTTTGAACGCACAATCCGGTTACGTTTCCTTTAAGAGATCGACTGATCTTACTCTGCATATATGGACGCGCAGTCTGTGCAAGATTTTTACAGTAATGTTCGATGTGAATAACTGCAGGCATATTGATCTTACCCATCAATAGTCGACACGGGACTCAGTGAGTAAACCCTCAATCAGAGGTGATTCCTGACAAAACCAGTATCAACCCAGAAACAGTGCGTAAGCAACACACGCCTGAATTTCGCAGTGAAGCCCTGAAGCTTGCAGAACGCATCGGTGTTGCAGCCGCAGCCCGTGAACTCAGCCTTTACGAATCCCAGCTCTACAACTGGCGTCGCAAACAACAGCAATAGCTGACTTCCAGCGAACGTGAAAACGAACTGGTCGCAGAAAATGCCCGCCTGAAACGCCAGCTGGCGAGCAGGCAAAGGAGCTGGCCATTCTCCAAAAGGTCGCGACATACTTCGCGAAGCGCCTGAAATGAAGTGTCTTCATCGATAAACATCAGGAAGAGTTCAGCATCAAAGCGATGTGCCGGGTACTTCAGGTTGCCCGCAACGGATGGTATGCGTGGCGTCTGCGCCGCTCTCATTCCGGTTTGCGTCAGCAGTTCCGGCTCACCTGTGATACGGCTGTCCGTGAGGCATTCATGGCGGCAAAACAGCGCTATTGGGCACCTTGTCTGGCAGAAGAGCTGCCGGAGTATAACACCAAAACCATTGCCGCCAGCTTGTGTCGTCAGGGGCTACGGGCGAAAGCCTCCCGGAAGTTTAGCCCGATAAGCTACCGTGAGCATGGACTGTCTGCGTCAGATAATCTGCTAAAGCAGGACTTCAATGCCAGCGGTCCGAACCAGAAGTAGGCGGGTGACATCACGTATCGTGTGCACGGATGAGGCTGGCTGTACCTGCGGTGGTCAGTACTGTTCAGTAGATTATCAGGCGTTGCTGAAGCGGCACAATCTACGTGGCAGCATGAGCGCAAAAGGCTGCTGTTATGACAATGCCTGCGTGGAAAGCTTCTTTCATTCGCTGAAGGTGGAATGTATCCACGGCGAACGTTTTGCCAGCCGTGAAATAATGCGAACGACAGTGTTTAATTATATCGAGTGTGATTACAATCGGTGGCACCGGTCACAGTGCCTGTGGCGGTCTCAGCCCGGAACAATTTGAAAACCAGAACCTCGCTGGGGTGTGTGTCCACATTACGCGGGTAGGATCAATCAAGTATGCTTCAAAAAAATGGATTATGCCGATCCAAAACTGGCGGCTGGCGATAAGTCGTTTTATTGTCACCCCTAAACCACCTCCTGGGGAGGTGGTGATTGATCCTGTAAGGCTATAGCCTGAAGAATGCCCATGTTGGAATATCTCTGCTTACTCACCACAAGTAAAAGGAGACAAACCGACATGGGGCTTTACAGGAGTTCATCACATGTATATTGGCGTTGCAAATACCACATAGTCTGGACGCCTAAGTACCGTTTCAGGATTCTGAGAGATAAGCTGGGCAAGGAACTCTACAGGACAATCTACATTCTCTGCGGAATAAAGGATTGTGAGGTTCTGGAGTTAAATGTTCAGCCAGATCATGTACATCTAGTCGTAATCGTCCCACCAAAAATCTCGATATCAACCCCGATGGGACATCTGAAAGGCCGTAGCGCGATCAGGCTCTACAATCGTTTTCCACACATAAGAAAGAAGCTATGGGGAAACCATTTTTGGTCCCGAGGCTACTTCGTCGATACGGTGGGAGTGAATGAAGAAATAATCAGAAGATATGTGAGGCATCAGGAGAAAACGGAACAAACGCATGAACAGCAGATGGAATTGCTAGAGTAGTAAACGGAAAGTGACAATAGCCCCCCTTACAGGGGGCATTCTCAAAAGCCACCTTCTAAGAAGGTGGTCTTTTACTATCGAGTTCGGTGACCGCCTGAGCGATCACCTTTAATACTGTGGCAGTTACACAGAATTAAGGGCAGACTCGCTGACCGAACCCTAAATTTAGCGTTATTTATCAGTCAATCTATTCGCTATGGGGGAATCATCTTGAGTGGTTATCGCGGTTATTACACGATACGATCACCCACAATCATCAATGCTGTTTAATGTGGTAATTGCTGAGAAAGGTACGATATTTTATGGAAACAGCCAGTTCGCTCCCCCGGAAGTAAACATGGGCTGGCAAAAGTGTAGCGGTATTAGGCGCAGCTATTTAGCTCTATTATCACATGGACGATATTACCAGTAAGGGATTTGATGCACACAATCTTGACTGAATTTGAACCATTTACAAATGCTTCATCAAAAGATGAAGTCATGCTTCAAGTTGAACAAGCAGTAAAATCGCTCGGATTTGAGCGCTTCTTGTATGCCGTTGTTCCCAAACAAGGTACGAATGATTCAGGATTCTTTCTATACAGTACTTATCCAGAAAAGTGGCGTAAGCATTATGATAGTCAAAATTTTCGTTCGAATGATCCAACAGTTTCCCACTGTTTCAAATCAATGAGTCCCTTGGTTTGGCAGCCTGAATCATTTCAAACCATAGAACAAAAGACGCTCTATGAAGAAGCATCTTCTTTCGGTTTACGTGCTGGAATTACTCTACCAATCCATGGCCTCCTGGGGGAGGTGGGAATGCTGACCTGTGTACGCGATGAATTACCTGGGCTGAATTTCTTACGAGATATCAAACATAATCTGAGTAGTCTTTCCTTGCTACGTGATGTTGTCTGTGATGCTATGAGCGCTTATACCACAATGGAGGCCGCTCTTAATGAAACAACACCACAATTAACAGTGAGGGAATTAGATTGCTTACGTTGGATGGCTGCCGGGAAAACGACGTGGGAGATTAGTCGGATATTAAATATTAGTGAAGCTGGCGTTAATTTTCATATTTCTAATTTGCGAAATAAATTTGGTGTAAATCGCCGAAATGATGTCGTAATAAAAGCGATCCGAATAGGAATTATCACTCTGTCTTAGATGGTAGCTCACAGCAATCTATTAAATAGTTGTTTGAGAATAGATGAAAAATATAAATTTCATCCTGTGTTTTGATTAGCAATAAAATTTACTCTAGAGGCTAAGCTAACAGTCAATTCTGGATAAACTCTAGCCCTAGATGTAAAAGGTAAACCTATTAAAAAGTAATGATTTTTATTATGGTGAATATATTAAATAGAATCATCTAAATGATGTGCGCTTCATGCCATCTTATGGTTACTCTACTGAAATAGTGCCAATCGAGTTTTTTCTCCGAGATGAATTTCCAATGCGACAGCACGCTCCTTTCCTATATTAAGTGGTATGCCAAATCGTGTTATATCAACACCTGCATGGCGGAGTAAACGTTCAATCGGGACTGTCGTTACAGTTACGTATTTATCTATACCGTTTTCATCCGCGAACGTAACGATTTTTCTCATCGCATCCATCGCGCGTTGAGCAAAGCCAAAATGGTTGTTGTTATCTGTTTCAATTGCAAACCTGCTCAACTCCCATACTCGCTCACTTACAGGGGCTAAAACGCCATGTAACAGTTCGGGGAAGGTATCTTTCAACATATATGGACCTTTAGTTGGCAATAAACGCCAGCAACCGCAGACGCGGTCAGTATTATTACGGATCACCATATAGTAGGGGTCAAGAGCATCGTAGCCATCGATCTCCATACCACTTAATATCGGAACTTCCCAGCCCATACGATCCTTAAATATTTTTGCCCTTAATTGATGAATATCTCTCAGTTCAGTTTTATTGAAATTATTACGTGGCTCAATTCTGATATTTGTTTCCATATGAAATATTTCCTGAAATTATTTGCATTAACATTTATGAGATGCAAGTAATCTATGCTAATTAATTAATCATGGTTACTAGCAAAACTACTAGGGAAAGAGAATATCATGTTAAATTACACTTCAATATTCTTATAAAATGTCCATCACTAAAGCTAAATAATGAAATAAATGCGAATAAAAACAGGAGGGTAGTACCAAGTTTATCGAAATAAACTTTAAATAACTTATTGAAATTAATACATAAATTAAAAATTTAATTCTGGTTAACAACCCTGCAAAGACATTCATAACCGAGTGAAAATTGACATGTAGGGGACGGATATCCTTATTGTTAGAGACTCTCTGTTGACTACCTATCAACTTTGCTAGTATCCCCTTAGAACACGTTTTGTTTTAATAGCATTATTGACTTTTAATCTGGCAGTAAGCAATACGTAGTACAGTCCAGATGCTATGAATGATGAGAAATAGGATTAGGGGTTTAAATATGAATGTAACAAATAATCCATATTATAAGCGAGCTTTGATTACCGGTGGAACCGGTGGTATTGGTAAACCAATTGTAAAAAGACTATGTGACGATGGTTTTTCACCCATTATTATTTCTCGTTCGACAGAACGGTTGACGAAACTGGTCTTGGAGCTTAAAGAACAATATCCTCATCTTGATATTATTAGTGAGGTTTGTGATATCTCAGTTCCTCATGACGTGAAGACTCTTTTTAAAATTTTAAATGAGCGTAGTATCGAAATTAGCATATTAGTTAATGGTGCCGGTATTTCAGGTGGAGGAATTACATCTAAAATTAGTGATGAATTATGGTTGAACGTTATGAATACTAACTTAAATGGCATGTTCTATGTGACACGGGAATTACTACATTTAAACATGATAAAACCTGGCGGACGTATAATTAACATTGCTTCAACGGGGGGGAAGCAGGGAGTTATTTATGGTTCACCCTACTGCGCATCCAAGCATGGCATGGTGGGATTCACTAAGGCGCTGGGCCTTGAACTGGCACGTAATAATTCAGGTGTCACAGTTAATGCGGTGTGTCCAGGTTTCGTCGAAACAGAAATGGCTGAACGAGTCAGAGAACACTATGCCGCTATTTGGGATGTAGAGGTGGAGGAGGCGCGATGCCGTATTGAAGAACGTATCCCTATTGGTCGATATATCACGGTAGAAGAAGTAGCCGCCATGGTGTCATATCTTTCTTCACCTCTTGCCAGCGGTGTTACTGCCCAAGCGATAAATGTTTGCGGTGGGCTAGGAAATTATTGACTTTACTTGGAGGTCAATATGGGCGGCTGGACTGATATATGGATCTCGAGAATAAAAGATACAGATGAAGTCTCGATACTTGCGCTGTTGCGAGAAGAAGATCGTGAACGTTACGAAAAAATTATTCCGCCTAAACGGAAACGAAATTTTGCATTTCGACGAGCAGTATTAAATTTTGTTTTACAGCATTATGTAAAAAAATACTCTATTAAACGCGATGCTAATGGTAAGCCTTATGTTGTATCTAGTGACAGTGAAAATATTTATTTTAATAGTAGCTCGTCAGCAGGATTATGTGTAGTTGCTGTTTCAGTGGAAGTGATCGGTGTCGATCTTGAGGTCAGGCATCAATCAGTGGACCTGGTCAGTATTTGTGAAAAATATTTACCAATATTTAGTGAGTTGAGCGACGTGTGGAAAGAAAGTCGAATCGTTAAGCAATTAGCGATGTGTACTTGGTGTCGTATGGAGTCATTCGTCAAACTCAATGGGTTGACTTTACATAATGTATTATTTGGCCAGAAAAATAAATCAGAGAGATCCAGCTCGGATATTATTATTTCAGGAAATGACTTTGTCTGTGCTGTATCACAATTTGGATATGTTGAGTTAAATAAAATTTATCACGTTGGTTTCGAGAAAATTCATCATGAGTGAGTTAAAGCGAATTATTGACTTGAGTGTAAGTATCGATCCGGATTTTTGGGAGCCGGAACCTGTAACGAGAAAAATTGTTAATCACCAGGATGGCGCAGATAAGCTAGGTAAGAGTTTTTTGCATTTCCAGGTAATGAGTTTTTGGCGACGTTGCTGGATGAAACTCGTAAAACCAGCTCGGCATTATATCGACCACCGGGATTTCCCCGATGGTATGGGATTGTCATTAATGACTTATAGCCTGACGACTCATACCGGAACACATATCGATGCTCCCTATCATTATGGTTGGCATGCAGGTAAAGAGGACGAACAAAAAACTATCAGTGATATTCCGTTATCTTGGTGTTATGGGCGAGGTGTTTTACTTGATTTTTCAGATCGGCATGATGTGATTGACGCGGAAAATATACAACAGCAATTGGCTCGCATAGGGCATAAACTGGCTGCCGGGGATATTGTTCTAATAAATACCGGTGCTTATAAAAATATGGGGAAACGCGAGTATTTTACGGCTTATCAGGCGATTGATACCAGTGCGTTGGCTTGGCTTATTGAACGTGGTATTCGCGTCATCGGCACCGATGCTTTCAGCTTTGACCGCCCATTCTGTGAAATGATTGCTGATTATAAGCACTCGGGAAATAAAGATGTTTTATGGCCTGCCCACTTTTTTGGCAGGGATCATGAGTATTTGCAGATCGAGCGCTTAGGTAATCTTGAAGAGTTACCAAGTACTACCGGATTCCAGATTTGTTGTTTCCCAATCAAGTTGGAAAATGCCGATGCTGCATGGAGTCGGGTAGTAGCTATTATTGATTGAGGAAAGTATTAGCTAACGTGTAAATGAATTTTAAAAATCGAGAATTGCAATGACTGCGATAAATAATGAAGATGTAATGCAGATGAAGCCTTATCCAAAAAAATGCTATTTACCTTTTGTTTTATATCCACCAGGTATGCATAAAAATATGGAGGGTGGTGATTTTGTCACCAATCACATTAATATGGATCAAGAGGGTGTTGATTTTACGCTATATATAGGAGTGCCATTTTGTCGTACCCGATGTAAATCGTGCCCTTATTTTATTAAGATATTGCCAGAGAATGATAAACATAATCGTGAAGATAGCTATGTTGATGCTTTACTCAAAGATATGAAGAAATGGTCGGCTTTTAGAAAATTTGGTGAGGGTACGCTAAAAAGTATTTTCATAGGTGGAGGGACAGGGAGTATTTTAAAAACAATCAATCTAAAACGCATTGTTGATGCTGTATTTGAGAATTTTAAAGTTGATACAGATTACGAATTTACCCTGGAAGGTAATGCCCGTGACTTTGATGATGAAAAAATAGCTTATGTCGCAGGTTCACGTATTAATCGCTTGAGCTTGGGGGTACAGTCTTTCCACCCAGAGATCTTGGCGGTAGTAGGTTCACCCCATGCGGCACAGGACAGCGCGAGAGTTATCCGGGCGTTCCAGGAGCGAGGATTGACTAATATTCAAATGGATTTGATGTATAACATGCCGGGCCATACATTGGATATTTGGAAAAGCGATCTAAAAACGCTCAATGAACTGGGGGTACCACACTTTACCATTTATTTGTACCGGATCCATAATGATACACCGCAAAGCCAACTGATCAATCGTGGAAAAATTCAACCACCGGTAAATCCGGAAAATACGATGGTTAAGGCCATGTATCGTGAAGCGAAAAAAATGGCTGAGGATATGGGGTATCAGATGTATATGATGGACCATTTTTGTAAGCCGGGTTATGAAAATAAATATAATCACTCAAATTGGAAGGTTGATAATGAAACCTTGGCCATTGGCCCAGGCTCATACAGTTACTTTGACGGTTATCGCCTTGGCACTGAGTCTGATGTAGAAAAGTATATTGAATACGTAAATCGGGGGGAATTTCTCATAAGTTCTGTAACGGATCTTATGTCCGGGCGTGTACAACGTGAGCGGCATGTTGTCTTTGCCCTGGTCTATTTCAAAATAGAATATAAATTTTACCGAAATAAATTCGGCACGGATTTTCTTGACGATTTTTCTGAAGAGATTAGACGATTAGAACGTAAAGGATTGGTCGAGTTAACAGATGATTGCATGCAGCTTACTGAGCTTGGTTTAATCTGGCATGCAAACGTGATTCTGGAATTCTTTAACCCTGCATTTTGGGGAGACACAGATTCTCTAAATGAGAAAAACTGGTCACTGAATGGAGTTATGGTGGAAGTTGGATCGCGTGAGCGCTCATATTGGTTGGGAGATAAAAATGATATCTCCCCCTTATTTTAAGTTAATAATGCAAAGGAAATAGACTATGTCTCAGAATGTTAAATTTATCGCCTCGTATCAAGCAACAACTCATGCTTCAGTAGACAATGTTTGGGCTCTTTGGGCCGATGTTAATAATTGGAAAGAATGGGATTCAGGTATTAAGCATTCAGAACTTCTCACCCAGTTCTCAGCAGGAAACTCGTTTTCCCTGACCCCGCAAGGTGGTGAACCTATTCCTGTTACATTAAAAACAGTAACTCCGGGTAAAGAGTTCTCCGATGAGGCCGTACTACCTTTTGGAGTGCTGCGTAATATTCATCGCATTGAACAGCTTGGGCAGAAAATTACTGTCACACATGAGGTTCATGCGGAGATTAAGCCGGACGCGTCTGGCTTCTTTGGTAAAGAGATTTGGCCGCATATGCAGTGTGGTTTGCCTGAGTCAGTAAACAATATTATTTCTCTGGCAACTCAGAAGTAAATAAGTAATCGGCTTGATTAAATGATTGGGCCGATTAATCTCAAAGAGGAAAGTTACGATGACCAAGTATTGGTGTGGCGTTGTATCCCGAGAACATATTAAATTCGGTGAACAGGGCGGTTTCTGTCAGGTATGCCATGGAAAGCGCGCACCATTGGCCAGAATGGCCGTGGGGGATGGCATTGTTTTTTATTCTCCCGTTCTGCGATTCAAGGAAAAAGAGAAGTGCCAGAGCTTTACCGCTATTGGTACTGTTGTTGGAGAGGAAACCTACCAATTTCAGATGGCCCCCTCATTTGTGCCCTATCGACGTGATGTTGCTTATCAGCCTTGTTTTGATGCTCCTATCCACCCTTTGCTTGATAAACTTAGCTTCACTGCAGGGAACAGTAACTGGGGGTATAAATTCCGCTTTGGTCACTTTGAAATTACGCCCGGCGATTTTTTATTGCTAGCGAAAATTATGTTGCCACATAATTCACAAGCTGTTCTTACACCGGTTAATTCTATATCCGTGGGCCAAAATCTGGATTTATTTACCAAGTAAAGCAAGCGACAGCAATATTCTGTCATGAACGCTATTTAGTTATTCTCCCATAAATCATTAATGTTGGACGCATTATGCAGACAAAAAAAGTCGTCATTACGGGTCTTGGGGTGATAGCACCCAATGGGACTGGTATTGAAAAATTTTGGAGCAACACTCTTCAAGGGATTTCTGGAATCAAATCCTATGAATGGGGAAAACGTTTTGGTTTTAAGAGTGCTTCTATTGGCCAGGTAGATGATTTCTCACCGTTTCTGTATGACATTGCCGAGCGACAAATTCAGAGTAGTGGCCGTTACCTACAATTTGCTCTGGCTGCGGCCAACATGGCTGTAGCAGATGCGGGTTTGCAGATTAGTGAGATAGAACGCACCCGTTTTGGCGTGATGGTTGCCAGTGCTATTGCTGATGCTGCCACCATGGAAGAGAACCTGTTGTTGATGACCGACAACGGTACTGAAGATGTTAATCCTTACTGGGTGGACAGAAAATTCTACGACAATCTGGACTTTGGTATCGCAGCTTCCTCTATAGCCAGAAAGTATGGTGCGCTGGGGCCGGTTTCCAATTTGTCGACGGGCTGTACAGCGGGGCTTGATGCCTTGGGATTTGCCTTTGAACAAATCCGCAGTGGTAAAGCTGATGTCATGATCGCCGGTGCGAGCGAAGCGCCACTGTGTCCGCTGTCCATAGGGGCGTTCGAAGCACTTGGCGCATTATCAACGCGTGATTGTAGCGACAAAACAAAGGCGTCTTGCCCGTTCTCTGCTGAGAGGGATGGATTTGTGATCGCCGAAGGATGCGGCATTTTTATCCTCGAAGAATATACACATGCACTGCGGCGTGGGGCAAAAATCTATGCGGAAGTGGCAGGATATGCATCGGTCAATAATGCCTATCACATGACCGATCTGCCACCAGATGGTGAGGCACTAGCGAAGTGCATGTATGCCGCGCTTGAAGATGCAAACTGTGATCTTAATGCTATCGACCATATTGGCGCACATGGCAGCTCGACAGCCCAAAATGATGCCAATGAAACTGGAGCCATTAAACGTGTCTTTGGTGACCGAGCTTTTCAGATCCCTGTGAATTCGCTTAAGGCGATGACGGGTCATGCCTTGGCCGCAGCCAATGCTATTGAACTGGTTGCCATGTGTCTGGAAATACAACACCAGATGGTCTATCCGACGATTAATTACCATCAGATTGATCAAGAGTGTGACCTCGACTATGTGCCTAACGAAGCGAGGGTGGTCTCTATTCGTTCGGCTATCAAATTAAGCAGTGGATTCTCGGGGATCCACAGTGCTGTTGTCCTGCGGACGGTATAAATTATGAATAAACGCGTTGTTATCACAGGAGTCGGTGCGCTGAGTGCTCTTGGGCATACGATTGATAGCATTTGTGCCAACTCACCTGAACAGAATGGTATTCACCGGCGCGACCCATCGGCATATTTACGCGTCGCTGACTTTGATGGTGCCGGGGTGATAAATGGTCGTTTGAAACGCAAATTGGATAACTTTACGTTTTATGGTTTGTGTGCGGCGGATATGGCGTTGAAAACAAGTAGGGTGCTTGATAACGATATTGATTTATCCAGGATAGGGATATTTGTTGGTAACTGCCTGGGGGGTTGGGGATTTGCCGAGCCGAAAATCAAAAGTCTGCATACTGAAAGTGTGGAAGCGATGGGGCCATATGTCGCTACCGCTTGGTTCCCTGCTGCCCTGCAAGGACAAATCTCACTGCAATATGGATTAAAAGGATATTCCAAAACGTTTTCGGCCAGCAATGTCGCAGGCTTACAGGCAATTGGTTATGGCGTTGAAGCTATTCAGCACGGGCGCGCTGATGTCATTCTTTGCGGGGCATCAGAAGATCTTTCAAGCTCGTATATACGCGCAATACTGGACCGTAGCATTGAACCGTGTGAAGGGAAAACCTCGGTGTTTGGAGATGAAACACCGACAGCGTTTAGCGAAGGTGCCGCTTTCTTGGTCTTAGAAGAATATGAAAGTGCCAAAGAAAGAGGTGCAACCATATACTGCGAAGTCAGCGGGTTCGCCGATCATTTTTGCGCCGATGGTAAAGATGTCAACTTTGTGCTCAAGAATAATGCATTAAATGCCATCAGCCATCCTGATTCCCCTTATCTATTCTTGACGGATGCTGCTTTTGAAGCAGAAACCGAAAGTATGAATTGTCTCCACAACGACATCCGGGCACCGCTTTATATCGCTTCTGGCCGTGAGCATTTCGGCAATATGTTTGCCGTCTCTGGCGTGATGGAAACGGCATGTGCGGCCCAGGATCTCAGTCATGGTGCTACCCATCCCCAGCGCTTTGATGCCTGTGGCGATCTTTCCCTATCCTTTAATAAAGTGCTGGTTCGTCGAATTAGCAAGCAAGGTAGTGTTTCAACGTTGAGTCTGGCTTCGGTATAAGCCAGTTCAGGTAGTTGTGATCTTTTTAGCCTTTAAAGCCACATTACGGTTGGCTGCTTAAGATATATCAATGATTAGTAACAGGAGAGTAAATAATGCAAGACCCAATCTTTGTACAACTTAAAGCACTCATTTCGGCTTATATCGACGTCGCGGAAGATGAATTGGATATGAATGCTGATCTCGATTTGGTGTATGACATGGACTCGACTGAAATGACCGAGTTTGCAAAAGAAGTTGAAAATAAATTTGGCATCCCAGCCTTGAAGTCTGAGCGTAGCTCTTGGGAGAGTGGTCAGGCGATTTATGCGTTTATCCTTGCCAGGCAGGCGGATAACCGCGTTTGCGCCTAGGGCTGATATCATTCTGCATGGAGGCTTTTTATGAAGCTCATTTGGTTGTTTCAGAATGCTGATGATGTCATGAGTAATAAAACGGCATTTGTGACGCCCAATCGAACCTATACCTATGGTGATATTTGCAAGGCCGTGGCACACACCATTCATAACTTGAGGCATTTGGGCGTGCGGCGCGGACAGCAAGTGGTGTTGATCCCTGAACATGACGAAAGCGCCGTCGTATTTATGGCTGCTGCCAGTGCGATTGGTATTCAGATTGTCATGCCGTATAACCTGCAAAATGCGGCGATATTGGAGTGGGCGAATATTATCCAGGCAGTAAACCCTGACCATGTGGTTTATCTGCGCCGGGATAAGGCTGTAGAAGAATTACAACAGGTAGTGGTTGAAGGCACCCACATTATAGAATTGAGTGCATTTGTTGGGCATGGCGGAGAAAACGACGAAGATATTATCGATATTGTTGTTGAAAGTCCTGATCCGGTCGAAAATTTCTTAGTGTTATTTACCAGTGGTACCACTGGTAAAGCCAAAGCCGTCAGTATTTCAGAATCGCTGGTCTGCAAGCGCGTAGCTTCTGTATCGAGACAGTTAAAATTTAGCGCAGATGCCCGTATTTTCATGTCTGGCTTAATGAATAACACGACGGGGGTTATTTTCTCTTTCGGCGCTTTGTTGCATGACGCCACACTCGTTTTTCCTCATGGTAGGGTGATGGAGCAATGGCCGCAGCAAGTTGAGCACCATCAAATTACTCACATGATGCTACGGCCGGTTGCACTGCGTCGATTTGTGGAAGGGGCACGAGAGTGTGGTGCTGATTTGAGTAGTCTGCGCGTTATGGCCTATGGCGCGGCGGCACTGCCGAAAAAACTTCTCGAAGAAGCCAGAGTGCTTATTCCTTGCGAGTGGGCACAGGGGTATGGCCTAAGTGAAACATTTGGCCCGTTTTGTTGGTTGACCGAAGACGACCATCAACGAAAGCTCTATGAACAATATATCTATTGTGTTGGACGGCCCGACGATTCCCTGGACGTATCATTGCATTTTTCTGATGCTGCGCAAAACAGCGTTGGGGAGGTGGTATTACGTGGGACTGGCTTGATGGCAGGATATTTTGATATTGCGTCGGATCAGGTTCAACCGGTCGGTGAGTATTTCCATACGGGTGACTATGGCCATTTTTCAAATAATGGGGAACTGATCCT
This sequence comes from [Pantoea] beijingensis, assembly GCF_022647505.1. Lineage (NCBI taxonomy): Bacteria > Pseudomonadati > Pseudomonadota > Gammaproteobacteria > Enterobacterales > Erwiniaceae > Erwinia > [Pantoea] beijingensis. Next base: position 1,490,941 of record NZ_CP071409.1, read on the forward strand.
TAAGGGGCGAATCAGCAATACTATTTTGAGCAAGAATGGCCACCGTATCTACCCAGAAGAGGTTGAAAGTGTCGTCGCAGAGATAGTGGGGGTGAAGGAAGTCTTGCTGCTGAGCATTCCGACGGCTAATAACCTGGGTAATACACCGGTTGTCTGTATCTATGGCCCACTGACTCAGGAGAGCGATGAGGTCATTGGCCGGGCTGTTTCGACGCAGCTTGCTATACAACTCAGCGAGGAGAAATGGCCCGATTATGTGTTCCCGAGCCGTTTCCCTTTCCCCAAGAGTAGCAATGATAAAATAATTAAAGGCGAAGTGCTAAAAGGCATTGATACAACAGCATTAATTCCGGTTTCTGTCATGGAGGACACAGCATGAAATATACACAAGCGAATTCAGTAATTTGTAATGCACCGCAAGCTACGGTTTATTCCCTGATCTGCAACTCTCAGCAGTGGCCGCAGCTTTTTGAACCTTGTATTGCAGTGGAAACGTTGGCCCGTAATGAGAGAGAGGAACAGATACGGGTAACCGCCCTGGTCGGTGGTGAGCAAATGACTTGGGAATCACGGCGGGTATTTCGTAAAGAAATTTATGGTATCGACTCTACGATCGTGAAGCCCATGTTGTTCGTTAAAAATATGTCTACTACCTGGCGGGTGATCGCACTCAACCAAACTCAGAGTCTGATTGTATTGGAACATGATTATACTCTTGTTGATGAGGTTCCTGAGCACCTTGACGAGGTAACCACGCGTGAGCAAGCGGCGACATTTGTTGCTAATGCGATAGAAGCTAACTCCACTAAAGAGCTGGGCAACATCAGGGACGCAGTGCAGAGACCAGATTCTGTTGCACAGCGATCGACTTCGCATTCTATCATTTGTGAGGCCTCGGCCGCGGAGGTGTACGGTACTATTGCCGATGTAAGTAATTGGCCAAAGATTTTTGATGCCTGTATCTCGGCCGTGGTACAGGAACGTGCGGGGAATGCTGAATGCGTGCGAATTGAAGCTTGGCAAAATGGTCTGGCGGTGGGTTGGGATACGCAGCGTAGCTATTTTGATGACATTTTCAGAATTGACTTTTTCCTTCCTGTCCCAATGCCATTCCTAAAGGAAATGAGCGGCCAATGGCGAGTTATCCCACTCGATGAGCGGCGCTGTATTCTAAATGTTACTCGGGATTTTGCACTGCTTGATGATATTTCAGATATACGTGTAGATATCACTACGCATGAACAGGCAAGCGAGTTAATTAATCGCTTTATTGATGATAATGCGGGGAGTGAAATGTTGGCGGTTAAAGAGTTTGTGGAAAAAAAGGATACGACACTATCGTCTTTTACTACCCATTACTCATTACCCTTTGCTCCTGAAGAGTTTTACTCTCTCTTATCTGATATCCGTCAATGGCCAGATATCTTGCCTCATTGTAATGATGTAAAGGTTATTTATGAGGATACTAAATATCAGGAGTTTGTGATGGAGATTATCGGGGCTGGTGGTAATGAGCATTTCCGAAGCATTCGGCAATGCGATCGTGATACGCTGACAATTTCGTATTTCCAGCCTGAACCTCCTGCGATGCTGAAAACCCATAGTGGCCGCTGGCTGGCCCGTGCCACCGCCAATGGCACTGAACTTATTGCTGAACACTCGGTGCATATAGATCCTGAACGTTGCGGTGTCTTGTTTTCTGATGATGATATTCAGCGTAATAAGCAACGCATCAAGGCCTTGATCATGAAAAATAGCCAGGCAACGGTCGATGCGTGTTGTCACTGGTTGCTCAACAGGAGGGCAGCATGAAGCCAGCCCTTAAACCGGCTCGCCTGCCTGAGCCTTTGTATCGCCTGTGCGCCTATTTCTTGCCACGACTCATGTTCTTGCGTTCGGAACATGGGGCGCAGATCCATTGGGGTGACATTGCGATCGCTCTGCAAGACTTCCCGGCCGAGTTACAGGATCTTGGTTCAGCTGAGTTTTGGCAAGAGTGGATGCAACGCTGGAGTCGGTTGGGCCATGACTATGTCACTCTGGCAAATGAAAGCTGCTCGGTCGCTGGTGCCAGTTCGGCATGGCGCAGCGCAGCGGCGTGTTTTCACTGGGCAGAGTTTATGTATTTCTCCGATCCCGTGTGGAAAACGCAGATGCGCCAGAGGGTGAAAGAGTGTTTTATGCGGAGTCTGGAACATACGGAACTGTCGTTGTGTTCAGGGGAGTTTATGCATGGCGAGGTGCGGATTCCCTATTATCTGGTTCTGCCCGCCCAAAAAGTCGTTAGTGAAACCGCCTGGCCATGTGTGATTCTGTCTAATGGATTGGATTCGGTGACAGAAGTGGAGGTATTCGCCTTTGCTGAACAATTTCTTGCTCGTGGTATCGCGGTCTTTATGTTTGATGGGCCAGGGCAAGGGATCAATGTCGGTTGCAATCCTATTGATATGCAGTTTGAAACCGTAGTGCAGCAGATTATTACGCGCTTGAAGACTGAACCTGCCGTAGACACTGACAGACTGGGTTTTTTTGGTATCAGCTTCGGTGGTTATCTTGCGCTACGTGTTGCTCGCTACCTGGGGCAACAGTTTCAGGCTGTGGTCAATTTATCGGGTGGGCCACGCCTCTCACCTTACGTCACGCTGCCCCGCCGGCTGAAAGAGGATTTCCGTTATGCTTTTATGGGGGGCGATGCCATTGAAATGCAGAATATTTTCGACCAGCTAGCTCTGACCGTACAGGAGCAAAGTACGACGGACATTTTGTCAATTCATGGTGCGCTGGATGATATATTTCCGGTGGCGGCGTTAGAGGATATGCACCAGGCTTTGGGAGATCAACACCCGCTTAAAGTCTACCCATCGGAGGCGCATGTTTGTCTGAATTATATTAATCAATATAGTATTGAGGTTGCTGATTGGCTAGCACAGAAGTTGGCTAAGTCCGTTGGTTAATCGAGAAATTTTCATTCTAACCTATCATGCGGTTCGGCTTTTTATTTTTTGCATCTAAAGATTATTTTTATTTAATTATGGTCTTCTCTGTATATTAATTTTTTGGTGAGAGAAATGAATCATTTTACAAAAACTCGATTTGCTCTGATTTATTTCAGCATGTTTTCCTTTATTGGAATACACATGCCATTTTGGCCAGTATGGCTGGAGTATAAAGGTATTTCCCCATCAGGTATTGCCGTCCTAACGGCATTATCATTTGCCTTGAAAATTGTTTTTACCCCGGCGGTATCAAAAATTGTCGATCGCTCTGGGCAGCGACGGGAGGCAGTCATTATTCTGGCCTGTGGGCTTTTCGCCAGCATAATAATATTTTCTCAAACGGACAGTTTTATTCCTATCCTGTTGTTGACGATATTGAGTTTTGCCTGTTGGTCACCAGTTATGTCACTGACTGAGAGTTTGGCTACGGTAGCGTCCAGAGAGCAAAAGTTTGATTACGGAAAAGTGCGACTTTGGGGCTCGGTCGGGTTTATGGCTGTGGCTATATTTTCAGGTAAATTGTTGGAGCGCTTTGGTGAGCCTGCTCTGCTATGGTCTATTTGCGGCGTGGCTGGCCTGTTGTTCATTTCCTCATGTCTGCTGCCAAAAGTTCCTGTGTCGATGGTAAAGAATCAGGATGTTAATACCTCTGTCTTTTTCAGAAGTAAGTGGTTTGTCTGTTTCTTGATCGCGGCCACTCTAATTCAGGGCAGCCATGCTGCATATTATACTTTCGGTTCCATTCACTGGCGTACTGAAGGATTGTCGGATCAAATCATCGGGATACTTTGGGGTAGCAGCGTGGCGGGGGAGGTGATGGTATTCGCCTTTGGGCGGTTGCTGCTCTCCCGATTAGGCTCTATTAATGTATTAGCTATCGGCGGAGCTGCAGCGGCATTACGCTGGCTGGTGATCGGCAGTACCGATGATCTGTTTTGGCTGTTGATTGCACAATGCTTACATGCATTGTCCTTTGGCGCCAGTCATTTTGCCGCGATGCAAATTATTACTGATAGAGTAGATGCCTCGTTGTCATCAACGGCACAAGGTATTTATTCCGCCTTTTCTATGGGGCTTGGTATGGGGGTGTTTGTACTGCTCTCTGGGCCGCTCTATGCATCTCTGTTGGGCGGTACGTTTTACGTCATGTCTGCTGTGTCGCTCTTGGGTACAGCCTTTTTGCTGCTGCTGAGATCGGCGCAGATGAATAAAATTTCACTCAGTAATCCCCCTCAGACCACGGAACAGGTGACACCTGGTACTGCTTGAAGCTTTTAACATTGACTAATAAGGAATAAAGGTATGACATTACAAAAAACGGATAAAAAAGTAGCGCTTGTTACCGGCGGTTCTGGCGGTATTGGCAGTGAGCTGGTGCGCCGCCTGGCAGCAACCGGGATATCTGTCGTATTTACCTATGCGACAGCAGAAAAGGAAGCCAGTAATGTTGTTGCCTCAATTAAAGCCAATGGAGGAGAGGCGAACGCCATTCATGCCGATATCAGCCAACTGGATGATATCGCCGCTCTGTTCCATTTTGTCCAGGATCAATATGGGCAGCTTGATTATGTTATTAATAACGCGGGCGTGATTGTGCCCGGCCCTATAGCGGGGGTTACCAATGAACTGTATGAAAAAGTGTTTGATGTCAATGTGCGTGGAGCCTTGTTCATACTGCAAGAGGCGGCAACCCTACTGCGTAATGGGGGGCGTATTATCAATATCTCATCAACAATGGTAGCCGCACCGATTGCTGGTTCCGCACTCTACGCTGCGAGCAAGGCAGCATTGGAGTTGTTTAGTCGAGTTTTGGCAAAGGAAGTAGGTGCCAGAGATATTACCGTTAATAGCTTAAGACTTGGTGCCACTATACCGGGAATGTTTGCTAAAGCCCCACCAGAGCGGCAAGCGGCTTTTGCCGCAGCATCGCCATTTAATCGTCTTGGAGCGCCACAGGATGTCGCAGATGTCGTGGCTTTCTTGTTGAGTGAGGGAGGGCGCTGGATCACCGGGCAGACTATTACCGTTGATGGTGGTGCGACCTGATATAAACCAGGCCCACATTATTAATCAGCGCAGCGGCTCTTTGCTGCTGTGCTGAGTTAGCTTAATCGCCTAAGACTGTTCCATCGATATTCTGTATTTTTTTAAAAGCAACACTTAAGATTTCGGTGCGGGTATAGTTTGAGTAAAAAGTGCTGCTGTAAATGAAGGCGATTATACTTTTTATTATCAGGGTAAAATTAATAATAAGTTAAGAATGCAAGTCAAAAAATGTAATTCTAGTGTTTAATCTGTTGTTGGATTATTAAATGATTTCTATTTAACTTTGTCTGTAAAAGAAATTGACAATCAAAGTTACGTTCTTGACGGCAATATGTAAGGGAATTCCAGTTTAGTTACAGGTGTTAGCAATTAAGCTTTCAAGCTTGATTGGTTAAATTATTTTAGGATGGGCAGCCCTCTTTTCATGGTTTTTATTTTTTCTCTTTCATCTGCGAATATTTGATGAATCTCATCACGAATCTTCCTTTTGTATTATCTATCGCCTGAATTATAGTTGTCGATTTTAATCTTTTTTGAACCTTGAGTGATCGGTCTCCAGCCTTCTCTCATTTTTTATCTGTTCGGCTATCTGAGTCATCGGATTACGTGCGCCTAAGTAATCTATCCCATAAAATGATGACATATCATACTCGTATTCATTGGCGTCTCTTTTAGTTGAGTTTGCTTTCCTCGGACTACTAATAATTATTTTTTATTTGGTTATATTTATAAAGATTACTTGATAATATTTTCCCGTTTTTCAATGCGCTTATTCTTCTAAAGGGAGTTGAATGTTTTTTTCTTCCCTATAGTCTGCATTGGTTAGCGATGGATCAAATTCAATTTCAATATTATAATCGGATGCATTAACTCTGTTCGCTACGTTAATGTCAAAATAAAATGCAGCCCAATCATTAGGCTCAAGGGTAACAACAACGTGCTGCTGTGATGCTCATTCAACCATTCGTGTTGTTTCTTTGGCGAGTAGTTTCGTTACACGCCATAAGAAAAAGTAGCTACTGTGGTCAAGGCTGCTGCAACTTCTGTCATTTGTTTCTCTCATTTATCAAAATTGGCTAATTAAGATAATCAACAGATTTTATCTCTGCATGATGGGGCGAGAATTGTTCGTTTTTCTGTCCTGCCATGGAGGTGCAAACTGAGGTACAAGGTGGGTGACAGCGTGAAGAAGCGTTAACCGGAAGGGCAGGCTTGCATCAACTAGCGACTTCCCCTAATCTGGCAAAAAGTAAAGAAATTCATTCTACATGACTCGGGGTGCCCTTCCTTGTGAAGGCTGAGAAAGACCCGTACCACCTGATCTGGATAATGCCAGCGTAGGGAAGTCAAATGCCTGGCCGCATTCGTCTTCCGATCGCCGGCCAGGAGTGTTTAGTATGCATCAGCCCCTTCCCGTTTCTGGCGCAATCGTCGCCGAATACCTCTCCCTATTTCGCCAACAAGCACCGTTGGTGCACTGTATGACCAATGATGTGGTGCAAAGCTTTACTGCGAATGTGCTGCTGGCACTTGGCGGTTCTCCTGCCATGGTGATCGAGGCTGAGGAGGCTGCACAGTTTAGTGCGATCGCCGATGGTTTGCTGATCAATGTAGGAACCTTAACCCGAAGCCGGGCCGATGCGATGTTAAGCGCAGTCGGTGCCGCTGTTAATGCCAATACGCCCTGGACGCTTGATCCGGTTGCGGTAGGCGGTTTGACATTCCGCAGTGAGTTTTGCCGGCGTTTGCTGGTGTCGAAGCCGGCAGCGATACGCGGCAACGCGTCGGAAATATTGGCTTTGTCGGGGAATGTACAGCATGGGCGCGGTGTAGACAGCCAGCATCAGGCTGAGGCAGCCATCGCCGCCGCCACACAGCTTGCCCGGCAGACCGGTGCGGTGGTGGTGGTCACCGGGGCTATCGACTATGTCACCGATGGTGAACAGTTGCTGCAGGTAATGGGCGGCTCACCGCTGATGACGCGTGTGGTCGGCACCGGTTGTGCGTTATCCGCTGTTGTTACGGGTTTTACGGCATTAGCGGGCGATCGCTTGTACGCAATTGCCAGTGCCTGCCGGGTAATGTCCTGTGCAGGCGAGCGAGCGACCGCGCGGAGCAGTGGGCCGGGGAGTTTTGCCCCGGCGTTTCTGGATGAATTATGGCAGTTGGATGCGGAGGTGTTGGCATGAAACGCATTAATGCACTCACCATCGCTGGTACCGATCCCAGCGGCGGCGCCGGTATCCAGGCGGATTTAAAGGCTTTTTCGGCACTCGGCGCTTATGGCACCAGTGTGATTACCGCGCTGGTGGCGCAGAACACGCACGGCGTACAGTCGGTTTACCGTATTGACCCTGAATTTGTTGCCGCACAGCTCGATTCCGTGCTCTCGGATGTTCGTATCGATAGCGCCAAAATAGGTATGCTGGCGGAGAGCGATATCGTTGAGGTCGTCGCGGAACGTTTACAACAGGCGGCACTGCCGTATGTGGTGTTGGATACCGTCATGCTGGCGAAAAGCGGTGATCCGCTTTTGTCTGAACGCGCCATCATCACCCTGCGCCAGCGCTTGTTACCGCAGGTATCGTTGATTACGCCAAATCTGCCTGAAGCCGCGGCTTTGTTGGAATGCGGTATTGCAAAAAATGAGCATGAGATGCGGGTACAGGGAAGGGCGCTGCTGGCAATGGGTTGCCAGGCGGTGCTGATGAAGGGAGGCCATCTTAGTGAGCAAGAGAGCCCGGACTGGTTGTTTACCGCCAGCGAGGAACGACGTTTTACCGCCCCCCGCGTATTGACGCGCCACACGCATGGTACCGGATGCACACTATCGTCGGCGCTGGCGGCATTGCGCCCGCGTCATCGTGACTGGGTACAGACAGTGCAAGAGGCGAAAAGTTGGTTGCAGGGTGCGTTACAACATGCTGATACATTGGAAGTCGGGAGCGGAATCGGACCGGTACATCATTTTTATCGTTGGTGGTAGCGTAACGTTAACGTTGCACTTTTTACTGCGGACGGGTCTGAAAAATGGAGTCAGCAATTTGCCTTTGCAGGGCGATCGGGTGCAGGCTAAGGGAGTCGGAACGTTTCGGCAATCGGGCTGAAGGGTTGTGACGCTTATTCACTTCTCAGGAGCTAGCATGACGGACATCGTACAGTTATTGGGCAAAGAAGCTGACCAACTTCTGCAACATCGCTGCATGACCATTCCCGCGGAAAGCCTCTATCTACCTGGCGCGGATTATGTCGACCGGGTGATGATTGATAACAATCGCTCCCCTGCGGTGCTACGCAATATGCAAACTCTCTACAACACCGGACGCCTGGCTGGAACGGGATACCTCTCTATCCTGCCCGTCGATCAGGGCGTCGAACATTCAGCGGGTGCCTCTTTTGCCGCAAATCCGCTTTACTTTGACCCAAAAAACATCGTTGAACTGGCGATTGAGGCCGGATGTAACTGCGTGGCATCGACCTATGGTGTACTGGCGTCGGTGTCGCGTCGTTACGCCCATCACATTCCTTTTATGGTTAAGTTGAACCACAATGAAACGCTAAGTTATCCGACGCAATATGATCAAACCCTATACGCCAGCGTGGAGCAGGCATTTAATCTGGGGGCGGTCGCCGTGGGGGCAACGATCTACTTTGGTTCCGAACAGTCGCGGCGCCAGATTGAGGAGATTTCCGTGGCGTTTGAACGTGCGCATGAATTAGGTCTGGTCACCGTACTCTGGGCGTATCTGCGCAACAACAGCTTTAAAAAAGACGGCACGGATTATCACTCCAGTGCCGACCTTACCGGACAAGCTAACCATCTTGCCGCGACCATCGGTGCCGATATTGTTAAGCAGAAAATGGCGGAAAATAACGGCGGTTACAACGCGGTGCAATTCGGCTATACCGATGAGCGCGTTTACAGCAAGCTGACCAGTGAAAACCCGATTGATTTGGTACGTTACCAGTTAGCTAATTGCTATATGGGACGTGCAGGGCTGATAAACTCCGGTGGTGCCGCCTCGGGTGAGACCGATATCGCCGAGTCTGTTCGTACCGCGGTGATTAATAAGCGCGCGGGCGGTATGGGGCTGATTTTGGGGCGTAAAGCGTTTAAAAAATCGATGAAAGAGGGCGTAGCGCTGATTAATTCTGTGCAGGATGTGTATCTTGCCAAAGAGGTGACTATTGCTTAGGGCCAACCCGGCAAACAGGGTATTTTGTGCATTGGCCGATGCGGGTTCTCTCCTGGATCCGCGCTAAGTGAACGACCACCCGTCTTTGTTATTCCTGAATGGGGTTTCGTTCATTTCCGGATGACCGTGCAGGGCCGGTTAGCGCTGGCCCTGCACCTGCGTCGTCGCCTTGATGCCGCCCGAATGATTTAGGGTATAAATGCTTTTCCTGAAACGGCAGGAGGTTGAGGTAACCAACCATCCGGCCCCTTAAACGCTGCAATGATTAAGGTTGTTCAAACCAGTCGCTATTCTGCTCGGCAATCGGCGTAATGGAGAAAATCATCTCCTGCAAATGCCGCCGCAGCGCCGTTTCGGCAGCATCGGCATCGTTATTGACCAGCGCACGATAAATTTTCTCATGCTGTTCAATCAAACTTTCCGGTGGAGAAACTTCGCTTAGCGTTAAAAAGCGCACACGGTCCATGGCGGCTTTGATGTTTTCAACCGTTTCCCATGCCAGCTCACACTGAATGCTTCTGGCTATCAGACGATGGAACTCATCATCCAGCAGTAGAAATGCATGACTGTCATGGCGGCCTGCTGCCATTTTTTGTAGCTGAAGATTGTGCTCAAGCTCCATTAGCGAGGCAGGGGTGGCTTCCCGTGCTGCGCGGCGCACAACGGCAACCTCTACCGCCTCGCGGATAAAGCGCCCATCAGCCACGCGTTGGGCGGAGATTTTGCGCACAAAGGTACCGCGTTGGGGCAGCACCTGCACCAGCCCGGACTCAGCCAGTTTGATAAAGGCTTCCCGAACCGGCTGGCGTGACACATTAAAACGCGTGGAAACCTCTTTTTCCGATAGTAACGCGCCGGGGTGAATGGCACAGGTGACAATATCCTGACGCAAAAAACGGTAAATCTGCTGATTTACAGGCTCGCTGGCGGTAATAATGTAGGGTATCGACATTCGGCAACATCCATTTTTACGGCTGACGAGACAGTCAACCTGGCCTAAAAACCTTCAGTCTAAACAGCCCGCTGCATCAGCGCCAGCGCTTTTCCAGCCTGTACAATCAGTACGTTGCGATAAGCTGTTTCACCGTCTCTTTTGCACCCAGTGTGCATAGCTGTTGATAAAAATGGATTACACGGGCAGTGAAAAGGGCATTGGCATTCAGGTCATGACCAAAAATAGCTTCAATTGACAGCAGTGCGCGAACGCGCGCGCTGCCTTCTTTGCTTTTCGCGACGCGTTGTGCCAGTTCATCCTTTAACGGATCGTTGATGACAATGGCCCCACCTTGCTCATCTCTACCGCTGACATAGCGTATCCAGCCTGCCACTCCCAGCGCTAACAGATCAAAGCGGCTGCCGCGCTGCACATGCCAGCGAATGCTGTCCAGCCAGCGCTGGGGCAATTTTTGGCTGCCGTCTGTGGCTATCTGATACGTGCGATGCTTAATTGCGCGGTTTTGATAGCGGGCAATCAACGAATCGGCGTAAGCGGTTAAATCCACCGTTGGGGTATGCAGTGTCGGGGCTTGTTCCGCCAGCATTAGCTGACGTGCAGCACGGCGGTAATGCGCATCATCCATGCAATCACTAATGTGCTGATAGCCGGCAAGGTAACCCAGATAAGCTAAAAAGGAGTGGCTGCCATTGAGCATTCGTAGCTTCATCTCTTCAAATGGCAGCACATCGGCCACCATTTCAGCACCGGCTTTTTCCCATTCAGGACGCCCGCTGACGAAGTTATCTTCAATTACCCACTGAAAAAAAGGCTCGCATACCACCGCAGCAGGATCGCGGGTGCCCAGTTTTTGCTCCAGCATCGCAAAAGTTTCTGGTGTCATAGCAGGCACGATGCGATCGACCATAGTCGAGGGAAAACTGAGATGTTGCTGAATATAGGTTGCCAGTCCTGCATCCTGCTGTTGCGCCAGTTGTACAATAACTTTGCGCGTGACGTGGCCGTTTTCCGGCATGTTATCGCACGACATGACGCTGAAAGGGGCAAGGCTACGTTTGCGGCGGCGGACGATTGCCGCCAGAATAACGCCCGGTAGTGAGATGGGTGTGTCAGGATGCGCTAAATCATGCTGAATGGCCGGATGCTCAAGATTAAGCTCGCCGGTTGCCGGAAGGTGACAATAGCCTTTTTCGGTGACGGTCATTGAGATAATAGCAATGTCTGGCTGGCTCATTGCCTCAATAACGGCATCGATCCCTGCGCTTTGCGCATGAATCGCGTCAGTTACGACGCCAATAACCCGTGTTGTTAAACGCTGATCAGCCATTTCAGTGACCGTATACAGCAAGGACTGTGCCTGTAGAACGTTAATCAGCTCCCCACTGTTGAGATTGACCTCACAGTAGCCCCAGTCACTGCCGTGTTCATTAGCCAGCTTGTCGCTGCAAACCGCCTGGTGCGCACGATGAAAAGCACCGAAGCCGATATGTAACATCCGGGTACGTAACGTGCTGCGGTCATAGCGTGGACGCAGCGCATCAAGCGGAAGGTTTTCGACGGATAACATAGGAAATCCTTGTAGCAAAGGGCGCGTAATGCCGACCATATTACAACTGTCTGATGTATGGGCCCGGCCTGATGAGGGTCGGATATTATGCCCGCTACTGTGCAGTTTGGCGTATGGCGGCGAACAGGTGTGCTGGCTTCAGACCGAAACCCGCGTATAACTGGATTTGGGGCTTTAATCAGGTACGGCACCAGCAGCGCACCTAACCCGGCAATCATACCGCCAGCACAGACGCGCTGTTACATTGCCCCGTATATTGCGCGATAAAATGGATACAGACAGTAACCCGGCGGCAGATGTGACCTTTTTTACCGTACCGGCCTGGGCCACACAAATCGCGGCTGCCAGCAATGAGACAGCCAGCACAATATTTTAGTTTTCCTGAACCTTAATCGCTTATCTGTAATCTGGCATTCTAACGGCAGGCTGATGAATCCTCAGGAATGCGATATGCATCGATGCCTGTCACAGATAAGACGGGAACTGAGATGATTTAACGTATCTCCGGGATAACCTTGCCGCCGTTGCCAGAATTACGGGCAAATGGGTGTGTCTCTGCCAACGCGACAGGAGAGCAATGACGACATTTTTCATCATTGTCTCCTTACCAGTTCCACAGCGTGCCATCTTCAAGACGGGCAACGGGCAGATAAGCAGGCTCATAGGGATATTTTGCCGCCAGCTTTTCATCAAATTCGATACCCAATCCGGGCTTGTCGCCCGGATGCATATAGCCATCGCCGAACGTCCAGTTGTGCTGAAATACTTCCAACATCTGCTCTGAATAGCCCATATATTCCTGTACACCGAAGTTTGGAACCCACAGATCAAAGTGCAGTGCGGCAGCCATGCAAACAGGCGAGAGATCGGAGGGGCCGTGCGAGCCGGTACGTACCTGGTACAGTGATGCAAAATCAGCGATGCGGCGCATACCGGTAATCCCACCCGCGTGCGTAATGGTCGTGCGAATATAGTCGATAAGCTGCTCTTCTATGAGCTGCTTACAATCCCAAATACTGTTAAACACTTCGCCAACGGCGATCGGGGTGACAGTATGCTGACGAATCAGGCGGAAGCTCTCCTGGTTTTCAGCGGGTGTCGGATCTTCCATCCAGAACAAACGATAATCTTCGATGCTCTTACCAAAGCGTGCCGCTTCAATCGGCGTCAGGCGGTGATGCATGTCGTGCAACAGGTGTTCATTAAAGCCGAATTTATTACGAATGGCATCAAACAGCGTTGGTGTGAAATCAAGGTACTTTTCCGTTGACCACAGTTGCTCTTCCGGCCAGTGACCTTTCGTTGCTGGCTCGTAAGCCTGACCTTTACCCTTTGCCATACCATAGGTGGTTTTCATGCCCGGAACGCCGCATTGTGCCCGAATGGCTTTAAAACCCAATTCTTTATGTTTGGCGTAATCATCAATAACTTCATCAACGGTATGGCCCGTGGTATGGCAATAAACCATAACGCCCGTACGTGAAGCGCCGCCCAGGAGCTGGTAAAGCGGCATATTGGCGGCTTTACCTTTAATATCCCAAAGCGCCATATCGACAGCGGAAATGGCCGACATGGTGACCGGCCCCCGACGCCAATAAGCACCTTTATAAAAGAATTGCCAGATATCTTCGATCTGATGGGCGTTCCGACCAATCAGCTGCGGGCAGACATGATCTTTCAGGTAAGACGCAACGGGTAACTCGCGGCCATTAAGCGTGGCGTCTCCGATGCCGGTCAAGCCATCTTCGGTGGTGATTTTAACGGTCACAAAGTTCCTGCCAGGGCAGGTAACAAAGACTTCAGCGTTAATAATTTTCATTGTTTGGCCTTTTAGCTACGAGCGATGCAGAGAAAACTACGTGTATTAATACTACCATACAAGTTGTATTTGCTATTTGTCCGATCGCGGTCACAAATGCATTCGGGGAATTTTCACACTGCGTAACTCAATGTTTTTGCCACTGTTGGTATTCGCTGCGCCGCTTTAACGGCGCCGTTTCCGGCAGCAGGGCAAGGCCAATAATTGATAGTACACCCAGCACCACAACATAGATGGCCAGGCCATAGTAGTGACCACCGGTCATCTGTAATATTTTGACGGCAATCAGGCCCAGTACGCCGCTACCGATCAGCGAACCGATTTGCCAGATTAAAGCAATGCCGCTACAGCGAATATGCGTGGGAAACAGTTCGGGGAACCAGGAAGCCTGTGGCGCATAGCACATGCTATGACCCAAAGTCAGTACAACGATCATTGCGAGTTGCGTCAGCCAAAAACTGTTTTGTTCCAGTGCCATAAAAAAGGGAACAATGGTCAGTGTAAGCAGTACGGCACCCATGATATAGACGGGTTTGCGGCCGATACGGTCGGAAAGATGTCCCATTATTGGAATGGCAATAATTTCCAGGATCACGGCGACGATCATGGCTTCCATCAGCAAGGTTGCATCAAGATTATTCGCTTTGCCCCAGGCAAGAATGATGACGGTAAACATGGCAAAGGCACAGGCTTCAATCAGTTTAGCAGCCACCCCCTTCAACACGATCCCCGGGTAGTCACGTATCACTTCCATTACCGGGCGTGACTCTGCCGCTTTGGTTTCACGTATTTGTGCAAAAACCGGCGATTCATCAATGCGCAAGCGAATAAACAGTCCCACGATGACCAGCAGCGCACTCAGGAGGAAGGGGATCCGCCAGCCCCAATCCATCATTTGCTCTGGAGAAAGCGTAGCATTTAAGATCGCAAACAGAGCCAGAGGCAATAAAAAACCGGTAGGGGCACCGATCTGCACCCAACTGGAGAAATAACCTCGACGCTGAGGTTGTGAATATTCTGCTGTCATCAATACAGCTCCAGCCTGCTCACCGCCGACGCCAAAACCCTGCAATACGCGAATAGCTATCAGCAGAATAGGAGCCAGGACGCCGATTTTCTCATAGCTGGGTAGCAGCCCGATGCAAAAGGTACCGAGTCCGACAATCAGTATCGTGATGACTAGTGCTTTTTTGCGTCCGACTTTATCGCCGATGTGGCCGAACACAATGCCGCCTAATGGTCGCGCCAAAAAACCTACGGCATAGGTGGCGAAGGCAGCCAGTGTGCTGATCAGCGGATCGCTGCTGGGGAAAAAAAGATGACCAAAAAAGAGCACGGCAGCGGTGCCATAGGCAAAAAAATCATAGTACTCCGCTGCAGTGCCGATGGCGGATGCAGTGGCTACGCGGCGCATAATCTGGCGATGTGATGTCAAGTTTACAGCCGTAGCAGATGCTGTCTGGGTCATATAAGTGCCTTTCTCGTGGACGATTATCAGATGCAGGTGATGTAGTTCTACTACCATACAAGTAATAAGGCAAAATGCCGCGAGCGAGATCACGTTGTTTACTTATTAATCGCAGAAGGAGAGGCACTCTCGACACGAGAGTGCTGAACATGTGCGGTGGGCGCGGTAAATTTTATCGTCAGCAGGACACAACGCTTACTAACGGTCTGCAAGCGGTATCTTCAGGCTAACAGCTCACAGGATGGTGGTAAGCGGCAGGAGAGAGCATTGGGCACCACTTCGATCCGAAATTCGGTACCGCTCAGCGGCTCGCCGTCGAGATTGAAGGTGATTTCATGCGGAGAAGCAATCGTTAACCATGGCAATGAAGCAGAAATAATATTGGGATTATCGTCATTGCGGGTAAGCGAATGCAGTAACGTCGGCAAAAGTTCTTGCGATGTTACAATACTTAATTCCAGCAGGCCGTCATTGATTAATGCGGTTGGGCATAATCGCTGGCCACCACCTGCCTGACGGCCGTTGCCAATGCCAATCGCCAGAGCATCGCCTTGCCAACTGAAATCGGGGCCATTAAGGGTGCAGCGGTCCGGCTTTAACGTGTCCATACGCATGAGGCCGTGGATAAAGTAAGAGACACCACCCAGTGCCGATTTGAGTTTTTCCGGTGTTTCGGTGGTAATGCGAGTACCGAATCCGCCCGTTGCCATATTGATAAAATAGCGATCCTGGTTCACACGGGCCAGATCGATATCGACCGCTTTACCGACTATTGCCAGCCGAAGCGCCTGCTCCATTTCCTCAGGAATGCCCGCGCTGGTGGCAAAATCATTTGCGGTCCCCAGTGGCAGAATACCTAAAACCGGGCGTGAGGCCGCAGGCAATTTTACCAGCGCGGTTGCGATTTCATTGATGGTGCCATCACCCCCGCCAGCCACTACCGTCGAGGCATCCAGTTTCACCGCTTCCTCAAGATAACGTGCTCCGTCACCGTGTTCCCAGGTCACGCGCACCATAATGGGGTATCCTTCACCACGTAACCGGGCAATAGCAGCACGTAGCGCTTCGTTGCCTGCGCCTTTTCCATTCAAAATGACCAGCGTTGTTGGCTGCTTTTTCATGTTAGTTCCCTGTTGATTACCCGACTCTTCATACATCGAACCTGTCGCTTTATTGGCTGCGTCTTATGCCTGTAACCCGATAATTTAAGGCAGAACTCAGGTTATAACATATCAGTTTGACCTTTTTTATCAGAGAAGTGAGTGAATGCGACGACGAAAAAAGAAAAGCCCGCGCGGGGGAGCCGGGCGGGCAAATGAGGTGGTTCCTGATATACACTCCTCATATCTGTAGCTGCATTGATGTCGACTGCGCTTATCTGGCCGAATCACTTACCTGAGTAAATTATCGGGCCACGTTCGCTGGCCGGCTGCATACTGCATCAATTATTGAGGGTATAGCGCTGCTATTTCTTGTTGCTCGTTTTTAAGCAAGCCCGATACTAACCAGGAAATATACAGGCGAATGTGATCACATTCTAATATTTGTAACAACTCGTTAATTAACGGGGAGGGCAGCGTCGCACCGGCACGGATGGAATTTACTGGTGAAATGCTTTCGAGCATGGCCCGTGACGTGAGCCCCCCGACGTCACGGGATGCCGCCCTTAACCGTGCGGCTGGCGCGTAGTGTTCCCTGAAAGGTTTCGCATCAATAAGGCATACTGCAAATCGATGGTTTCCGGTACCGGGATCCAGACAAAGTGTCCATTGCCGGGGGCGACATCAACCGACTGAGCGTGGTTATTTTCCATTTCCTCCAGCGAAAAGTTGATGTTGCCTGCCGGCGTCATCAGCTCAAGGCTATCACCGACGGTAAATTTATTTTTTACATCAACCTGCGCCAGCGATCCGCGTCGCTCGCCGGTAAATTCGCCGACAAATTGTTGGCGGTCGGAGATCGAATAGTTAGTGTCGTAATTTTGATAACTTTCATGGGTATGGCGGCGTAAAAAACCTTCGGTATAGCCGCGGTGGGCTAATCCTTCCAGCGTTTCCAGCAGGGTGGTATCAAAGGGCTTACCGGCAGCTGCATCATCAATGGCGCGGCGATAAACCTGTGCGGTGCGAGCGCAGTAGTAAAATGATTTTGTACGACCTTCGATTTTTAACGAATGTACGCCCATCTGTGTCAGACGTTCGACGTGGGCAACGGCACGCAGGTCCTTTGAATTCATGATGTAGGTGCCATGCTGGTCTTCAAACGCAGTCATATATTCACCGGGACGCTGCGTCTCTTCAATCATAAATACTTTACTGCTGGGTTCTCCGGCACCCAGCACCGGTTCCACATTTCTGACCGGAATAGGTTGATGCAGATGAACGATATTCCCGGTATCGTCTTCTTTTCCCTCTTCCAGCTTATATTCCCAGCGACAGGCATTGGTGCAGGTTCCCTGATTCGGATCGCGCTTGTTTATATAGCCGGACAGCAGGCAGCGGCCTGAATAGGCCATGCAGAGCGCGCCATGCACGAAAATTTCCAGCTCCATCTCAGGCACTTGCTGACGAATTTCTTCAATCTCTTCCAGCGAAAGCTCGCGTGAGAGGATCGCGCGGGTGAGCCCCATCTGCTGCCAAAATTTAACCGTGGCCCAGTTGACTGCGTTGGCCTGTACCGACAGGTGGATTTGCATATGAGGAAAAGCTTCGCGGACCAGCATAATCAGGCCCGGATCGGACATGATGAGGGCATCCGGGCCCATATCAATCACCGGTTTTAAATCACGAATAAAGGTTTTTAACTTGGCATTGTGGGGGGCAATGTTCACCACCACATAAAATTTTTTACCCAGCGCGTGGGCTTCATTAATGCCGGTAGCCAGATTCTGATGATTGAATTCATTATTACGGACACGCAGGCTATAGCGTGGCTGGCCGGCATATACCGCGTCTGCGCCATAGGCGAACGCGTAACGCATATTTTTCAGCGTACCGGCCGGAGAGAGAAGTTCCGGTTTAAGCATAGTGATCTCAGTCTGATGTCAGGTCAGCGCGCTGTGGCATCACAGCGCGTTCCTTCAGGAATATCCCCTGTGGAGGTGGGGAATTGTAGGCAGGGGAAGGCTCAATGTAAATTGCGCTAGATCAAACGACACACATCGGCTTCCCAACGGTAGCCCATGCCGTAGACCGCGCGAATAAATGGTTGGTCACTGTCCAGAGCCTCAAGTTTACGCCGGAGATTTTTGATATGGCTGTCGATAGTACGATCGGTGACCACGCGATAGTCGTCATACAGCAGATTAAGCAGTTGTTCGCGTGAAAAGACTTTTCCCGGTTCCTGGGCCAGCGTTTTTAACAGACGGAACTCCGCCGGGGTCAGATCGAGCAGGCGATCGCGCCAGCTGGCCTGAAAACGGCCTTCATCGATGACCAATAGTGAAGCCTTTTGCACCTCTTCTTGCGAAGGTTTAATACGCCGCAGCACCGTTTTTACCCGAGCAACAACTTCCCGTGGGCTAAAGGGTTTACAAATATAATCGTCGGCACCCAGCTCCAGACCGAGCAAACGATCGATCTCTTCCGTTTTTGCCGTCACCATGATCACGGGTAGTTCGGAAAAACGGCGGATTTCACGGCATAACGTCATCCCGTCGGTGCCCGGGAGCATGAGATCAAGCAATACTAAATCCGGTGAGTTTTGCTGAATATAGGCGATGACGTCGTTGCCGTGAGAAATGTGATGAGTGCGATAATTCGATGCCTGTAAATAGTCGATTAACAGTCGGGCAAGTTTCGGCTCGTCTTCAACGATCAGGATCAGCGGCTCGTAATAATGTGGGTTGGTCATTTTATGGGTACCTTGTCAGCTAAGCAAAATAGCTGTGCGGAATAGTACTACAGATGGTGGCACGCAGATAAGCCACCTGGCTGGCGAGCCTGTCACGTCATCGGAAACGCGCCTTAGCGACGCCAGTGGCCTTGATTGTGGATCTCATCCAGCGGTAACGTCAGCGTAATGCGCAGGCCACCTAAAGAAGAGTGATCCGCACTTAAGTGTCCGCCATGGGCTTCAGCAATATTCTTACAGATAGCCAGTCCCAGTCCGGAACCGCCGCTGGCACGGTTGCGAGACCCTTCCGCACGATAAAAGCGTTCAAAAATCTGCTGACGCTGGGCATCGGAAACGCCGGGCGCGGAATCATCAAAATGCAGTAGCATTTTTCCAGGCTGAGTCTCCAGCGATATGGTGAGCCCTCCGCCTGCATCGGTATAGCGCAGGCTGTTTTCCATCAGATTGCTGAACAGCTGCATCAGGCGATCGGCATCGGCAAAAAATACCGCATGCTCCGGCAAAGATAACGTTAAGGATAGCTGACGGCTGTTAAACCGGGCGCGAAAGCTGCCTGCAACCACTTCCAGTAAGGACACAATATCGGTTTGCGCTTTTCGATACGCCAGCGCCCCCTCGTCCGAGAGCGACAGTTGATGTAGATCGTCAACCAGTTTCGTCAGTGTGGACACTTCAGTTTGTAGCGAAGAGAGCGCCTCCGGCGTTAATTTGCGTACGCCATCCTGCATCGCCTCCAGTTCACCACGCAGGATAGCCAGTGGGGTCCGCAATTCATGAGAAATATCGGCCATGAAGGCGCGGCGCATGCTTTCATTTTTCTCCAGGGAGCTGGCCAGTTTGTTGAAATCCTGGGCCAGGCGACCAAGCTCATCATCACTACCGACCTGAACGCGTTTAGAAAAATCACCGGCTGAGAGGTGCCAGGTGCCTTCAACCAGTCGCTTGACGGGGGCCAGTAGCCCGCGTGACATCAGCCAGGTGACAGCCGCCGCCAGCAGTGTCGACAGCCCGACAATCAGCCAACTGGTCCGTTTCTGCTGCTGGTCGAAATTGATATCGGCACTGCGGGTCAAACGTTCGGGCGGTGACCCAATGACCCAACCCACGATATGATTATTGCTGGTAATGATTTCACGCCGCGTTCCCTCCTGCGGAACGGGGGTTTGCGGCCCAACCAACACGCGAGACTGCTGGTCAATAATCCAGAATTGTGTCCGCCAGCCGCGCGGAGGAAGCTGATTATTTGCATCCGGGTTCTGTTCCAGCGAACGCAGAATAGTAAATACCAGCTTGTTGTTATTACGCAGGAAATCCCAGTTACCATGCTGTTCGTATTGATCGGAAAGCGCATCGCTGAGTAAAACCAGCCGCTGTTCATTACCGCGCTTGATATAATCGATAAAGCCGCGTTCAAAGCTGATGCGTACTCCCCAGTGCATGGTAATCAACACCAGCATGCAGGTTGAAAAGATGGTAAAAAACAGCTTCGCGGAGATGCCGATACGTATTTTTCTCATTATTTCTTTTTGCCCCTGCGCGAGAGAATGACATTTTTGCTGATATCCGTCGGTACTCGCCAGAACACCAGCACAGGAAGCATAATGACCACCGACATGCAGAGATAGGTATAGATAAAGGTTTCGTGCGCCAGCGTACTGTCGGCGATAGCCTGATGACCAAAGGTACCCAGCAGTAAGCCGGCAAGGGTAACGCCAATACTCATTGCCAGCTGCATTACCATCGACAACAGACTGTTACCGCTTGAAGCCAGATCGTCCGGGAGTTCTTTGAGCGTAAGTGTATTCATGGCGGAGAAGCGTATGGCGTTGACCATCCCCTGAAGGAACAGCACCAGTGGCAGCAGCCAGAACCAGCCCATCACCGCCACAACCGGAAAGAGCATCACCACAAATGTCAGTGCGAGCGTGCCTCCAACGAGGACGTTACGGTAGCCAAAACGGTTAACTATCTGCACCACGATGCGTTTCATTCCCATATTACCGAGGACCATGGGGATCATCATCAAACCAGCATGAAACGGGGTATACCCCATACCGATCTGTAAAAAAAGTGGTGTCATAAACGGTAGCATACCGCTACCGATGCGCCCGGTTAAGCTGCCGAGCAGGCCAATGGAATAGATGCGGTTTTCGAATAATTTCAGGCTAAATAGCGCTGCATCGTTACCCCGTGCGTGTAGCAGATAAAACAGCAGTGAGAAGACCCCTGCCAGGATAAAGAGTCCCAGCAGCAGCGGAGAGATGCCCAGCCCGCGCTGTCCGTCCAGTGCCATCGTCAGCGTTGCCATGCCGGCGGCCAGCAGGATAAAGCCTAAGAAATCGAAACGTCGGGTCTGTAGCTGGTAATTGGGCATTAACGACATTGTCGCGATGGCGCCGATTAACCCGACCGGCAGGTTAATCAGGAAGATCCAGTGCCAACTGGCATATTCAACCAGTACGCCACCCAGCGCCGGGCCAAGCAATGGGCCAATCTGGCCGGGTAGCGTTACGAAAGTCATCGCCGCCATATACTGCTCGCGCGGGACGATTTTCATTACCGTCAAGCGGCCAACAGGCACCATCATGGCGCCGCCAATGCCCTGTACTACGCGCGCCATGACCAACTGGTCCAGCGTGCCGGACATGGCACACAGCAACGAGCCGAGGCTGAACAGGATAATGGCGGTGAATAGAATATTGCGTACGCCGAAGCGATCGGCCAGCCAGCCGCTAACCGGTAAGGTAACGGCGACCGTCAGGACATAAGAGACGATAACCGAGTGCATGTGCAATGGGCTGACGTTGAGGTCGCGCGCCATTGACGGCAACGCGGTATTCACGATGGTAGTATCCAGCGTTTGCATAAAGAAGCCAAAGGCGACGATCCACAGCTGCCAGCGAACCGTCGCAGGTTGGGTACTCATTGGTCGCTATGCCCCTTATTCAGGTAGTTGGTCAACATCTTGTCCTCCTATTGGGTCCGTCACAATGCACTGATATCCGCTGTTGCAGGACGTATCTTTTTCCGGCTGAGCTTATCCATAAAGAGATAAACCACCGGCGTGGTATAGAGCGTGAGTAACTGACTCATGATCAGTCCTCCCACGATGGTGATCCCCAACGGCTGGCGAAGTTCTGCTCCATCGCCACGGGTCAGCACCAGCGGCAGTGCGCCGAGCAGGGCCGCTAGTGTGGTCATCATAATGGGGCGAAAACGCAGCAGGCAGGCCTGAAAAATGGCATCGCGCGCTGTCATATTGCCGTGGCGTTGGGCTTCAAGTGCGAAGTCGACCATCATAATGGCGTTTTTTTTCACAATTCCGATGAGTAACATGATGCCAATCAGCGCTATCAGGCTAAAGGGGGCGCCGAAAATTTCAAGCGCCAGTAGTGCGCCTACGCCAGCCGAGGGCAGGGTAGAGAGGATTGTCAGTGGATGCACGTAGCTTTCATACAGGATCCCCAGCACGATATAGACGGTCGCAATTGCTGCAATAATGAGCATTACCTGGCTATTTTGCGTCTGTTGAAAAACTTGCGCGGTGCCCGCGAAGCTACCGCGTACGCTGGAAGGCACACCCAACGCTGTCATGGTGCGATCGATCGCCTCAGAGGCTTCAGAGAGTGATGCGCCTTCGGGCAGGTTAAAAGAGATAGTCGTGGCGGCAGATAACCCCTGATGGCTGACGGAAAGTGGGGCATTTGCGGGTTGCCATTTTGCAAAGTCAGAGAGCGGAATCGGTTTACCTTCGCTATTGATCACAAACATCTGGTTCAGGGCGCTGACATCCTGGGTATAGCGTGGGTCGACGGTCATCACCACTTTATACTGATTAAGAGGTTGATAAATTGTCGAAATTTGACGCTGACCAAAGGCGTTATTCAACAAGGAATTCACGTCAGAGATAGTAATACCCAGCCGATACATACTGTCCCGATCGTAGATGATCGCCATCTCCGAACCTTTGTCCTGTTGATCGGAGTTCACGTCTGCTAACTGCGGTAACCGAGAAAAGGCGAGGCGGATTTTCGGTTCCCATTCGCGCAGGTCCGCAAGGTTATCCGAGAGCAGCGAATATTGATAACTGGCATTCGATTCTCTGCCACCTACGCGAATATCCTGCACCGCCATCAGAAACAAGCTGGCACCGGGTTCTTTTGCCAATTTCACGCGCAGGCGGGCAATCACCTCTTGCGCACTCTCTTTGCGCTCGGAAAGTGGCTTCAGCGAGATAAACATTGAACCGCTATTGGTACGCGAACCACCGGTAAAGCCTGTCACATTAATAACGGCCGGATCTTCACGCACTATTTTCATGAAATCTTCGAGTTTGCCGCGCATCGCCTGAAAAGAGATGCTTTGATCGGCGGAGATAAAACCGGTCAGCCGTCCGGTATCCTGTTCCGGGAAAAAGGTTTTCGGGATGCTGATGTAGAGGTAAACCGTGAGTCCAATGGTCGCCAACAGCACCATCAGCGTCCAGCGAGCATGCTGTAGCACCCAGTGCAGTGAACGTCCATAGCCCTGCTGTAGCCCAAGCATAAGTTTGTTAAATCCACGCGTACGCGGCTGGCTCTGTTTCGTATGCGGCTTCAGCAACCAGGCGCACATCATTGGCGTCAGGGTGATCGAAATCGCCAGCGAAATGGCAATGGCTACCGACAGCGTGACGGCAAACTCACGGAACAGGCGCCCGGGCAGCCCCCCCATCATTAGCAGCGGAATAAATACGGCGATCAGCGATACGCTCATGGAGAGTACGGTGAAACCGACTTCGCGTACGCCCTGCAGGGCGGCCTGTAATGGCTTTATGCCAGCCTCAATATGACGTGAGATATTTTCCAATACCACGATGGCATCATCCACGACAAAACCGGTGGCGATAGTCAGTGCCATCAATGACAGGTTGTTCAGACTAAAGCCGCACAGGTACATTGCCGCAAAGGTGCCGATTAACGAGACCGGTACCGCTACGGCAGGGATCAGCGTCGCCCGCCCGGAGCGCAGGAAGGCAAATACCACCAAAATGACCAGCCCAACGGCAATGACCAGTGACTGCTCGACTTCCGCCAGCGAGGCGCGAATAGTCGGAGAGCGGTCCTGGGCGATATCAAGGTTAATCGCCGCGGGAATAATTTCTTTCAGTTCAGGGAGTTCGGCGCGGATGCGATCGACGGTATCGATGATATTGGCTTCGGGCGATTTTCTTACCATCAGCAGAATAGCCGGGCGAGCATTGGTCATCCCGGCGTTGCGCACATCTTGCACTGAGTCCCTGACTGTAGCCACATCCTGGAGTCGCACCGCCGCGCCGCCGTTGTAATGAACCACCAGTGGGCGGTATTCCTCGGCGGTCTTCAGTTCATCATTAGTTTTTAGCTGCCAGCGCTGCTGATGATCCTCTATGGCGCCTTGTGGCCGACGTACGTTGGCGGAGGCAATTGCATCACGCACCGCATCAAGCGATACCCCCTGATTAAATAGCGCCTGTGGATTCAACTCTACGCGCACGGCGGGTAAGGAGCTCCCACCCACGGATACATCGCCTACGCCGTCAATTTGTGACAGTTTTTGCGCCAGTTGCGTAG
The DNA here is from genome assembly GCF_022647505.1 of [Pantoea] beijingensis. Classification (NCBI taxonomy): domain Bacteria; kingdom Pseudomonadati; phylum Pseudomonadota; class Gammaproteobacteria; order Enterobacterales; family Erwiniaceae; genus Erwinia; species [Pantoea] beijingensis. Next base: position 1,515,434 of record NZ_CP071409.1, read on the forward strand.
ACGCATAATCGTAAAGTTGCCCTTGAGAATAGGTGTCTGAAGTCAGCGTTAAAATCATGATTGGCGCGTCTGACGGGTTCACCTTGCGGTAAGTTGGGCGGGAGGGCATGCCGCTGGGGAGCAGCGCCTGGGCAGCATTGATGGCAGACTGCACATCACGCGCGGCACCGTTGATATCTCGATCGTAATCAAACACCATAATAATTCGCGTGCTGCCCAGCGAGCTGCTTGAGGTCATTTCACTGACCCCAGCAACACGACCGAGCGCGCGTTCCAGCGGTGTAGCGACTGAGGATGCCATGGTTTCCGGGGAGGCACCCGGCAGCGAAGCGCTGACTAAAATGACGGGAAAATCGACCTGTGGCAGCGGAGCCACCGGGAGTAAACGAAAACCAAGAATGCCTGCGAGCGCAATTGCCAGCGTAAGCAAGCAGGTGGCTACCGGCCGGTGAATGAATAGCGCGAAAAACTTCACGATACCGTCTCCCTACGCTTAAAACGACGGCGTGTCGCATGCGAAAGGCGATCGAACAACAGGTAAATAACCGGCGTGGTAAATAGCGTCAGGATTTGGCTGACAATCAGACCGCCGACCATGGCAATACCAAGTGGGTGGCGCAGTTCCGCGCCAACGCCCGTACTCAGCATCAGCGGTAGCGCGCCCAGCAGTGCCGCCAGCGTGGTCATCAGAATCGGACGAAAACGCAGCAGACAAGCCTGATAAATGGCTTCATACGGAGCCATTCCCTGCTCACGCTCAGCCGCAAGGGCAAAGTCGATCATCATGATGGCATTTTTCTTCACAATCCCAATCAGCAAAATGATGCCAATGATGGCGATCACATCCAGCTCGTTACCGCTTAGCATTAGCGCCAACAGGGCACCAACACCGGCGGTGGGCAGCGTAGAAAGAATGGTGATGGGATGAATGAAGCTTTCATAGAGCACGCCCAGCACGATATACATTGCCACCACTGCGGCGACAATCAGCCAGACGGTATTCCCAAGTGCGGCCTGGAAGGCCAGCGTGCTGCCCTGAAATTCGGTCATGATTTCTGACGGCATTTGTAACTGCTGTTCGGCATCGGTAATCGCGGCAACGGCCTCACCCAGTGAGGATCCTTCGCGGAGGTTGAATGAGAAGGTCGTCGACGGGAACTGATCGAGGTGATTAACGCTGAGTGCGCCATGACGCTGCTCAATCGTTGCGATTGCATTGAGCGGTACGCTGCCGCCATCGCTACCCTTCAGGCGAATACTATCCAGCGCGGCGAGACCGGGCGTGGCACTGTAATCCTGTTCCAGCACCACGCGATACTGATTTGCCTGGGTATAGATTGTGGAGATCAGACGCTGACCAAATGCGTTGTAAAGCGCATTATCAATCGCAGACATCGAAATTCCGAGGCGGCTGGCGCTATCACGGTCGACTTTTACCCAAGCCTCCAGTCCCTGATCTTGCCAGTCGCTGCTGACATCCTTCAGCTGTGGCAGCGTATTCAGGCGGGCCAATAGTTCGGGCACCCATTTGCTGAGTGAATCGAGCGAGCCCGTCTGCAAAGTAAATTGATACTGGGTGCGGCTTAGTTGAGTATCAATCGTTAAGTCCTGTACCGGCTGCAGATAGAGCTGAATACCTGGCAGCGTTGCGATCTGTTCCTGAAGACGGGTAATGACCACCGGGATGCGATCGGCTCGCTCGGAAAGCGGTTTAAGATTGATCTGCAGGCGACCGCTGTTCAGTGCCGGGTTAGTGCCATCCACGCCGACGTAAGAGGTCAGGCTTTGTACCGCCGGATCCTTCATTATAATTGATGCCACTTCTTGCTGGCGTTGTGCCATGTTGGCATAAGAGACAGATTGCGGTGCCTGTACCGTGCCCTGAATAATCCCGTTATCCTGAAGCGGGAAGAATCCTTTGGGGATCAAGACCCACAGCAGCAGCGTTAACAGTAAGGTGCCGATGGCGACACTTAATGTTAACCATGGATGGCTGAGTACCCGCTTCAGAAAACGTCCATAAAGCGCGATGACACGATCGAACGCTTTTTCACTGGCGCGTGAAAAGCGATTCTGCTTGCGTAACGATTCTGCACTTAGCATACGCGCGCACATCATTGGCGTGAGCGTCAGTGACACAATGGCGGAGATTAAAATAGCAACCGCTAGCGTAACGGCGAACTCGCGAAATAATCGTCCGACAATATCGCCCATAAACAGCAGCGGGATTAATACCGCGATCAGCGAAAAGGTGAGGGAGATGATAGTAAAACCAATTTCACCTGCACCTTTAAGCGCAGCCGCCATCGGCCTTTCACCTTTTTCTATGTAGCGTGAAATGTTCTCAATTACCACGATGGCATCATCTACGACGAAGCCGGTCGCAATGGTGAGCGCCATCAACGTTAAATTGTTGACCGAGAAGTTGAGGAAATACATGGCGGCGAACGTTCCTACCAGCGAGAGCGGGACGGCAACCGCGGGGATGATGGTGGCAGGAACATTGCGTAAAAACAGATAGATGATCATAACCACCAGCGCGATAGCCAGCATTAGCTCGAGCTGCACATCATGGACAGAGGCACGAATATTGGTGGTGCGGTCGGATAACAGTTTAACGTCAACCGACTTGGGTAACGATGCCGTCAGCGCCGGTAGTAGCTGGCGAATATTGTCCGAGGTGGTAATGATATTGGCACCAGGCTGGCGCTGAATATTAAGCACGATGGCCTGCTGGCGGTTTGCCCACGCGCCCAACCAGCTATTTTCTGCACCTTGTTCGACGCTGGCGACATCACGCAGTCGTACCGCAGCGCCGTTGGTCCAGGCGACGATCAATTGCCGGTAATCTTCGGCAGACTGCATCTGATCGTTAGCGGATAATGTGACGGAACGTTCAGGGCCGTCAAGGCTTCCTTTTGCTGAATTCACGTTGGCGTTACCGATCGCGGTACGCACATCTTCGCTATCCAGCCCCAATGCGGCCAGCGCCTGCGCGTTCATCTTAACGCGAACCGCCGGGCGCTGACCTCCGGCAAGGGTGACCAAACCGACACCAGAAACCTGTGAAATTTTCTGCGCTATGCGCGTTTCCACCATATCTTCAACCTGCGTCATGGGCATGCTGGTGGTTGTTACCGCCAGCGTCATGATGGGGGGATCGGCTGGGTTAACCTTGCTATAGACCGGCGGGTTCGGTAAATCTGTCGGCAACAGGTTGGTGGCTGAGTTAATCGCGGCCTGGACTTCCTGTTCTGCAACATCAAGCGGTAACGTCAACTGAAACTGTAAAGTGACAACCGATGCACCGCCGGAGCTTTGCGATGACATCTGCTTAAGCCCCGACATCTGGCCAAACTGACGCTCAAGCGGGGCGGTAATCGCAGAAGTGACAACGTCCGGACTGGCACCCGGATACAGCGTGACGACCTGGATGGTTGGGTAGTCAACTTCCGGCAGCGCGGAAACGGGAAGCGCCCGGTAACCGATAATTCCGGCCAGCAGGATAGCCAGCATTAGCAGTGTCGTTGCCACCGGACGCAGAATAAACTGTCGTGATGGCCCGCCGGTGGAACCTGGAGGCATAACCTGCATCAGGGGCGTTCCCCTCTTGCAGGTTGGGCGATCTTACCGGAAGCGATTGCGGTGCTTTGTGGTGCGACGACTTCAATGGTTGCGCCGTCGGTCAGGCGGTCCAGACCGTCCGTTACCACGCGCTCACCGGCATTCAGCCCTGCCTTAATCACCACTTTCTCACTGTCCTGGATGCCCACGGTAATCCGTTTTTTACTGACTTTGTTATCGTTGTTAACGACCCAGACAAAATGCCCTTCATTACCCATCTGTAAGGCTGCGGGGGGAATCACGATCGCATCACGTAAGGTGTTTACCTTAAGACGGCTATTAACAAATTGATTGGGAAAGAGGTCATCGTTTTGGTTTTCAAAGCGTGCTTTCAGCTTGACCGTTCCGGTTGTGCTATCGATTTGGTTATCAAGGCTGAGCAGTGTTCCTTCTGTCAGTTTGTTGGTGTTGCTGCGATCCCAGGCCTCGACCGGTAATGGCTCTCCACTTTTTTGTGCCTGTAAAATGAGGGAAATATCATTTTCCGGTAGGCTAAACACCACATCAACAGGATGTGTTTGAGTAATGACGACGAGGCCGTTGGTATCGCCACTGGTAATGTAATTACCGATATCAACCTGTTTGAGTCCGACACGTCCGGAAATAGGGGCGATGATGCGGCTGTAGGTGAGATTTAATTCGGCACTGGCAACGCTACCTTCATCGGCTTTAATGGTGCCCAGGGTTTCACTGACCAGCGAACGCTGAGTATCCAGTTGCTGTTGCGAGGCGAGGCCTGTTTTCGCCAGCTTTTCATAACGGGCAAGGTCTCGACGGGCATTCGCCAGCGTAGCCTGATCTTTGGCCAACTGCCCCTGCGCCTGAGTGAGTGCAACCTGATAAGGGCGCGGGTCGATCTCGGCCAGTAACTGGCCGGCGGTAACCTGTTGTCCCTCAGTAAAGTGCAGCGCCATCAGTTCACCATCAACGCGACTACGCAGGGTAACCGTATTGGCCGCCATCACCGTACCTAAACCGGAAAGGTATTGAGGCACGCTCTGGCTGCTGACTGTGGCCGCCTGAACCGGAGCCAACGGCATTGAGCGTCTGCCGCCTTTGCCACGATTAGGCTGGGGTTGTGCACTGTTCTCCGGTGTGTGGACGTTATGTTGCTGCCAGCCGTAGATGCCAGCAATCGCCAGCGCCGCTACGACGGCAACGATCACTATTTTTTTCGACACGCGTTTCTTACTCTTCATTATTGGTTCGTGCTCTCCAGCGCGTACTCGTATTGCCTGACGTTGTCGGCCCATAAAGGGGACTGGGTTGACGTTATCATGCGACGCCCGTCAGCCCGACGAGCTTTGTTATCCGGTGGTTTCATCGCCGGGCCGGGAATGTAGGCCATTCCGCAAAGTGTTAAATACGGTAGGAACGGGTCAGGATCATTAGTTTAGCCAGTTAACGCGGTAAAAAAATGAAGGAATTAAGGATAACGTTGCTGGCAGCGCAAGATTACCCGAATAGCGTCGTGATTTACATCCTGCAAATCTTTAGCTGGAATTTGTCAAGGAGAGTGACGTGAGATTTGCTACGCTGAGATTCCTGTCACATTCTTGGTAGCGCAGGTTATCCTGCTGGCGGGTTTCGTTCCCGATAGCTGGAGATGCCGCTCGGTAACCCGGCGTGTTACGAGACAGGTGCGCTAATTTTATTCAGTCACTGGAGTATCTCGATGAGTCAATTAGAACAACGTCAGCTTGGACGTACTGCTATTCAGGTTCCGGTACTGACCTTTGGTGGTAATGTTTTTGGCTGGACGATCGATCAGGCTACCTCATTTTCACTGCTGGATTCGCTGGTGGAAAAGGGGCTTTATTTTATCGACACCGCCGATTTTTATGCGCGTTGGGTGCCCGGAAATCAAGGCGGAGAATCAGAAACCATTATTGGTAACTGGCTGAAAAAAAGCGGCCAACGTGATCGGGTTATCCTGGCTACCAAAGTCGGTATTGAAATGGGACCGAATAAATCAGGTCTGTCACCTCGCTATATTCGTCAGGCGGTAGAAGACTCGCTGCGGCGTTTACAAACTGATTATATCGATCTTTATCAGGCCCACCGCGATGATGAGGATACGCCGCTTGCCGAAACGCTGACAGCATTTGATGCGTTGGTGAAAGAGGGCAAAGTGCGTGCGATTGGTGCATCTAATTACAGCGCAGAACGCCTGTCTGAGGCACTGGAGACCAGCAAGCAACTTGGCTTGACGCGTTATGAAACGTTGCAGCCGGAATATAATCTCTACGATCGTCAGCAGTATGAGAGCGGTCTGGAGAACGTTGCAGAAGAGCATGGGATTGGGGTGATTAACTATTTTTCCCTCGCCAGCGGGTTCCTGAGCGGTAAATATCGCAGCCCGGAAGATGCGCGTAAAAGTCAGCGCGGCGATGACGTCGTTAAAAAGTATCTTAATACGCGGGGCTTTAAGATCCTCAAGGCGCTGGACGAGGTTGCCGCGGCCCAGCGTGCTACACCAACGCAGGTAGCACTGGCCTGGCAGATTGCGCGGCCGAGCATTACGTCACCGATAGTCAGCGCCACATCGTTGCAGCAGCTTGATGAACTCAGTCATGCGGCACGGCTGAAATTGCGTGATGAAGAGATCGCGTTGCTGGCGGATGCCAGCAACTACTAACGAAAATTGACCTGCGCCCAGCGTGCAAGCCCGGCGGTGACTGAACCAAAATCATCGCCGCTTGCCAGTGGGATATCAGGTAGCTGTTGTTGCAGCGCATTACGCAGCAGAGGTGAACGTGCGCTGCCACCGGTAAGGTAGATAACATCTGGTCGGGTGCCGCTGGTGGCTAAGGCTAGCCTGACCTGTTCCTGAATCCGCTCCAGTGGCTGTTCAATTGCTGCCCGTAGCGCCTGCTGGTCAATGTTGGTGCTCAGTGATGGCGAAATGAAATCAAGAGCGGTTTTAATCTGCTGCTTGTCCGACAGGGCAATCTTGCTCTCTTCGGCTGCGCGTACCAGCCGATAACTTAAGCGCTGCTGCCATACGCTCAGCAGGCGCTTTACCTTATCCGACTCCTCGGCATCGCGGATCAGATCCAAAATCTGTTTACGGCTGGCGGCGGAGTAGAAATCACTTTGTGCCGGAACGTCATTGATAGCAACCGCATTCCACCACGGTAGCGCCGGTAGCGCGATGCCTTTATGCGTTTGTCCACCGAGTCCCAGATGTGGCATCAGCTCTTTAAATGCCAGCATAATATCAAGATCGTTTCCACCAACGCGGCAGCCACTGTGCCCCAACAGGCTTTCACTACGCTCTGATTTCGCCCCCCATTCTGGGCCCATCAATAGCATACTGCAGTCGGTGGTTCCGCCGCCGATATCGACGACCAGCACGCGGGTCTCTTTTTGCAAGGTTGCTTCGAAATCGAGTCCGGCGGCGACAGGTTCGAATTGAAATATTACCTCGTCAAAGCCTGCACGTTTCGCCGCGCGTGCCAAAATGCCCTGAGCTTGTCGGTTAGCATCATCGCCGCCCAGCCCCTGAAAGTTTACCGGCCGGCCAATCACTGCCCGATCGATGGTTTCAGCGAGCTGAGTTTCCGCAGTTTTGCGGATATGCAGCATCATGGCGCAAACCAGATCTTCGAATAGCGCGATTTGTTGCGGTTTGAGGCCGCTGGCACCAAGGAAAGATTTCGGGGATTTGACAAACCAGACGTCTTCCGGATCGTCCATATACAGTGCCAGTGACGCCAGGCCAAACTGCACGCTATTAACGTTAACCTCGATATCTTCCTCGCGATTAAATGAGATAGCGCGACGCAGTAACGCCTGATTTTCGACATCAGGCGTGGCGACCTGGTGATGGCGGAACAGCCATTCGCTGATGGCTTCCCGCGAGGGTGCACACAGCATTGAAGGCAAGTAGGGTGAGCCATTTTCCAGCGGTAGCAGGCGCGGCAAGCCATTTTCCATCACCGCGACCGAGCAGTTAGCCGTACCATAATCGAAACCGATAAACATGTTTCCCCTCCTGATGTCGAAAAAGGGGGCGACTTTAGCGCAGCCGGAAGCACATGGCAACGCATAAGGTGAGGTTGATCGTGATCAATGAATCCGCAGATTAGCGCATAACGGATTAGTTGGTATCGGATCGGTTCATCAGCAGTGCCTTGAGTGGCTCTCTTACGGCTACCGCTTCACCCCATGCCATATCAATTCCCAGCGTTGTAAATGTCGCCAGCGAGGCGGGGAGCGTTAACGGGCCCGCGATCGTTGCAATATTGAGCCGATGGGCATGACCATGAATGATCGAAACCATCATCTCATCCATCAAATTGAAATGCACATTGGCGATGAGATTGGCATTAAACATCAGGAAGTCGATGTGATCGGCGCGTAGCAAATTTAGCGCGTTAAGATTGTTGCAAAAATTGCGCAGGACAAATCGACAGCCGAGTGCTCGCAGGCGAGCAATGTTTTTCTGCTGAACGAGATGCTCTGTCGGCAGCATTTCAGCATCAAGCAGAAAATAGAGCTGGGTTGCGGGCGTTTGGTTTTGCTCAAGATGGCTGATAATTTCCGTGACTATCGCATCATTTTGCAATCCGTAGTGGGAAAGCGGTAACGCCAGCGTGATGGCTTTTTGCGTCGCCTCTGACGCATAACGGGCAAAAAAGGCGGCTATTATTTTACGATCCAGCGCCAGGAATAGCGCTGCATCCTGCAGGCTATGGCGCAGATCGGTTTCTTCTATGATATCGCCCTCTGCCGATATCAACTGAATCTCCGTCAGCCAAAAGCGTGCTGATTGTGTACTGTTTGGCGGCGCGACAGCCCACGCCATCAGACGTAGGGTATGCGTTTCGATTAGGATCGCATTTTCTTCCCGGTTATTAACCTGCCGGAGAGGTCGCTGTAAACGAGGTTCAAAGATAGAGACCTGACCTCGTCCGTTATGTTTGGCGTTATAACATGCGAGGTCGGCCTGTGACAGCACATCACTGCTCACACAATTAGTTTGATTGATTTGCGTAATTCCTGCGCTGGCACCGATGCGATAGAGACTGTCACCCCATTGAAAGCGATAATCGTTAATCGCATCGACCATGCGCTGGACAATTTCCCTGGTTTGTTGAGTGGTGCTGTCTGCGATCAGCAAGCCAAACTCATCGCCGCCCAAACGTGCCAGCATATCGCTGCTGCGTAAATGTGACGTCATTAAATGTGCCAGCTCACGCAGTAATGCATCGCCCGCTGCATGGCCTGCGCTGTCATTTATTGCTTTAAAACGATCAAGGTCGATAAACGTCAGCGTGTGTTGCTGGTTATCGCTGGCGGAAGCCAGCAAACGTTTTAGCTGATGTTCAAAACTGGTTCGGTTTGGCAGTAGCGTTAGCATGTCATGTGAGGCGCTGTAGCTGAGCTGTTTTAAAATCTCCCGTGATTCACTCACATCCTGCATGACGATTACGCTGCCAATTGTTTCTCCTTCCAGCGTTTTCAATGGCGTAATGCTGTAATGAATTTCAAATTTTTCACCCGCGCTATTATGCAGAACCAGATCGTGATCGGTATCTGAAGGTGAAGTGCTGGCCGGCAGCGCGAAATGCTGCTCAGCCTTTATTTCCGGGCCGTGGCGGCCTCGCGTCATGCGTAGCAGTGCTGCCAGTGGTTTTCCGGCCGCATTCTCCTGTGTCCAGCCGGTCATTCTTTCCGCAACGGGATTCATGAAGGTGACCAGCATCTTTTTATCGGTACTGATGACCGCTTCTCCGATGGCATCAAGCGTAATGAGCATGCGCTCTTTTTCACGGAAGAGCGCCTCGTTGAGTGCCCGTAATTCGGTGATGTCCTGGTTGATGCCCAGCATACGCTCAAGACGCCCCTCTTTATTTAGAATAGGGTTAGCCCGTAAACGTATATAGCGTATGTCACTGCCATTTTGTATCCGAAATTCCATATCCAGTGGCTCACAGGTGTTGAGGGCACGTTTCACTGCCAGCTCGGCTAGCGTCCGGTCCTCTTTTACCACCCGCTGCAGCCAGAAAAGGTACGTGGGTTTTTCCTCTGGAGATAGCTGGTAAATTTCAAACATCTGCCGGTTCCAGCTCATCTCATTGCTTGCCATCGTCCATTCCCATACGCCGATGCCGCCGGCTTCATTTGCCAGCGTGATGCGCTCCATTAGTCGACGGTTCTCTTCGTTGGTGTGCTTGAGTTCGGTGACATCTTCAATTTGTGCAATGAAGTACAAGGGTTGAGCTTCGGCATCCCGCACCAACGAAACGGCTAATAGTGCCCAGACAACCTGGCCATCTTTGCGAAAGTAACGTTTTTCCATGGTGTAGCTTTGAATTTCACCGCTAAGTAGTGAAGCCAGCTGTTGAAGATCCGCATTTAAATCATCCGGGTGCGTTATTTGCTGAAAAGTGAGCCGCTTCAACTCATCTTGATGGTAACCCAGTAGATGACACAGGGATTGATTCACCTGCATCCAGACGCCATTAGGAGAAACCAGTGCCATACCGATGGCTGAATACTCCATGGCATTACGGAAGCGATCCCCGCTTTCACTGATGTGTTTTTTCTCTTCACGCAAAGAGTGCATAACCAGCGTCATAACATGGCTGGGGATCAGTGTGAGCAGCAGAGGAAGCCAGGGGGTGCTGGCAAAAAACGCGATATGGGTGATCAGATGATCAAGCTGGTGTGATGCCATCATCAAAGACATCATTGCGATATTGAGCAGGAATACCAGAAAGGCGTCAAGCCGCGGTAGACGGACGGCGCTCCAGAGCAGGATGAGAATAACAAAGGTAAAAGGCCACGGCAGAAAACGCAGTACGAGATAACAGAGTAGCAGTGTGCTGAGCAGTGTGATAATGCTTTCATACACGGATTGTCTGTTGAGAGAGCGGCGTAAAAAATGGTTATGCCATAGCAGGCAGACCGGACCGAGTGCCAGCATCCCAATGACTTCAGAAATCACCCAGGTAGTAAAAAAATGCACTGGGTGGGGCCGCGCATCCTCCAATAGCCATGTGGCCAGCAAACCACCTAATATTGGCGTCACTACGCCGACCGCAAGCACCATTTTGCTCCAGCTAAACAGTGACTCAAGCGGGGCATGACGATTGAGCAGCAAACGTAGCAGATAGCCACCCAGCAGCGACTGCGCCAGGTTAATCAGTGCAAAGTGGAGATGAGCGATGGAGGGGCCAAGCAAAATAGTATGGGCGAGGATAATACCCACAAAGCAGCCTGGTAATAAAAGGAAAAGGTCGCGGACAGGGTGCCTAAAAACCACAATGGTCATCAGTGCCGTTGATAACCACAAAGGGGAAATTTGCCCACTGACAAGAATAAGCTCAAGACAGAAAAGCGCTAATAATAAGCTTAATATGCCAAGCGTAACGGCATTCCTCCAGTGCGGTAAGCCGTTACGTGAAGAAGAGGGTATATCTATGGTCATTAACGAATCCAGCTCTGCGCCTGAAGGCCGAATCGGCGCACTCAATATTACCTTTGCATGCTAGCACATCCGCCGAATGCTGCCCGGTGCAAATAAAAAAACTGCGATGTTCGTGACATTATAGACTAAATAATTCAGGGCACGGCATCGGCGATTGCAGCAGAGAGAAGATGGGCAGGTTTGCTCTTTTCCGCTTGCTATGGGGAGGCGAGAGCGGGCGTTGAAACCATTGTTTTTGGGCCGGGGGAGTGTAGCTTTAATAGATCGGCACGCGTCCAGGGTTTATCCAGCCCGGCGATGCGCATTGAGAGATGTTCCAGAAAACTTTGCGTAGTGGCAATACGTCCGTGCCCCATGATGAGCAGCGGCAGCAGTAATATGGCACTCAACTGCGGCAAGGTGAAATGCCGTATCTTAGCGTAACGCTGTGAAAGGAGAAAAAGCGTACTCAGAGTGAAGCCGATGAGTAACCCTGTCAGCACTTCGCTGGTGGAATGAGCGTTAAGCTCCAGTCGTGAAACGCCGACCAGTAAAGGGAGCAGATAGCCAATGCCGATAGCCGCGACACGCCAGAATGGCGTAAAGCGCGAGGTAAAAAGCCAAAATATCACCGGCCAAAAGGTGGCAGACATGGCACTGTGACCGCTAAAGCCGGTAAAATTAAAACGTACGTTACCGATACCAAAACCCATAAAAGCGATCTTTGATATGCTGACGATACTCCCTGCCATGCAAAAAGCGAGTATCCAGTACCACACGGTACGGCGGTCTTCACTTTTCCACGCCATAAAAAGCGCAATAATGCATGCGGTAGGGATCAGCAACATGCTGTCGCCGAAATAAGTTAACGTTCTCCAGGACATACAGTTCCTTGGTGATTATTTGAGGCACCGATCACAAAAATAGTAGTTTACCGACGAAATGGATTTGTACCAAAGGGGAAAATCCTAAAAGCAACGCGCTGCTTTTTCTGGCATCAAATCAGCGAACTCCCTATAATTGCGAGCGAAACAACCCTCTCATTCCCTGACCGATCACATTGGCGACGCAGAGCGGTTTTGCCAGTTGGATTCGTCACATAGTTATCAGGTCTTTAATTATATGACTGACAAGTCTCATCAATGCGTCATCGTAGGCATCGCAGGCGCTTCAGCGTCGGGAAAAAGTTTAATCTCCAGTACCCTTTATCGTGAGGTGCGCGATCAGGTTGGCGATGAACATATCGGTGTTATCCCGGAAGATTGCTACTACAAAGACCAAAGCCACCTGACCATGGAAGAGCGGGTAAAAACTAACTATGACCATCCCAGCGCGATGGACCATAATTTGTTGTTACAGCATCTGCAGATGCTGAAGTCAGGCCAGGATATTGAATTACCCGTTTATAGCTATGTAGAGCATACACGGACTAAAGAGACTGTCCACCTGAAGCCAAAAAAGGTGATTATCCTTGAAGGGATCTTGTTACTGACCGATGCGCGCTTGCGTCAGGAGATGAACTTTTCAATTTTTGTTGATACGCCGCTGGATATTTGCCTGATGCGCCGTATGAAGCGTGATGTTAACGAACGCGGACGCTCGATGGATTCGGTTATGGCGCAATATCAGAAAACCGTTCGTCCAATGTTCCTGCAATTTATTGAACCTTCCAAACAGTACGCAGACATTATTGTTCCTCGCGGCGGAAAAAACCGTATAGCGATCGACATTCTGAAAGCGAAAATCAATCAGTTTTTCGAGTAGGCCCTTACGGGGGATTTATTGTGTGATATGCCACAGCGTGGGATGCAACCCGCGGAAGTTTACGGGTTAACATGGAGTTTACCCCGCCGCTGTGGCAGTGTAACCCTTCTCAGGTTAATGGAGTAAACGTCAATGAGATTATGTGACCGCGATATCGAGGCCTGGCTTGACAGTGGTAAGCTCGGGATTACGCCGCGCCCGCCAGTTGAGCGGATTAACGGCGCCACTGTCGATGTGCGCCTGGGGAATAAGTTTCGTACCTTCCGTGGTCATACTGCCGCTTTTATTGATTTAAGCGGGCCGAAAAATGAAGTCAGTGAAGCGCTCGAACGGGTGATGAGTGATGAGATTGTGTTGCCAGAAGGCGAAGCTTTCTTTTTGCACCCGGGAGAGTTGGCGCTGGCGGTGACTTTTGAATCGGTGACGATCCCGGATGATTTAGTCGGCTGGTTGGATGGCCGCTCTTCACTGGCGCGGCTTGGCCTGATGGTTCATGTGACGGCACATCGTATCGATCCTGGCTGGCAAGGCCGGATTGTTCTGGAGTTCTATAATTCAGGTAAGTTGCCGCTTGCGCTTCGTCCAGGAATGTTGATCGGCGCGCTGAGTTTTGAGCCGCTTTCGGGGCCAGCTGCCCGCCCTTATAATCGCCGTCAGGATGCGAAATATAAAGATCAGCAGGGCGCTGTTGCCAGCCGTATTGATAAAGATTAAAAGCCGAGGCTAAGGGTTAGAAACGGATGAGAAGAGTGATTACCACGCTGGTCATTTTGCTGGTTGTCATCGTCGCGGGAATGACTGCGCTGGTTCTGCTGGTGAACCCTAACGACTTCCGATCTTATATGGTTCAGAAGGTTGAGCAGCGCAGTGGTTATAAACTGGCGCTGGAAGGCAATTTACGCTGGCATGTATGGCCTCAGCTCAGCATTCTTGCTGGGCGAATGTCCATCACGGCGCCAGGTGCGCAGCAGCCGATGGTGAAGGCCGATAATATGCGGCTGGATGTTAAACTTCTTCCCCTTTTCTCCCATCAGCTCAGCGTTAAGCAAGTCATGTTGAAAAACGCGGTAATCCGCGTCACGCCGGATAGTGAGGCTCAACGTCCGCAAGATGCGCCCGTGGGGCCTGCTGATTCTACCGTTCCTGAAGCCGTATCCGGCTGGAAGTTTGATATTGCTAATTTGAGAGTGGCCGATAGCCTGTTGATTTGGCAGCAGGCTGGCGGTGAGCAGATCAACTTCCGTGATATCAACCTCGAAATGGCCCAAAATGAGCATAAACAGGCGAATATCGAACTGAGCACCCGGGTCAATCGCGACCAGCGCGAGCTGCAACTGGCGCTGAAAGGTGACATGGATGTTGCTGAATATCCGCATCGCTTATCCGGAAAAATTGATGCGCTGAGTTATGAGTTAAACGGCGCGGATTTGCCCGCGCAGGGATTGAAGGGAAACGCCACACTAATGGCGGAATGGCAAAATGATGCCCGGCGTTTTTCGCTTAAAGAGATTGTGCTTAGTACGAATGAAAGCCAACTTCAGGGCACAGTTTCCGGTACGTTAGGTGATATGCCGGACATTAGTGTTGATTTGCACTCACCCAAACTGGACCTCGATGCGCTTCTGGGTATGGCTTCAGGTGCTGAACAGCAGGATGGTCAGGCTGTTCAGGCGCAGCGGTCAGGACGCGGCCCTGTGATTGCCCAATTGACGGAAAATAGCAACGCAAACTCCCCCCTTAATACACTTCGCGCGACGCTGATGCTCCGGGTGGATGACTTGCTATGGCGTGGGATGAATCTCAACAATGTGCAGCTTACCGCCGATAACGATCGTGGTTTGATGAATGTCACTACGTTTAAAGGACAGTCGGGGAGCGGCGATTTTTCCATTCCGGGTTCAATCAATATTCGTTCTGCACAAACAAAAGTGGCGATTAAACCGGTCCTGAATAACATTGAACTATCGCCTCTGCTTAAAGCGTTTGAGATTCCGGAAACCGTCAGTGGTACGCTTTCCCTCACGGGAGATATGCACGGAAATGGCCTGAACGTGCATGATTTTAAGCGCCACTGGCTGGGAAGCGCTGAGTTGAATATGGAAAATGCGCGGTTGGCTGGACTGAATTTCCAGCAGATGATTCAGCAGGCGGTTGAACGCAGTAACAGCCAGGTGCGGGGAACGCAAAGCGAAGCAAGTTACACCGAAGTTCAGCATCTGAAGGGACAGATACAGCTCAATAATGGATCTATGGCATTGGTTAATTTACAGGGGCGCTCCTCCCTGCTCGATCTTGCAGGGCAGGGCAGTGTCGATCTGGATAATAAACAATGTGATATCACCTTTAATATTAAAGTGATTGATGGATGGCAGGGGAATAGCGCGTTAATACAAACGCTAACGGAAACCGCCATCCCCTTACGTCTTTATGGTCCCTGGGATGGCTTGAGATACTCACTGCAAGTGGATCAAATTTTACGTAAGCGTATTCAGGATGAGGCAAAAGCACGGCTTAACCAGTGGGTGGAGCATAAACAGGACAAACGAAAAGCAGATGATGTGAAAAAGTGATCGCCAGGGCGTATCTGTCAGCGCCGATCTCGCCTATGGACATGACGCTGCTGGCTGCTTCATCTACTTTTCGGCTAGCAGGTGTGGTGCCTGGGCCATTCATACTTCGTAATCTGGTTCAGGTGCTGAAAGAGGAATGATCTGCACTTTCTGCACCCGGTGGTTATCAACGTCAAGGGTACGAAATAAATAGCTTCCGACGGTGACCTCTTCACCTTGCCGGGGAATATGCTGTAGGTACTCCATTAGCAGACCCGCGATGGTGTGATACTCCCTCTTTTCATCCAGAGGGAGTTCAAGATACATCACTAAATCGTCAAGTGGCATATGCCCATTGGCTATCCAGCTGCCATCAGCGCTTTGCATGATGTCATGGCG
Organism: [Pantoea] beijingensis; assembly: GCF_022647505.1. Taxonomy (NCBI): domain Bacteria; kingdom Pseudomonadati; phylum Pseudomonadota; class Gammaproteobacteria; order Enterobacterales; family Erwiniaceae; genus Erwinia; species [Pantoea] beijingensis. The sequence continues at coordinate 1,531,187 of NZ_CP071409.1, forward strand.
AGCATCCAACTCTTCTCCTTCGTTGGGCAAATTACCGGCAATCGTTTCCATTACGTCACTCAAAGTCACAACGCCTTCCAGAGAGCCGAACTCATCCACGACGAACGCGAAATGGGTACGAGCAGAGCGAAATTGCTCCAGTGCCTGAAGTAACGTGAGTTGTTCCGGGAAAACAAGTGGTTGTCTGAGCAATTTGCGTAAATCCAGTGAATTTTCATGCAATGACTGATGCAGCAGATCAATGACGTGAACGACACCAATAGGGTCGTCGCTACCTTCAGTAAGGATGATGCGTGTATGCTGATTTCGATCCAACTGCGCCATAATGTCTGCTGGCGTATCGCTCAAATCGATATTTTCAATATCATGGCGGGAGGTCATTATGCTGCTCACGCTGCGCTGACCCATGCCAAGCACCCGCGCAATCATCAGGCGCTCCTGCTTATTAAAAATCGCCTGATTCTCGTTATCCGCCACCAATGAGGACGTCTCGGCATCCAACTCGGCATGCTCATGGTGGCCGCGTAGCAGCCGCAAAACGGCCTCAGCGGTACGCTTGCGTAGTGGAAGTCTGGCGGAGAGAAAGCGGCGGCGATTAAATTGCGCAAGTTGATTCAGGCCCTCAATAACCACTGAAAAACCAATAGCGGCGTACAGATAACCTTTAGGGATATGGAAACCAAAACCGTCAGCGACCAAGCTAAAACCAATCATCAGCAGGAAGCTAAGACAAAGAATAACGATAGTAGGATGGCCATTAACGAAGCGAGTCAACGGCTTACTGGCTAACAGCATCAGGAAAATCGCAATAATAACCGCTGCCATCATCACTGGCAGGTGCTCTACCATTCCTACCGCGGTAATAACTGAATCCAGCGAGAACACCGCATCCAGTACGACGATCTGCGCGACGACCGGCCAGAACTTAGCGGTACGTTTTTGCGTCGTATCATCATCATCTCCCCCTTCCAGCCTGTCGTTAAGCTCCATTGTTGCTTTAAATAACAGGAACGTTCCTCCCGTCAGCATAATCAGGTCGCGTGCACTAAAGGCATGTCCTGCCAGAGTGAAAAGGGGGTGTGTTAGTGATGCCAACCACGAGATTGACGCGAGCAGCAGCAGACGCATAACAAGTGCCAACAGTAAACCTGTTACGCGCGCCTTATCACGCTGTGCTGGAGGGAGCTTCTCAGCCAGTATGGCAATAAAGACGAGGTTATCGATGCCCAGAACCAGTTCCAGTACCACTAACGTGACTAAACCAGCCCAAATTGAAGGATCGGCGATCCATTCCATATGATGTTATTTACCTTAGTGAGAATTACGGCATTACATTTGATGGTGAAAAGCTGAAAGAATAATTCAACAATACGTGAGATAAATCCGAAAATAAGTAAAGCCGTGAGGTGGAAAAACAGAAATAATTCAGCGTCAAAACAAATAACAATCGAAATTAAATCAAAAAATAGTGGAAATATCAAACAGTATCAATTATGGCATTGAGATATTAACCTCGTGAAGCTTGTAGAATCACTTCGAATAATATAATCAATAAGGAATTTTCCGGAAAACCTATATCCGTGTGACTTATGTAACTCATTGTTTTTAAACGTTAAAAATTTCATTAACTTAGTCTTATTCTGAAAATGAACTTGATTTAGTCCCCCACCCTTGTAACAAGCACATAATAGTATAAAAATCTGATGATAGGTTTTGAGACCGATAACAGATAACGTACCTAAGACAACCAACATTGATTGCCGAGAGTGATGTTTCCTCAGCTTTCATTTGCGGAAATAAAGACTTTTTAAGTTCACAATTTCCAGCTGCAGATGCAGGAAAGACAGAGGTATAAACAGCATTGGTAGCTGGAAGCCAGGGGCGGTAGCGTGTCTGTTCATCAGTCGGAAAAGTTAAGGTCTACATTAGAAATAATCTCATAGATTTGAAAAAATGTTCTCAAATCAGAAGGTTGATGTTAAAAATATTTGTTGATAGATTATAAATAACACACTAATTAAGTATGGCAAAATATTAGTGGCTCACTAAAATTGCTATCAAGACATTAAATAATATATTTCCTCTGCAAAAAAATTCTTGAGATTTATAGCAAAAATATTGACATCAATATCAATTGCGAAGCCAATTTAATTAATTTAACAGCTAATCTAATACACTGTTATTTTTAAAATAACCAGAGATGTATTTAAAGTAATACGCCTGATGTATGCTTAGTACATAGCTAACCAGAAAAAGATAAAGTTTCGCAATGAACTAATTCGCTAAGGTGAAAATAAAGATGTCGAATAGTAACTTTGTTGTATGTTTGCCAACATTTTTTTCCCCGCAAGACAAACGTTCAACTGGAGGCACCATCTCTAATTTTTCTTTAATCAAAGAACTAGCGGGGATTGGTAATGTTGAAGTGATCTCTCCTATCGTTTCCCCTGAGTTAATTCATAACGAAAATAACAGGGTAAAAGTTATTACTTCCCCAGGGCTCGAAGGGGATTCATTAAGTAAAAAGGTAAAAAAGAAAATTTGGCTAAGGAAGCAAATTCACAGCAGAGCGGCATATGATACTCACAGTATTTTTATCAGCACGAATGGCACAGCCAGCTTTGTTAACAGTGCCGCACCTCGCAGAAGTATCATACTCACACGTGCTTTTGAAGATTTCCTGGATTATGAAGTGAATGGGGAAAACTTCAAAGAGAAAGTCCGCAAGAAAATTCTGAGCTTTATTGTTGGTGAGCGAGTAAAAAAATGTTACACCAATGCAGATAGAGTTATCACTAATAGCAAATTTATGCGAGGGGAGATTTCAAGATATTTCGAAGTTGATGAAAATAAAATAATGGTATTGTATCCCCCTGTTGATTTTCCAGATGCCGAGTACCGTCCTTTACCCAAAAATAGAAAATTACGAATTGGAATGATAAATCCAAAGAAAATAAAGGGTGAGGATATTTTTATAGGATTAGCTAAAGAATTTAAAGAAATTGATTTCGTATATTTTTCTAAAGAGGACCGGAAGTATGGCATAAGTAATATTATGTATCAGGGCTGGGGAAGCGAACCAAAAAAATTATTTCAATCATTCGATGTTTTGATTGCTCCATCTCTGTGGGATGAACCATTCGGGCGTGTTGCTGTTGAAGGAATTCGCAGTGGTATACCTGTGCTTGTTTCAAATCATGGTGGTATTCCCGAGACGGTAACCGATGATTTTGTAGTTGATAGCGATACGGTTGTTGCATGGAAAGAAAAAGTAAAGTGGCTGCAGGATAATCCGGAAGCAGTAGCTGCTTCATGGGATTTATCTAACCGTCATACTGAAAAATTTATATCCCACAGGCATAATGAAAAATTAAAAGAATATTTTAGATCGTATCTTTTAGAGGGCGGTAACATCTAGTTATCCAATTTTCCAGGGGGATAGTTTTGAAATTACCACGACTTAAATGGGCAAATATTGCTAAAGTAGATGGCGCTGCACGACGCAGCGCGTTGAAGAAGTCGCTGTGGGCGCTCCCTGCTTTGCCTTTCGTATTTAACAAGGCTGCAGCTGCAGAGCGAGAGCCAGCGAAAATAAGCAATACAGAACCGCTGCATGCAAAGGACAAAATCAGCGAAGGATTTTCTTCCACCTCGGTAAATGGACTTCGGCAGCAGGACGGGCTTAAGTTTATCGGGCAGGCACTTAGTGTTGATGAGCTGAAAAAAATCGTGCCTGACTTACCAGGGCAACGCATTTCACTTGCGTCATGGCACCGGCAAGGATGGGGAGGTTTGGCCTATCCTGCAGGAGGGGGGACTCTGTATTCTGTTTGCAACAATGAATTAAAGGAAGACGGCGGTACCATTTTTCGTGTTAATGATAAATGGTGCTGGGTTCGTGATATTTCAGGAGAAATAGATGCTCAATGGTTTGGTGTAACAGGTGATGGAATTGCCAGAGCTGAGAATATCTCAACTGCAATTGATTATATTACTCACAATGGTGGTATCCTAACTTTCCCCAAAGGCGAAATAAATTTCGGATTATTACGAAAAAGAATTGAATACTTTCCTGGAATAAAGAAATTCACCATTCGTGGTCAGGGGTATGAGACAGTATTCACTTTTGATAATATTGATCCACCCGAGAGAAAAATTGATAAAAACTGGGTGAGTGAACCAACTTTAATATTAATAAAAGGAAGGGGGACAGATGAATTTATTGATTCTCCCATTATAGAAAATCTGACTATTGATTACACCCGGCAGAGAAATGGTGGAGGAACAGACCTGGCAACTTTAGATGAATGCCATCCTACGCCTCACTCTATTGGGGCAATAGCTATTTACGCTATTTATTGTCGGAATCCTGTTTTTAGAAATTTGAGGTTTGCAAATATTTATGGAAGTGGGATTTACTGCAAAAAGTCGTTTAATCCATTATCAGAGAATCTTTCTTTCTTAAATGTATCTGCAAATCAAATTATTGATCGTACAGGTAGGATGGATAGAGATAATAGTGGAGGAGCGATTTTTTATTGGGCCTGTTACGGTGGAAAAATTACCAACTGCTCGGCTTGGAATACACGTAAATATACGGTTAATTATCGATCTCCAGATAATAAGCAGGAATTAAAAGATACACTATGTGGTTACATTGGTTTCTGGTGTGAATTTAGTGTAAGTCGAACTGATAGGGTTGATTTAGCACCGCCAATGATTGACTGGTTAAATGTTAAAGGGAAAGAATTAGACAGGGTTTCGCGCGGTGTGGAAATTACTAACTGTATTATATACGGTTATGTTATTGGCATAAAAGGTGAGGCAGCTGTTGATATTTCAATAGTAAATAATAAAGTATTAAATTGCTATTTGCCTATAACGTGTAGTGGTGTGCGAGGTGTCGTACAGCGTAACTTTACCGATATGTTAGGTTGCGATAATATCAAGTGTCCACAAGGTGGTCTTGAGCAAAAAAGGTCACATTTAGGAGGTATGACATTTACATCTAAATCCACTTTCAATCAGAGTTTGGATATTAGTCATAACTATGTACGAACCCGTAATTATCCTGCCTTTACAACTAGTAGACTCAATTTGAAGTTTTTATACAACTATGTAAATGTCTACGGGAAAGCCAGTTTATTTAATTCTGTAAGTGAAAGTGACTTTTACGGTCTTGAAGTGTCGGGGAATACTTTTGTTATAGAAGACGGCGCAGAGCCGCAAGATTCCATCCTATCATCTAATGAAACATCTATTTTTAGTAGTAATACATTTGATAATAAAAGCAAGTTTTCTCTCAACTTTATATTCTTACCAGGCAATAAAATTTGGCATGGCATAACATTTAATGATAATTATTTTAATGGTCCAATAAAATTACAGTTTAAATCTAAAGCACTGATATGTGGAAATCGATTTATAATACCAAGAACATATACCAGTGGGGTTATTTCATTACACGGTAACGGAAGTCAATTGAATAATAACTATTTTACTTTAAACAGTAATCAAGAACCAAAGTCTATTTTTATTAGTGCGATTGATGTGATGATAGGAAATAATCAATTTTATTTGATCGATAACGGAAAGCCAAAAACTCATGGTGTACTTTCGTTCGATGATTCCTGCATATCACCAAAGTTACAGGGCAATCGTATAAACGATGATAAATATGGTATTTCCCTTGCAGTTGCAGGCACACTAATTATGCCCCACATGGAAAATAATAATAGTGATGGTGATGGCACATTACTTTGGATTTCAAAAACGCTGAAAGGGCCGGTAATCTCTCAAATGAATGTATTTAAAGGTGGGTTATTGGGAGGAGAAAGTGAAATACCAGAACCAAATAGTAAGCAAAACTTATGGGAGAATTACTCTCCTTCTACAGGGCAACGCATCACATATCTAAACCCTCATCCTGGAGGGAGGGAAGGGTTAGTTATGACAAATAATGGCTGGAAAGAATTTGGTGCGATTGGAGAGTAATATCCTATTCATGCTCTGGGTATTATATTGAGTTGTTGTCTCACTTTTCTCTCAATAGTATCTACTTAAAGAAGCTTAATTCGTTGTTACGTGATATGAGGTATTAACTCAAATCGTAGGATGAGTGTTTTTTAACAGTGCGCATGCAAGTAGGCAAGTAAATGCTATCTAAGTTATTTTTGAGATTCTCCTTAGATGCATTATTCGCCGAAATAAAACATACTTGCGGTAGTGTACTGGAGTGGATTAAAAAAAATTTTACATAGCGATGATAATTAAATGATGATGAAATCAAAATTGAAGCTGATGCCATTGTTGGTGTCGATCACGATGGTCAGTGGATGTACCATAGTGCCAGGAGCAAACTTATCGACAAGTGGTAAAAACGTCATTAAACAGCAGGATGCCGATTATGATTTGAATCGCATGGTCAATGTTTTCCCAATGACACCATCCTTGATAGAGCAACTCCGCCCGAAACCAAATTATGCTCGGCCAAATGCGGCTTTGGATGAAGAACTTAAGTCATATGAATATCGTATAGGTGTTGGCGATGTGCTAAGTGTAACTGTATGGGATCATCCTGAACTTACTACACCAGCAGGCCAATATCGTAGCGCAAGTGACACCGGAAACTGGGTGCAATCAGATGGATCAATTTTCTATCCTTACATTGGAAAGGTTGCCGTTGCTGGTCGTACTGTCAGTGAGATTAGAAATGATATCTCGCGTCGCTTAGCTGCCTACATCGAAAGTCCACAGGTTGATGTAAACATTGCCGCTTTTCGTTCCCAGAAAGCCTACATCTCTGGTGAGGTTGGGAGATCTGGTCAACAAGCCATTACGAATGTTCCATTAACGATATTGGATGCCATAAATGCTGCTGGAGGATTAGGCACAAATGCAGATTGGCGTAATGTTATTCTCACACATAATGGTTCAGAACGTCGTATTTCATTACAAGCATTGATGCAAAATGGTGACCTGAGCCAGAACCATTTACTCTATCCGGGTGATATTCTCTTTGTACCACGAAATGATGATCTTAAAGTTTTTGTCATGGGAGAAGTCACACGCCAAACAACCTTAAAAATGGATCGTAGCGGTATGACGCTTACCGAAGCGTTAAGTAACGCGGAGGGAATGGATCAGACGGTTTCAAATGCTACTGGAATATTTGTTATTCGTCCGACAAGAGGAGAGCAGAGTAAAGGGAAAATTGCCAACATTTACCAGCTTAATGCGCAAGATGCTACGGCGATGGTACTGGGAACAGAATTCCAACTTCAACCTTACGACATTGTCTATGTTACTGCGATGCCGATTGTTCGTTGGAACCGAGTCATCAACCAGTTATTGCCGACTATAAACAGCGTGCGCTATGCCACTGACACAGTCCGTGACATTCATAACTGGTGATAAAAGTATGTTTAATTCAATCCTGGTGGTTTGCGTAGGTAATATTTGCCGTTCACCTACTGGTGAGCGCTTGCTTCGAAAGTATCTTCCGGCAAAAAAAGTTGATTCGGCAGGTATTGGTGCATTAGTCGGTAGAGAAGCTGATGCAAGCGCTAAACATATCGCTGATAAAAATCTTCTTTCGCTTAACGGGCATTGTGCAAGGCAGTTAACGAAAGCGATTTGTCACGAATATGACTTGATACTAGTGATGGAGAAAAAACATATTACGGCGGTCTGCGATTACTCACCTGAAATTAGAGGGAAGGTCATGTTATTCGGCCATTGGACTGGACGAGAGATCCCAGACCCGTATAAAAAAAGCCTGGATTCTTTCCAGGCTGTCTATGGTTTGCTGGATGCAGCAGCTCAGCAATGGGCAAATAAACTAAGTTAGCGAGCAAGGGCCTTAATTTTGAATAAAAAAAGAGTTAACACATCATCTGATGCTCACAATGAGGTGGATCTTGGTCGTCTGTTGGGATCCATCATTGACTATAAATGGTTGATCATCGCGATAACGTCATTTTTCACCATTGCTGGTGTGCTATATTCCATATTCGCCACACCAATATATCAAGCGAATGCATTAGTCCAGGTTGAATCAAGTATTGGAAGTCAGCTAGTTAACAACCTTGATAGCCTACTACCTGATAAGCCACAATCGGCAGCCGAGATTGAGCTTTTACAGTCACGGATGGTATTAGGAAAAACAGTAGAAGATCTACATTTAGATATCAGCATCGGGCAGAACTATTTTCCATTATTTGGCAAAGGATGGGCACGTTTAACAGGAGAAAAACCAGGTGAGTTAGCAATTTCTCGATTTAACCTACCTAATTCTCTGCTCAATATACCACTTACACTTGAAATGGATACGAAAAATCATTTTAAACTACTAAACGATGGCAATGAAATATTAGTAGGTGAAGTGGGAAAGTTAGCTAAAAATGGCGATGTGTCTTTATTAATAAGTGGAGTGAAAGCAGAACCAGGAACGGATTTTACTCTAGTAAAATATCCGTCTTTGCAGGTCATAAATCGGATCAAAAAGAATTTGTTAATTGAAGATTCTGGTAAGGATACTGGGGTTTTAAATGTTACATATACTGGTCCTGATCCAGATGATATTCGTAAGACGCTGGATGGTGTAACGCAGAATTATTTATTGCAAAATGTCGAGCGTAAATCTGCTGAAGCCGAAAAAAGCCTCGAATTTCTCAAAGTACAAGTTCCTAAGGTGAGAGGGGAACTCGACGCAGCAGAAAGTAAACTAAATATATTCCGGCAGGAAAATGATTCTGTTGATCTGTCCTTAGAAGCAAAATCGATGCTTGATACAATGGTAAGTATCGAGACTCAGCTAAATCAGTTAACATTCCGAGAAGCCGAGATTTCTAAATTATATACGAAAGAGCACCCAGCATATCGTACATTAATAGAAAAAAGGCAAACACTGGAAGATGAAAAGGAAAAGCTAAATAAAAGGATTAGTAACTTACCCAGGACCCAACAAGAAATTGTACGTTTGACTCGCGATGTGGAGTCTGGGCAGCAGGTTTACATGCAATTATTAAACAAGCAGCAAGAACTGAACATATCTAAAGCTAGTACGGTAGGTAATGTTCGTATTGTTGATTCAGCAGTAACCCTGCCTGGTATTGTTCAGCCTCAAAAAATAATTATTATCCTTGCGTCCGTGCTCTTAGGCTTAATTGTATCAATCTTAGTAGTTATAATCAGAACTATTATGCATCGCGGTATAGAGAATCCAGCTGAGTTGGAAGAGGCTGGAGTTAATGTATATGCCAGTGTCCCCCTCTCCGAATGGCAACAGAAGAAAGACCGTGCCGATCTGGCGGTTAGCAAGCATCGTAAACGTCGAGCAAATGAATTACTCACGCAAAGTAATCCAACAGATTTGGCTGTTGAGGCTCTGAGAAGTCTACGTACAAGTTTGCATTTTGCTATGTTAGAGGCGAAAAACAATATACTGATGATATCAGGTGCGAGCCCCTCTATTGGTAAGACATTCGTGAGTACTAACCTTTCAGTATTAGTTGCTCAAACGGATAAGAAAGTATTATTTATTGATGCTGACTTAAGAAAAGGTTACGTTCATCAACTGCTTGGATTAGATAATAAAATTGGTCTTGCTGAAGTTCTTTCAAACCAAGCCGAAATTGAACAAAGTGTTCAAAAGACAGAAATAGAGAATTTCGACGTAGTGACACGTGGGCAGGTCCCTCCTAACCCATCAGAATTATTGATGACATCGAGATATACGGAATTGTTAGAATGGGCATCACGACACTATGATTTAGTGATTATTGATACACCACCGATATTGGCGGTTACTGATGCTGCAATTATTGGTCGCCATGTCGGGACATCGCTGATGGTTGCGCGCTATGGAGTGAACACGTTGAAAGAAGTTGAATTAAGTATTACACGTTTTGAGCAAAATGGTATTGATATCAAAGGAGTAATACTAAACTCAGTATTTAAAAAAGCTGCAAATTACTACAGTAGCTATGGCTACTATGAGTATGAGTATAAATCTGAGAAATAACATGATAAATGCCCGGAAGATAAGTATATATCCCGGGCATTTAGAATATTTTGCATAGACTGCTAGCTTACGCAAAATATTTTAATGTAAGGCAAGAATACAACCACTTGTAAAAATGAGGCGGTTTAAAGCATGAGTAATGCCGGAAGGAAAATAATTTATATCATTAACGGATTATCCCCCGGCGGTGCCGAAATGGGATTAGAAATGCTAATAGACTATGGGCTATTCAAAAATGTAGACTTGGAAATTATATGTTTAAGTCGGTGCGAAAGCGATTTAGAAAAACGGATTGAGAGAAAAGTGCCTGGATGTATAACTTATCTCTCAGACAAGCCCGTTAGTAACAACTATCTTTTACAATACACCATCAATTTCATTAAGATAGTTCGTGAAAAAAAACCCGAGATAATAATATCTTCACTGTCTCAATCAGTACTGGTCGCAAGACTTGCAAAGTTTTTTTCTAAATTTAAGTTAATTACATTTGAACATAACACGGAGTTTCAAAATAAAAAAGTATGGTATTTAATGAAGTATACTGATTTTATCACTGATATATTTTGGTGTGATTCGAATGCTACAGAAAAAGCATTAATTGCAAGGAATAAAGGTGTTAATGAGAAACTACTTCCTCTCTTTTATATGCCAGAAAAAAACTATAAAAAAAGTGATTATAGAATCGGTAGTTCTATTAAGTTAATGGCGGTTGGTAGATTAGCACCACAAAAAAATTATGCAGAGTTAATCGAAGTAATTAAATTATTACACTCTAGGGGAATGAATATAACGCTCAGTATTTTTGGAGATGGTGAACAACGTACATTTCTAGAGCAGAAAGTAAATGAGTTAGAACTATGCGAAATTATTAAATTAGAAGGATTTGTCCAGGATTGGATAAAGTACGCTATACACTATGATGCGTATATTTTAATGAGTGATTTTGAAGGGTTGAGTATAGCTACTTTGGAGGCAATGAGTGTGGGTCTCCCTTGTATAGTAAAACCTGTTGGAGAACTTAAAAATTATATTATAAATAATAGCACTGGTTTAATAGTCAATAGTATAAATCAGGCTTCAGATGCAATTGAAAGATTAAAAAATGAAAAAGCATTGGCTACCCACCTCGGAGCTCGTGCAGTGGAATATGTGAAGGAAAATCATTCAGAATCTATTTTCAGACATCATTTTCTAGAAGCCCAAAAAGATCTTGAGTTGATTCCATTATGAAACCAACAAAAATAAAGGTAACTTTAACAAAAAACAAAATATTCATTTTCGATGCGTATTTGTCATTTCTTTTATGGACCTGTGTGGTTTTATTATTCCCTTTGATAGCACTTATAAAAGAGAAAGTAATGCCTCGTTATTTTTTTCTAGATGCTAATACTATTGAAAATTTTATGTTACGTAAAACTCCACTTACGCCCGGAGATTCTTACGCAAGTACTGCAGCATTTTATAATTTCTTTGGTGTAGAGCGAGATTCATTCTTTTTTCCACTTATTGCATCAGTAATTATTATTTATTTTTTCTTTATCGTAATGAAGCGGGCAATGCCAGGTAAGCTATCATTAATTGAGTTTGGGACTTATCTTTATTATATCCTTTTGGCAATTGTGTATATGTCTTTACTCAGTAAAGATTTTATAGTGATGCTAATATTACTACCATTTATGTTTTTTGCTAAAAAAGGGATACCTGGCCTACTAGTTTGGTCATTATTTGCGTGTTTCTATGCGGTTTATTTTAGAAGTTATTGGTTCCTTATTTTGGCTATATTTTGGGGTTTTTATTTTATATTTAGATTTGTAAGCAAGCCACAAACAATTTTTTTATTGGTCTTTTTAGGGTTGTTTGTTTTAGCTATTGTATTCAATATAGTAATGGGAGTAGATGTCGATAACTTCCGAACCATTGTTAATGATGTCCGCCTTGATGCAAACCAGCAGGGCGCTGACTCAATGATCACTAGCATTATACCTGGCGGAGGATTCATTATAGGCTGGATAAATGTTTCATTAACATGGCTTTTTCTAATGTTGCCAGTCCCGTTAATTTTAGCTTTATCCCCATATTATATGGTCATTTCGTTTTTTTTGATTTTTTTATATTATAAGTTTTGGCAGGCGACAAAAACAGAACTTACATATAGAAGAGATCCTGTTCTAAAAGCAGTAATTTGCTTAATAGTTGCTTTTACAGCGATTCAAAGTGTTTTTGAGCCGGATTATGGAAGCTATGTTCGCCACCTTGCACCATTTTATCCATTATTTTTTTATGCTGTTTTTTCCACAACATGGTTGAGGGAGAGAGCTGATATTCAGGATGATGAAAATGAAGATATTACACTGCGCTGAGACAATTAAAGGAGGGGTCGCAACTGTAATGAAACAAATTATTGCGGCACAAATTAACTCTCCTGAATGTGAGAAAGTGATATGTCTTATTCCAGATAGTCAACGTGAAGAGTTGAATGAAATTAGTGAAAAAAATATAAGTACATTTCATCGTACAGGCCGTAATATTTTTTCATTGCTTAATCTAACTGTGAAGTTCTTCTTTCTCCTGCTACGGGAAAAACCGGATGTGGTACATTTGCATAGCACATTTTCAGGTTTCTTTGCGAGATTAGTACTTATTTTATTAATGCCTATAAGACGCCCTAAGGTAATTTATTGTCCACATGCCTTTTCTTTTTTAATGGAAAATTCGGCAATTAAACAAAGAATTTATATTTATATCGAACGCTTTTTCTCTCTGGTAACCGACAGTATTATTTGTGTTAGTGATTATGAGCGTATGAAAGCGATTAATTGCGGTCTTAAAGAAACTAAATTGATCGTGATCCATAATGGTGTTCCTCCTCATGCCAGCGAACATGCTAAACATCAACGAGTTAACCTTAACTTACTTTTTGTTGGCAGACTAGATTTTCAGAAGGGTTATGATGTGCTTATTGAGGCAATGCGTCAGATTCATGACCCTACAATTCATTTAACTATCGTTGGCGATAGCGTTACGAAAGAAACGCAAAAAATACTATTGGACAATGTGACTTATACTGGATGGTTGAAATCAGCAGAGTTGGAGTCTCACTTTATAAATTCAGATGCCCTGATTATTCCCAGCCGATGGGAAGGTTTTGCGATGGTACCCTTAGAAGCGATGAGCTATTCATTACCGATTGTCTCTAGTGATTCGACTTCTTTACCCGAAGTCGTTAAAGATGGGGAAACAGGATTTTTATTTGAAAATGGTAATGCAGATGAATTACGAGAGAAAATATTATCACTTAAGAATATTGACTTAAAAGTTATGGGAGCGAATGGTAACCGATTATTTAGGGACAAATTCACGTCAGAGTCTATGATCGAGAAGACGAATAAATTGTATCAGGAAATATTTCTTCGGTAGCACTGAATTAGTGATAACACGGATGTTATTCTGGATTTTCTCCATAAATTATTTTGGCGGGTGTTGATTATGAGTGGTATTAGTAGAAGCTATAATTCGGCTAATGCATCATTGATTTCAATGATTCAACGTTTTTCAGATATTTTTATTATGTTTTTTGGTTTATATATTGTTTGCTGGTTTAGGAATGATATATTTAATGTTAATTATTTTTTTATAGCTTTAGCCGCTCTTGTTGTTTTTCAAATGATTGGAGGAATTACTGATTTCTACCGCTCTTGGAGGGGGGTACAACTAAGTTCGGAAATTGTTCTAATTCTTAAAAATTGGACTTTAAGTGTTATTATTTCCTCTGGAATAATTTCTTTCATAAATATTATGGAAACAAATGTTACCATATGGATGGAATGGTATTTATTAGTTAGTCTAGGATTGACGTGTTGTCGTATTCTCATACGCTATTTTATAGGGTTAATACGTATTCGTGGTCATAATACCCGTAATGTTGCTATTGTTGGTAACATGCCCGTGGGACGAGAACTTGCCGAAAGTTTGCATAAGGCTCCATGGTTAGGCTTTAAGATTATAGGTATTTATAGCGATTCATCGGAAAATAAAAGCGAGATTCTGCCCTATATTGATAATATTTGGAAAGTCGTAGATGATGCTAAAGATGGGCAAATTGACCGTATCTATATTGCTATGTCCATGGCGGAAGAGGAGCAGATCAGAAGGCTTATTGATGACCTTTGTGATACTACTTGCTCAATTATGCTCATACCTGACATTTTTACATTTAGTGTCTTGCAGTCTCGTCCGGAAGATATAAATGGTGTCCCAGTACTTTCCATTGCGGATACTCCCTTAAACGGTGTTAATATGCTAATGAAGAGAATAGAAGATATTATTATCTCATCTCTTATTCTACTATTTATTTCTCCTGTACTAATAATTATATCACTGATGGTTAAAATAACCTCTCCTGGCCCAGTAATCTTTCGACAGTTACGATATGGAATTGATGGCAAACCGATAAAAGTCTGGAAGTTCCGTTCAATGTCCGTAATGGAGAATGGAGATAAAGTTATACAGGCAACTAAAGGAGACAGACGGCTGACATCGATAGGTGGTTTTCTACGAAGAACATCACTTGATGAATTACCACAGTTCTTTAATGTACTTTTTGGTGATATGTCTATTGTAGGACCACGTCCGCATGCTGTTGCTCACAACGAACAATATCGCAGTTTAATCAAAGGATATATGTTAAGACATAAGGTAAAGCCGGGTATCACTGGCTGGGCACAAATTAATGGATGGCGCGGTGAAACTGATACGATAGAAAAAATGGAAAAACGTATTGAATTCGACCTGGCCTATATTCGAGATTGGAGTATTGGATTAGACCTGAAGATTATTTTCATGACTATATTTAAGGGCTTTATAAGCAATACGGCCTATTAAATTTATGTGCATGTATTGACTGGCAGAGTTGCAACTGAATTGCATCGCTGATGTTAGGGTTACTGAAATATAATTGATAAAGAAGAGTTTATGAGCCTCAGAGATAAAACCGTGAAAGGTGCTAAGTGGTCAGCAATCTCGACAGTAGCAAGTATCGGTATTAGTTTTTTACAGATGACACTTCTGGCACATATTATAGAGCCACATCAGTTCGGTCTGCTGACCATTGCAATGGTTGTTATTTTAATAGCGGATACACTAGCTGATTTCGGAATTTCAAATTCAATCATACAACGTAAGGAATTAACTGATTCTCAGTTATCAACGTTATACTGGTTTAATATCATCATTGGAATATTGGTTTTTCTCTTTACTTTTTCTTTTAGTCATAAAATAGCAATTATACTGCACCAACCCGACCTACAATCTTTGATTCAGACGCTTGCTTTTGCTTTTCTTATAATTCCTCATGGGCAACAATTTCGTGCTTTATTGCAAAAAGAACTTGAATTTTCAAAGATAGGTTTTATTGAGACAACTGCAATTATAATTGGCTTCACTGTTACAATGGTCTCTGCTGTGTTTTATCCATTAGCCATTACGGCGATGTGGGGATACCTCTGTATGGTGTTAATTAGAACGATACTTTTCTCTTGGGTAGGACGTAAGGAATATTCTCCACGTCTACTTTTTAACTACAAATCTATTTCATCGAATTTAAAATTTGGGGCATATTTAACTGCTGACGGACTAGTTAACCAACTGAACTCAAATATTGCGACAGTTGTACTTTCAAGATCACTCGGTGCGGTTGTGGCAGGAGGGTATAACCTTGCTTTTAATGTCGCAGTAGTCCCCCCAACAAGGCTCAATCCTATTATTACAAGAGTGCTTTTCCCTGCATTTTCCAAAATACAAGACGATCGGGTGAAACTTAGAGAAAATTTTTATAAATTACTTTCGCTTGTTGGGTTATTGAACTTTCCGGCTTTACTTGGATTAATGGTAGTAGCTGAAAATTTTGTGCTTTTTATTTTTGGCGAAAAATGGCTATTTATTACACCTATCTTACAAGTGTTATGTATTGTTGGATTATTACGCTCGATAGGTAACCCTATTGGCTCATTGTTAATGGCAAAAGCGCGCGTTGATATTAGTTTTAAATTTAATGTTTTTAAATTATTTCTCTTCGCGCCAAGTATTTGGCTTGGTGCTCATTTAGGCGGGGGGTTGGGCGCATCATTTGGCTTTTTGATTGTCCAAATAATTAATACTTATCTCAGCTATTTTGTTCTGATCAAACCAGTTTTAGGTGAGAGTTATAGAGAATATGTTAATAGTATTTGGCTCCCGTTCAAATTAACAATTCCTACAGTGATTGTTGCTTGGGGGATTGGTTTTGCTACTTACTTTAGTCCGCCTGTAGCCATAATTTTAATTTTACAAATTTTAGGGGGGGTAATGACATTTGTAATAACATTGTTGTTTAGTAAGAATCCCTTTATTTTTGAAGTTAAAAATCAAATTTCTAAAAGTCCAAAAATTCGTCGACTTATAAGGGCGTAAAATAATTATGCATTACATGAGTATTTTAAAAGATAAGCTATCTGTCATTGACAATATCGTTCCTCGCGGTAGTAAAGTTGTCTATCTTGATATTCCTTTACATTTAAATGTCGGTGACTTATTGATTTATAAAGGTACGGAACAATTTTTCAAAGAAAGAGAGTATCAGGTCTTAGCGCGGAGGACTGACAAAAGTAGTCTTAAATATGTTCAAGAGGTAAATAATCTGCCGGATGATGTAATTATTTTATTACATGGTGGGGGTAACTTCGGTGATCTTTATAGACATCATCAAATACTAAGAGAAGCTGTTGTTAAAAAATTCCCAAAGCACAAAGTTGTTTTTTTACCTCAAACAGTACATTTTAAAGATAGTAATGCATTGGAGAGATCCGCAAGTGTTATACGTCAGCATGAAAATTTAACAATTTTTTGCCGTGATACGCGTAGCCAGAAAATATTGAGAGAAAACTTTTGTGATGAAGTTATACTTTGTCCTGATATGGCCCATTCTTTATGGGATGTTTTCCCAAAACAAAAAGAAAATAATATTATGAGAGATACACTTTGGATGATTAGGAAAGATATAGAAGAAACGAATATATCCGGACTCCAAGGTGTTCCTGGTATTTCTGGATACGAAGATTGGGAAGATATCTGTTCAGATAAAGATCGAAATGTAATGAAAATATTAGATAATATGGAGCGATTTAATAAACTTCTGCGGAGTGGCTTAGTCCCTACTGTTGTTCTCTGGGATAGCTACACAGACAAGCTCGTTGAGCGAGTCAACAAATATTTCATGTCTCATGAGACTGTTGTTACTTCACGGATGCATGGTCATATCTTATGTTGTCTACTTGGTGTTAAAACTAGATTGTTAGATAATTCGTATGGGAAAAATTCTACTTATTTTGATGCATGGACAAGTAAAGTGCCAGACTGTGAGTTAATTATGCTATGAATGAGAAGATCGCATCCCCAAAACTCTCTGTTATTATTCCTGTATATAATGTCAATAAGTATGTATTGTTGGCAATAGATTCAGTTATTAACCAAACGGTAAAACCATTTGAAATAATTATTGTAAATGATGGTTCAACAGATAACTCAGGTGATTTAGTTGAAAAACATTACGGGCATCTTTCTAATGTTAATATTATTCATACAATAAATCAGGGGTTAGGTGAGGCCCGTAACGTTGGTACACGTGCGGCAAACGGTGATTTTATTTACTATTTTGATTCTGATGATTTGCTTGAATTGAATTTAATTGCAGAATTTAATAAACAATTCTATAAAGACCCTGATATTGAAATTTATGCCTTTTCTGCTGAATCTTTTGTCGACGATATTGTTCAGTCAGATCTTGAGCTACAAGTTAAATTGCCGCGTTATCGGCGAGAGATAGAGGATACTTTTGAGTGTGGAGAGGATGCATTTAACGCATTATCACTTAAAGAGCTCTTCTTTCCAAATGCATGGTTATATATTTATAAACGGAGAATCCAGACTCAGAATGACCTGTTTTTTAAACCTATTATTCATGAGGATGAGGAGTTTACTCCAAGACTTTTTTTCTCTGCTGGTAAAACCGTAGTTACTGATAGTGTTTTTTTTCGCCGAAGAGTTCGCGCAGGATCTATTATGCAGACCCGTCGTTCTGAAAAAAATATCATTGGATATATACGTAGTATCGAGGCAGTTGAAGTCATTTCAGCTACGAGCCATAATATGATAAGTCGTAAGAATTTAGAACAGAGGATTATTAATAATCTTATTAACATTATTCAGGTTGAAAAAGAACTTGGTGAAACACTGTGTGCAGAAACACGAAAAGAGTCTAGCAAAGTAAAAAATAAATATCATAACGTGTTGACTCGTATGGCGGAAATTAATTTCTTTTCTTATAGGGTTTTACGTTTTTTGTTGCGTAAAACTAGAGTGCTAACTATAAAATGAATAGTATGTAATTTAATCAAACCGACCAATATATATTCATTTCTAAATTATAATTTAGAGTGAATTAGTATCTTATTGGTCGGTTTTTCTTTAACCCACTTTTATACTAATTCTACGCTCTAGATGTTTTTTGACAATTTTCGTTAATGGTGTCTCTATATATAAATAACAGATCCATCCAGCTATAATTGCACCAAGCAATAATATAGACGTAAAGATCCATGGATAGTCTGTTATTCCCATTTTTTTGGAAACTATTGCGGCCGGACTTAAAATAAATGGATGTATAAGATAAAGTGAATATGATGAGTTGCCTAGCTTTTCAGTGAAATTTAAAATAATATTTTTATTTTTCATCAATTTCTTTTCGAAACTTACCATGCCGAGAAATATCATTAGCATTGGTACTCCTCCTGAAATCGCTCTATGAAAAGGAGTAGTAATAGTTCCTAAAGAGTTTTCTGCAATGAGTATAGTTAGACCTGTAATAATAAGTATTATTGCTATGGTGTTATTTATATTGTTTCTTCTTAAAATATTAAAAGCACATATCCCCATCAAAAATTCAAGCAGTAATACATTAGTACTGAACTTTCCCCAAGAAGTTTCTGGGTGTATGTATAGCCCTACAGCAACTAACATCCAGATAATGCATCCGATTATAAATCCGCGATTTTCTGTTTTAAGCATTAATGTACAACCAAAAATAAAATAAAAGAAGAACTCATAACTAAGCGTCCATCCGTTATCAACGAGGAATCGATCTCCAGTAGGAGCAAGAATATAAGAAGCCCATACGCTTGTTGTTCCGCCGCCGCTATTCACAATATCGGGCTTTACGATAAAAATAATAAAGGCTAAAGAGGTTACTACCCAATATAGAGGCATTATTCTGCTAATTCGTGCGCCCATGAACTTGCTGAATGTTATTTTCTTATTTGCAGTAGTATGACACATGATATACCCTGAAATAATAAAAAAAAGATCCACGCCAAAGTAACCAACATGAAAATAATTTAACGCGCTTATATCATATTGACTTCCTTTAATTGCTATGTGATGCAGAACGACCATTAATGCCGCGATGCCTCTCAGGTACTGAACTGAATAAATCATATGTATTCTCAAGTAATGTACATATTTAAATGATATCATGTGTTTAGTTATTTATCACATTAACAGTTTTTTTTTTGTGATTTTAGGAAAAATACCTAATTAGAGAAAGTGATGTGTTTTTTTACTTATAGATATAGCTAATAGTATGGGTTACTTATTAATTTGTTATTCATAGGTTGGCAATAATGGTGAAATAGGGTTGTTTTTTGCAATTGATGATATTTAACACTTTCTGCTTATTCCCTTATCTTAGTGATATTTTTAATTTGTTTTTAAATTAGCCTTGGTTCCTGAGGTGGCTGTTTTAGCATGTTTTTGATAGGATTTTTTCTTTAACAATGCTTTTTTTCAGAATAAGA
This sequence comes from [Pantoea] beijingensis, assembly GCF_022647505.1. NCBI lineage: Bacteria > Pseudomonadati > Pseudomonadota > Gammaproteobacteria > Enterobacterales > Erwiniaceae > Erwinia > [Pantoea] beijingensis. The sequence goes on from NZ_CP071409.1 coordinate 1,551,095, forward strand.
TTATACTTGGTGATCATGCTTTTAATGCAGAATAACGCAGTATCATTACACCACCACATGGAAAAACTATGACCAAGCTTAAAGCAGTTATCCCCGTTGCGGGCCTGGGCATGCATATGCTCCCTGCGACTAAAGCCATTCCTAAAGAGATGCTGCCCATCGTTGATAAGCCGATGATTCAATATATCATCGATGAATGTGTTGCAGCGGGCATAAAGGAAATTGTGCTGGTCACACACGCGTCGAAGAATGCAGTAGAAAACCACTTCGATACGACATATGAGCTTGAGGCGTTACTTGAGGCACGTGTTAAGCGTCAGTTGCTGAGTGAAGTTCAGTCAATCTGCCCGCCTGGTGTCACTATTATGAACGTAAGGCAGGCACAGCCTTTAGGGTTAGGACATTCCGTTCTTTGCGCGCGTCCTATGATTGGTGATAACCCTTTTGTCGTTGTCCTTCCTGATGTTTTACTGGATGACTCCACTGCCGATCATCTGCGCTATAATCTTGCCGCTATGGTGGCCCGCTTCGAAGAGACGGGGACTAGTCAGGTTTTAGCCCGGCATATGACTGACGCTGATCTCTCTGAATATTCCGTCATTGTGACCGAAAAACGTCTCGCTAACCCGGGTGATATCAGTACTATTACTGAATATATAGAAAAGCCAGAGCATCCTGAATCCCTTGATTCAGATGTGGCCGCCGTGGGCCGTTATGTACTTTCCAGCGATATCTGGCATGAGCTTGAAAACCTTGAGCCTGGCGCATGGGGGCGTTTCCAGCTCACCGACGCCATTGCAAACCTGAGTAAGAAAAAACCGGTGGATGCATGCTTAATGACAGGGCGTAGTTTCGACTGCGGACGTAAATTAGGCTATATGCAGGCGTTTGTTTCCTATGGCCTGCGTAATAATGAGCAGGGACGTGAATTCCGTTCACGGATCCAGAAACTGTTGGGAAAATAACTCTTAACAACCTTATCCGCCCGTCCTGTTGCGTGGCAGAAGGAGCATAAATGGCTATTTTAGTAACGGGAGGGGCTGGCTACATCGGTTCCCATACGGTACTGGCTCTGTTAGAGCGCGGTGACGATGTCGTGGTGCTTGATAATCTGAGCAATGCCTCACGTGAGTCGCTAAACAGGGTTGAAAAACTCGCTGGAAAAAAAGTGACTTTCTGTGAGGGGGATATCCTCGACCGAGCCTGTTTGCGTGACATTTTTGCAAGCAACGATATCTCTTCGGTAATCCATTTTGCAGGACTTAAGGCCGTTGGTGAATCGACACGTAAGCCATTAGAATATTATGAGAATAATGTTTCCGGAACGGTCGTGTTGTTGGAAGAGATGAGAACGGCGGGCATCTTCCGGTTTATTTTCAGCTCTTCTGCAACAGTATACGGAGCGAATGCTCCAGTGCCCTATGTTGAGACAACGCCAATCGGTGGCACGACGAGTCCGTATGGCACATCCAAGCTGATGGTTGAACAAGTTATGCAAGATTGTGCTCAGGCTGACTCGCGTTTCAAAGCTATCGCATTGCGCTATTTCAATCCTGTTGGCGCGCATGAGTCAGGCGATATTGGTGAAGATCCAAATGGAATTCCAAATAATCTCTTGCCCTATATTGCACAAGTAGCAATTGGTCGACTGGAAAAATTGGGTATCTTCGGTGATGATTATGATACTGAGGATGGTACAGGTGTTCGCGATTATATCCACGTAGTCGACCTGGCTGAGGGGCATTTGAAAGCACTTGATCACCTGTCATTGATTGACGGCTATAAGGCTTATAATCTTGGTGCGGGAAAAGGTTATTCTGTCCTTGAAATGGTGAGAGCTTTCGAGAGAGCATCAGGTAAGGTCATTGCTTACCAAATCTCCCCCCGCCGACAGGGAGACTTGGCCGCATTTTGGGCGGATGCTACGCTGGCAAAGAAAGAGTTGGGCTGGTGTGTGACTCGGGGTATTGATGAGATGATGCGCGATACCTGGAACTGGCAGTCTAAAAACCCGAATGGTTATAAATAAATCGTTATCATTAGAAGCCCTTCCCGGCTAACCGGGAAGGGCTTTTTGTTTTTAGTGTCAGCATATGGTAAGCCGATAAAATCTATGGTCGAATGCTGTGTTTATGGTATTAACTTGGTTTAACTGGTTGTTAAATAAGCTTATTTTTTTATGCCTGACAAAACAATTACGACTATACTTGTTTCCATCTCTTGTTAGTAAGACAATTGCGCGCTGTTTTAAAGGTGTGAACATCAAACGGCGTTTGTGCAGCTAAGCCTTAGTATGTGTATCACTTTGCTAATTTTCCTACAGCAATTGGTTGCTGAAAGCCAAGGGCGGTAGCATGGTTTTTTATTGATTTTCCGGAAAAATATCCTCATCAATCTTGAAGTTATAATGGTTTTGCCACCTATTCTGCTAAAAAGTAACGAAGTGTGGTTTTGATGGCAAGGCTCAAATCACAAGGATCTCCTAATAAGTACATATCTATGCTTCAGTTTATATAAGTCAATAAAAATAAAATTAGAAAGGGTTATGCGATGTTCCTCCGGTTGTGACGGAGTGTAGTGATAACGAACATTGTGTGATTGAAAGGAAATTTTAAAAGTGAAAATAACAATAGTTACTGCTACATATAATTCTGAACGGTTTATCGCGAAACTGTATGAGAATCTAGCTAGTCAAACCTATGGGAACTGGGAGTGGATAATTGTAGATGATTGCTCTCTCGATAATAGCTTAGGTTTATTACGCGAGCTTAAAAGAAATGACCCAAGGTTGACTGTACTCAATAACGAAAAGAATATGGGCGCAGCAGTTAGCAGAAATAGAGCCATCGAGAATGCAAGTGGTGATTTTATTGCATTCATTGATAGCGATGATCTATGGGAGTCTACCAAACTTGATAAACAATTGAAGTTTATGCTTTCAGGTAACTATGAGTTTTCATTTACAGCCTATTCAGTCATAAAAGAAGATGGCGTACATGCTGCCGTACACGTTGATCTTGATAACCCGAAAGACTCCTTCACGTATGAGGATATGCTGTGTAAGAAGGCGACTTTGGGGTGTTCGACGGTAATGATAAAAAACCACATCATTTCAGATATGAAAATGCCCTTACTCAGAACAGGTCAAGACTATGCTTTTTGGCTGAAGATACTGCGGGAAAATAAGACAGCTTACTTGCTAAAAGAACCTTTGACTAAATATAGAATAGTCACTGGGTCAATATCAAGGAATAAGCTTAAAAAAGCGATGAGACAGTGGCAAATATATCGCGATGTCGAAAGTATCGGTTTTTTTAAAAGTTGCTATTGCTTCATGAATTATGCTCTAAGAGCTATTCTAAGGGGATGATATGCGAATTGTAATCGGTATTTCTACTATGAATGATGGGATTTTACTGTTACTACCGAAAATTAAAAACCTGTCTGATAAATTTGATGTGATTATATGCCATCAAGTAACAAACAAAGAAGAGTATAAATATAATTTTCTTGAAGCTGAATCATCAATACGTATTGTGGTTAAGTATGAAAAAGGATTAAGTAGAAGCAGAAACATCCTGCTTATGACGGCAATTGAGTCTGGGTATGATTATCTGATCGTGAGCGATGATGATGTTGAATATTGTCTTGAAGGACTCGAATTTCTCCAGTCTTTGTTGATTAAAAATAAAACTAATGAACATTTTCAGATAATGAGTGTGACCAAGGAAGGGATGCCGAGAAAAAAATACAGGAATCGAGATTTTTATTTAGATGGACTGGATGTATTTAAAGTTTCATCAATTGAAATGTGTTTGAATCTGACACTTATCAAAGAAGCGAATATTTCATTCGATAATAATTTTGGATTAGGTGCATTATATCCAGTTGGTGAAGAGGCTGTATTACTCTGTGATATTAAAAAAGCCGGACAGGATATTAAATTCGTACCCGTTGCGGTTACTATTCACCCGATCGAGAGTACCGGTCTTTTGCTGTATTCTAATCCGGACATGGTTATGTCAAGAGGTGCACTCTTCAGACGATGTTTCAATACGTTTCAAGGTTTTTTTATGTTGCTACTTTTTTGGGCAAAAAAATTCTGCTTGCCTACAAGCTATAAGAAAAATATTTCTGCAGGTAATGCCTTGACATTAATGATTAAAGGATATGTTGGCTGTGGAAAACCTTAATAATAGAGTATTAGTATCTGATGACAAAAATAAATTCTATAATTTTTCAAATCTTCTTTACCTTACAGCTGGTTTAGTTTTAATTTTTTTGTCTCCGCTTTTTTTTCTTATTTTTGTTGGTATATTATCACCTGTTTTTGATGCCCGTTTTCGTTATTTATTTTCTATTCCCGTGCTAATTGTAGCTATTTCATTCTATGCCAGTTTACAGCCTTTTTCAGACCTTGCTGAGTATATTAACGTATATCATCAAGTTAATAATGGGTTAATTGATATATTCGCTTATCCACGGTTTGGCTATGGTGTTGAAATATTAATTTTAGTGATAATGAAATGCGTAGGGTATTTAAGTAATGGTAACGATCAAGCTTTACTCGTCGCAATTTATGGCATAATTTTCAGTTATATTTTTTTGATATGCAGGAAAATAAACTCCAGATTCGGTTTGATGCTATTCTGTACCGTTTTTCTGTCACTTGGATTCATGGAATCACTTTCATACTTCCTGAGACAAAATTTATCAGTTGTCTTATTTCTTTATGGTGTTTTTTGCGTAAAAAATAGAAAGTTAAGGTGGGTTTATTTTTGTCTTAGTTTTATGTCTCATATCTCTGCAATCGTTAATATAGGTGTTTATCTTTTTGCTAAGACATACGGAAAAAAAATTGACAATGTTCAGCGCATAATAAAGGCTTTAGTCCTTTTCTTGCTTATAGCTGGAATGTTGGTGGTGTTTTTATATTTTTCCCCTGTAGGGAAACTCCTTTTTGACAAGACATTAAATGTTATTAGTAATAGTCAGTATTCATTATTGCCATTACCCTATGTCATGGTAACTACAGTAAATCTTTTTATTATTTTGTTTTTTATCAGGAAAATTGAGCAGAGAAATATTGTTGTTTATTTTTTGCTGATAAAAGAAATATTCATGTTTTATTTTACACTACCTTTCCCTGCTGTACCCAACCGATTAGGTATGATTCTATTTTCATACCCTGCAGTGTTTCTGTTTGTTATCTATGCATCTGAACAATCCCGTAAAGTTTTATATTGTAAAAATGTTGTCTTCCTCCTTGTTAATTTAGTGCCTTTCTTGTACGCGATGAGTGTTATTGAAAGAAAAGGGAATGATTATACTTTTTTTAATAACAAACCAATAACTTCTAACATTTATCAGATAGGGGATTATTTTAGTCACTCTTTGTTAGATGGCATCCATTATCTAAATAACGGGAACAACTCGAGCCAGTAGATGAAAAAATATATACTTAACTTACTCTGGATGTTAGGTGACAGAGTATCGATGTTGGTATTTCAGCTTTATGTCTTCTCTTCGATAAAACGTCTTTATGATCTGAACACTCTTGGGTCATGGTCAACGATAAATAATCTTTCGCAAATTCTAATGTCTGTTTTTATGTTAGGTATCGATATTGTTGTAATCAAACGTATTGTTGAAAACAATGATGGTGCTGGCAAAGAGATTGGTTCAGCGTTTTTTATTCAAATTATAGGTATGGCTGTTTATTCACTCATTTTCTTTTTTATAGTTATAACGTTTTATAACAATATCGAGAGAGGAGTGCTTTTTTATTTGGTTTTTGTTTTATCTAATTTTTTTAGTATTTTTGCTAAGACGATATTTTGGCATTACTCAGCACTTGTAGAGTCAAAATATCGCGCTGTGACCATTATATCGTCGATACTTATATCTTTCAGTATAACTTATACCCTGGTTCAGTTTAAAACCGAAAGTATTTTTTATGCGCTCGCAATTTACTATTTTATTCAATGTATTATTGCTATTGCCATCTATTTTATTTTCTTTAAGAAAAAGGTAGCATGGGCCTTTGAGCGTTCAACTTCTCTGATGTATTTCAAGATTGGTAGTAAACTTATAATTTCGACTCTCAGTGTCGCTATTTTCGTTCAGGCAGATACTCTCTTACTGGAAAAACTTGTCGGTGTAGATGAGGTTGGGATTTTCAATGCAGCGTTGAGGATTTCAACCATCTGGTTTTTTGTTGCTGGCATTATTGCAAATGCTTTTTTCCCGAAAATTGTTGGTATCAAAAATGATCCGGCATCCAGTATGCTAATGTTGAGATGGATGACTGGTGTTGTACTATTTTTAACGGTATTTGCTTCTATTGTTGTCATGATATTCGGCCAGTACATGATCACATTTCTCTACGGTTCTGATATGCGCGCTGCTTACCATGTTCTCTCCATCCATATTTGGTCAAGTGTATTCGTATTTATGGGGGCTTTCTCTTCAAAATGGCTTTATGCAAATAATGAAATTAATCTGGATATAGCAAAAACATTTATAGCCGCATTATTTAATGTCATCGTTAACTGGTTTGTGATACCCAAGTATGGAGCAACAGGCGCTTCTTATGTTTCACTTTTATCATATTTTATAGCCAACTTGCTTTTTTTTGTATTTGTTACCCGAACGCATAAAATTCTAATCAGCCAGCTTTATTCATTTAAATACTTTATTTTCCCATCTTTGTTCATAAAAGACTTTAAAAGGGTAAAATGCTTATTTCAATCATGACGCCTGTTTATAATAGAGCAGACTTACTTAAAAATGTTTTCGCTTCATTACAGAACCAAACCCTTTTTAATTTTGAGTGGATCATTATTAATGATGGCTCAACTGATCACTTTTTAGATATTAAATCTCAGTTTCATAGTGATAAATTTCCAGTAAAAGTGTTGACTAAAAAAAATGGTGGTAAGCATACTGCTATCAATCTAGGTGTTGCAGAATCTGCTGGGGAGTGGGTTTTTATTCTCGACAGTGATGACTGGCTAGTGCCTGAAGCGTGTGAACTGATTCAGGATGCAATCTTTTCTTCTGAATCTGATATTGATGGGTATATTTTTCTAAAAGCTAATCAAGAGCTGAAATTAATAGGGCAGCAAGTTAAAACAAAAAATAAGAATTTGCACACCGAAGATCTGGTATCAATGAAAGGGGATAAAGCCTATATCGTAAGAACCTCAGTTATGAAAAATTACCCTTTCCCTGAATATCCTGATGAAAAATTTGTCACTGAGTCCTTTATCTGGAATCAGATTTTCGATGAAGGAAAAAGCCAGGCCGTTGTAATAAATAAGGTAATTTATGCAGGTGAGTATTTGCCTGGCGGTTTAACTGCTGGTTATTTCCCATTGCTGAAGAAAAATGTTTCTGGGACTTTCTGTTTTGTTATGTCTAATTTAACTTTGAAAAAAGTGACGTTAGATGTTTATAAACAAGCTGCCTATCACTTCATTCCTGTCAGTAATTTGAAAAACATAATTAGAGTCGGTTCTGGAATTAGAAAGATGCGCTTTGTCTTCTTTCTTGCTATCTTGTTTTTGATGTTTTTAAAACTGAAGTTGGTGAAAAAATGATCCCCAAAACTATACATTGCATCTGGTTTGGTGGTAATGAGTTTCCTGCTCTTGAAAAAAAATGCATAGAGTCGTGGAAAAAAAACTTACCAGAATATGAAATAATCTACTGGAACGAAAGCAACTATAATAATACTGATCCTTCATATATAAAAGCGTTGAAAAATAAAAAATGGGCTTATTGCTCTGATGTTGCAAGACTTGATCTTCTATATAAATATGGTGGGATTTATCTTGACACGGATATGGAAGTGACCAAGTCATTATCACGTTTTCTTGATAATGAGTGTTTTTTAGGTAAAGAATCTGAGCGTTATATTAATGCTGCCATTATTGGCGCTGAAAAAAACAATGATTTCATCGCGGCTTGTTTGGATGCTGTATTGGAGTCTATGCGTTCTGATTTTATTCCTATTCCTAAAATAATGAATGAAGTTTATAAAAAAAATAGCTTTAAAATTAATGTTTATGAAAGAGATTTCTTTTATCCATATAATCCCTTTGCGTATCCTGTTAAAAATTTGATGTTTAGTGATATTACTCCGAATACCCATGCGATTCATCACTGGAATTATTCCTGGAAACCATCTATCCCTGAGCGAATTTTTAATAAAGTGAAACGTACTTTATTTAAAAAAACAAGCAAAGCATAAAAGAGGGCCACATGACTATTCTTGTAACCGGGGGAGCTGGATATATTGGTTCTCACACGTTGATTGCACTTGCGGAAGCAAATAGCAAAGAAAAGATTATCGTGATCGATAACTATGCTAACTCCTCTATAAAAGTTAATGAGAGAGTACAGACCCTCGCGAAAAGAAGCTTCTTTTTTCATACACTGGATGTATGTAACTTAGAGGGGCTGAGAGAGATTTTTCAGCGTAATAATATTCATACAATTATTCATTTCGCCGGATTAAAGTCTGTGTCGCAATCTATACACAGTCCATTGGAATATTACGATAATAACTTCACTGCCACGATCAATATTCTAAAATGCATGAAAGAGTATAATGTTAATAAGATTATATTCAGCTCATCAGCCACCGTATATGGTCCCCCAGAATTTATACCTTTAAATGAAAATGCGAAAGTTGGCGGAACGACTAATCCTTATGGTAGTTCCAAATTATTTTGCGAGCAGTTGTTAAAGGATTTCACTTCTGCATATTCAGATAAAACAGTAATTAATCTTCGTTATTTTAATCCTGTTGGTGCGCATGAATCAGGCGTTATCGGAGAGGATCCGTGTGGGATCCCTAATAATCTGATACCTTTTATTTATCAGGTGGCAATTGGTAAGCTCCCGGCGTTAAAAGTATATGGCACCGATTATCCAACACATGATGGTACGGGAGTAAGAGACTACATTCATGTTATGGATTTAGCTGAGGGCCATGTTGCTGCTCTCAGAAAAGATCCTGGCCCCGGTTTCTATACTTACAATCTTGGTACCGGAAAGGGATATTCGGTACTTGATGTAGTCAATACATTCAAAAAAATCAGTGGTACTACATTGAACGTTGAAATGAGCGAAAGACGGAAAGGGGATGTAGCTGAATGTTGGTCGGATCCTAACAAGGCGAACACAGAACTTAACTGGAAAGCGCAGCGGGATCTTGCGACAATGCTGGCTGATGGTTGGAAGTGGCAGCAGCAAAATCCGGATGGTTATATTTGAATCTGCGATTTTTATCTGATTAATTTTTCCCTGATTCTGACGCGATTTGGAGTAATATTCGTTATTCAATAGCAAAATTAAAGATAAGCTTTTTTTTTGCTCATGTTGATGATTTTTTCGGCTGCTGATTTCTGCTCTCGTTGGATGCTGAACACGCATCTTACCGTATTCTTTTTCTTTGCTTATTTTTTGTTCCCTGGGATTAATTTTTTGTAATCAGCTGTTATTCCGCGTCAACGTTCGAATGCTGTATCCCATCGCTTTATCGCACATTACGTTAAGTGTTAAATTATCTATCACACCTATTGCTATATCAATTTAACGTTTTTTAGATACGATAGGTATCATGCGTTTTATCTATAGCAATATTGTAAAAACCAATACGACAGGAGTAGGTAATGTCCAAGCAACAGATCGGCGTTGTAGGTATGGCTGTAATGGGCCGCAATCTGGCTCTTAACATCGAGAGCCGCGGCTATTCTGTCTCTATCTTCAACCGCTCACGTGAAAAAACTGACGAGGTCGTGGCTGAAAATCCAGGTAAGAACCTCGTTCCGCATTACTCTATTGAAGAGTTCGTTGATTCACTGGAAAAGCCACGTCGTATCCTGCTGATGGTGCAGGCTGGTGAGCCTACCGACAAAACTATCGCGTCGCTGACTCCACATCTTGATAAAGGTGACATCCTGATTGATGGCGGTAACACCTTCTATAAAGATACCATTCGTCGTAATAAAGAACTTTCTGAACAAGGTTTTAACTTTATCGGTACGGGTGTGTCCGGCGGCGAGGAAGGGGCTCTTAAAGGTCCTTCTATCATGCCTGGTGGACAAAAAGAGGCCTATGAACTGGTCGCACCAATCCTTGATAAAATTGCCGCTCGCGCAGAAGGTGAAGCCTGCGTGGCCTATATCGGCCCAGACGGTGCAGGCCATTATGTGAAGATGGTGCATAACGGTATTGAATATGGAGATATGCAGCTGATTGCTGAGGCGTATTCGCTGCTGAAAGGTGCACTCAATCTGAGCAATGATGATTTAGCGAAAACCTTCAGTGAGTGGAATGAAGGTGAGCTAAGCAGCTACCTGATTGACATCACTAAAGATATTTTCACTAAGAAAGATGAAGACGGTAAATATCTGGTTGACGTGATCCTTGATGAAGCGGCTAACAAAGGCACCGGTAAATGGACGAGCCAGAGCTCCCTCGATTTGGGTGAACCGCTGTCTCTGATTACTGAATCCGTTTTTGCTCGTTACCTTTCTTCACTGAAGGCGCAGCGTGTTGCCGCATCTAAAGTGCTTACCGGTCCTGCCGTGAAGCCATTCGCAGGTGATAAGGCCGAATTTATTGAGAAAGTACGCCGCGCGCTTTATCTGGGTAAAATCGTTTCTTATGCTCAGGGTTTTTCACAGTTGAAAGCGGCTTCTGATGAGAACAACTGGGATCTGCATTACGGTGAAATTGCGAAGATCTTCCGTGCAGGTTGTATTATCCGTGCTCAATTCCTGCAAAAAATCACTGATGCCTATGCGGATAATGCAAATATTGCCAATCTGCTGTTAGCGCCATACTTTAAAAATATCGCTGACGAGTATCAGCAGGCACTGCGTGATGTAGTGGCCTATGCGGTTCAAAATGGTATCCCAACCCCTACGTTCTCTGCTGCTATCGCCTACTACGATAGCTATCGCTCTGCGGTATTGCCTGCCAACTTGATCCAGGCACAGCGTGATTACTTCGGCGCCCATACCTATAAACGCACTGATAAAGACGGTGTATTCCATACGGAATGGCTGGACTAGTACGCATGCTGCTAACCTCCCGCTAAGCGGGAGGTTTTTTACTTTACAGATTATTCCCCTAATCTGTAACCTTATATCAGGTTATCTTCTCTGGTTGTTTCCACTTCCCTGTAATTTTGATACTCCATATCTCATTGATTCACATCATCCTTCGGGTGACTTCCTCGGATAAGTCTATTCGCAGGTATTTCAATGATGATGGGAGCAGATTGGATTATATTTTTTATTTTAAGTTGAGCTTACCTATCTTATGAGCCAAGAAAAAAACGTGACACCTGAGGACCAATCGTTGCTCCGTCAGACTTTTTATAACCATGATGATGAGCTTGACCTGCTGGATATCATTGCTCAGCTATGGAGTGGTAAGAAAATTATTATCTCTGCCGTGGTTATCATGATCATCCTTGCTGTGATTTATTTGTTTACGGCTAAAGAAAAATGGACATCCGAGGCTATCCTTACGCAGCCAAGTGCTGGCCAGGTTGCTAATTATAATGCTGCGCTTAATGTGCTCTACTCGCAGTATCCGCAGGACAAATTGGCTATTGCCGACCTTCAAAGACAGCTATTTAGCCGTTTTAGCGCCTCGATTTCTGCGCTGTCGGGCGAGCTACAAAATCAGGAAGAACCGCTTAACCTTGTTGCTGAACCGGTGACTGTGGGACGTGACGATCCGTTAAGCATTAGATTTAGTGCTGTCAGCGCGAAAGAAGCACAAACCATGCTGACTCACTATATCAAGCGAGTTAATGATGATGTAGTTGATGATTATGGCGCGGATATCAAACGTAACTTATCCGTTAAAGCCCGCGAACTTGCCGAGTCTCTCGCGGCGCAAGAGCGTGTGGCAGCGGATAAGAAACAAAAGCGCATTGATGTGATTAAGCAGGCAGTAAAAGTGGCGCAGGATTCAAATATTACGGAATCCCCGCTGCGACAGGCAGAGTTTTTATCCGATGATACGCTTTATCTGTTGGGAGCCAAGGCCCTGCAGGCGATGATTACGAATGAAGCAACCAAACCTCTGGTGCTTGATGATAACTATTATAATACGCAACGTGCGCTATTTTTGATTAACAACCTTAAGATCCAGGTGGATAATCTGCAGTCATTCCGCTACATCATGCAGCCGGATTTACCGTTTCGTCGCGATAGTCCGAAGCGGGCGTTAACCTTAATTCTTTCTGTTATGCTGGGTGGCATTATCGGTTCTGGCATCGTACTGGGTCGCAATATGACGCAGACTTATCGTCAACGTAAGCAGATGTCGTAATATTTAAGCTATATAAACGGGCACCTTAGCGGTGCCCGTTCTGCGTTTAAAGAATATATCCCCGTCATACTTCAAGTCGCAGGTTTGTTGGCTGCGTTTAGTTACCCCGATCACTTACTTGAGTCAGTTCCCGGGGATGCCTGCGCTTGCCGCCGCCCTGCAACGCGAATTATTTAGGGGATAGATGTCAATTATTTACTGTGCCGTTGACGAAGATTCTCAATCACCGTACTGAAATCAAGATCTTGATCCTGCAGTAGTACCAATAAATGATAAATTAGATCGGCTGCCTCATTGGTCAATTCGTGGCGATCGTTAACCGTTGCAGCCAGCGCCGTTTCCACACCTTCCTCTCCCACCTTTTGCGCAATCCGCTTAGTACCGCTGGCATACAGTTTTGCCGTATAGGAACTGGCGGGATCGGCATGCTTACGTTCTGCCAGCAGTTGCTCCAGCTGATAAAGAAAGGTCCAGTCAGACGCGGCCGGTGAAAAGCAGCTTGAAGTACCGCGATGGCAGGTTGGCCCAATAGGGTTCGCCAGTATCAGCAATGTATCGTTGTCACAATCAGGGGTCATGCTGACCACATTGAGAAAATGGCCGGAGGTTTCACCTTTGGTCCACAGGCGTTGCTTAGTGCGGGAGAATAACGTCACTTTTCCTTCACGCAGCGTTTTCTCCAGCGCTTCCGGGTTCATATAGCCATGCATCAGCACTTCACCGGATACATGGTGCTGTACGATCGCCGGCATCATGCCATCAGTTTTCACCCAGTCCAGCTCGGTTAATTGTTGTTGTGTTAACACGCGCGAATCTCCACACCTTTTTCGATCAGGAACTGTTTCAGCTCGCCGATGTTGATAATTTGTTTGTGAAAAACAGAAGCCGCAAGGGCACCATCGACGTTAGCGTCATGAAACGCTTCGTAAAAATGTGTCATTGTGCCCGCACCGCCTGATGCAATCAGCGGCACTTTACACACTTCTCGCACTTTTCTTAGCTGCGTAAGATCGTAACCGTTACGCACGCCGTCCTGGTTCATCATATTTAATACGATTTCACCTGCACCGCGTATCTGCGCTTCCTTTACCCAATCAAACGTTTCCCACTGGGTGACACGCGTACGTGTTTCATCGCCGGTATATTGATTAACATGATATTTTCCCGTTTGCTCGTCAAACCAGGTATCGATACCGACCACAATACACTGCACGCCAAAACGATCGGCGAGTCGGGTAATTAACTCCGGATCGGCAAGTGCCGGGGAGTTAATGGAAATTTTGTCTGCGCCAAAAGAGAGAATTTGCGCCGCATCGTCAGCCGTCTTGATGCCGCCGGCAACGCAAAAGGGGATATCGATAACCTCAGCGACACGCGACACCCAGCTTTTATCTACTACACGACCATCGGAAGAGGCGGTGATGTCGTAGAAGACCAGCTCATCGGCGCCTTCTTCAGCATAACGCTGCGCAAGCGGTACAATATCACCGATAATTTCATGATTGCGGAACTGTACCCCTTTAACAACCTGACCATCGCGCACATCCAGGCAGGGAATTATCCGTTTTGCCAGCATGAAATTGCCTCCGTTACCGTAAATTTATCTTCCAGCAGCGCGCGTCCGACAATCACGCCTTGCGCACCGCTGTGGCGCAGCGCCGCGATATCAGCCAGTGAGCCAATACCGCCGGACGATTGGAACGCGATGCCAGGATAGCGGGCGGCGATCTCCTGGTAAAGGGCAACGTTGGAGCCTGCCAGCGTACCATCGCGGGAAATATCGGTGCAGAGCACATGCTTCAGGCCAACCGGAAGGTATTGCTCAATAACCTCTTCCAGGGTAATTCCTGCCGCTTCCTGCCAGCCGCTGATGGCCACTTCCTTACGATTTGCGCCATCAATGCGGACATCCAGTGCCAGCACAATGGCATCCGCACCATATAAACGAAACCAGCGTTGCACTTCTTCCGGCTGTTTCACTGCCGTTGAACCGACCACCACCCGGGTCGCACCAGCGGAAAGTAACGCTTCTACATCCGCCTGAGTACGAATTCCGCCGCCAACCTGAACCGGCACCGTCACACCTGACAGCAGGGTTTTCAGCAGCGGGATTTGCCGCGCGGCAGGATCTTTTGCACCGGTCAAATCAACCAGGTGCAGTAACTGCGCACCCTGACGCTGGTAATCCTGCAGGCGTGGCAACGGATCGCTGCCGTAATCGCGTTGTTGACCATAATCCCCCTGATGCAAACGGACCACGTTGCCATCAATTAAATCTAAAGCGGGAATAATCATGGGGACTACATCTCCAGAAAGTTTTTCATCAGCTGAGCGCCAGCCCGACCTGAGCGTTCAGGATGGAATTGCACACCATAGAAGTTGTCTTTTTGTACGGCGGCGCTAAAGGGGCCAGCATAATCGCATTGCGCGATGGTATTGGCGTTGACCGGCATGGCGTAACTGTGGACAAAGTAAAAATACGTGCCATCCGCTATGCCACTGAAAAGACGATGACCGGCCAGGGCCGTAATTTGATTCCAGCCCATATGGGGCAGCGGCAGCGCGGAGTCTTTCATCACGTTTACCGGTTGATCGATAATCCCCAGCGTTTTGATTCCGCCACTTTCCTGGCTTTCTGTCCCCAGCAGTTGCATTCCAAGACAAATTCCCAGTGTTGGTTGGGTACAGGCTTTAATCAGATCGATCAGATCGCGCTGCTGCAACTGCGCCATTGCCGCCTGCGCCGTGCCAACGCCGGGCAGGAACAGTTTATCGGCCTGAAGCACGACCTCGGCGTCACGGCTCACCTCAGGGTGATAGCCCAGCCGCTGGATAGCCCATTTCACTGAGGAAAGATTCGCGCAGCCGGTATCAAGAATAACGACCTTCATTACAATACCCCTTTCGAACTCGGTAAGGTGTTCCCCTCAACCCAAATTGCCTGGCGCAGCGTCCGTCCGAACACCTTGAACAGGCTTTCAACGCGGTGATGGTCGTTTTTGCCTTTGGTACGCAGATGCAAGGTGCTGGCCATGGAATAAGAGAGCGAGCGGAAGAAATGCTCAACCATTTCGGTACTGAGATCGCCCACGCGCTGATAGTTAAATTCGGCTTTGTACTCAAGGTGCGGACGCCCGGAAATATCCAGCGCGCAGCGTGCCAGGCATTCATCCATAGGCAGGACAAAACCAAAACGACCGATGCCGCGCTTATCGCCCAGCGCCTTTAATAACGCTTCTCCCAGCGCCAGCCCTGTGTCTTCAACCGTGTGGTGATCGTCGATATAGAGATCGCCTTTCACATCGATATTCATACGAAAACCACCGTGGGTGGCAATTTGATCCAGCATATGGTCGAAGAAACCCACACCGGTGCTGATTTTGCTGTTACCTTCCCGATCCAGCCAGACTTCAACGTGAACCTGCGTCTCTTTAGTATTGCGGTTAACCTCCGCATAGCGATCGCGCTTGGTCAACTGTTGGCGGATGGCTTCCCAGTTCAGGCCCTCACTGCCATAGCGTATTCCACCGATCCCCATATTTTCCGCCAGCACAATATCGGTCACGCGATCGCCAATCACATAACTGTTGTTTTTATCGAGCACGTCATCGCTCAGCCAGGATTCGACCATCTGTACCTTAGGCTTGCGGCAGTCGCAATTGTCTTCCGGCAGATGCGGGCAGATCAGCACATCTTCGAAGCGGATGCCTTGCGATGTCAGTACCTGCATCATCAGATTATGCGGCGCATCGAAATCGGCCTGCGGGAAGCTGGCGGTGCCCAGGCCATCCTGATTGGTTACCATTACCAGTTGAAAACCGGCTTTTTGCAGCGCAAGCAATGCAGGAATGACATCGGGTTCGAAGGCCAGTTTATCCAGGCGATCCACCTGAAAATCCTGTGGAGGTTCGGAAATAATGGTGCCATCACGGTCAATAAAAAGGATTTTCTGGCTCATGCTTACTCCATGGAAACAGCGGCGGTGCCGGGTAACGTTTTCAGTGCCGCGATCGTACGCTGGCACTCCTCACGGGTGCCAATGGAGATGCGCAGGCATCCGGCAAGCCCGGGTTGTTTATTCTGGTCACGCAGAATAATGCCTTCATCCCAGAGTGTTTTAAATACCTGACTTGAGGCGGTGAAACGCGCGAGCACGTAGTTTGTCTCGCTGTCAAAGACCTGCTCAACGCAGTCACAGGTTTTTAATGCATCAATTAACAGGCGACGGGTGGCGAGGATTTCCGCGACGTGTTCACGCATTAACGCGATACCGTGATCGCTCAGTGCCTGAGCGGCAATATCGGCCACGGGCGTTGAGAGCGGATAGGGCGCAATCACCTTCATCAGCAGGTCAATCACTGGTTTATTGGCCAGGGTAAAGCCGCAGCGCAGGCCTGCCAGCGCAAAGGCTTTAGATAAGGTACGCAGTATCACAAGGTGCGGATAATCTTTTAGCCAGGTCGTCAGCGAGGCCTGAGGACAGAACTCAATATAGGCTTCGTCGGCAACGACCAGCGCGTTGCCGCGCGTCATTTCCAACAGTTGACGAATCTCATCGGGATTAACAAGATTGCCGGTGGGATTGTTTGGGCTGCACAGATAGACCAGTTTCACTCCGTTCAGTTGTGCAGCAATAGCAGAAAGATCGAGCTGCCAGCCTTCACGTGTCGGAACGGTTCGGTACTCAATACCGATGGTTTCAGCGCTGACGCTATACATACCATAGGTGGGCGGGCAAAACAGCACGGCATCTTTACCGGGTTCACAAAACGCACGCATCAGTAGCTCAATGCCTTCATCGGCGCCCCGGCTGACCAACACTTGCTCCGCCAATAAACCAGCGTAAGCAGCGTAACGTTCAATAACCTGCGTCGGCTGGCACTCCGGATAGCGGTTCAGCGTCTGCTGGCTAAGTTCAAAGGGGACGGCAACGGGGTATTCGTTGGCGTTAAGCCAGACGTCGCCCTTGCCGCCGAGCCGACGTGCTGACTGATAAGGGGTCAGCGCCCGCACGTTGGCACGGGCTAATGCTTCGATACTCTGACTCATGCTTTCTCTCTCAGTGCGGTAACACGCAACGTCACGGCATTTTTGTGGGCAAGCAATTGCTCTGCGGCGGCCAGGGTTTCAATGGTGGCGGCCAGGTTAATAAACCCTTCCGGGGTCAGTTCTTGCACGGTCATTCGTTTCTGAAAATCCGCCAGCCCAAGGCTGGAACAGGTTGCGGTGTAGCCATAGGTTGGCAATACGTGGTTGGTGCCGGAAGCGTAATCCCCGGCGGATTCCGGTGACCAGTCACCCAGAAAGACCGAGCCGGCATTGGTAATGGCGTCGACCAGATCCCGTGCCTGGCGCGTCTGAATAATCAGGTGCTCCGGCCCGTACCTGTTGGAGATTGCAACGCACTGCTCCAGATCTCGGGTAACGATCAGACGGCTACTCTCCAGCGCCTGACGTGCGGTTTCAGCACGCGGAAGCTGCTCCAGCTGTTGTTCGACGGCGAGCGCCACCGCTTCCGCCATTGGGCGAGAAGGCGTTAACAGAATAACCTGTGAATCCGGACCATGTTCCGCCTGGGAAAGCAGATCGGAGGCAACAAAATCGGGGGTTGCGCCAGCATCGGCGATCACCAGCACTTCCGAAGGGCCTGCAGGCATGTCAATGGCAGCACCGTCAAGGCGCTGGCTGACCTGACGTTTGGCCTCGGTCACCCAGGCATTGCCCGGACCAAAAATCTTGTCGACGTTAGGCACGCTGTCAGTGCCAAAGGCGAGGGCGGCAATGGCCTGCGCGCCACCAACCTGAAAAATCTCCTGCACGCCACACAGCTGTGCGGCATAAAGGATCTCATCGGCGATCGGCGGAGGTGAACAGAGCACCACGCGAGGGCAGCCGGCAATACGTGCTGGCGTCGCCAGCATCAGTACTGTTGAAAAAAGCGGAGCGGATCCGCCAGGAATATAGAGCCCCACGGAGGCGACCGGGCGCGTAATTTGCTGGCAGCGCACGCCAGGTTGGGTTTCAATATCGACAGCCGGTAACGTTTGCGCACGATGAAATTTTTCGATATTGCCAACGGCGACGGCCATCGCTTCTTTCAGGGCATCATCCACCCGGGCGACGGCGGCGGCAATGTGTTCGTCGCTAACCCGCAGCGCATCAACTTGCGTGTTATCGAACGTGGCGCTGAAATAACGCAGGGCATCATCGCCTTCACTTTTCACTTTTTCAAGAATGTCACGAACGGTTTGCGTGATATTTCCGGATGCTGAAATAGCCGGCCGCGTTAATAGTGTCTGCTGCTGCCCGGCAGTACAGGCTTCCCAATCGATAATGGTGTTAAAGGTGCTCATGGCTTACTCCAGCATCTTCTCAATAGGTAGCACCAGAATTGAGCTGGCACCAAGGGCTTTTAGTTTTTCCATCGTTTCCCAGAAAAGTGTTTCGCTGCTGACCATGTGCAGTGCTATGCGGCTTTTATCACCGGCCAAGGGTAGTAGCGTAGGGCGCTCGGCGCCGGGTAGCAGCGCGATCACTTCATCCAGACGATCGCTGGGGGCGTGCAGCATAATGTATTTGGATTCACGTGCTTTAATCACGCCCTGAATACGCGTCATCAGTTTATCGATCAACTCTTGTTTAGCGGCGGGCATTTCGCCGTCGCGCTGGATCAGGCAGGCTTTAGAGCGGTAGATCACTTCAACTTCGCGCAGGCCATTGGCTTCCAGCGTGGCGCCGGTTGAGACCAGATCGCAAATCGCATCGGCAAGGCCAGCACGCGGTGCAACCTCAACGGAACCGTTCAACAGACAGGATTTAAAGCTGACGCCTTGTTTATCAAGATACTGTTTCAGCAGATGCGGATAGGAGGTGGCAATGCGGGTGTTTTGCAGCGACTGTACGCCGCGATATTCCTCATCCACGGACATCGC
The DNA here is from genome assembly GCF_022647505.1 of [Pantoea] beijingensis. Taxonomy (NCBI): domain Bacteria; kingdom Pseudomonadati; phylum Pseudomonadota; class Gammaproteobacteria; order Enterobacterales; family Erwiniaceae; genus Erwinia; species [Pantoea] beijingensis. The sequence goes on from NZ_CP071409.1 coordinate 1,570,387, forward strand.
CAGTGACAGGCGGCAACCGCCAAAATCAAGGCGACGCAAAGTATAGTAGCGGGGGTCATCTCCCTGAGCACGGCGTGTCAGTAATTCCTCTTCCAATACGTTTTCACCGATGATCCCCAGATCGACTACGCCATCCATTACCAGACCGGGAATATCGTCATCACGTACCCGCAGAATATCAATCGGCATGTTTTCAGCAAAGGCGATCAGGCGTTGCTGCTGTAAATTGATTTTAATACCGCAACGCGCCAGCAGTTCACGGGATTCATCGCTTAAACGACCGGATTTCTGCATAGCTATGCGTAAACGGGAATTATCTAACATCGGTGCTTTCCTTTATTTGTCTGCGGGTTTGCAATGTTGAATCTGAAACCTGTCTGCTACGCGTTAACATCAATTACAAGCTAAAAAAAAGCCCCCGGAAGCTGATCTTCCGGGGGCTCTCTTGCGTTCTGCACCACTGGAAGATCCTAATCGTCTTCCAGCACTCATCGCCTGAAAGACTAGTCAGGGTGATGGTGATGATGATGGTTGAACTGAACGCGTGTCATAAAATTTCGTTATTCCGTATGAATGTGTATTCACTTATATGCTGTTAACCTAACCAGAATAACGGATGATGGCAACCCTTTTTTGTTAGCAATGAAAGATTCTCTTATCAACGAGTGATTGTCAGCGTGATACGCGTGGCGTAGCCTGAAACTGCCGTGAACACGGAAGCGCCCGAAGAATGACGGGTATGTACAGAGCGAACGCAGGAGTCGGGTATGAAGAGAGTGGCGATTATCGGCCTTGGCTGGTTGGGGATGCCGTTAGCGATGGCGCTTACGGCTCGGGGATGGGAAGTCTGCGGCAGTAAAACCACACCGGATGGCGTTGATGCGGCAAGAAAGTGTGGAATTAATGCTTTTCAACTGGAGCTGAAACCTGAACTTGTCTGTGACGCAGACGATCTGGACAAATTGCTGAAAGGTATTGAGGCGTTGGTGATAACGCTGCCTGCCAGCCGGACGGCAGAAGGCGGCGAGACTTACATGCAGGCGGTACAGCAGGTAGTTGACAGTGCCCTGGCGTTTAATGTCCCCCGCATTTTGTTTACCAGTTCAACATCGGTCTATGGTACGGCATCGGGGGTGATGAAAGAGAGCAGCCCACGCGAGCCGGAAACCGTTGCGGGGAAAACACTGGTCGCGCTTGAGAATTGGTTGCACGATCTGCCGGGGACCTCGGTTGATGTGCTGCGTCTCTCCGGTCTGGTGGGGCCGGGCCGCCATCCGGGGCGATTTTTAGCGGGAAAAACAGATATTGCACAGGGTAACCACGGCGTTAATCTGGTGCATCTGGATGATGTCGTGGAGGCCATCGTCCTGTTACTACAAACACCAAAAGGCGGCCATATCTACAATTTAAGTGCGCCTGAACATCCCGCGCGAAACCAGTTTTATCCGGCGGTGGCGAAGCTGTTGGGATTGACGCCGCCAACGTTTTTGCCGGATGAGAATGACGCTCGGGGCAAGATTATTGACGGCAATACTATTTGCAATGAGCTGGGATTTGATTACCGCTATCCCGACCCGGCGACCATGCCACTGGAATAGGTGTCTGCGTCAGGTCCAATATGTTCGGTTGGTGCGTTTGGCTATCCTGCAGCAGGAGTGCGTTAGATGCCCAGCCGATCGCGTAACGTATACCAGGCGGCCCCTATCGCCATTAAAGGTACTTTAAAACGCCGTCCTCCTGGAAAAGGCAGATGGGGGAGGTTAGCGAAAGCATTAAAACGCTCCGCACGACCACGCAGCATTTCTGCAATTAATTTGCCCGCCAGATGTGTGCCGGTCACGCCATGTCCGCTATCTCCCTGCATGTAATACACATTTTTTTCCAACTGGCCAAACTGCGGCATCCGTGACAGAGTCAGTAAAAAATTGCCGCTCCAGCGATAGTTAAAGGCGATATCGCGTAGTTGCGGAAAGGTTTTAAGCAATTTAGGTTGTAGTCGCGCATCAATATCATTCGGATCCTGTGCTCCGTAAGTGACGCCACCGCCATACAGCAAACGGTTATCCGCCGTAAGACGAAAATAGTCGAGCAGGTAGTTACAGTCTTCCACACAGTAATTATTGGGGAGCAGCGACAGCGCAGTATCTGTGCTCAATGGCTCACTCACCACGATGTGCGAGCCACATGGCATGCTTTTATTGCCAAGACGAGGCTCAAGTTGTGGAGGTAAATACGCATTGCCGGCAAAAATAACGTAGTGGGCTTTAACGTCACCTCTGGCGGTTTTTATCAGGTTTGGCGAGCCATAAACTAAGTGAAGCGCTGCCGAATGTTCATAAATGCGCCCGCCGTGGCGTCGGATGGCTTCAGCTTCACCCAGTGCCAGGTTAAGCGGATGTAAATGGCCACCGCGTTTGTCCAGTAATCCACCAACATAATGTTTGGAAGCGACTTCACGCTGCATCGCTGACGCATCAAGCAGCGTGAGATCAGGATTACCAAAACGCGTCCAGCGTGTCTGCTGTGCATATAACTGTCTCATTTGTCGGCTATTTAGCGCGGCAAAGATCCCTCCCGGGCGATAATCACAGGCGATGGCATAGCGATCGATACGATCCCGAATGATGTCGCCCCCTTCGAACATCATGCTACCAAACATATTCGCCACATCGCTTCCGTAACGCTGTTGGATAATATCCACGTCGCGGCTCCAGGAGTTAACCAACTGACCGCCATTGCGCCCGCTGGCGCCAAAGCCGATACCCTCGGCTTCAAGCAGCACGACATCATAACCCGCTTCCGTTAAAAAGAGCGCCGATGAAAGTCCGGTGAATCCACCACCAATAATACAAACATCACATGCAATACTCTCCTCCAACTGCGGCCACGGAGCATGATAGTTGGCGGTTGCGGTATAGTAATTGTTCATGCATTTCCCCATCAGATTTTAAGCTGCGGTTTTATTGGCTCAAGAGGTGACGAGCGAATGGACGCTGACGATACTGCAGCGTGTACGGTAAGCGATCATCGTATGGGACCATAGTCTTACCGGGTATTAGTGGTTTCCCCGGCGATAGTCATCGCTGGCCCGGATAAAGCCTTCAAACAACAGGCGGGAGATTTCTGATTTATCGGATTGCCATTCGGGATGCCACTGTACCCCTAAAGCGAACGGGTGATGACGTAGACTGACGGCTTCAATGAGCCCATCAGCTGCCCGGGCCTCAATGCGCGCGCCGGGACCCAGCGAACGAACGCCCTGTTGATGTAAGGAGTTCACCTGAAAGTTATCGCGTCCGTTCACCAGGCCAGACAGTAAACCGCCAGCCTCAATGCTCACCGAATGGGCCGGAGCATACTGTTCCTCAAGTGATCGCGCTGTATCCTCCCGGTGATCGCTAAGTCCGGGCTGCAGATGCACCTGGCGGTAAAGCGATCCTCCCGTAACGACAACCAACTCTTGCAGGCCACGGCAGATAGCCATCAAGGGCATCTGATATGCCATTGCCTGGGTGATTATGGCAAAGGCCAGTTTATCGCGACCAGGATCGGTGTGCAGCTCGGTGCCTCGTTCGCCATAGTGGTGTGGCTCAATATTGCTGGTGCTGCCGGTGAGCAATACGCCGTCCAGTGACGCCAGCGGGTTGCCAGTAAGCGCTGCATCGCTAATTAACATATGCGGGAGGGCAAGTGGGATACCGCCCGCATTGACCACGGCGTCAAGATATTTATTGTGCACCATTTGCGTTGGATGGCCGTCTTTATCAATTTGGCACATCACAATGCCAATCAACGGTTTGTTAAGAGCAATGCCCATTTTTCCTCGCTGCACTGGCAAAAAATTAACCCGCAAGATGCTTTGATGGGTGAAAAAGCGTGCAATGAAATTTTCAATCCAACAATCTATCGCTTAATATTTAATCTGGAATGTAACATTTGCACACCTTTTGTGTTAAGGCTATGTTAGGAATATAGCTGGTATTTTGAGCAGTTGATGATCTGAGACGGTAATACTTTTGCAGTCTGAAATGCACGGCGTTAAAGGGTGGGTAACATCATGACTAATATTGTGGAAGTAGAAGACTTCACGCGACATGGTGAAGGAAAACGAATCACCGCGTTCCAGCACGAGGTTGAATCTTACCTGGAACGCTATCCTGAAACACAGTATGTAGATATTCTTCTTAATGATTTAAATGGTGTTTTTCGAGGTAAGCGCATTCCCTTCGCGAGTCTGGCGAAAATTGAAAAAGGTTGTTACTTTCCAGCGTCGGTTTTTGCGATGGATATTTTAGGCAATACCGTAGAAGAAGCGGGATTAGGGCAAGCGCTCGGCGAACCAGACAACATTTGTATCCCCGTCGGCGGCACGCTGATCCCCTCAGCATCGGATCCCCAGCATTTGGCTCAGATTTTACTGACCATGTGTAATCAAGATGGCACTCCCTTTGACGTTGAACCCCGAAATGTTCTCAATCACCTCTGGCAGCAATTGCGTAACAGAGGTCTTTTCCCGGTGGTAGCGGTAGAGCTGGAGTTCTATCTGGTTGATAAAAAACGCGATGCGGACGGCTATATTCAGCCGCCCTGTGCCCCCGGAAGCGAAGAGCGTAACCTGCAAAATCAAGTCTATTCCGTTGACCATTTAGACTATTTTTCCGAAGTTCTCAGTGATATCGACACCATTGCCACATTGCAGGGCATACCTGCCGATGGTGCATTGGCTGAAGCTTCACCCGGACAGTTTGAGATCAACCTCCACCACACGCGCGATGTACTCAGCGCCTGCGACCATGCTATCCAGTTAAAAAGGCTGGTGCGGCAGGTCGCTGAAAATCACCATATGAACGCCACCTTTATGGCTAAACCTTATGAGGAATATGCCGGTAGCGGTATGCATGTGCATCTCAGCATGCGCGATACCGCTGACCATAATGCGTTTGTTTGTGATGACGGTAGTGACTCTCCGCTGCTAAAGCGTGCGCTGGCTGGCATGATCGATTTAATGCCAGCGTCAATGGCGCTGCTGGCACCGAATGTTAATGCCTATCGTCGCTTTATTCCGGATGCTTTTGTGCCGCTGCAGGCGTCCTGGGGGCATAACAATCGTACCGTTGCGTTGCGTATTCCCTGCGGGGATGCCGATAATCATCGCGTGGAATACCGTGTTGCAGGTGCGGACGCGAATCCTTATCTGGTGGTTGCTACTGTGCTGGCGGGTATTCTGCATGGCATGGATAACGCCTTGCCGTTGTCGCAGGCTGTAACAGGAAATGGGCATGAAGCGCAGGGCAAGCCATTACCTGTTCGGCAAAGTGATGCACTGGCTGAGTTTGCGCAGAATGAGCATTTGCACAAGCAGCTGGGCGATCGCTTTGGCTTTGTCTGGCATCGCTGTAAACATCATGAACTGATGCATTTTGAAAGGCTGATCACCGCCACCGAAATCGACTGGATGCTCAAAAATGCCTGATGGCGTGGGAGCTGGCCCCCACGATCTTTTATCCGGGAGCTCGGTAATGAAGAGGTTGCATCATGAGTCAGCGTAATCAGGAGTGGCAGGTTCGGCGCGAAGCGGCCGTCACGGCGGGCGTAGGTAACTCACTTCCGGTGTATGTTGCCCTGGCGCGCAATGCGGAATTGTGGGATGTGGAAGGTACACGCTATATCGATTTCGCTTCAGGTATTGGGGCGCTAAACACCGGGCATAATCATCCCAGGGTGATTCAGGCCGTTCGCGCGCAATTGGAGACGTTTACCCATCCCTGTTTTCAGGTAACGCCGTATGGCAGCTATATTGAACTGGCTGAAAAATTGAACCAACTGGTGCCGATTGCAGAGCCGACCCAAACGCTACTGATGACGACCGGCGCTGAAGCGGTAGAAAATGCAATAAAAGTCGCCCGCATTGCCACAGGCCGCACTGCAGTCATCGCCTTCCGGGGTGCTTTCCATGGCCGGACGCTGCTTGGGATGGCGCTCACCGGCAAAGTTCAACCTTATAAGAGGGGGTATGGGCCTTTTCCCGGAGGGATTTTCCATGCACCTTATCCCGCCGCTTACTTAGGGGTTAGTGATATGCAGGCGTTCGGCGCACTGCAGGGGATCTTTGCCGCGGATGTATCACCTGAAGAGGTGGCGGCCATTATTATTGAGCCGGTGCAGGGTGAGGGCGGCTTCTATGCCGCGTCGCCCGCTTTTCTGCAACAGCTACGAACACTGTGTAATGAACATGGCATTGTGTTAATTGTTGATGAGATTCAAAGTGGTTTTTGTCGTACCGGTAAAACCTTTGCCGTTGAGCATAGCGGTATTGAGCCCGATTTGATCACTTTGGCGAAAAGCCTGGCGGGAGGTTTTCCGTTATCAGCGCTGGTGGGCAAAAAAGTGCTAATGGAAAAAGCACAGGCTGGCGGATTGGGCGGTACGTATGCCGGTTCCCCCATCGGCATTGCGGCGGCGCTGGCGGTAACTACGCTGATCGAAGAAGAGCAGCTTAATCAAAAAGCGCAGGCGCAAGGGGAGTACGTCACTAACAGGTTGCAGCAGTTTGCCGGGCAGTTTGACTGCATTGGCGAAGTCCGTGGTATCGGCGCAATGATTGCGATGGAGTTGATTGAACAAGGCGATCGTCAGAAGCCAGATAAAGTACTAACACAGGCGCTGGTGCAGGAAGCGGGTAAGCAGGGGCTGATATTACTTTCGTGCGGCGTGCGGGGAAATGTTATTCGCTTTCTCATTCCCCTGACCGCAAGCAAAGAAATTGTTATTGAAGGCCTCAACATCTTGTATTCTGCCCTCCATTTGGTGCAGAATACGCGCCCTGCAAAATAGAATCTCTATTCGTCGTCACTGAGGCTGTATCGGTACTGGTTGCGTTAACTTGCCCGACTCTTTATCAGAGTGAGTAGGGTAGCATTCGCAATTTTACTGTAACCTCAAGATGTTAGACTAGAAAGGCAGCACGCGGTGCGCCATTTTTTTGCATTTTCCGTGGTGATGTGGGTTGTTGTAGTGGCGAGTGATGGTTCCGAAAAGGCGTTCCTCATGTAGCATTCAGATAACGCCAGTCGCTTCGGATATAAACCAATCGCATTTTAAAGAGGCCGGACCGGTTCCGGATAGATACACGCTTTAAGCACGCATAAACGTGACTTGTTGAGGATTAGAACGATGGGGCAACATTTTAACTTTGCACCGGCTGTTGCCGGACTTCGCCAGCGTGACGACTACGGCGCCGTTGCGGGAATACTCTCGCCTGCCTGTTTCGCTGTTTCCCTTCTCAAAAGTATCTATCGCACCTCGCGAAGTTTCCCTGTGATGCAACCCAGAAAGGTTGTCGCTACGGGGAGGCTGAACCATGTCGCACGTTGATTCTGCAGCCGTGCCTCAGCCGCGCGCGCAACTCAAGAAAACGCTGACCTTAATGCCCGTTGTAATGATGGGGCTTGCGTATATGCAGCCGATGACACTCTTCGATACTTTTGGCATCGTTTCAGGGTTGACCGACGGGCATGTGGCGACAGCCTACGCTTTTGCACTGATTGCTATTCTGTTTACCGCCTTAAGCTACGGTAAGTTGGTACGCCGCTTCCCATCTGCGGGATCCGCTTATACCTATGCGCAAAAGGCTATCAGTCCGGGCGTTGGATTTATGGTGGGCTGGTCTTCACTGCTTGATTATCTGTTTATGCCGATGATCAACATTCTGCTGGCAAAAATCTATTTTGAAGCGCTGGTGCCTGGCGTGCCGTCGTGGATATTTGTGCTGCTGTTGGTGGGCTTTATGACGCTTTCCAACCTGCGCGGTATCAAAACCGTTGCCAACTTTAACAGCTTCATTGTGGTGCTGCAGGTTGCCGTGATGGTCGTGATTATGGGCATGGTTGTTTACGGTGTTGCACATGGAGAAGGGGCGGGTACGTTGGTCAGCTCGCGTCCGTTCTGGTCTGAGAACGCGCATGTTGTGCCAATGATTACCGGTGCGACTATTTTATGCTTCTCATTCCTCGGTTTTGATGGCATTAGTTCACTGTCGGAAGAGACAAAAGACGCGGGGCGGGTTATTCCTAAAGCGATTTTCCTGACGGCTCTTATCGGCGGCGTGATTTTCGTGGTGGTTTCATATTTCCTGCAACTCTATTTTCCGGACATTTCGCGCTTTAAAGATCCGGATGCATCGCAGCCAGAAATTATGCTGTACGTGGCGGGCAAAGCCTTCCAGTTTGGCATCCTGATTTTCTCCTGCGTGACCGTGCTGGCCTCTGGTATGGCGGCGCATGCGGGTGTTTCGCGCCTGATGTATGTGATGGGACGTGACGGCGTCTTCCCTGAGCGTTTCTTCGGCTATATTCATCCAAAATGGCGTACACCTGCGTTGAACGTAGTGCTGGTGGGTGTTATTGCGCTGTCGTCAGTTGCCTTCGATCTGGTGACCGCAACCGCGCTGATTAACTTTGGTGCGCTGGTGGCGTTTACCTTCGTGAACCTGTCGGTAATCTCACAATTTTGGATCCGTGAAGGCCGCAATAAATCGTTGAAAGACAATATTAACTTCCTGATCCTGCCTTTAATGGGCGCGTTGACGGTAGGTGCGTTGTGGATCAACCTGGAAGAGAGTTCAATGATCCTCGGTCTGGTATGGGGAGCCATTGGTTTGATTTATCTGGCTTTTGTGACGCGTAGCTTCCGTAATCCGGTGCCGCAATGTAGCGAAGACTTCCAGTAATCATAATCTCTACAGCTAAAAAAGGGCGCGAATGCGCCCTTTTTTATGCGTGCGATTCAGGAGACTAATTCACGCGCATACTCAAACAGAGCCTTCAATTGTGTCAGTTTATCGGCATCCGTCTCATGTAAGTTAGCCAGTGATTCCAGTTCCAGTACATAACGCTCAACGCGCTCAGCATCTAACGTCTCACGCCGATGCTGCAGCCAGCGCTGCTGCTCGCTATCGTCCAGCGTGCCGGGAAAGTTACGCGCCCGATAGCGGAATAGAAGCTTTTCAATTCGCTTATCGTTAAAGGTTAAATCCAGCGCCGGTAAATTTACCGCCGGCGTATCCAGAATAATTTTCATAGCCGATTTATCCGCATCGCTAAAGAAGCCAGCATAGAGCTGCGCATCAACGTCATCCGCGGCGGTAAAAGGCACTGCTTCGGCAAAGAGCGTGACCACTTTTTCACGGATTTCAGGATGCTGTCGCAGTAACGTCAGGTTATCAAGACAGCGCTGGCGATCGATGCCAATGCGCTCTGCGTCTTCTGGTCGCAGAGTATTCGCGGGGGCCAGTATTGGACATTTGTTGATATGCACCAGCTTGAGCGGCACGGCTGCTTCATTGCCGAGGCGCTCGCGGGGGGTATAAAGCCGTTCGCGCAACTGCTCCGCGTCCAGCGCCAGTAATGGCCTCATATCACCGGCTAAATCGCAGGTAATCAGGGCATTTCGATTATCCGGGTGCCAGGCGAGTGGTGCTATCCAACTGGTATTGCCACGCAGTGCACCGAACATACCGGAGATGTGTACCAGCGGCTTCATCTGCGGGATATCAATCAGTGTGCTGATTTTCTGTTTACCGCGATGACTGAAAAGATAGTCATACAGCTTTGGCTGCTGGGTTTTGACCAGCTTTGCCATCGCGATAGTGGCGTAAACATCGGACATGGCGTCATGCGCGTTAGCGTGTTCAATACCATTAGCACGGGTCAGATGTTCAAGGCGAAAACTCGGTAAACCATCATCATTTTCTGGCCACACAATTCCGTCCGGACGCAGCGCATAACAGGCGCGCATGACATCCAGTAAATCCCAGCGGCTATTGCCATGTTGCCAGCTCCAGGCGTAAGGATCGTAAAAATTGCGGTAGAAAATATTGCGTGTTACTTCGTCGTCGAATCGGATGTTGTTATAGCCGACAACACAGGTATCAGGTTCGGTGAATAGCGTATGGATCCTTTTCGCAAACTCAGCCTCGCTTATTCCGCGTGCTTTTGCCTGTTGAGGTGTTATACCGGTGATCATTACCGCTTCAGGCTGCGGCAGATAATCATCCGCTGGCTGGCAGTAAAATACTTCGGGTTCCCCAATTATATTGAAATCCATATCCGTTCGGACACCCGCGAATTGCGCAGGGCGGTCCAGAGACGGACTTTTGCCGAAGGTTTCATAATCATGAAAGAGGAAGGTAGGTTGTGGATTCTCTTTATTCACTTGTTTCTTCTCTATCGCCGGATTTGATGATGCGGCATCATCACGCATTCGAACGGCCTGCTTGGGTACCCGGTCATTGCAGGGAACGATTGAACACAAGGGCCGAATATTCAGGAAAAGTTATGCCTGAGCAGGATTCAGTGGCGAGTATAAGGAATCCTCAACCGAGGGTACAGGGTTAACCCAATGGTTGGCGGTGACGCGCGGCGACAGGGTATGCGTAATATCGCCCGTGCGCCCGTGGATAAGTGCGCTTACGCGCCATTATCAAGCCACCACCAGCGCTGGCGCTCCTGATTTAGTCGCTGGTAATAGTGATATAACATATCTGGAGTCAGTGCACGCAATGATGTTTCGTCAACCGGCGGCGCATAGCCGCGTAGTTGCAGCCAATGTTGCCGGGCTTGTTCTGCTCCCACTCCACCGCGAGGAGTGATTTCACTACGCAGCATGAGACTTTTTTCAGCGAGGGTGTTGGTTTTAATACCCGCGACAGTGCTGCCCACCTCATCAATAAAGGTACCCAGGTGGTTTCTGATCGCGGCAACGGAAGTCTCCGGGGATTGGATGGCAAACAGTATGCCAGCGATCCCCGCAGCCTGATGAAAACGGCTGGTGACGACGTAGCCAAGATTTTTCTCCACGCGCAGTTGCTGGAAAAAGCGGGGCCCAAACAACGCAGCCAGAATCCGCCAGGCTGTCAGACAGTCGGCTGTGGCTTCAACAAGCGGACAGAACAGTACCACGGCCGCATCATTACCGGCGGTTTGCCGGAGATAGCGTAGCTGCTGCGGTTGCGGCATAGCGTCAAGCTGAGCTGGCGGATTAACCGCAGCAGGGAATGAAGATAACAAACGGGATAGTGCATCACATAGCAGCCTATCTCCACCGTAAAGTGTCGCCTGCCACGGGGGCAAACCGTTCTCGTCTTCGCCAAACAGTACTGCCGGCAATTGGTTCAGTAAATAACGTACGGCAATATCGCTCTTCAGGCGCTGCTGCTCTGCCTGAAATAACCGTTCGCCTTGCGCGCGTTGTGATGCTGAGGGATGGGCGATCCGAACAAGCATCTCTGCCAGAGTTGATAACATAACGTCGTGGCTGGCAGTGAGCTCCAGAAGCCACTCGCCCTGATGTTCGGTAAAGCGTAACTGCCCTCCGGCATGTTTACACTGACCGACGATGGTTCGCAGGCTGGCCTGTATTGCATAGGCCAGCCGAGGGGATAACAGACGCCCCTGCACCGGGCTCAGTAATAAAGTCGCGGTACCGCTATCTGGCTGAATATGGGGAAGCGTAACGCGCTGTGGTGGCAAGAACGGCTGCGCGATCGGCTGCTGCGCTGAATAAAAAACGCCTGCCGGAGAAGTCACGGCGGACGGCGGCTGCGCCCAACTCCTCGTATTCATAGATAACGTAAAGCCCTGCACCGTAATCTCAGTGCCTTGCTCTTCGGGCGATACCCATAAACGTGTCATATTTTCGGGGGTCAACTGACTGATCCAGTGTGGCCAACTGGCGGCTAGCCTGCTGGCAGATTGAGACACCGGCGCAAAACCGAAGGCCCTGGCACGTAATTGATCGATAGGCGTCAGGCGGGTGAAATCCTGTCCGGCCAGTTGACGATAATGTTGTAATTGCGCAGCATCCAGCCTGGCGAGAGAGGATAACCAGACGGTAAAAATCGCTTCAATGGCGGCGCTTAGCGCGCTGTCTGAGTCAGTTACCTCAAACTCAATACGTAGAATAGCCGCATCCGGCGTGTAATAAGGGAGTGAAACCTGCAAGTTATCGCAGTAGCCTTTTTCTCGTAGTACCGCTAACAGACTGCCTTGTGCCTCATCAGTTAACAACTGGCGCAATAATGTGAGTGGCTGGCAGTCCTGCTGTTCAACGGGGTGCAGTGGAAAGGCGAAGGATAATCGGGGCGCGTCCTGAATACGAAGGCGAAAGTAGCGATCCGTGCGGAGTCGCACTTCTTCTGTCAATTTCTCCGGGGCTTTTCCGTTATTTGCAAAGCGGCTGCCATAGGTTTCAGCCAGTTCGGTTAATCTTTCAACCGAGCAGGGACCCTGCAACCAAAGCGTCATGTTCTGTGCAGAAAAAAAATGCCGGTGATAGCGCTGCAATGCCTGCTGCAAAGCCACGCTGTTATCGCCAAAGTGGTTTCGGTTACCGACGTGGAAACGCTGCAACGCAGGCGGAGATACAAAAGTTTGTGCGAGTGCGGCTTCACGCTGCGTATCGGCATGTGACGCCAGCATCCGATATTCAGCATCAATCACCGCGACTTCCTGCTGGATTGCCTGCGGTGAGAGCAGGGGGTAAGCCAGCATATCGACCAGCCTCGCCAGTCCTTCACTGAGTTTTTCCATCGGACTATCAAAAAACCAGCTTGTAGAGGTTGCGTGGGTGGTGGCATTAAGTTTTGCCCCCTCCGCCTGCGCCCAGCTCATTAAGCGATGTTCTTCCTGATATCCCTTACTGCCCGAAAAAACCACATGCTCCAGCAGGTGCGCCAGGCCAGGCCACTCGTCAGGCTCGTCATGGCTGCCTGCTGTCAACTGAACCAGTGCGGCGGCGCGTGAAGCAAGCGGATCGGAGATCAGCCTGACACGCAATCCGTTTGCCAGCGTCAGGCAAAGGGGAATGAGCGGCCCTGACATCCTAACGTTAGCTCTTGAAAATCAGCTGTGAGTTTGCGCGATTGCGGAACTGGAGCTGATTAATCTGGATATTGGTGCAGTTCGCCTGTTCGCGTGCGGCGAGAATTTTGCCATGATGTGGCGATTTGCCGCACACCGGATCGGCATTATCGGCATTGCCTGTCAGCATAAAGGCCTGGCAACGGCAACCGCCGTAATCCTTCTCTTTTTCTGAACAGGAGCGGCAAGGTTCTGGCATCCAGTCGAAACCGCGGTATTTATTAAATCCAAAGGATTCATACCAGATATGCTGCAGGTCATGCTCCAACACCGAGGGAAACTGTACCGGAAGCTGACGCGCGCTATGGCAGGGAAGCGCCATACCATCTGGCGTTACGCTCAGGAAAATCGCACCCCAGCCGCCCATGCAGCCTTTGGGTCGCTCTTCATAATAGTCTGGCGTAACAAACAGCAGATTAGCCAGATTGCCGGTATCCGCCATTTTTTCGCGGTAGTGATGTACCACTTCCTCCGCGCGGGCGATCTGCTCACGCGTGGGCAGCAGGCCTTCACGGTTAAGCTGCGCCCAGCCATAGAACTGGCAGGTTGCCAGTTCGACGTCATCGGCTTCCAGCTCAATGCTGAGTTCAATAATACGATCGATCTGATCGATATTATGGCGATGCAGCACAAAGTTAAGCACCATTGGATAGCCGTGCGCTTTCACTGCTTTCGCCATCTCCAGCTTTTGCTGGAAAGCTTTGGCGGAACCGGCAATAGCCGCATTCAGCGTCTCATCGCTGGCCTGGAAACTGATCTGGATATGATCGAGTCCGGCCTGCGCAAAGGCATCGATCTTTTTCTCCGTCAGGCCAATACCCGAGGTAATTAAGTTGGTATAAAAGCCGAGGTCGCGTGCTGCCCGGATAAGTTCGGGCAGATCTTTCCGCACCAGCGGCTCTCCGCCGGAGAAACCAAGTTGTACCGCACCCATCTCGCGTGCCTGCTTGAACACCGTGATCCACTGTTCTGTCGTTAGCTCTTTTTCTTGCTGCGCAAAATCAAGCGGATTGGAACAATAAGGGCACTGCAACGGGCAGCGATAAGTCAGTTCCGCCAGTAGCCACAGCGGCGGGTTGACATCAGGTTTATGCTGGTTCATGGAAAATAATCCACTTTTGTTCATGTGCCTGAGCAAAAAACGCGATCACATCGTCATCCACGCCGCCTGCCTCAGGAAAACGGGCGTTAAGCTCGGCGATAATGGTTGCGATCGGGCGGTTGCCGTCCACCATTTGCAAAATAGCGGTCGCACTGTCATTGAGTTTTGCCATGCCTTCAGGATATAGAATCACGTGGCAACCCTGTGCTTGCTCCCATTGCAGACGGAAGCCGCGGCGAAACAACGGTATATGCTGTTGAGTTATGTCGATCACAAAAGTCGTCCTTTATGCCAGACAGCCTCATTAGTTACGCTGTGGTAAGGCGGGCGGTGCAATTCATACGCCATGGTCATTGAGTCCAGCATGCTCCACAGAATATCCAGTTTAAACTGCAGGATCTCCAGCATGCGCTGTTGTTTCTCAACGGTATCGCAATATTCCAGCGCCAACTGCAGGCCGTGCTCCACATCACGATTTGCCTGGCTTAAACGACTACGGAAATAGTCATAGCCCTGCGCTTCGATCCACTGGTAGTGCTGCGGCCAGCTATCCAGACGTGACTGGTGGATTTGCGGGGCAAACAGTTCCGTCAGGGAACTACAGGCGGCTTCCTGCCAGACGGCACGACGCGCAAAATTAACGTAAGCATCAACCGCAAAGCGCACGCCCGGAAGCACAAGCTCTTCAGAAAGTATCACGTCACGATCGAGGCCAACCGCTTCTCCCAGACGCAGCCAGGCTTCAATGCCGCCTTCGCTTTGACCGTGGCCATCGTGATCGAGAATACGCTGTACCCATTTACGGCGTGTTTGCGGATCGGGACAGTTGGCCATGATGGCCGCATCTTTCAAGGGGATGCTGGTCTGATAATAAAAGCGATTAGCGACCCATCCCTGGATTTGCTCACGGGTTGCCTGGCCATTATGCATCGCAATATGGTAAGGGTGGTGGATATGATACCAGGATCCTTTGGCTCGCAAAGCCTGTTCAAAGGCTTCCGCTGTCATGGGTGTTGTGGCAAGCGCTGTTTTATTCATTTGGATCACCTACAGTTCAATATGCATACCATCCCAACTGACCTCAATACCTTGTCGGGTCAGTGCCTGTCGTTCAACAGAGGATTCATCAAGAATAGGGTTGGTATTATTTATATGGATAAGGATCTTACGTTCGGCTGGCAGTGATGAAAGAAGGGCGATCAACCCTTGTTCTTCCGCCAGTGCCAGGTGGCCCATATCTTTGCCGGTATTACGGCCTACGCCAGTGGTTGCCAGCTCGTTATCCTGCCATAAGGTGCCATCAATCAGTAGGCAGTCTGCTTTTTGCAGCCACGGCATCAGTTGCTCGTCGGGCTCGCCTAAACCCGGTGCGTATAGCAACGTTTTACCCGTGCGGGTATCTTCAATAAATAGCGCGATATTATGACCCGGCAACGGTCTTCCCCGATATTTTGAATAGGGAGGCGCATTGCTCAAAATAGGCAGAGCCGTAATATGTAATGCCGGGCAAATTGCGGTTGTAAACGCTTGCTCCGGCTGAATACTGTGCCACTGCAAGCCGCCGTTCCAGTGCGTAAGCATTGGGAAGATGGGGAAGCCGGTGGTTAAGTCATCATGAACTTCAGGTGTGCACCATACCTGATGCGGACAGCCTTCACGCAGGCTCAATAAGCCTGTGCAGTGGTCTATCTGGCTATCTGTCAAAATAATTGAGCCAATTGCGGTACCGCGCAGCACGTCATGTTTTATTAATTCTGGTGTCGCCGCGATTTGATGTGCGATATCCGGTGAAGCATTACAGAGTATCCAGTCGATGCCGTTATCACTGATCGCAATGGAAGACTGGGTACGAGCAGAAGCAGGGAGGGTGCCGTTACGTACACCGTGACAGTTACGACAATTGCAATTCCACTGGGGGAAACCGCCACCTGCCGCTGAACCAAGAACGTTAATCTGCATGTGAAAACCAGGGAAAAGTGAAAAAAGATGCCCACCTGTTACAGTGGGCATTAGGTATTAACGGTTGGAAATGTACAGAGTCACTTCCAGACCCAGGCGCAGGTCAGTAAATTCAGGTTTAGTCCACATAATAAACTCCTCGTGTTGATACAGTTGAATGAATACTGCCATTACATTGCGTCATGTTAATGGCTTGTTGTCAAATATTGATGGTATGACAATGTAAGCAGGTATGCCATAACCTGCGAGATCCGGAGACGCGAAAGAAGAGTATGTCATTATTCCCCCCACGTCTGCTTTAATACTTTCAACCAGTTACGCCAGGCGATTTTCTCAATCAGCGTATGGTCATACCCGGCATCTGCCATCGCCTGCAACAATACGGGCAGGCCGGCGACGTCACCCAGCGAATCGGGGACATTGATGCCATCAAAATCGGAACCGAATCCCACATGATCCTCACCGAGTTTAGCAATCAGGGCATCCAGGTGTTTAACAATCTCTGTTATTGGCGTATCTCCGTTACGCTTTCCATCGGCACGTAAAAAAGCCGTACCAAAATTCACCCCGACGAACCCGCCTCGCTCAGCAATGGCCGATAGTTGCTTATCAGTTAAATTACGCGGCTGTGGGCAGAGTGCATGCACATTTGAATGGGTGGCGACTAAAGGTGCTTCGCTGTATCGGGCGGTTTGCCAGAAGGCTTTTTCATTCATATGGGACAGATCGATCAGGATTTTTTTCTGGTTACAGGCGCGAATCAGATTGATTCCTGCCGCTGTTAGGCCTTCTCCGGTATCGGGTGAGCCGGGAAAATCGCCGCGAACACCAAATCCGAAAATATTGGGTACATTCCAGAGAGGACCGATACTGCGCAGGCCTGCATCGTACCAATTATCCAACTGGCTGAGTGATGCATCAAGGGCCTCGGCCCCTTCGATGTGCATTACCATGGCCAGGATACCCTGCTGCATGCAGTACTCAATTTCACCGCTTGTACGGCAAATAGCGGCCCGACCACCTGAGCGTGCGGCAATGAGATGCAGAAGATCGATTTGCGCCTGGGTAATGGCCAGTGGGTTATGCGCTTGTTCCGCGGCTTGAGGCCTGACCTGATGTACATAAGAAGCAGGGGGAACAAAAACTGCGAAAAGTCCACCGGCAAAGCTTCCACGGCGGATGCGTTGCATATCCATATGGCCTTCCAGTCTCCCGTCAAGAAAAAGGGCGACGGGATCCTCCGCTTCATGAAGCCACAGACGCAGTAAAAGATCGTTGTGCCCATCAAAAACACGTGAGGTCGAAGTGTGCAGAATGCTATTCATATCGTGATAAAGCTCTGGTTGGTATCCGCCCGTATGGAAAGGATCAGGGTATAAAGCAGCGATCATCATACGTCAATCAACCAGATGAATGTCAGTACAAAAGAACGTCACTGGGGGGGCGGAGTGTGGCGTAAATGTAGGGCGTTGGTTAAAAAGTAAAGCATCAGTTGCCCGATGAATGTTTGTTGGGTGGCAGAGTGGATATTATTAACTCATTGAAAAACAATAAATTACCATAAGGGAAAACAGGTTGAATGGTTTTTATAAACCTGAATTTGCGCATGATAAGGCGTTCGCAAGCGGAATTCATAGTGTTACAATGATCACGTTTTTTTGCAACAAAGCCATTTAGTTGCATAGTGAAATGCGCATTGCGACAGTTTGGCGCATCTTTTATCGCGTTTATTAAAGGCGGAACAGCGCAACTTTTCGAAGTGGTTATACACTTTCGACTATATCAATTTGATTTTGCTTCCCACTGTCATCAAGGAAGAAGGGTAATTCTCCGTTGCGTCTGACTGAGGGTTATTGTGAAGTTTCATTTACCACGAAACCATCCAGTGAAAAATAAAACCTCAGTGCCTGTATTGATATCGCTCCTTTTATCGCCTGTTGTTATCGACGCTGTGAAGGCAGGAGCAGAGCCTCAAACCGATGAATTGTCCACTATGTCGCTTAACGTGATGAAGCCGTGTGCGGGTTTATCTGGCTTAGCACGCATTTTAATCATGCAAAAACAAGAATCCACTGAACTTGTGGCGGCTATGCCGCAGCGGGGATAAACACCGGCTTGATAGTCAGGAAAAACCGCGTGTTTTATAAGATTTAGCGTGTGTGCTAAATCGATGATGTTAAATTTTGGTAAGGTTTAAACTATGAAAAACGGAACTTCGGGACCGCGTATTCTTATGATACTCACAGCGCTGTTCGCCGCATTGAGCGGAGTGTATTTATTCGCAGGCGGTGTCTGGCTGGCCAGATTGGGCGGCTCTTTTTACTACATTATCGCCGGTCTGGTACTGCTTATCACTGGCTGGTTATTGTTCCGGCGGCGTGCCTCCGCGCTCATGCTATATGCAGTGTACCTGCTGGGAACGACTATTTGGTCGTTATGGGAAGTCGGAACTGATTTCTGGGCATTAACCCCACGTTTAGATGTTACCTTCTTCTTTGGACTATGGATAACGCTACCGTTTATCTCCCGCCATCTGTTGGCAACGGGTAAGCTGGCACGTGGTTCGCTAGTGGCATCGTTACTGATTACGGTGATCGTGCTGGCGTATTCGGTATTTAATGACCCACAAGAGATCACGGGGACCCTGACACCAGCGCAGGCTTTGGCCGTTGAGCACTCTGCGAGCGGTATCGCGGATGGTGACTGGCCCGCTTATGGTCGTACGCAGGAAGGGACGCGTTACTCGCCGTTGAGTCAGATTAACGATAAAAACGTTGGGCAGTTAAAGCAGGCCTGGGTATTCCGTACCGGTGATATGAAAACGGCTAACGATCCGGGTGAATTTACGGATGAAGTGACGCCGCTCAAAATGGGTGACTCGCTTTATCTGTGTACGCCACATCAAAAGTTAATTGCACTGGATGCGGCGAGCGGGAAAGAGAAATGGCGTTTCGATCCACAACTGAAAACCAATCCTACTTTTCAACATGTGACATGCCGCGGCGTTTCTTATCATGAAACGCCTGCAGTGGCGCAGAGCGAGGCCAGCAACACCGCACCCGCAATCTGTGCACGTCGGATTCTGTTGCCGGTAAACGATGGTCATCTGTATGCGCTGGATGCTGCAACGGGCCAACGCTGTGCAGATTTTGCAGATAACGGTGATCTAAATTTGCAGGCCAATATGCCGCATGCGCGTGCTGGTGCCTATGAGCCAACGTCGCCACCCGTGGTCACGGATAAAGTCATTGTGATTGCGGGGGCGGTGACGGATAACTACTCCACCCGCGAGCCATCTGGCGTTATCCGTGGTTTTGATGTTAACAGCGGCAAGCTGCTGTGGGCGTTTGATACCGGAGCGAAAGAACCAAATAAGCTGCCGGGTGAAGATGAGCATTATACCGCCAACTCGCCGAACTCCTGGGCACCGGCAGCCTATGATGCAAAACTGGATATTGTCTACCTGCCGATTGGTGTGGCGACACCGGATATTTGGGGCGGTAACCGTACGCCGGAAATGGAGCGTTATGCCAGCGGCCTGCTGGCATTGAATGCGACCAGCGGTAAATTGGCCTGGTTTTATCAGACGGTACACCACGATCTGTGGGATATGGATGTACCTGCGCAGCCGACGCTGGCCGATATTACCGATAAGAGCGGTAACAAGGTGCCGGTTGTTTATGTTCCGGCAAAAACCGGTAATATTTTTGTGCTGGATCGCCGCACCGGTAAAACAGTGGTTCCCGCGCCAGAGACTCCGGTACCGCAAGGTCCGGCAAAAGGCGATCGCCTTTCGCCAACCCAACCATACTCCGAGCTGACTTTCCGTCCGAAGAAAAACCTGACCGGCGCGGACATGTGGGGTGCCACCATCTACGATCAACTGGTGTGCCGCGTGATGTTCCACAGCCTGCGTTACGAAGGGCCTTTCACTCCGCCTTCCGAGCAGGGCACGCTGGTGTTCCCGGGTAACCTTGGCATGTTTGAATGGGGTGGCATTGCGGTAGATACCGACCGTCAGATCGCCGTCGCTAACCCAATGGCTCTGCCGTTCGTTTCGCGTTTAATTCCGCGTGGTCCGGGTAATCCGATGTGGCCAGATGCTAACGATAAAGGCGGAAGTGGGACGGAAACAGGTGTTCAGCCTCAGTATGGCGTGCCGTATGGCGTCACCCTGAACCCCTTCCTTTCTCCGTTTGGTTTACCGTGTAAGCAACCGGCATGGGGCTACATTTCAGCGGTCGATTTAAAAACCAATGACATCGTATGGAAAAAACGTATCGGTACCGTGCGTGACAGTTCGCCGCTACCGTTGCCGTTTAAAATGGGTATGCCGATGCTAGGCGCGCCAGTCACCACGGCAGGTAACGTCTTTTTCATCGCCGCCACGGCGGATAACTATCTGCGTGCCTTCAACGTGACCAATGGTGAAAAACTCTGGGAAGCGCGTTTACCGGCAGGGGGGCAGGCTACGCCGATGACTTATGAAGTGAACGGCAAACAATATGTACTGATCGCGGCAGGTGGGCATGGTTCCTTCGGGACGAAGCTGGGCGATTATGTCATTGCCTATGCGTTACCGGATGGCCAATAACCTACTGAAATAATGAAAAAAGCCCGCAATTGCGGGCTTTTTTATCGAAAGGTCACGTTGGAACCGAATGCATCGTATGCGTATGGTCGGATTACCCTATGACATTTTGCCGTTCAGCGCGTATTGCCATTACGCGTTTTCCTAATGCAATCCCGGGTTTTTCGACGAAACGATAAAGCAACGTCGCGAGCGCATAAGTGATTGGCAGGCAGAGACCACAAACAAGCGCAAAGCGAGCCGGTGGCATAAGCGAATTCATGTGATAACGCTGGAGCAAAATAGCAATGACCGGGACCACAATCAGCAAATGTAAGAGATAGACTGAGTAGGAAACATCTCCCAGCCACGTACTTATGCGGTGGGTAAGAATATAGCGCGGAACCTTCACGATGCCAGCCATCATGGCGCTTGCTCTATATTGCCATAGGATCGCGGACATACCCACAATCATGGCTGCTTCAAGGACTATCTGCAGTTTATTGACATGGGGCATCATAATAATGCTGATGAGGGGAGAAATCAGCGCCAGCAGTATATAGCTAAGTGAATGTTTACGTACTGCTTCGGCCAGTAACATCCCAGCCATAAACATATGTAGCTTGAGAAGGATCATTGAGGGCATTGAAAAGGCTTCGTAATACGTGGTCAGCGTCAAGCGTCCCATTACGCATAGCGCCATCAATACTAACAATGTGGGAACGAATCTGAAGCGCATTGCCAGTAACATAATGAAGGGAAAGAGGACATAAAATTGCATTTCCAGGCCTATACTCCAGTCTGGCAGAACGGTATTGAAGCTATAGGCAGGTAAGAAGCCAAAAATAAAAGTGAAGTGAGTAATAAGATTGATAAAAGACCGATCCGAATAACGGGAGGTTGCCGTGGCTGTGTCCGGGTAAAATTGTGCAATGGTATCGCGCATTTCACCAAACCAGGGACCATAAATCACTGCAATCACTAACAGTAAGTAATAGAGCGGTGCAATACGAAAAAAACGTCGCGTCCAAAACGTCCTAATAGTACCCACACTGTCCCAGGGTTCTTTATCACGCCGTTCAATATAGTTTTTCGCCATCAAATATCCCGACAGCAGGATAAACAGGTCGACGCCAATGCTCGGCATAGAGACGATAGGAATAGAACAGTGCACCAACAAGCTTGCGTGCCCCAACAGAACCCACAGCGAAGCAAATCCCCGCAGACCCTCTAACTCCGTTGACCAACCTCTTGATATGGACATTTTATCCTCAAATTAACAACGCTGAATACGGTGAGAATAAAAGGCTATGCTTGCTGAAAGTAGTTAAAAGTTCCCAAAAAGGCTTTTTTCAGAAAAAAGCAATGTGCATTGTGACACGTAGCGTGCTGCAAATAGATGAGGTGCAAAATGCAAGGGGGTAAGCTCGCGGCGAACGGTCTGTCCTGAATAGAGACCGGCATAATCGCGCTGAAAAAACAAAAATGAGCGATATCCGGGGTAATCATTTAACCTCTTATCCACTCATTTTTTGGAGGTATTTAGCGCCACCATCCTTCAATAATTCATATTTTCTTGCAATTAATTAATACAATCTTCTCCTTAATCCCGTACAACATCCGCCTGTTTTTTTCCTGCACCACCGCGAATGGGCTGCAGGGGTATTTTATTGAGGATGAGTCGTTGAGAAGCCGTCAGCTTATAGTGGGTAGTTTGTTCCTGAGTTATCTTTCCTTCGGATATGCGGATGAGCAGGCCATGCCGTTCCCGTTGACGCCGCCAGCGGTAGATGCAGCATCGTGGGTGCTAATGGATGCCACCACCGGACAAATTCTGACGGAAGGGAATGCTGACCAGCGTCGTAACCCAGCCAGCCTGACAAAGCTCATGACCGGTTATGTGGTCGATCGGGCGATTGACCAACACCGTATTACGCGCGATGACGTTGTCACCGTTGGTAACGATGCCTGGGGGGCCGGTAATCCGGTATTTAAGGGCTCTTCGCTGATGTTCCTGAAGCCCGGGGAGAAGGTGACCGTGCGCGATCTCAGCCGTGGCGTCATTATTGATTCCGGTAACGATGCCTGCGTCGCCCTGGCTGATTATGTTGCCGGTAGTCAGGCCAGTTTCGTCACCATGATGAATGAATATGTGGAAAAACTGGGGCTGAAAAACACCCATTTTGAAACGGTTCACGGACTTGATGCCCCTGGTCAGTTCACCACCGCCCGCGATTTAGCAACGTTATCGCAGGCAATTATTAAAGGTGAACCTGATTTTTATCAGATGTACAGCGAGAAATCACTGACCTGGAACGGAATCACTCAACAGAACCGTAACGGCCTGTTATGGGATAAAACGTTACATGTTGATGGCCTGAAGACCGGGCATACGGAAAGCGCCGGTTTTAATATTATCGCCTCCAGTACCGAGGGGCAGCGCCGTCTTATTGCTGTCATCATGGGAGGGAAAAGCCCGAAAGGGCGTGAAGAGCAGGCGCGTAAGTTGTTGACCTGGGGGCAGAACACCTTTGATACCGTTCAACTGTTCCATGCAGGAAAAGCCATCGGTCATGAAACGGTATGGTATGGCAATACGCACCAGATTGATGTGGGAACCAATCAGGATATTTATTTAGCGCTGCCGCGTGAAAGCGTGAAAAATATCAAAGCCAAATATGTGATTGACCATAAAGATCTGGAAGCACCGTTAAAGGCAAATGAGCAGATCGGTACTATCCAGGTGATGGACAACGATAAGCAACTGGCGAGTTATCCTCTGCTGGCATTGCAACCGGTTGAACGGGGTGGAATGGTGTCCCGTCTGATGGATTATCTGAAACTCAAACTCTAATTACACGTCATCCTTTCAGTCGTTTCTTTGGCGGTGACGCCGGTTTCCCGTCACCATTTTGTCCTGGTTTCCCGGCGCAGCATGACGCCGGGAATCAACGCCTCGATCGTGTTCAGGCCTGAATAGCACCGCCACCGTCGACCAGAAGAGTTGCTCCAGAGGTAAATTGACTGCCGGCGAGGAATAATACTGCGCGGGCAATGTCTTCCGGCTGACCGAGCGTTTTCGCCGGTAAGGCCTTACGCGTAGCGGTAAAAATTTGCTCACGCGTGTCGCTGGGCATACCATCCCAGAGCGGAGTTTCAATAATGCCTGGTGAAACGCTATTAACCCGCACAGGGGATAATTCCAGTGCGAGTCCCCGACCTAATGATTCCAGTGCAGCGTTTATCGCGCCCTGTAACACAGCCGTTCCCGGACGAACGCTGAGAAAACCGGAAACAAACGTCAAGGATCCGCGTTCACTGATTTTTGCGGCGCGCGCCAGTCGATAAGCCCCCCAAAATTTACTCTCCATAGCGCTGTACGCATCGCTAAGCGATAGCTCTTTCACCAGCCCGAATGGGGTTTGTGCCGCCGAAATAGCGATATGATCCCAGGGATGATGTTGAGCGAAAAACGCTTCAATTGCCGCATTATCAGCCGTATCGAGTACCACAGAGTTCACTTGCCCAATACGCTGGGCGGCGGCCTTGAGTTTATCTTCGCTGCGTGAAGCGATAGTGACTTTTGCGCCTTGCCGTACAAAAGCCTGGGCAATGGCTTCGCCAATTCCGGAGCTTCCACCTACTACCAATACGCGATTATCTGTAAATTCACTCATTTATTGTCTCCCTCATTACACTTTTTTCAGCATAATTCAGCGGGGCCATCAACAGAATATGCGATAATGGAAAGGGATTATGTCTTAAAGGTTGAGAATTGCGATGCTGAAAGATGTGCGTGATATTTCACTTTTCAGTGCGATAGCCGGTGCCGATTCTTTATCCGCCGCGGCGCGCCAGCTTGGATTATCGCTTGCGGTGGTCAGCAAACGATTAAATCAGATGGAGCAGCAACTGGGCGTGCGGCTTTTCCACCGTACAACGCGACATATTTCTCTGACGGATGAGGGGCAGATATTTGCTATACATGCCGCGCGATTGCTGGATGAGTTCGATGCGGTTGAAAATGCATTGTCATCGCGCAAGGGTAATGTCAGCGGGACGCTGCGTATCACCGCCACCCACAGTTTGGGCCGACGCTGGCTGATGCCGATAGTCAGCGACTTTATGCAGCAGCATGAGAGCCTGAAGTTGCAATTCAATTTTAGCGATGAGGTTATCGACCTCGCGGAGAGTGGATTTGATCTGGCGATTCGTTTTGGTGCCCTGAACGATTCACGATTGGTTGCGCGTGAACTGGCACCAAACCGACGCGTGCTCTGCGCTTCACCGGCCTACGCCGAACGTTGTGGCTTACCGCAATCCTTTCATGAGCTGGCCGTACATACCTGTATTGGTATTGGTGAGTCAGCCGTCGTGGAGTGGTTTTTTGGCGCGGGGGAAGAACAGCAAAGCATAATGGTTAATCCACGCTATCGGGTCAATAACGGCGAAGCCGCGCATGAATTGGCGTTGCGTGGTGCGGGGATCACTCTCAAATCGCTGTGGGATGTCGCCGACGATCTCCGCAGCCATAAACTTATCGAAGTCCTGCCGCACCAGCCCCTCTCTGCTGCGCCGCTCCATGCTATATGGCTGAATGGCCGCCATCAACCGCTGAGGGTGCGACTGTTTGTCGCGCAGCTAAAAACGGCCTTACAGTCGGCGTGGCATAACCGTGTTCTGAGCCAATAAGCGTTTTCCATTCTGTTTGCATTTGTTGTTCCGGATCACAAGGAATAATGCTGATATGCATGACAAACCTTAAGGCTTAGCTTTTGTATGGGTTATGATAATGTGCAGAATCTTCATAAACTCAGGGGAAGATGATTGCGTCCTGATAAGCCACTCTCAGCCATTGAATTTGCATGTTATCGCCATTACCGCGTTTTTCACGGTATACGTATTGCGCTGGCGTTTGTACTGACTTTTTTGCTGGTGCGTTTACTGGAAATTCCGGAGGGTACCTGGCCATTGATTACGCTGGTGGTCGTCATGGGGCCAATCTCTTCATGGGGGAATGTATTGCCACGTGCGATACAGCGTATCGGCGGAACGTTATGCGGCTCGGTATCCGGTTTAATTGCATTAAAGCTGGAGCTGATGTCGTTACCCGTGATGCTGGTATGGTGCGCGCTTGTGATGTTTATCTGCGGTTATCTTACGCTAGGAAAGCATCCCTATATGGCTTTACTGATCGGCATTACGCTGGCGGTAGTCTGCGGGGCGCCAGCAGGGGATATGAACACGGCGCTCTGGCGTGGTGGGGACGTGATTCTGGGATCGCTATTAGCCCTGTTATTTAGCAGTATTTATCCGCAAAAAGCCTATACGCAATGGCGCATCCAGCTGTCAGATTCGCTCTCATCAATGGCAAAAATTTATCATGCGGGTTTGTCGCCTAACCTGGTTGAACAACCGCGATTGGCCAGGCCGCTACAGCGATTACTGACCGATGTGGTAAAGATGCGTACGTTGCTGGAACCCGCCAGCAAAGAGACGCGTATCCCCAAATCGGTGCTGGAAGCCATTCAAACTATCAACCGCAATATGCTGTGCACGCTGGAACTGCAAATTAATGCCTGGTGGTCTTCACGGGAAAGCCACCTCATTATGCTTAACGCAGTGACCATTCGACGTGCGCAGCAGATGACGGAAAATACCTTTACCGCGCTGTCTGTACTGTTACTGACCGGCGATAGCGCAAAAATAGCGGCGAACAGCGCGGAGCTGGAAGATATCGTACGCGAGCTGTGGCTACTGCTGGGCGAGTCAAAACGCGAGGCGGCAATAGAGACCCCGATTCATGGTTATGTTTGGCTCAGCCTCGAGTTGGCGCGACAGCTTGAAAGGCTCTCAGAATTAATTAGATTGGCGATGCGTAAATAATCGCTGAAGCAACAACTTACTGCGCCGCCAACGCGTTTCGCGTTAAGATAAGCGCCTGTCTGAATTTGAATGTGAAAATTGCCATCGGCAGGGGCGAACCGCTAAGCTGAAGGCTACGACAATTACGCCTGTATTTGCAGGCCCAATGAAAGGTGTCATCATGGAAAACGCAAAGCAATCATTTCAGGACGTGCTGGAGTTCGTACGTATGTTCCGTCGTAAAAACAAACTGCAGCGCGAAATTCACGACAACGAGAAAAAAATTCGTGATAACCAGAAGCGTGTGTTGTTGCTTGATAACCTCGGCGAGTACATCAAGCCTGGCATGAGCATTGAAGCTATTCAGGAAATCATTGCCGCCATGCGTAGCGACTATGAAGATCGCGTTGATGACTACATTATCAAAAACGCCGATCTGTCAAAAGAACGTCGCGATTTGT
The DNA here is from genome assembly GCF_022647505.1 of [Pantoea] beijingensis. Classification (NCBI taxonomy): domain Bacteria; kingdom Pseudomonadati; phylum Pseudomonadota; class Gammaproteobacteria; order Enterobacterales; family Erwiniaceae; genus Erwinia; species [Pantoea] beijingensis. The sequence goes on from NZ_CP071409.1 coordinate 1,597,261, forward strand.
CGAAGAAAATTAAAGCGATGGGCGAACCAAAAGCTGAATAACGTGGTGTGGTTGGAGTGAGTACATCACCGCCATCACCGCCATCTTAAGGAACCGTGCTGTCGCGCATCCTTGCGCTTCGGGCGCGGTTCTTCAACGATGTCAATTCTACGTGCAACTGTATTGCCCGAAGCCCCCGTCTCTAATACTTTCGTACCGCGCCAGCCCAATACGTTAAGCTTTTCATCTGTTGTATGCGCTGTTCAGGCCCGTTTGCAGACTATCTGCCAGAAAGGCGGTGATTTTATCTTCAATCCGACTGTCGATGGTTCTTAACCGCAGTATCCGGATCCCACACGTTGCCAGAATGGCGTCTTTAAGTGCATCACGCTCGCGCTGTACCTCCGTGTCATGTGAAGCCCCATCGACCTCAATCACCGCGACAGGCTGTTTGCCCACGCGGTAGTAAAATACAAAATCACAGCTTGAGCCCTGAAGCATAAATTCGCGCTGACGCTCGCTGAAGCGGTGGTTACGTTGGATCATTAACTGACGAAGAAGAACCTGTTTGTGAACAGTGAGGGCGTGAAACGGCGTTTGTTTAAGGGCAGCATCCAGACGAGCACCTAACTTTTCTAAAGAGCGATCGTACTCCTCGTACAGTAAATCAAATGCGCTTACTACCGGGCTATAGTGCTGGCGATCTTCATCGGCATAATAGGTCATATAGCGTATTAGCGCGGCAATGTATTGATTATTTGCGGTAAAGACGTTGTCGCCTGTGACCAGCGTAAAGTGTTTTTGCGCGCGCGAAACGGCCACATTAATGAGTTGGGGATCGTCAACAAAGGTGATCGCCGGGTGCCGGGCTTTTTTATCCAGCACGGTGGAAAAGACGATCTCTTCACATTCACGGCCCTGAAATTTATGCACCGTCGCACTGACAAAATCGGCGGAAAGGTGATGCTGGGCTACGTTCACCTGAGCATTGTAAGGCGCAATAAAACCGCGACTATTTACCGCATCCCACGTTAGCACCTCCAGCGACTCAAGTTCACGCAGGTTGCTGTTATTTCGCGCATGATTACCTTTGGCCGTTACCACCAAAGAGAGTGCAGGCTCACCATTATCTCGCGTCATGGCAATCAATTGATTGCCATAAAACTGCTTATTACAGAACTGAATAATTTTGGGATGGCAGCGATAATGCTCTTTTAGTAGCGTCAGCGGCAGCGCATCACCATACAGTGCGAGTAATGAATCCAGCAGGCTGTGGCTGACGCAATCATAATGCGGTGCCGGGGCCGTAATGGCGATATTTTCGGGTACGTGGGGAAGCTGTTTACGATCGCCCACCACAATGATGTTTCGGGCACAGGCCAGCGCTAAAATGCCTGGAATAATATCTTGCTGTGAGGCTTCATCAATAATGACATAATCCAGCAGCGTGCCGGGAGCCAGGGAATTAATAATGGAATGTGTGCTGCTGCCGATCACCGGATAGCGCCGTAAAAAGCCGGCAAAATCTTTCTGATAATTGCTGTCGCTTAGAGACCCCTCGGCTTTGATGTGTTGATAAAGGTGCTCACGAAGCAATGCCATTGAATTCTGTGCCAGTTCTTGTTGCAAGGCCGTGACGTCATTATCGTGTAGTATCCTTTCTCTTTCCGCCAGCGCTTCCCGCGTGTGTTGCATGCGGGTGGTATAATAATGGCGTTGCAAGGCGAAGAACATGGCCTGACGTTTTTCTGGCGTGGAGACGGGCTCCGTTTTGACAATACCAAACCTGAACAACAACCCGAGCCGATCGCGCCAGCTTATCCGGCCCGTCTTCATTGTCTGGAGAAAAGCCATCAGGTCAGTAATCTTATGCAGTGTCAGTCCGTAACGTTCGATCTGAGGCGATGGCAAGATATCGTGGGACTGCAGCCACTGATTAAGATACTTCTGCTCAATACGCAGTTCATCGATTTCTGCGCGCAGACGAGCCACGTCATTTTGTGCACCGAGATACTTTTTTAGTCCCGTAACCTGATTCGTGATGGTCTGTATATCGGGAGCGTGAGCAGGGGCATCCTGCGGCAGCCCAGGTTGGGTGGAAAAGAATGCAGCCCGGTTATCGGCGTTTCCCAGGCGAGCGACCACAAAATCCAGCTTTACCTTCGCCAACTTATCGTAAACATTATCTACCGCAGTATTGTTGTTAGAGACCACGGCGACGCTGCAATTCTGCAACAGAATATTGGCCAGAATGTTAAGGATAGTTTGGGTTTTCCCTGTTCCCGGAGGCCCTTCTATAACGGATATTTGGGCGCTAAAGGCTTGTTCGACCGCCTTCATTTGGCTTTCATTCAGACCAAATGGGTAAATAAAATGCGCAGGCATTGTCCGGGAAGCGTTGCCTGCAGCGCAGTAGGCGTCTAAGGCTGAACCAGGATGTGCGACTATTTTGTCTATCTGCGTCACGATATTCTTCGCGACAGGATGCTTATCCTGGCTGGCGTGCAGTAAACGTTGTTGAGCAACATCACGGAAATAAGCGAAGAGATTGCTATTTTTGAGCGATGTTGCTGGCATAATCCGAATATCCTGGGCTTTCATCACATAACAACGCTCAGTGTTCGGGTAGAAAATCAGGGCGTATTTATCACCGACAATCTCAGCACGCTCGATAATCTGAGCATTGGGCTGCCCTCTCTTAAACAGCAACGTGCCCGTGGCGTGAGTCGTCGGTTCAACGCGGCAGGCCGTGAATGGCCGGGTGAAGGATTTGCCCGATGGAAAGTGACACGTCAGTTGCAGGCATTGCTTGCCGGTATGGTAATGCAGGGTCCAGTCATCAAGTTGTGTGGTTTTGTTTTCCCCATCAACGTAAACGGTGACCATTCTCTCTTCTCCATGAGCATTGCTAATGTATTTGCTCACTATACCCGGCGACGTGGGCAGTATGAAGTGACCATTGAATGATAAAGAGAAAGCACCTCGTGCCATGCTGAGGTTTTCGCCATTTCTGCGAAGACAGTGTGGTCCGTTTAGTTTTGTATATCCGGTTATATCTCCCGTCTGGTGGCGACGTATGTTTCCAGCCAGGCTCACAGTTCGGTCTGAAGATAAAAAGGGCGTGGATATGAGTAAGCAACCTGTAGTGGCAGTATTAGGTCTGGGGGCAATGGGACATGCGTTTGCCGCTAATCTGTTAAAAAAAGGTTTTCCGGTCCAGGGTTGGAACCGTACCCGTGCGCGTGGCGAGGATTTGCAGGATGCGGGTCTGACGCTGACCGATAGCGTGGCGCAAGCGGTAAAAGACGCCGATGTGGTTATTGCGATGCTGACGGACGGTGAGACGACGTCTCAGGTATTGCGTGAGGCGGAGCCCGCACTGAAGCAGGGTGCGACGCTATGCCAAATGGGGACCATCGGCGTAGAAGCGACCGATGCCCTGATCGCGCAGTTAGCCGAAACGCGTCCGGATGTGGTGTTCATTGATGCACCGGTTTCCGGAACGAAAACGCCAGCTGAAAATGCACAGATCCTGGTATTGGCCAGTGGCGACCGATCACGGGCAGCCGCCGCAGAGCAGGTTTTTGCTGCCATCAGTAAAGGTCAGCAATGGCTCGGTGAGGCGGGTGCCAGCACGCGCATGAAACTGGTGGTAAACAGTTTCCTGATTGGCATAACGCAGAGTCTGGCTGAGAGCGAAAAACTGGCGGGAGCCTTGGGCTTTAGCGCGGATGAACTGTGGCAAGCTTTAGATGGCGGCCCGCTTGGGATCCCGTATGCCAGAATGAAGCTCAATATGATTGCCAGCGGGGATTTCACGGCACAAATGCAATTGTCTCTGGCGCTGAAGGATGCCCATCTGGCGTTGGATGCGGCTGAGGGTGCCCGGCTACCTGCGCTGGAGAATATCACCACGATATGGCAGCAGGCGGTAGATGCAGGCTATGGTGAGCAGGATCTGGCGTCGGTTTCCCGGTATTTGAAAGACTAAAATATTTAGCCTCCCTATATGGAAATTGCGTCGGAACAACATACCGTTACCGACGCAATTTTCGGATCTATTCCACCGTCTTCGATCGCTGAGCCCTATGCATAATAGTGTGGGATGTCCCCGGCCAGGGGGCGATATTACGGTATCCATGTTCTACATCCGCAGCAAAGCGCCGCGCTGCCAGCCGCCGTCCACGAATATCGACAGTCTCCTATCCAGCAAAAACACATTCTCGCTCGCGCCATTTCCATGCGCACAAGAGCGGTATCCGCATCCATCTTGCACCTTTTCAGCGTCTTGCCAGACCAATGCCTCATTGATCCTTTGGACGAATAATCGGGTTTGCGTCGCTAAAAGACTGCGGTGTCTGCACTCGGCCAAGGCCGAAAGTGAGGGCTCGCTGTGGAGAAGGCCGATGCTGAAAGCGATGGTTAGCAGGAAGGGCGGCGGACGGCCTTATAAAATTGCCACGGGCAATGGCATCAATGGGACGACCAGAGACGAAAGTCAGTCCTGTTTAAACAGGGGATAATTTTGCTGGACGGAAAAATCTGCGGTTACGGCGCAGACGCTTTTTATTGTCCGTTATCGCGTACCAAAGCAGTGTATCATTGGGCTGCAGTCATTGCCCACCCTTGAACGAGTTTCTGCTATGTATGCAATAAGTCTGGGAATTATCGCCTCATTTTTCTTTGCGCTGACTTTTATTCTCAACCGAAGCATGGCGCTTGAAGGGGGAAGTTGGCTGTGGAGCAGCAGTTTGCGGTTTTGGTTTATGGCACCGCTGCTGCTGCTTTTGGTGGGGCTACGCGGCTCGCTTGGCCAGAGTTTGCGACATTTGCGTCATCATGCCCTGGCGTATCTTTTCTGGAGTACGTTAGGGTTCGGGCTATTTTACGCTCCACTGACTTTTGCTGCCGCCTACGCGCCAGGCTGGCTGGTTGCGGGAAGCTGGCAAATTACCATCATTGCGGGTTCACTGCTGATGCCGTGGGTTGCTCGCCATCCGGTGCCATGGCGTGGTCTGCGTTGGTCAGCGCTGATTCTGTCAGGGATTGCATTAATGCTTTGGCAACAGGCGAGGGTGCTCAGCGTTAACCAGATGCTGACGGGATTTCTGCCGGTATTGCTGGCTGCCTTTATGTATCCACTCGGAAATCGCAAGATGCTGGCGCTATGTGGAGATGAGGTAGATACCCTGCAAAGAGTATTGAATATGACCCTGGCCAGTTTGCCATTCTGGCTGCTCATTGCGTTGGGCGGCCTGATAACGAGTGGGGTACCGTCTAAAGAGCAAATGGGTCAGGCTTTTTTGGTCGCGCTATTTTCCGGGGTCATTGCGACGGTACTGTTTTTTGCCGCAACTCGTCGGGTGCGTGACAATCCTCAACAACTGGCCGCGGTAGAGGCAACGCAATCGGGTGAACTGCTGTTTACCCTGGCAGGCGAGATACTGCTGCTCAACAGCGTACTGCCGTCGTCACTGGCGGTCGCTGGTATCGTACTGGTCATGCTGGGGATGTGTGCGCATAGTGTGCGGGCAAGATGAGAGAAATAAACCTTCCAGGGTAATTACGGCGCGGTCATCTCCAAAAAAGAGTGGACTGAATTTTATCCAGCCCGCCAGGCGCCAACAAAATGCTTCCCTGTCAACTTCTTTTAAGCAATGTGCCGAGATGGATGGTACCGGCGAGTTGCCGTTTAATGATGTGAATCTCAACAAGACAAGCTTCACTCAGGTGCATGAAAAGCAAGAAGCCCACTTAAGTTTCCTTAAGCGGGCTTCTCAAATCTGGCTCCTCTGACTGGGATCGCCTTTGCCAGTAACTGGCTAATAAGTAAGCTAAACCTGAATTGCCGCTCTGTCAAGACCACCAGAATGACCACCCATCGTTGCCGTTTACTTAAAGCAGGCTTATACGCTTCGCTTCATGTGTTGATCGTTCTATGGTGAACTCTATATATGAAGGATGGGTAGCTAAAGTGAGCATCAAAAAGTCTGCTCTGTGCCAGAAGCAGAAGCAGAAGCAGAAGCAAAAGCAAAAGCAAAAGCAGAAGCAGAAGCAGAAGCAGAAGTTGAGTGTTGACTCACTTCAAATTCGACTTGCCTACTCCTAATGTTGCTAAATGTGAATTGATCCTACCCGCCAGTAGTGGACACGGGACTAAGTGAGTAAACTCTCAATCAGATGTAATAACTCATGACAAAACCAGCATCAGCCAGTAAAACGTCCCGTAAACAGTACACACCCGAATTCCGCGATGAGGCCCTTAAACTGGCCGAACGCATCGGTGTTGTTGCTGCAGCCCGCGAACTCAGCCTGTATGAATCTCAACTCTACAACTGGCGCAGCAAACAACAGCAACAGCTGACATCCAGCGAACGTGAGAACGAACTGGCCGCAGAAAATGTCCGCCTGAAACGCCAGCTGGCTGAGCGGGACGAGGAGCTGGCCATTCTCCAAAAGGCCGCGACATACTTCGCGAAGCGCCTGAAATGAAGTATGTCTTCATCGATAAACATCAGGCTGAGTTCCGCATCAACGCGATGTGCCGGGTACTTCAGATTGCCCGTAGCGGCTGGTATGCATGGCGTCTGCGTCGTCATCGAACGGGACCGCGACAGCAGTTCCGGCTTACCTGTGATGGGGCTGTCCGTCAGGCATTTACTGAAGCAAAACAACGTTACGGTGCGCCCCGTCTGGCTGACGAACTGCCTGAATACAATATCAAAACCATAGCTGCCAGCCTGCGTCGTCAGGGGCTGAGAGCGAAAGCCGGCCGGAAGTTCAGTCCGGTCAGCTACCGTGAGCACGGCCTGCCGGTGTCTGAGAATTTGCTGAAGCAGAACTTCAGCGCCAGCAGCCCGAATCAGAAGTGGGCGGGTGACATCACGTACCTTCGCACGGATGAAGGCTGGCTGTATCTTGCCGTAGTTATCGACCTGTGGTCCAGGGCGGTTATCGGCTGGTCAATGTCATCACGAATGACGGCGCAACTTGCCTGTGATGCGCTGCAAATGGCGCTGTGGCGGCGTAAGCGACCCGAAAATGTCATTGTGCATACCGACCGTGGTGGGCAGTACTGTTCATCGGATTATCAGGCGTTACTGAAGCGGCATAATCTACGCGGGAGTATGAGCGCAAAAGGCTGCTGTTATGACAATGCCTGTGTGGAAAGCTTCTTTCACTCGCTGAAAGTGGAATGTATCCACGGAGAACGCTTTGCCAGCCGGGAAATAATGCGGGCGACGGTGTTTAATTATATCGAGTGCGACTACAATCGCTGGCGCCGCCATAGTGCATGCGGCGGACTCAGCCCGGAACAATTTGAAAACCAGAACCTCGCTTAGGACCGTGTCCACATTACGTGGGTAGGATCAAATAAGATTAATACTATAAGGAATCATAATTTAACAGACGGCGGTTTAGGCAATGGGCGAGTTTTCAAAATATGTGGGAGAGGTGGGAGAGGAGATAGTCAATGACTTTCTAAAACTCTTTGGATGGAAAAACCTATGTAGTAACAAACAATTAGATTGCTGTGTTGGAGAGCATGCTAAAAAGACACATGGGATAGATGCTTTGTATGTCTACAACTCTATGCTTCAAAAGCAATCATTAGTAAGTGTTGTTGTTTCCGCAAAGTATTCATCAGTTCCTTACGATAAAGTCAAAACCACTTTTCGTTCACATTTTAAAGACTTGGCCCATACCATTGAATGTTATTCAAAATCCCAGTTTAAAAGAGCTATAACAAGACAATTTCCAGGTAGTTCAAGAAAAGAAGATATTGGGGTTTTGTTTTATTTAAATAATGATGAGAGCGATTCAAATGATAATATTAAAAGTCAAATCATCAATCATAGAATCGATACAACCCTCAAGTTCAGTGCCATACACCTTATTGATAATGCAAGAGCTAAATTTTTATACAACTCGATAAATTTTATCAAGAAAAAGCATGGTGAAATAACATTTTTCTGCCTTAATACAACGTTAAATGTTTCATCTTCAACAAGACATTCTAAAATAATGCCTGTTGAATATATTACCTCTCCAATAATTCCTATTTCTGTGCCTGATGATAACGGTAAGTGTCAACGAAGTTGTCATCCCTGACGTTCACTATGCGGCCTGCTTTTCTCGCTCCGGGTTCAGGGTAACCTCCGCTTTCCGCTGCCAGTTTCGCGTTCCCCGCGACCAGCGTTCCGGATGGCGCTCTCTCGCCGCACGGTACAGCATATCTCGCTGACTCAGTAGCGTACGGTCTTCACCATTATGCCGCTGCTCCGGCGTTACGTACCCGATACCGCTGTGACGGTGCTCTGCGTTATACCAGCGGGTAAATTTATCCACCCACTCCCGCGCCTCATCCAGCGTTTTAAAGCCCGACGACGGCCACTGCGGCACATATTTCAGCGTCCGGAACAGTGATTCAACGTACGCATTGTCATTGCTCACCCGCGGCCTGCTGTGCGACGGCGTGATTTTCAGCTCTGCCAGCTTTACCTGCAGCGTCTGCGACCTCATTGCTGCACCGTTATCTGCGTGCAGCACCAGAGGGTGTCGCCAGCAGCGTTCCCGTAGCACCGTCCTTTGCATCAGCACCGCTGCCTGCTCGCCGCTTTCCGTTTCACAGACTTCCGCGCCGGTGATTTTACGGCTGAACACGTCCTCAATCAGGTACAGATAGTACCAGCGCCCCCGTACCACCGACGGCAGCCAGGTGATGTCCCATGTCCACACCTGCCGCGGCCCCGTTGCGGTATATGTCCGGGGCGGCGTTACCCGTTCCGCCCGCCGCTTTCGTCCCCGGTAATGCACTTCGCCGTGACGGCGCAGTATCCGGTAAAAGGTCGACTCGCTCGCCAGGTAAATCCCCTTATCGGCCAGGCGGGGGACTATCTGTGACGGTGGCAGACTTGCATATTCCGCCTGATGACAGGTGTCCCGTATCTGCATCTCCTCCTCTGCGCTGAGGCGGTTCGCCGGAGCCGGTCTGATAGCTGCCGGACGCCCGTCCTCCGGGTGCTTTTGCCAGCGTCGCCAGGTGCGCAGGCTCAGATTGACCTCCCGGCAGGCAACGGCACACCGGGCTCCGGTGGCTACCGCTTCATTAATCCACACAATGAACTGCTGACGTTCATTCTTTGGGGTCAGTCGTCCCCGTCGGTTTCCCCGTAGTAATCCCTGAGCTTTTTTCGCAGCACCAGTATCGCGGCCGCCTCCGCCAGCGCTTTCTCCTTGCGGGTCAGCTCTTTTTCCAGCTGTCTGATGCGTTTCTGGCTCTGCTTCAGGGCTGCCTTATCATCCGGCACGGAGGTCTGCAAAAATGCCTGCTTCCACTGCGTCAGCTGCTCCGGATACAGTCCTTTTTTACGGCAGTACTCCGCCACCTCAGCTTCTGAAAGCGTGGCCGTTTCCACGATGGCGGCGAAGCGGGCCTCCGCAGGCCACTGTTCACTGCTCCTGTCTGCACCGGGCACCGGTTTTCCCTCCTGTTTAGCCTGATTACGCCAGTTATAGAGGGTAGCTTCAGATATTCCTTCCATCTGCGCAACGGCGGAAACGGTCATGTTGTAAGGAGGCAGCAGTTTTGCCATCACGCTGGCCTTTCGTTCGGGGGAAATACGTTTCATCTGTCACTCCATCACCCTCAGATTGATTTTTCAGAGGAGGTGACAACTATGCTGACACTGAGGGATAATGGGCGAAAATTTATATTAATTTGCGATTTTAATTATAGTAAAGAATCACTGGGATTGGTATATAAACTAGCTAGAAAGCTTTGTTCCGATTTCGCAAATCATTATGAGATTTATTTCAATAAATATAATAAACTCACAGACTCCCCTTCAGTTGATGAGGTAAAAATGGCGCAGAGCTGTGAAGATGGCTCTGAGGATGTCGTAGGAGATATTACATTAATCGTTGATTCTTATAACAGCACTTTCAGGAGCATTTCTGATGAAAAATGATATTGATTTCATTCCCTCCGGAGATGAACTGAAAAATCTTGTGAGTCAGCAAAACTGTAATTCTACAATGATCAATAATCTTCTTAAAGAAAGAGGGCTTTTTTGCGGAGTGTCTGAAAAATCGGGCACAGTTCCAAACTTGATTACCTCTCTACTAAGCCCTGATGAATCATATGATTTATTAACTAGCATTAAAACAAAGGAAAAATTAGATAAAGTAAATTTCAGAAACTTTAATCTCAAGCAAGATGTTGATTTGCTTGAGGAAGTTAGTGGGTTTGTAGATGTCGGTAAAATTACAAAAAATGGTTATATCAATTATGAGATTTCTGATTTTAGCGATTTCACATCCCTAGATGGTAGAAGTAATAACTCTGTAATAATGGAGTTCGAAATTTGTAAAACAGATATTTTAGATGATTGGTATATAACTGAGAAATTCTTTAAAGGATCGGTGGAAATCAAGAAAGACTTGAATAGCATCACTGGTGATTCCCAGCTTTTAATGAATGTCAAACTAAATCACACATCTCCTGAAACTAAAGAAATAGCTGAAAATGTCATAACCTTAATAGAGGGGCATTTGGAAAACAATAATATAATTGAGCACTCGCCTCATCGAGGTAGAGTTTTAATGGATGATTTTGAAAATGAAAAAAGAGTGAAATTCCTTAATGAATTAGCTTCCCTTCATATTGGATACTTATTCTACCATCAAAAAATAGACGATGTTCATTTTAACCCTGACCATTCTACTGGTTATGAAAAACAATCAGATGCAGTGACTAATTTCCTCGAAAAAGATATTGACCAGTATAGAGTTAAAGGGAATTTAGAGAATATAATATCGATTAAATGGAAACATATACACCCGTATGTACGTGTTACTAAGGTTGTGGCAAGTTATACGATTAGCTATGAATCCTATTCTGGTGAATGCAAGGTTGCATACGAATTCAGTGAATATGGAAGAAAAATTCCAGTGAATCCTGAATTGTGCATTACCTTTATAAATATAAAGGTTAAAGGTGCGTCGCCTTCTAAAATACATGATATTCAATCAAGCATTATGCGTGAGATTGAATTACGTAAAGTAGAATTGCTTACTAAATATAGAAGAGTTGCTGATACTGCATTAAACTGCTAACTCTATGGTTTCGCTCCCCTAGTTAATACCAATTATTAACTAGGGGAGCAGATTCCTGACCCTGACCCCGAATATGATCCATTCATAATCAGGAATAACCGGCTTCATGTTGGCTGCGTATTCAGGCAACCGGCAGATTTGAATGTTAAAATGTCAATCATTACTTATAATGATGACTATCTGCAGTTGTGCAATCCAATAGCTTATAAAATGGAAATTTTAAATGACCATAAATAATCTTAATGAATTATTGATACCTGACGCTGACGGAAAGAGTCAAACTTTAGACAATTTTAATACTCAATCAGCTACAACAAGTGTTTATTTCAGAGATTTGGAGAAGCATTTAATTAGCCATATCAAGTCAGCAGATATTGTGCTTGGTGCTGTTGCATGGTTAACAAGTTACTCAGTGCTTGATGCTTTAGCCCAAGATGATAAAGAAGTGGTTTTTGTGATTCAAAAAGAGGACTTCTTAAGACCGGATATTGGGGCAAAAAATGATTTTAAAGAAACTCTTAGAAAAAAATATAGCAACCTAAAAAACTCGCTAACACGCTATGATTTTGAAGGGACAATTCTTCCAAATATGTCTTATGCTGGTGATCCTTCAATTGACTCTGTGACATGTATGGGTAATGTGAATAATGCTAAGGCTGCGGCGTTCCCGCGAATGCATAATAAATTTATTATTTTTTCAAAAAAGGATGTTGATTATAATGTTCCAGAAGACCCTGAAAGTGGTTCAAGGATAAAAATTAGTCCATATGCTGTTTGGACTGGGTCATTCAACATAACTAAAAATGCCGGAATGTCGTTCGAAAATGCACTTTACATAACTGATATGGCCATAGTTAATGCTTATTATCAAGAATTTGCTCAAATAACAGCATTATCAGAATCACTCAATTGGTTTAAGGATTGGGTAGAACCGCAATGGCGTATAGGCACATAGATCATGAAAATTAAACTGATTATAGGTAACCCTATGAAAAGGTCTGCTTGAGCGGGTCTCATCAGTTAGCATATTGCAATACTCATGTCCGCTCTTCGCTCCGTGCCAGGAGCGGACATTGAGTACGTCACAATTTCTTAATCAATAAAGGGCAGGTCAAAGGATGTCACTGATACATAGGGAAATCCCAGGCTATTACCTTCCATAGTTGCACTTAGCAAATTTGGGCAATTTAATTCCAGTACATTCATGCCCGTATATTTCAGGTTATTTACTCCTCAGCTTCCAGCAGCCCAATTTCAGCTATACGTTCTTGGATCAGTTGTTTGCGCTTTTCGATAAAGCGTCTGTAATTTTCAATTTTCCAGAGTGTTTTCGGGGAAGAGGGGATGCAATGTAACTCTAAAAAATCGGCTGATTGATTTCTCAGCCATTGGTCCAGCGGTTGTGCACCTTTATCTCCTGAGCCATTCTGATGCGCAGGCAAAAGCATACAATTTGCTAACTGGTCAATTTCCCAGTTTTCGTAGGTTCGGATCTGGCGACCAGTTTTTTCGTTAAGTTCCTTCTCAGCTTTCAGTATGCTACGTGCGAAGATATGGTCAATTTGTGGTTCGTGCTGGAATCCAGAGGATTTGTACTCTCCCCCATACCACATGTTGAACAGAAGGTGAATATGTCCACTACCATAGCCGCACCAGTCGAAGAGACGTTCCTCAGTTAAATGCAAGCTCCGGTTGGACGACACAATCGCAGCACGAATTTTTTTAACGTCAAAACTTTGTTGCTCATCAATCAACTTTACCAGTTTATCAATGATGCCATCAGGCTGACCGGAAAATACTCCATTGAGAAGCGCAGGTATCAGATACTGTTTTAAGGCTTGCGATTTTTCGAGTTTCTTGGGGAAATGATACTGCAGATATACCAACGGGATAAGTGCATTATAGGATGTAAGGGCTTTTCCGGTACGGATATAGGTTTTACTGACGATCTCGCCTTTTACAAAGAGCAGCGCTTTGGCTATTGCTGGCCAGTTCTCACTGATTTTTCTGCGGACTTCATCGTCACGTAATTTATCTACATCGTACTTAGCGCCGTAACCCAGAATAGTAGTACTCAGCTTGATGAGAAAATCACGAGAGAAGTTGAAGCGATCGTTATCGTTAATTTGCTCGAGAAAATCCTCAAAGATCACATCTGCTTCAGACCATTCTGTGGAAAGCAGGGTAAACATCAGGTCTGACTTACTTAAACGCGTACCGCCTGAGTTTGCGCGAATAAAAACTTCAACCACATCGTCAAAAGTAAGATCGCTTTCATCGTCACTGCTGTCAATCACATGATATAGCAAAGCGCCTTCATTGCTGAACTCCATACGCGCTCTGCTGAGGTTAATTGTTGCCAGCTCACGTTCTCCACCACTCAGCTCCAGTCCTTCTTCCTTGATGCGCTGGCCGAGGATCTGCTCAGGCAATTTCTTGTTGTAGATAATGTCGGACATTGCCATCCACGGCCAACCGGTACTAGACATATCCATAAACTCAAAGCGATAACGTAGTTCTTCTTTACTCGTTGGCTCACCACTCAGTAAATCAAAATGCAATACCCGGCCGTCTATACTCCCTTTCAATGCCAGATAGAAGCTCTGTAGACGCTGTTGACCATCGAGCACGAGCCATTTTGCCTTAGTTTTACCATGATGATAATGGTCCTTTAAATCAACCTTACCGCCATTAAAGTTCTGTATAAATTTACGGTGTTTTATCGCTTCGCGGGTTTTCCAGAAAAGCATTGAAGACAGAGGGTATTGGCGCATCACCGAGTCAAAAAGGCGGGCAATTTGATCTGTATTCCATACAAACTGTCTCTGAATATTTGGTAGCCAAAGTCCGCCTCCATCAGCTTCATCGTTGTTGATTTCCTGAACCATTGCCTTTATTGATTTACTTGGCATCGTATTCTTCCTTGTTGTCAGATCGTTGGTGCATACTTGAAATTGGCTCGCTTAAGCACATTAAGTAGGATTATCGGCAGAGAGATAATAACATTTAGGTTAAATGGGATCTTTCTAAGTATCTGTAAGTATCCCACCCAAGCGGCCCATTCACTTTTAGTGATTTTCCGACATACTGATTATGCCCCCTGAGGAGATCGCTATGCGTAAATTCTATTCACCGAGCACCAGCTCATCGCCGTTATGAAGTCTGTCGAAGCGGGCAGGACCTTCAAAGACGAGTGTCGCGAGGCCGCTATTTCCGAAGCCAGCTATTACAACTGGAGGGCGAAATATGGCGGGATGGAAGCCGCTGATATCAGAAAAATCAAAGTTCTTGAGGACGATAATCATCGCCTGAAGCAGATGTTTGCCGATCTGAGTCTGGAATGCCGGGCGGTGAAAGACGTCATCGAAAAAAAGCTTTAAAACCAGCGATAAAGCGTGAGCTCGTCAGTGATCTGACCGCGCAGTTTACGATGAGCGTACTCCAGGCATGCAGGACGTTATCGCTGAGCAGGACAGAGTATCGTTATCAACCGGATACGCGACGTGATGAAGCGGTGATCCAGGTGCTGACCGAGGCGGCCGAGCGCTGTCCCCGCTACGGCTTTAAGAAGCTTTTTCAGGTGCTTCGCAGGCAGGGACACGTCTGGAACCACAAGCGGGTACACCGAATTTACTGTCTATTAAAACTGAATTTTCGTCGTAAGGGTAAACTACGCCTGCCGGTGCGCAATCCGGCTCCGCTGGCCATGCCGGAAGCGCTCAACCAAAGTTGGTCGATTGATTTTATGCACGACGTCCTGACATGTGGCCGACGTTTTCGGACTTTTAATGTTGTGGATGATTTTAACCGTGAAGCTCTGGCTATCGAAATTGATCTGAATAACCCAGCGTAGCGGGTCGTGCGGGTGCTGGATAGAATAGTGGCAAATCGTGGATATTCAGTGAAGGTGCGGATAGATAACAGACCGGAACTAATATCACTGGCGCTGGCGCAATGGGCTGAAGACCATGGCGTGATGCTGGAATTTATCAAGCCGGGTAAGCCGACGCAGAATGCGTTTGTCGAACGTTTTAACAGGACGTACCGGACAGAAATACTGGATTTCTACCTGTTCAGAGCGCTGAACGAAGTATGGGAAATAATGGAACGCTGGCTGAATGAGTACAACAGTGAGCGGCCCCATGAATCCATGAATAACCAGACACCGGAAGAGTACCGGCTGATGGCCGAGAAACCGGAAATCTCAAAAAGTATGTGGAACTGAAGCTGGCATACTTACATCATGTCATGTCATGTCATGTCATGTCATGTCATGTCATGTCATTGCATAAATGCGCTTTCATATCGAAAGCGCATCCAGCAAAAAAACATCAGCCAGTAACTATCAGCATTATTGCGACATTTTTAACTCCGTTTAAGGTTAGCAAGCGCGCGTAATGGCCGTCTTTCCAGCTCGAATGTATCAATGAACCGCAGCGAAGAATTCCCATCAACTAGCCCCAAGGAGTCAATCAGAACATTTCGCTCAGGTTCTCTACATTGCCACAGAGGATGCGTAACGATTGCGCGCCAGAGTTCTTTTCCATCCTGAATTTCGGTAAGAACCGGTAATGAGTACTCTTTAGACAATTTGATTGTTCCAGGCCGTAACGCCGCGACGTCTTCCGCCAGCTCAAATGCTCTGTCTCGCCATCCGATCATTTCAGGATGAATCCAGTCATCATCGTTCAGACCGCAGGCAAATTCAGGTATAACCATTGCTCGTAAGTATGCCATTCCTAAACGCCAGTCCAGTAAACCGTGATACCGGCGGTTACCGTATCGCTGTATGCACTTGTAACAGGCAGTTTGACACTGAGCGGGATGATCCTTCTTAAGGAAATCAACCATTGGCCAGACTCGCTTATCTTCCAGAATCTCATGCAATAATGTGACTATCAAAGGCGGCCCACCAACGACGACTCGCTCGGCAAGCCGTCTGCATAATCCTGAACCGTTGATCAACGCGTCTGCGATTTGCAATATAGGTTTCTCATGATGGAGTCGGGGTTCAAGCGTTTCGAATTCGTCTGGCGAGACATCCAGATAGAGCGCAGCTTTGTGCGTTAATATTTGAGTCGCGCTGATAGCCGCCGCGCGCGTAGGCAAATTCATGTATTCGCCGTATCTGGCTATCATGTTCAAATTAAGGCGAGGATCAAATTGCATTAACTCCAAGTGAAGCGACTCAGTTTCTTTGCTTGATACAAGCCCAAAGCTATGCTTCTCGCCAGTACACCGCCATCTAAAATTATTGCGTAATCCAGCCCAATTCGAATCTATCGCTTGGCTTCCTTTAATAGGAGAATGGTAGGTAGCTAAAGGAATCGGCACCTTTTGATCTGTCGCTAAATCAACAGTAAACCGTTCTCCTTCTTTCTCTCCATTAATCGGCCCATCATTAAGACGCAAAATAGTGACGCCACCACGTCGTACGTTAAAAGTACCGCAATTTTCTGGGATATCTTTATGCAATACGGTTGCAGTAGTTTTTAACGACATACGAGTAAAGCTGTCCATGTCATCTTTTGGTTCGAAATCCGTACGGAAAGCGGCAGGCGTGATATAGAGTTCGAATTCTTCTGGGCTAATAGGTGTATCGCAATCCTCACAACCAATGTCGTTAACAGGTTTATTTTGCTCAAGTTTAGCGGATCCGCATGAATGGCAAATTGCAACATAGTGACTCGATTCTTTCCATGAACATACCGTTGAGAGATCTGCAACTCGATTATCTCGGACTTGAGGTTCTCGGTAGTTACCGGTAAAGCCGATCACTTGATGCTTTTTTTTATCCTTAATTAACACCGAGCCAGGAGCATACTCAAAAACTGCAAGATCAAGATCGCGATCCATCGTTGACCATTCGTATTCCGTCTCACCATTTGCCCCTTTTGTTTTGCGCAATCCCAGATAAAGATTACGTACCCGAGTCGGCATTCCATACATCGGCAACAGACCTCGTTCGGCCAGAAAACGAGCAAGTCCCGTACTGTCGTCAGGCGCGGAAGGCCTTAGTTTTTCAATTTCTTCAATTATTCTTTCGGTGTTAATTGCGGAATAAAGGCGTCGGCGCTGATCGGGGTCAAATGTTGCTGCTTCAATAAAGCGTTCTCGTATGTTCTGATTTACTTCCAGCGCGCGATACAATAGTTTGGCCCAGTCAACTTTATTATCATGATAGTAGTCATGCGTTGAAATATATTCACCATGAACATCTGGCGGAACGAGCTTATCTCCAGGGAATATCATTTTGTTTTTTCGGCATTCTTCGCGCATATCGTTAAACGCGCTCTTAAGCCAGATTTTCCGCAAAAGTCTTTGGGGAATTGCGTCGTGATCTACTGCCAGGAAAGGAGGAGGCGGTGGATCGCCGGTGATCGCATGCGGATGAGCAAAGTAATAAGCATCGTGAGTTCGTCCGCGGCAGAATGTGATTACAAAAGAAAATGCCTGGCCGCGTCGTCCTGCGCGACCGACGCGCTGTTGGTAATTAAATCGCTGGGGCGGCATGTTAGCCTGATATACTGACTGAAGCGAACCAATATCAATCCCGACTTCCATCGTCGTGGTGACGGCAAGCATATCGATTTCAGCATCCAGTTTTTCAAGCTCGCTCATCTCATCAACGAAAATCCCCTTGAATTTGCGTAATCTGTCTGAGAAATCATCCGTTTGTCCCGTCAACTCCTCGACGTTCAACCGGAAGCGTTTAACGCCGTCCCTTTCGCCTCGCACTATACGTTTGCCAAGAAAATTGTCTTCCCATAACTTTTCAACGACGCCTTTGGATTTGGTATCAAGCGGTCTCGTACAACGGGTACAACGCTTAAACCCTAAATGTAAGTGGATCCGCTCGCAGTTGCTGCATTGCCAATAGGGATCGCCTGGTTTGGCTACCTTGAGATATAATTTACCAATATTGAATAAACCAGCTGAATGCCCTCGGGTAGCGAACTGATTTAAGACTTGTGTCAAATTATTTTGATAATTTTTTTCTCCAAATAAAGCTTTAGCG
Source organism: [Pantoea] beijingensis (assembly GCF_022647505.1). Lineage (NCBI taxonomy): Bacteria > Pseudomonadati > Pseudomonadota > Gammaproteobacteria > Enterobacterales > Erwiniaceae > Erwinia > [Pantoea] beijingensis. Next base: position 1,615,376 of record NZ_CP071409.1, read on the forward strand.
ACACGTTTTACTTTTTCTTTTGTAACATCTTTTCCTGTATTCCATTCTACGGAGTTTTCAGAATCAAAATATTTATTTTCTTTTACGCGATAAACACCAGCGAATACCCTTAACCAGGCATCAAGTTCGGGTATATCTTCTTTGTCTGAGGTGCACGGATAGGCCAAGCCAGTCTCTTCCAATGCGAAGAAAGTATTAGCAAAAATGACGTCATCAATTAATTCAGATTGATTGTCAATTATCTTCTTTTTGAGCTCTAATCGTTCAGATGAAGAAAGCTTTTCATGGTATTTAACAATATTTTTTTCTTTTGTAAAATTGGTATGCCAGACATCGTTACTATCTCCATCAGTACTCTGACGATATTTGTAAGGCGATATTCCCAGTCCTGCTAGTTCAGAGGATATTTTTCCTATGAAGTCGCCGTCTGACTCAAGTAATTTATCGATTTTTATACGCCTAAATTTACAAAGCTCGGAAACACCTGCTTGGTTTATTTTTATATTATGCAGTCGTTCATATTCGGCATAATTTTTGTCTGTTAGGGCTTTTATCTTCTCTTCTTCAATACTATCTTCTGAAACGTAGTTAATTTCAGCCTCTCGAATCATCTTTCGGGCGGCAGTGACCAATATTTCCCTGCGCAGATCGCGCAAGTGCAAGCGTTCGATTTCTAGCGCCATCGATGCCGCATCCTGCCGACTATCCGAGAAAACGATACTTTTTGCTTCCGCGCCGATCGCATGCAGCAATTCAAATAGCTCTGTCGCCACCAATTGAGATGATTTAGTCACACCGGTACGAAATGCGCGAATGGGGGTTCTGGAACGATTGCTGGCTGGTCGGCTGGAATAGTCGATGCCGCAGTTAGGACAGCAGAATGGCTGCGCGGAAGGTTTCTTTGTCGGTTCGCCTTTTTTAGTCGGAATTGTTTTTTGGAAATAAAGATATCCGTGAACCACGTCAGTATTTGTTGGCGATATTTCCTGCCCGACCGTCACAATACCTGTAAGTGGATTAAGCGCCGCCTTATCCCAGACATCCCAACCTTTTTCGCAGCCTGCCGGAGTTTTATCAAATATATCGACTGGCCAAAAAACCGCAAACTCTTCCAGTGTCATATCATCGTAATATTCAGCACCGGGGCGTTCGGGAAGATTTTCCAGATTAGTCGCCGAAGGTAATAATTCGATAGTTATATCGCCATTCTGGCCCTTCTGACCGCCGAGCAATAAATCGCCGCATGCTTCGCAGTACAGCATTTCAAATAAACGACGACCGCGATCTTCCCCTGGGGCTGAAGGCGCGTGCGATAGTCCCCGTTCCAGACAAAAATCAGCGAATTTTGCTTTTTTTTCTCCTGGAGACACGGACGCGAAGAAACCTTCGATATTTCTGACGAATGTATGTACGCGAAACGCTGGCGTGACGTTGGCGGGCTTCTCACAATTCATCCCGGATTCCGGTAGCGCACGCACCAGCATTAATCCACGTAATGCCAATTCCGACTCATCCGGCTTACCCGGCTCTTCCTTCAAAAAGATTTTATCGATGATAATCCCAGGTGGCATCGCCCGCGGCATTTCGCCATCTTTTTCAATACAGGCGTTCGTCAATAGCGCGGCGGCGGTTTCCGCCGCTTGTTTTATACCCTGCATGATATTTTGCTCTTTTATGCCAAGAGCCTGGAAGGCATCGAGTAACGCCTGATTCAGAGTGTCCGTCATATTCAGATTGCGGACGACATTGCCCTGTTCTGCAAGGGCGGCGCGCATTAATGCGGCGAAAGGCTGTACGGCGATTTTTCCTGATGGTTTCGGCGGTATGAAAGGTTTTCCCTGAATGACGCTGTTACGCCAGAAATCTGTTTCAACGCTGCCAGGATCCAGTGAATTTCGGCAAGTGCCGAAGGGGGCGAAGAGATCCCGCAGGTACTTCCGCGATTGCTCCCCATCCGCGCCGTCCATCGGCAGTGATGCGGAAGACGCCAGCAAACGCAGCTTATAACGGTGTTTCGGAGAATCAAGTCCGAGCCGAACAATCAGTGATTTAATCAGCATAGCGGTTTCCGTACCTGCGGAACCTCGCATTAAATGCAGTTCATCGAACACCAGATAGAAGTACGCGTCGTCATTGTTCATCAGCCATTCGCGCGTAGCGTCAAAAATATTATCCTCGACTTCGCGCGAAAGCATTGCTCCCAGCATTGAGGCGTTGGTGACGAGAACATCAGGCGGGGCAGCCTGCATATCCCAGCGAGAAACCATCTCCGCGCCGTCTGTCGAAGGAAATATATATCGGGTTTTTTCCGAAGCGTTTTCTTTTTCGTCGAATACGCGCGCGGCCTGTTGATCGTTATTAATTCGATTCAACGCCTTACGTAATTTTTCAAGATTACGGGCACGACGGCTTTTTTCCGAACTGGCGCTGGAAAGACGAGGATGGCTGGCGTAGCCGGTAACCGGAGTGGCGCTGGTATATTGCCCGAAGAAGATCTGGTTTCCGTTGAAGCGATCCTCCATAACCTTTCGTGCGTAATCGGAATCCAGTGTTTTACGCAAACGCGCCATTTGATCTTCAACCAGAGCGTTCATCGGATAAAGCACCAGCGCCCTGACCGCCGCTGGGCGTTTTTCTCCTTCGCGACGAGAAACCCAGTTATTTTCTGCGCCATTCCACCATTGGTTTTGTAGATAACCACCGTCAGGCTTGGACCAGTTGACAGCTTCATTTGATAATGCAGCCAGAATAGGCAGCATAAAACTTTCCGTTTTTCCCGAACCTGTACCCGATGTCACAATGCCGGGGCAGCCGGGACGAATACCGCGCTCCAGCATCTGAGTCTGGTGGCTATACGGCGCATGGACTGAACGACGCGGCCATACCTTGTCGCCAGGTTCCGAATCGAACAGACCGGATAATGCCAGTTCGACGAACGCCTTCCGGCCTTTGGGAGACAAGTTATTCAGCGGCCCGCCGTCCATCTCGGCCAGATCTTCGAGCGTTTTATCCGAAGACTCATACCGTAAAACAGGTTCAATGTAGGGCTCTGCGGCAAATTCCCCGCTGCTATTCAAAAGATTGCGTCTTGAGGCCGTGACGAAAGGATCGGCAATTCGGAAGTTGGTTTCTATATACGAAATGAAGAAGTCTTGAATACGGCGAAAACCGCCAATCGGATCTAACATGATTTCCTTCTCCTGCTATTTAATGGGCGCGTAGATCGTTACTCTGTAAATCTGCGTATAAATCGACTAAATGCTTCTGATGCGCTTTGTTTTCATCATCGAACGGCATGGCTTCATGCGCAGTTCTCATCGCCCGTAGGGTATTTGCCAGATCCAGACGTCCGGCTGACATTTCATCCGTGATAGCGAGTTTATCCGGGAGCAAACCTTGCGATATCGCGCCAGGATCCAGTTCACTATGATTTTCTGAAGAAAGATGCAAGGGGGACAGTGCTATCGAATTTCGAATGACGACGTTTTCCATCCGTAGACGAAGATGCCGTTCTTTCAGTTTCTCCGCTTCTTCACAATCTTCGTTTTCAATGGTGCCGCAAATCAGAAAGCGTCGGGGTAAATCTCCACCATGCAATCGGTCTTTTAGCGCTGGCAACCAGAAACGCGCGGCAGAACATTCGACACGCTCAATGACGGTGAGGATCGTTCGGGGACAGGAAGCTTCGCTCAGCAATAATCCCTGATAAAGAGGCGTCGCCAAATTATTTCCCGCGCGAACCCAAAGATCTTCGCCGGTAATCATCGTTGGATCGGCGATCTGCCGGATGGAGCGACCTGAAGAAATCAGTGATTCGGCAATAGCAAGGAAGTCCTGCGTTTCAGGGCCAGATAACAATGGACATTCTCCAGCCAGCATTAACGCCAGAAATTGCGTCATGAGTATCTTTCCGTCAGGTGTCAGCAACTTGTTCTCTCTGACGGTATGACCGAATTCTTCGCAGGATACGACTCTCGCTTGCGCTGGGAGGCGTACTTCAGGGATCGCTGAGTAAGCCATGCGGCGCGCTTTTTCAGCAATAGCTATATCCATTTTTTTGAGTTCAATTTGCGCCTGAGCGGTACTTTCTTCAGCATCCGTTAAAGACGCCAAAAGTGCTTCACGCTCGCAGGTGAGGGCTGCCAATATTTGACGTTCGTTTTCGTTCTGAGCGCATAAATCAGCGTTGGCGTCTTTCAGGCAGCTAATTTCGCTTTCGAGATACGTTTTTTCCTCTTTGAGTGTTTGTTCTATATACGTTTTCTTTTCTGCAAAAACAGAATGTAATTTTTCTTCTTCGAGCTGCCGTAATTGTGCGATCTCCTCTTCGATCTCGCTTTTCCTTGTCTTCTCAAAAACGGCCATTTCCGCTTCAATTGATTCTCGACGTTGCAGGCGTTCAGCAGAAAACTCTTTATCGAGCGACTTCTGCTGTTCGGCGCGCAACGCGACTCGCTCTTCTTCCGCAATGTTTTGTATTTGATGGTCGAGAAGGCGAGCGATATGCTGGTCCTTCAACATCGCTTCGGTAAACTGACGAGTCAGCGAATCTTCTGCCTCCAGTTTCTTAGCTAGCTCTCCTGCCCGAAGCGTTTGAGCGGCAGCCAGAAGAACATCGACGCCGGAAGTTAATTTTCCATTTTGCTCATTTGTATGCACCCGAAGCCATGAAGCGATCGCGGCTGTCGTATCAGCGCAGGAAAGGAGTTGAATGACGTTTTCGATATACTGCTTATCCGGCGTCCAGTCATGGACTTTAGCGGGTGAAGCATCAGTATCGGGCATATAAAATGCTTTTCCGCATTCAGATGTGTCGGATACACTAATTACACCGTTTTCGTTGAAAGCATATTCATGGACGCTCTGGTTTCTGGACAGCATCAGACAACCTGATTTTGACTCAGCCAGATTCGCCAGAATAAATCCGTCAGGCCCGAAACGGATAGCCCATAGTCCCGGTTCGCCGTCTGCCGTTATGCCGTCGAAACTTAATCGACGACGCGCCTCCAGCAGCGACTGCCCGGAAGATAAATCATAATAAGGATAAATATGACGGGTGTGTTTCGCCTGAGTCTTGTTTCGAGGGCCTGGACCCACCTGAAAAGCAGCCCATTCTTGCGGGCGAAATTGTAAAATGTCAGTTCCGTTGAACTCGACTTCCCCTGTACGAGGAAATTTCTTCCTAGGATTGTCGATCACACTCCAGCCATCTAGGGTTTCCTGCGCGACAACTTTGAAGTAAGACTGATAATTTCTGCGGTCATATTGACCAATATACCAAGGGATATCTTTCATTATTCTTTTCCTTATTTCCCAGTCCATAACGCTAGAAGCCCGTTTCGCCATTGAAGACGCATTTTTCCGCCGGAATGGCGAGCTGCGGAAACTAACTGGCTGGCGCTATTATCGTCATCCGACGAGAGCGAATAGAAACATCCAGGAAGCAGTTGGTTTAGCCAACGGAAAGATATGTCGTCGAGAGGGTAAGCATATCCGGCTTCCGTCGGGCCGCCGTTTCTGAGCAGGTTGCGCCGCAATCCTGTTGCCAGTGCGTCAGGCAAGCCGCAATCGTTGGTAATGCAAATAAAGCGGTTATCAGCGATTTTCCTGAACGTAGGGCGGCGAGCATCCACGTTCGCGGCGATAATTGCGGCGGTTCGGGATAAAAAAAACTCCGTTTTTCGGTGGGTAACAACACTATACACATCATGATCGCGTCCACCCGGATGAACATGGCGCGTTAAACGCGTCGTTTCGCCATCTGAATCCACATGCGGCAGAAAACATCCGGAATTCCAGTCCCAGGTTGCCGCCTGAACGTGAAGTTCGGCGGTGCGGAGCGTTGACATAAATGCGAGAGGCATCATATCTGACTTCAACGGCGCCTCGACAAGTGGCCATTCCATAATCCGGGATAACGTGACAGGATCATCAATCTCCGCGCCGAATACAGGAGGAGACCAGACACTTACGCCGCTGCGACGGAAATATTTTCCGCCCAGTTCTGAGACCGCTTTTTGAAAATCATCTATAAGCCTGGCGCAGATAGCACCTTCTACAATAACCAGACTGCTTTTTCCATAGCGAATATGAAACAGCGATGGTTTAACTAGCGTCCATACCCGACCTTTCCAGGACTGGCGTAAGCGCGGCTCAATCAGACCTGCATCATGCAGACAGCGAAGCAGATGCCATATGCTGATACCGTCAGCAACGCGCTGGAGAAGAGAGACCAGTTCAACTTCTTCCCAGCCGCTGGCGCCGGTTGCGTAAATAGCCTCCAGAAGATGTTCACAACGCACATCGCCATCTTCCATTAACAAGGGCGATTCGGCGCGGAATACTGGGGTTTTCAGTTGCGAAATCTTCCATTCAGTAAGACGCTCGAGATGATATTTTGCGCTTTCCCCTAGCGCTGGATGTGGAACAGCGCGATCAAAAAAACGCACTCGCCGCCGCCATAGTGGCATTTTCTTGTCTGCTTCCAACTCAGGCTCAATAATAAACTCGCCGCTGAGTGGCATGGATGATATTAATTGCCCATCTATCTTCTTGACATCGATTTTTGCGCAATTTTTCCCCAAAGCATAAACCCTGTAATTTCGCGCGTCTGATTTGATGAATGGCAGAAATGCAGGCAAGCCCAGCCATCCCCCCGGTACTCTTATTCCGTCGTAAATCAGAGGACGGGTAATCTGTTCATCCGGCGAATCTGACGACGCTTTCATCACACGGAGTATATCCATTGCTAGATGACGGCTCTGAGGGCGTCTGGTCAAAATCCAGTCACCTTCTATAACTGCATCGTCAAGGTATTTGCATATACGTGTGGAGTGCTTACAGGATAATGCGATGTAAAATTGTGAAGAACATTTATCGGGAACTGCGATTGCTCTCCAGCGTCCATGGCCGACTTGATGAAAAAAGATTAAGCCGATCTGCACGGCTTTTCCCAGGTTTTCACTGTGTCCAGCAGATGCAGAAATTAGCGCTTCGGATAACGAAGGAGCGAAAACACTATCGTTGTTCTCATCAGAGGAGCTGAAATAACACCGCGAATCGTCGAAATCGACCCGCATATCAATAATCGCTTTACGCATTTCAACATCGGGGAACTGCGCCATAGCTCGCTGACGCAGGCGCCAGAAAGGCATATCGGCGAGTGTTCTACGTCCAGCAAACCAGGCGCTTTTAAACTCGTTAAACGCCTGACTCATTGCGTAAGATGCGTTTTCTTTTTGAATCGCGAATTGGAAATAGTCGATTAACAGTCGGGGGCTGGATACAGCTTGCGGGTGATTCATAAGAACTCGGGTCATCAAGCGCAAGTCTGTTTTTCCGGGAAAAGCCAGCCGTAGGGTGTAGCCGATGTGACTCCAACTGGGTGGTATTTCAGGAAGAATCAGACGACGGTAAGGCTCCTCTTTCTGAATCCGTTGTTCAAGCCATCCAGCTAGCGCTTCCCACATAGCGTTTACGCCTGCCAAATTCTGGTAGCTATGCCCGGTTTGTAACCAGTTCTGTAACTTCAGGCGGAAATCATTACTTTCTTCTTGAGCGTCGAATTGACTGCTGATAAGTAGCGTCATTACAAGATAAGTAAAATATCCGGGAGACTTGTCATTGGATCTTTCCATCATTCCACTTTCAAGGCGCAGCGGCAGATCCGGTATCCTCGACATACATACCTGAAAAGCTTTTTCTATTTCATCCGCGCCGACGCCGCTGTCGGCGAATGCCGCTGCAAGCGTCGACGGCGTAACTTCAAACCAGCGAATATCCTGCGCATCGCCGTCGGGACCGAATCGTAGAAAATAATCGATCAGCTTACTTTCCCAGCCATCGGGCGTAACAGGCGGCGTCCACTTCATTTGTGTTTGTCCTCCCTCCGGCGCTCATCATTTCGGACAGCTATCGCCAGCGGTTCCAGGATGCGTTCAGCCAGAAAACGGACTGCGGGAACAGCAAGCCCGTCGCCGATAACTTTAAATGCCGATTGATACGCTGCCGGGAGAATAAAATCATCCGGCAACCCCATTAACGCCGCCGCTTCTTTGACCGAAAGCAAGCGCGTTTTCACCTGATTGCCCTTGACAACGATAATACGAGGACGAGAAGCCCCGCCTTTTGGTGTTCTAAGGCAACCAAGAACGGCCGAGAACGTAATTTCAGTCCGTTGCCTGTTAACGCCTTTTTCTTTACGCATGCGTAAATAAAGGCTGCCTGTTATTGTCGCGCCAGATGCCTGAGCGTTCGCCAGACGAGCCAAGTTCGCCGGTGCCATCATACTGATAAGCCGTTGTGTTTCATCGAAAGAATGCCATAGTGCGTTTTCGTCTTCAAAATCGATTAAGTCATCTAACTCCTTCGTTTTGGAGTCTGGCATATTGCCAAGCGACCACCAGATCCAATCATTACGGGCATCCTTCGCCAGCGCATCGCAGGCACGGAGGAGCGAAGGTGAATGCCATTGCGACAAAGGTTCTTCAGAGATCAAACATTCGGGAATGGAAACATGGCGACTAACAGCCACAAGAAATACGCGGGGCCTGGACTGTGGAAGAAAGTGCTTTGCATCAATGATTATTGCGCCATATCGGTAGCCTGTTTTACTTAACTGATGGCATATCGCGGCGAAATGGCTCCCTTGATCCAGCGTCAGCAATCCAAGAACATTTTCAAGAACAAGAATTGGCGGCTTACGGTTTTCCTCGCCGAGCCTGCTGATTAAATCGAGGAACGGCCATATCGCACCGGAACGCGTGGTTTCATCCGCGCAGGAATCTCTTTCGCCAATTCCCAGGCCATTGCCGGCCAGCGATAAATCCTGGCAAGGAAATGAGGCCCAGCTTAAATCAGCATGGAGTGGCAGTTCATCGGAGGCGACTTCGCGTACATCACGCATGTCGAAATGTTCGTCGCCCCAGTTATCGATGTATGTCGATGCTTTTATCGGGTCCATATCGTTGGCGAACAGACATTGCCACTGTTTTCCCAGCCCAGCCCTGGCCATACCGCCGCCCGCAAAAAACTCATAGAAACTGAATTCCTCTTCGTGAGGTTGCGCTGAATGATTGTCGCTCGTGACGGCTTTAGTGCTCATGACCTGACCATAAAATAGTATTACTGAATTGGCGCATCGATCAATTTCCTGAAAAGGATATTCTTATCTAGATAGTCTATAAAATCATGAAGATAATATCTATATGGATAAATGTGCTGGCTATGTAGCAAAGTTTAGAAACTGACTGAATATGAAGATAATTTTTCCTCCCGTAAGTGAAGCTTTAGAAACGATGAAGAAAAAATGCAAATAGTCAGCACTTGCGCTGTAAAATGTTTGTTATTTAGGAAAATTCACTACTGGAACAGATAGCTTAAATGCCGTTTAACATTCACCTCTGGTCTGAGCTAGCACCACGATACGATGGGACTATTTTGTTGGGCAACGGTGCAAGCATCGCCGTTAGTCATCGTTTTGCGTATGGATCTCTGTTTGAACACGTCACGCAAAGAGAGAGTCTGGAGGAAGATGTACGCAGACTTTTTGACTTTTTTAAAACTAAAGATTTCGAACTTATACTGCGTATTGTTTGGCAGGCGTCTAACGTCAATAAATCTTTAGAAATTGAAGATGCCCGCACCCATGAGGCCTACCTCCGAATCCGCGAATGCCTCATTCAGGCTGTACGAGATGTGCATCCTGAGCATGATGAAGTTGATGAACAACTGCCATACATTTACGCGTTTCTGAAAAGATTCAACACGGTTATTTCGCTGAACTATGACCTGATTGTTTACTGGACAATGACATATGGTCTGGATATCAACGATCATCATCGATTTAAGGACTGCTTTCTTGCCAGAGGTCTTTTTGAGCAGGATTGGCAACGGTTAAGAGGAATGCTTGGAAATGAACAATCTAATACGCTTGTTTTTTATCCACACGGCAGCCTTATACTATGTCGAAACCGTGTTGAACAGGAACATAAAATCCATATCCGAGGATCTGGTTTGCTCGAATCAATTCTGGAACGTTGGCAAAGCGAGGAAGTTGTTCCGCTATTTGTCAGCGAAGGAACGTATGAGCAGAAGGTTAGTTCTATTCAGAGTAGCTATTATCTTTCAACAGTTTACCGTGAAGTTCTCACCGAACCGCGTGAAAATCTGGTGATTTTAGGTTGGGGGATGGGTGAGCATGACGTACATCTGCTAAAACGCATGGCGAGAACAAGAATACAACGCGTCGCTGTATCTGTTTTTCGGGGGGATCAGGCTTATTGCACCAGAGTTAACCAATTAATCAGAGATAATCTGGGACCACATGTCCTCATCGAGTTTTTCGACAGCGAAAGTCCGAGCTGCTGGAATCAGCCACCAGAAAATCTGATGCAGGGGAACTAACTGGTAATGTGGCATGGCTGAAGCGGCATGTTACCAGAGCTCAGCGCCGAACAGCTATGCTTCTACAACGGAACTGTGATCAATCGAATCGGGCAGTCAACTCTGCGGCAGATGTGGACATTGCAACACTGTGTTCAGTAATATATTTATGAAATTTTTCATGTTGATACAGTTATTTCTCGTTACGAAAATCCCAACGCCGCATGGGAACTAATTTCACCTTTGCTTTCCTCAGAACGATCGTAAAAAGTCGGTCCCATTATGTTCAGCATCGCAAGGTCATTAACGGGATGTTTTAGGTACTTGGGTCATGGAAAACTGTTTACATCCTATTCAACCGGTACCGTAATCGGGAATTATTAAACTTAATTTCAACAAAACGGAATCGTGGATAACCTCCTCTTATGAATATCTGAGCAAAATGGTCATTTAAGGGGCACTATCTCCCTTTAACAACATTACTGAATGCTATCAGCTATATTCCAACCCAAGTTCAAACCCTTTCACCGCTGTGGGGTAAGGGGCGCTATGCTCGCATATACAGAGGCAGTTTTTTCTCCCGCGTGATTTCCGTTCCCGTATCAGCTTCCGGCTAATCGTTTCCCAACACAACCCGTCCCGCAAGGGTAAATGACACGCATTCTGCGCCCTTGCAGGCCGGAACGATGCCGGGAAAGCGAACCGTCAGGCGATACGAAGACGAAAATCACACCACTGACGGAGAAAAACCATGACTATTTCCCTGCATACCTAGGCTAGCGCCCCTAACACCGCAGCGGCGACCAGCGTATCCCCGCTGGAGCAGTCAGGCTCCTCAAAAACGAAATTTTCTAAAGCCAAAACCGATATTTATCAGACCGTCACCGACAACATCATTGCAGCGCTTGAAGCCGGTGTAAAACCATGGTCTTGCCCGTGGCAACAAGTGCCGGGCATGTCTGGGTTGCCATCCAATTACGCAACCGCTATCGCGTATAGCGGAATGAATATCATGCTGTTGTGGTGCAGTGCGTCAAAGCAGGGCTTCGGTGATTCACGCTGGATGACCTACAAACAGGCGCAGGCAGTAGGCGGGCAGGTTCGCAAAGGCGAGCACGGCACGACAGCCATTTTCTATTCAACCTTAGAGAAAGAGAACGAAGACGGTGAAATTGACAAGATACCAATGCTGAAAACCTTCAATGTGTTCAATGTTGAACAAATCGATGGCCTTCCGCTGACAACTGAAACAGTCAGCTCAGAAGCAACCTTTGACCCGTTGCCGGAGGCTGAAAATCTGTTCCAGAAGAGCGGCGCAAACATCCTTGAGAAAGGACAAAACGCTTTTTTTAGACCTTCAACCGATGAAGTCTGGCTACCGGAGCGCCATCTGTTTTCAGATGCCGCTAATTTCTACGCTACTGGCCTACATGAGCTGGTTCACTGGAGCGGCGGTAAAAACCGACTTAACCGTGAAATGAAAGGGAAATTTGGCAGCGCAAATTATGCGGAGGAGGAATTAGTGGCTGAGCTGGGAAGTGCTTTTCTGATGGCGGATTTGGGTATTGTTGGAGAGGTGCAGCACGAAAGCTATATTGTTTCCTGGCTGAAAGCACTGAAAAACGATAAGCGCTATGTTTTCAAAGCTGCCAGCGTCGCCTCAAAAGCGCATCGTTACCTGATGGATAAAATTTGAGCCGGAGATGATAAGCCGCAAAGGAGCGCGGCTTTAACCTTTAACGTGAGTGGGCAGAGTAAAGCTTGTTTCAAGGGGGAATCCCCCCTGCAAATTTTCCTGGTACTTGGTGCCAGGAAAATTTGCAGGCTGCAGGGCGGGCGGCAAAGAGCCCGCTCATCCCTATAGATGTATTGGCTTAAACTTGATCTAGCAGTGTTCGCTGCAAGACATGATTCAACATGACAATCGGCAACGAGCGAGAATCGGACCCATCCAGTATCTTTTGAGCTAAGATGTCGAGTGAAGTGGCACACTGAATTTGGCCACCTGAACAGAGGTGATATGCTCACCTCAGAACAACACAGGTGCTCCAATGAAAAAAAGAAATTTCAGCGCAGAGTTTAAACGCGAATCCGCTCAACTGGTTGTTGACCAGAACTACACGGTGGCAGATGCCGCCAAAGCTATGGATGTTGGCCTTTCCACAATGACAAGATGGGTCAAACAACTGCGTGATGAGCGTCAGGGCAAAACACCAAAAGCCTCTCCGATAACACCAGAACAAATCGAAATACGTGAGCTGAGGAAAAAGCTACAACGCATTGAAATGGAGAATGAAATATTAAAAAAGGCTACCGCGCTCTTGATGTCAGACTCCCTGAACAGTTCTCGATAATCGGGAAACTCAGAGCGCATTATCCTGTGGTCACACTCTGCCATGTGTTCGGGGTTCATCGCAGCAGCTACAGATACTGGAAAAACCGTCCTGAAAAACCAGACGGCAGACGGGCTGTATTACGCAGTCAGGTACTTGAGCTACATGGCATCAGCCACGGTTCGGCCGGAGCAAGAAGCATCGCCACAATGACAACCCGGAGAGGCTACCAGATGGGACGCTGGCTTGCTGGCAGGCTCATGAAAGAGCTGGGGCTGGTCAGCTGTCAGCAGCCGACTCACCGGTATAAACGTGGTGGTCATGAACATGTTGCTATCCCTAACTACCTTGAACGGCAGTTCGCCGTGACCGAGCCAAATCAGGTGTGGTGCGGTGATGTGACCTATATCTGGACGGGTAAGCGCTGGGCGTACCTCGCCGTTGTTCTCGACCTGTTCGCAAGAAAACCAGTGGGCTGGGCCATGTCGTTCTCGCCGGACAGCAGGCTCACCATGAAAGCGCTGGAAATGGCATGGGAAACCCGTGGTAAGCCCGGCGGGGTGATGTTCCACAGCGATCAGGGCAGTCATTATACGAGCAGGCAGTTCCGGCAGTTATTGTGGCGATACCAGGTCAGGCAGAGTATGAGCCGGCGCGGAAACTGCTGGGATAACAGCCCAATGGAACGCTTCTTCAGGAGTCTGAAGAACGAATGGATGCCGGTGGTGGGTTACGTAAGCTTCAGCGAGGCAGCTCACGCCATAACGGATTATATCGTTGGATATTACAGCGCACTAAGACCGCACGAATATAACGGAGGGTTACCCCCAAACGAATCGGAAAATCGATACTGGAAAAACTCTAACTCGGTGGCCAGTTTTTGTTGACCACTTCAAATTGAAGCCAGAAAAATGCCGTACCAGTGCAGACTGATACGGCTATTTTTTTCAGAGGGGTTATCCCATTGTGCAACTAATTTTCTTCCCACAAATATAAGGTGGGGCATACGCTTTCCGGCACATATCCAGATAATCCGACCACCACTGCATCATCGCCTTGCGGGCTTCCAGATGCTCCACCTTGTGAATGTATGCTGCCCGTACGCTATTGCGTTCCTGATGGCTCATCTGACGCTCAACCGCATCCTGTGACCAGAGGCCTGATTCAATCAGGGCACTGCAGGCCATTGCCTGGAATCCGTGACCGCAGATTTCATCTTTCGTGTCATACCCCATCAGGCGCAGCGCCTTGTTGACCGTGTTTTCGCACATTGGCTTATACGGATTGTGATCGCCGGGAAATATCAGTTCCTGATGTCCGGATATATCCCGTATCTGTTTTAGAATAGCGATCGACTGACGAGAGAGGGGAACGATATGTGGCGTGCGCATTTTCGCGCCACGCCCTGAATAGCGGACACCGGGTATGGCTTCCCGGGTGGCTGGAATGGTCCAGATTTTGTTTCTGAAATCGATCTCAGACCAACGGGCAAAGCGCAATTCGCTGGAACGGATAAACAGGTGCAGGGTGAGTGATACCGCCAGACGGGTTAATTCTCGCCCTTGCCTGTAGTCTTCAATGCGGGTCAACAGCTCCGATAGTTTCTCCAGCGGAAGGGCAGGGTAGCGGCGTTTAACGGGCGGGGGGATGATACCGTCCAGATTTGCCGCTGTGTTGTGTTCTATGAGTTCCTGATGCACGGCATGACGCATGATGTTGCACATATGCTGCCGGGTTCGGGCCGCCACTTCCAGAAGACCTTTTTTCTCAATACCTTTCAGCAGGTCGATGAAATGACGGGGTTTCAGTTCTGTGACCGCCAGGTGTCCAATTATCGGGAAGATATGGTTGTTCATACTGGTAAGCAGACGGGCAGCATGGTTTTCTGACCATGTCCGGTTGCTTTTATGCCAGTCCATTGCCACATGCCTGAAGGTTTTTTCTGGCGAGGAAGTGGCTCTTTCAGCAGAGCGCTGTTGTGCCGGGTTGATATTTTGCGCCAGCAATTTACGGATGCCGTCACGTTGCTGGCGAGCGTCGGCCAGGGATACATCAGGGTAGGCACCTAAGCCGAGGCGTGATTTTTTTCTGTTGATGCGATATTTGAGATACCAGAGACGTGAACCGCCTGGATTAACCAGCAGGTACAGACCGTGAGAATCGGAAACTTTGAAAGGTTTTGTGGATGGTTTTAAGTTGCGGATTTTTGAATCGTTAAGAGACATTTGGGGGTCACTCCGTCATCGAACCAACTTGACCCCAAATCTGACCACCAAATTCTTCCGATGCAGAGGGAAAATTGAAAATGCATCGGGAAGACTTTTCACGCTAACTTATTGAATCTGAATCATATAAGTATTCGCAGAGCGACATGAAAACAAGAATTTGGCTCCTCTGACTGGACTCGAACCAGTGACATACGGATTAACAGTCCGCCGTTCTACCGACTGAACTACAGAGGAATCGTTGGAACGGGGCGAATAGTAGCGATGCCCTTGCAAAATGTCAAAGCCGGAATGGATTTTTCCGGTGCGTTTGCTGGCAAAAACAGCGACTGCCGCTTTTTTATCCCCCTTTCCTGTCGAAATGTAATCTGCTGACTGAGATCTCACTTTAGAGCGAATTCATCGCAGATGTTAGAGGCGTGTCAAATTTTTGTTATTTGATGATTTTAAAACACGTATTTCGATGCTTTCATAATTAAAATTTCAAATTTCACATTTATGAAATAAATAAACTAAAACCATATCAGGTGGCTGCAAACGGGTAGGGTTAAGTGAAAGGTTTTTATGAAATTATAATTCAAACAATGAATTAGTGATAAGGAGTTGTTATCACCATAAGCTTTTTCCTCGGAAAAATGTACCTCCTACAGACCAAATGAAGCCGACAATGATGCTGTGGAATGAAAAAAATATTTTTCCATTGATGGCATCAACGCCCGGGCATGTTAACGATTATAAGGGTTACCCATGAACTTTAAAAAAGCGATCGTAACGTCACTGTTAGCCTGTATGTTGCCAGCCGCCGCCTTTGCCAAAGATATTCAGGTTGGCGTATCCATGGCGCTTTTTGATGATAATTTTCTCACCACCGTTCGTTCGGCGATGCAAAACGAGATGCAAAAAGAGAGCGTTAAAGGCCAAATTGAGGATGCAAAAGGTGATGTGGCCCAGCAATTACAGCAGGTACAAAATTTTATTGGCCAGGGCGTGGATGCCATCATTGTTAATCCGGTGGATACCAATGCGGTGAAACCCATCGTCGATCAGGCGACAAAGGCCGGGATCCCGCTGGTTTTTGTTAATCGCCGTCCGGCCATTGAGCTTGCAGGTAAAATCGCCTATGTCGGTTCGGATTCGGAGCTGGCGGGCCGCTTACAGATGGAAGCGCTGGCGAAGGCAATGAACGGTAAAGGCAATGTTGCGATTTTACTGGGGGATTTGGCAAACGAGTCAACTCGCGAGCGTACTAAAGGCGTTGAGGCCGTTGTTGCCAAATACCCGGGTATTAAGGTGATACAAAAGCAGACGGCAAAATTTCAGCGTAATGATGCGGTGGATGTGGTCAGTAACTGGATGACCGCCGGAGATGATATTAACGCCATTGCCTCTAACAATGACGAAATGGCGATTGGTGCATTACAGGCACTGGGAAGAAATAACGCGAACGTATTGATTGCTGGCGTTGATGGAACCCCGGATGCATTACAGATGATTAAAAACGGCAAAATGGTCGCAACCGTTTTCCAGAATGCCAAAGGTCAGGGCGAAGGGGCAGTGACCACCGCCGTTAAACTGGTGAACGGTGAGAAGGTACAAAATATTGTCGATATTCCTTTCCAGTTGATCACTAAAGAGAATTATGAACAGTTCGTCAGCATGAACCAAAAATAACTCTTCTCTGACAGCGTGGTACGGAGGTGAAGCATGACTGCTTATGCGCTTGAAGCCGAAGGCATCAGCAAGTTCTTTCCTGGCGTAAAGGCACTGAGTAATGTGTCGTTGCGCGTCAAGGCGGGAACGGTCCATGCCCTGATGGGTGAAAATGGTGCTGGAAAATCCACGTTAATGAAATGCCTTATCGGGATTTATCGTCCCGATGACGGCGTGATTCGTATTAAAGGAGAACCAATTCAGTTCCATGACACCTTGGATGCGCTTCGTTCAGGTATCTCAATGATCCACCAGGAATTGAACCTGGTTCCGCATATGACCGTCGCCGAGAATATCTGGCTAGGACGCGAGCCGATGAAATACGGCTTCGTTGATCACGCCAGATTAAATCAGCTAACGCGCGATCTGCTCCTGAAGCTGAATATTCGTCTGAAGGCGGATGATCTGGTGGGCGAACTCAGTATTGCTTCTCAGCAAATGGTAGAAATTGCGAAGGCGGTCTCGTGGAATGCTGATGTAGTGATTATGGATGAGCCCACTTCAGCGCTAACGGAAACAGAAGTCTCACACCTTTTCACTATTATTCGTGACCTGCGCGCTCAGGGAAAAGCCATCATCTATATTAGCCATAAGATGGATGAAATATTCGCCATTACCGATGAGGTGAGTGTCTTTCGCGATGGTGCTTGGGTTGGCAGCGATCAAACTGCCCACTACACGCGTCAGTCGTTGATTACGCAAATGGTTGGCCGCGAGCTGACGCAGCTGTTTCCCAAGTTTAATAATGATATTGGCGCAGAAGTGCTGACCGTGCGCGGGCTCACGCGGAAAGAGAAATTCTACGACATAAATTTCTCGCTACGTCGCGGAGAGATCCTTGGCGTTGCCGGGCTGGTTGGGGCAGGGCGCAGTGAAGTCATGGAGAGTCTGTTTGGAATGACCGCGTTTGACAGCGGAGAGATATTGATCGACGGCGTGCCGACTCGCATTGATTCACCCTCAGTCGCCATTGAGAAAGGACTCGCATTCCTTACGGAAGACCGTAAAAAGTCAGGGCTTTTTTTGGTGCTATCCGTTATGGAAAACATGAGTATTGTCAATATGCCGGAGTATAGCGCCAAAGCGGGTTTCGTCAGTCATGAGCAGATGGCAAAGGACTGTATGGAGCAAATTCGCCGGCTGAATATCAAAACGCCGACAATGGATCAAATCATCAACAATCTCAGTGGTGGCAACCAGCAGAAGGTTTTAATTGCGCGCTGGCTTCTGGCACAACCCAAAATTCTGATTCTTGATGAACCGACGCGCGGTATTGACGTGGGCGCTAAGGCGGAGATTTACCGCCTGATCAGTGAACTGGCAAACCGCGGTGTAGCCATCATTATGGTTTCCTCTGAACTGCCGGAAATCCTGGGGATGAGCGATCGTGTGATGGTGATGCACGAAGGGCGTATTACCGGCATCCTGAATAAAGAAGAAGCCGATCAGGAAACCATTATGTCGTTGGCATCCGAATAAGGGATGGGAAAATTTATGAGTGACGTAAAAGCCAGCTCCCGGCAGCCAGCAGTACAGCGCGGTTCGCTGTTCGGGCAACTTAAACATAAGATGCCGAAAGATACCGGTATTTTTATCGTGATGCTGGGCATCGCACTAATCTTTGAAGGTTTTGGGTGGTATGTACGCGATCAATCATTCCTGCTCAACCCGAACCGCCTGATATTGATTGTCCTGCAGGTGGCGATTATCGGCATCATTGCGGTAGGGGTAACGCAGGTTATTATCACTACGGGTATCGATCTCTCCTCGGGTTCGCTTATTGCGCTTTCCGCCGTCGTTGCCGCCAGCCTGGCGCAAACCTCCGATAGCTTGTCACCGATGTTTCCTTCGCTGGTAAATTTACCCGCGGCAGTGCCGGTTCTGGCAGGGATTGGTGTCGGGTTACTGTGTGGGGTAATTAATGGTGTATTGATCACCCGTACCGGTATTCCTCCCTTTATTGCAACACTCGGGATGATGGTTTCGGCGCGGGGGCTTGCGCAGTACTATACGCAGGGTAACCCGATCAGTTTTCTTTCTGATGGTTTCACCGCGATAGGACAGGGGGCGATGCCGGTTATCGTTTTTCTCGTTGTGGCGGTAATCTTCCATATTGCGCTCAAGCACACGCGTTACGGTAAATATGTCTACGCCATCGGCGGCAATATGACCTCGGCGAAAGTGTCGGGGATTAACGTTAATAAATACCTGATTATCGTCTATACCATTGCTGGTGCGCTTTCAGGTCTGGCCGGTGTTGTCCTGGCCGCACGCGTCAGCAGCGGCCAGTCAAGTATGGGAATGTCTTATGAACTGGATGCTATCGCCGCGGCGGTTATTGGCGGCAGCAGTCTGATGGGCGGCGTCGGGCGGATTACCGGTACACTTATCGGGGCAGTGATTCTTGGATTGATTAAGAGCGGTTTTACCTTTGTGGGTGTCGATGCTTATGTGCAGGACATTATTAAAGGAATCATCATCGTGGCCGCCGTTTCTATCGATATGCACCGTAACCGCAAGAAACGTTGACCCTTCTCGATTCCCTCGTTCAGACGCGCCGCGTAACAATTTCATGCGGCGCGTTATCTGCAGCATATATTGCACATCACCGTGACATTTTGCCCTAACCTGGTGCGACTGATGTTTACGGAAAAAATGCGATCTTATTAACCGCATGAATAAATTCACAGGGTGTAAGTAGATTTGCTTATTTTACTGCAACTTAGTGTAAGAGATTAAGCCTCCCACGGATCACCCGATGATATTGGCCTGTATATTGCAATCCTGTGAAGGTACGACGTCATGCTTAATACATATCTACCGTCATTTTGAATGCAGGTGTTGGCTATTCTTCTGGCAACCCAAAAGTGCTTACCTGCGTAAGCTCTTCGGGATTTATTCAGCCGGCGCCAACCTGCACTTGACATGAGCAGGGATAAAACAGCCGCATTCAGGCATTTGGGGATTCGTTACGGAGGCAAAATGAACTTAAGACGACTTAAATATTTTGTGAAAATCGTCGATGTCGGCAGCCTGACTCAGGCAGCAGAAGTGTTACATATTGCGCAGCCTGCGCTAAGTCAGCAGGTTGCTACTCTGGAAAACGAACTGGACCAGCAGTTATTGATTCGGACTAAACGTGGTGTGACGCCAACTGAAGCGGGGAAGATCCTGTATGCACATGCCTGTACTATTTTACGACAGTGTGAACAGGCGCAGAGGGCGGTGATTAACGCAGGACAGATACTGAGCGGTCAGGTTTCGATCGGTCTGGCTCCGGGAACGGCGGCCTCTTCACTAACAATGCCCTTACTGCAAACCGTTCGCGAGCAATTTCCAGGGGTGCTGGTTTATCTTCATGAAAACAGCGGTGCTTCATTAAATGAAAAAGTGATGAGTGGACAACTTGATATGGCGGTACTTTACGATCGTGCACCTACCGCCGGGATCACCAGCATGCCCTTGATGAAAGAAGAGCTCTACCTGGTCGGTGCCACCGTCTCGCCGGGACAAAGCGTCGATTTAGCTGAGGTTGCGCAGATGAATTTATTCTTGCCGCGTGATTACAGCGCGGTGCGTAAGCGGGTTGATGAGGCTTTTTCACTACGGCGTTTAAGTGCGAGGATTATCGGTGAAATAGAATCGATCGCCACGCTGACTGCTGCGGTGTCCAGTGGGATGGGGGCGACCGTATTACCCGAATCTGCCGCCCGCTCACTGGTTAGCGCGACTAACGCATGGATGTCGCGTATTGTCAGTCCGACGTTGAGCCTGCCGCTATCGCTAAATGTCTCTTCATCAATGACGCTGTCACCCTCCGCGCAGGCGGTAAAAAATATTCTGTTATCACTGCTGAATAAACCGACGACGGAAGAGCGCGAGCTAATGTTAGTGAGCTAAGCCTGGAGGTTTGCAGTAGCCACATTTGCCGTGCAAGCATAAACGGTACTACACGCTGCCTTCCGGCGGCGTTTTTTGGCTAATGTGAACACAGTAAAGCACCCGCTGCTTATCGCTAAATCGCATAACTATCCCTTTTTTATTATTTGTTGCTATCAATTTGCCTCCTTAACATAAGGACAAATCAACAGATGACAGAGGGGAACGCGCATGAATTTCCAGCAACTTAAAATTATTAGAGAAGCCGCGCGTTGTGAATTCAATCTGACCGAGGTAGCCAACACGTTATTCACCTCGCAATCTGGCGTTAGCCGACATATCCGCGATCTTGAAGATGAATTAGGCGTAGAAATTTTCATTCGTCGGGGCAAGCGTTTGTTGGGGATGACGGAGCCGGGTAAAGCGTTGCTTACCATCGCGGAACGAATTCTTGATGAAGCGGGCAAGGTCAGACGGTTAGCCGATGTATTCACGAATGAATCAAGCGGTGTCTTAACGATTGCCACAACGCATACTCAGGCTCGCTACAGCCTGCCTCCGGTAATTAAAGCTTTTCGCGTACTCTATCCCAACGTGCGGCTGGAGCTGAACCAGGGGTCACCGCAGGAAATTGTCGCAATGCTGGTTGCCGGTGAAGCTGATATCGGTATTGCCAGTGAACAGGTGGTCAATAATCCCGCGCTGGCGGCTTTTCCATGGTTCAGTTGGCATCATGCGCTGTTAGTACCAAAAGGGCATGAGCTGGAACAGCAGCAACCGGTTACGCTGAGCGCGCTGAGCCGTCACCCACTTATCACCTACCGTCAGGGAATTACCGGTCGTTCTCGTGTCGATCGCGCCTTCCACGCCGCAGGCCAGAAGCCCGATATCGTTCTCAGCGCCCAGGATTCTGACGTCGTAAAAACGTACGTTGAACTGGGGTTGGGGGTCGGTATTCTGGCCGATCAGGCCTGCCAGTTAGATGAACATTCAACGCTAACACGGCTGGAAGCCAACCATCTGTTTGAATCCAATACTGTCTGGCTGGGCCTCAAGCGTGGACAGCTTCAACGTAATTATGTCTGGCAGTTCCTTGAGCTTTGCAATGCCAATCTATCGCTGGAAGAGATTAAGCGTCAGGCGTTGTCGCTCCATGGCGAAGAGGCTGTCGCAATCGATTTTCAGATTTAACCGTCATGAGTGACGTTCCCTCTGTATTGGCCGTATTGACCTAACCGAATTAGCGCCTTATATGCGCCTGCTCAGCAGGCGTTCGCGGACCCTTACTGTGCTAATCGTAACATTTATGCACAAAATGACATGCTATGCCTGGCTATACAGGGCTATTCTTGTCGAACAACATCTCCGGTTGCAATCGTAACCGGCTTCTTTCGCTCTAACGCTAACTAACAAAAAAATTCGTGAGGATGAAAACATGGTTGCAGAAAAACGCCCCGTCTGGTTCATAACCGGATGCTCGACCGGGTTTGGCCGCGAGCTGGCGCAGCAGGTCATTGCACAGGGATTTAATGTTGTTGTGACTGCCAGAGATACAACGAAAATCGCTGATCTGGTCGCAGGGCATGAGTCCAATGCGATTGCACTGTCGCTGGATGTGACCGACAGCGCGAATATCGATGTTGCCGTTAAAGCGGCGCTGGCAAAATTCGGTACCGTTGATGTGCTGGTCAATAACGCCGGCTATGGTTACCAAAGCTCGGCAGAGGAAGGGGATGAAGCGGAAATTCGTGCCCAGTTTGATGCCAACGTCTTCGGGCTGTTTGCAATGACGCGCGCGCTACTGCCGACGATGCGTAAAGCGCGTTATGGACATGTCATTAATATCACCTCGGTTGCCGGTTTTATTGGTTTCCCGGGATCCAGTTACTATGCGGCCAGCAAGCATGCTGTTGAAGGTTGGTCGGATGCGCTGGCTGCCGAAGGCGCGCCGCTGGGTATCCATGTCACCTGCGTTGAGCCAGGTCCGTTTCGTACCGACTGGGCGGGTCGCTCTATGCGTCGGACGGAAAACACCCTTGCAGACTATGCTGAAACCGCAGCGGCTCGGATGAACAACACCGCGAAGATCAGTGGTAAGCAACCAGGCGATCCTGCGCGTGCAGCACAGGCTATGATTGCCATCACGCAGCGAGATAACCCGCCACGGCATTTGGTGATGGGCGCTTTCGGTTTTCAGGCGGTGACCAGCAAACTGAAAGAACGTCTGGCGGAAATTGAGGCATGGAAGGAAACCACTCTCGGCACGGATTTCCCTGACGCCAGCTAATACAGCTCCGGCATCCTGCGATGCCGTTTTTCGTTGCAAGGGGCAATTCCTCTGGCCCCTTGCCTTTATCCGTTCACGCGCGTTATTCCCTTTGCTATTTTGCCTGCGGGCAACCTGCTGTATTTCCTGCTTACGGGACTTTTTGCGTGTGTCATCATCGGTTTTATTCACCTCTCCGCTCTGCCATTCCTGCTGTTCTGCTGCAAATTCATTGTACCGCCATTTCTCTTTAACCTCGCTGTAACAGTCAATCGTCAAGGTAATAGCTCGCCCAACCTGAGGAACGTGCCATGACCTTTTTATCTTTAATGTGCTTGTCCCATCGCTGCATTAAGGAGTTTGTTCAATGATGAACATATCCAGACATCCGACCACTGTTTACCAGGCCGTCGCGGCGCAATTAGAAGAGGAGCTGCGTAAGGGCTACCGCTGTGGCGATTATTTACCCTCGGAACAACAACTGGCGACGCGTTATGCGGTAAATCGCCATACGCTGCGCCGTGCAGTCGATGAACTGGTTAATAAAGGGTTACTGCAACGTCGTCACGGGGTGGGCATTTTGGTACTGATGCGCCCTTACGATTATCCACTGCATACCCAGGCACGCTTTAGCCAGAATCTGTTGGAGCAGGGGAGTCACCCGACCAGCGAGAAACTAATGGGCGTGCTGCGTCCGGCGAGTAGCGATGTGGCGATGGCGCTTGCCTGTAATGAAGGGGCAAATGTCATTCATCTGCGCACGCTACGCCGTGTGAATGGTGTGGTGGTGTGTGTCATTAATCATTACTTCTCCGATCTCAGCTGGTGGCCGCAGTTGCAACAGTTTCACAGCGGTTCCCTTCACGATTTCATTCATCAACATCTCAATCATCAGCTGACGCGTCGGCAAACCCGGATCAGTGCGCGCCGGGCACAGGCAAAAGAGAGCAAGTTACTGGAAGTCGGCTTGCAATCACCGCTGTTGTGCGTACGTACGCTGAACAGCAGGGAAGATGGCAGCATGGCGGAATACTCCGTCAGCCTGACGCGTGCCGATATGATTGAACTGACGCTGGAGCATTAAATGGACGCGTTAAAAGCACGTCAACATTGGCTTTCGGTACTGGCACACAGCGCCGCCGATCGGCTGGAATACTACTGGAATGCACTTAATCTACAGCCAGGTTATGACGTATTACGTGCGCCTGAAACCGGTTTAACCCGGCTACAGGCGCGGATGGGTGCTACCGGAAAACGCTTTATTGTGGGTGATGTTACCGTCACACGGGCAGTGGTGCGGCTGACGGATGGCACCTGTGGCTACAGCTATATTACTGGCCGGGACAAATTACACGCCGAGCGCTGTGCCGTTATTGATGCACTGCTGCAACAGCGAGAGAACGGGGCTTTGTTGCACGATAACCTGATTACGCCACTGGCAGCGGAGCGCGCGGAGCAACAGCAGCAGCGCGCACGTGAAGTCGCCAGCAGTCGCGTGGATTTCTTTACTTTGGTACGCGGAGATAATGCATGACTTTACTGGCCAGCTTTAACCGTCCGGTGGCTGATTCACAGCACGCCTTTCGCCGCATCCTCAAAGCGATGAGCGAGCCGGGCGTAATTGTATCACTGCCGCTACAGCACGGCTGGGGCGCCTTGTCACCAGCGGCAACCGCGGTACTGCTAACGCTTGTCGATCGTGAAACGCCGCTGTGGCTGGACGATGCGCTGAGCGATGAGTCACTGCTTGCGAATCTGCGTTTTCATACCGGCGCGTCGCTTAGCGAAGGGGGAAATGCAGCATTTGCGCTGTTATCCGCGGCTTCCGATGTCGATCCGATGATATTCGCCTGTGGCGATAACCTCTCACCGGAGAAAAGTACCACGGTGATTATTGAGGTGCCTTCGCTGAATGGCGGCTTGACACTGCGCCTGCGTGGTCCCGGCTTGATGGAAACGCGCGCTATCGCTCCTCAACTTCCTGAGCGCTGGCTGGCGTATTTGCGTCAGCGCCCAACGATATTCCCTCAGGGCATCGATCTTATGTTTACCTGTGGCACCGCGCTGATGGCGCTGCCGCGTACCACCCAAGTGGAGGTTTGCTGATGTACGTTGCCGTTAAAGGGGGAGAAAAGGCCATCGCCAATGCGCACCAGTTGCAGCATGACCTGCGCCGGGGGGACCGCCAACAGGCCGAGTTGGAGTGCCAGCAAATCGATCGGCAGCTTGGGTTAGCTGTGGATCGCGTGATGACGGAAGGCGGCATCCATGACCGCCAACTCGCTGCGCTGGCAATCAAGCAGGCGAGCGGCGATTTAGTCGAGGCGATTTTCCTGCTGCGTGCCTATCGCACTACGTTGCCTCGGCTGGCGGATAGCTTGCCGCTTGATACCACGGTGATGCGGCTTGAACGCCGGATCTCGGCGGTTTACAAAGATCTGCCCGGTGGGCAGGTGCTCGGACCAACCTACGATTATACCCACCGCCTACTGGATTTTACCCTGTTGGCTAACGGTGAAACGCCTGCCGCACCACGTGCAGAACAGCCGCTTGAGGAACACTGTGCGCACGTGTTCGATATGATGACCCGTGAAGGACTGGCAGCACAGGAGCTTGATGACGGCAGCGAACCGCTGGATATCACTCGCGAGCCACCTGAATATCCCGCTCCCCGCTCTGCGCGCCTACAGCAACTGGTGCGTGGTGACGAAGGTTTCTTACTGGCGTTGGGGTACTCGACGCAGCGCGGCTACGGGCGTACCCATCCGTTTGCCGCTGAAATTCGCACCGGTTATGTCACGGTAGAGATTGCGCCTGAAGAGCTGGGTTTTCCGTTTGAGATCGGTGAAATTTTGCTGACCGAGTGTGAAATGGTCAATGGATTTACCGTTCCCGGCGATGAGGCACCGCATTTCACACGCGGTTATGGTCTGGTCTTCGGACGTTCGGAGCGTAAAGCGATGGCGATGGCGCTGGTAGATCGTGCGCTGCAGGCAGATCAATACCAGGAGCGCGTCACCAGCCCGGCACAGGACGAAGAGTTTGTCCTGGCGCATGCCGATAACGTGGAGGCGGCGGGTTTTGTCTCTCACCTGAAGCTGCCGCATTACGTCGATTTTCAGGCGGAACTGGAACTGTTGAAACGGTTACGCCAGGAGTATCAGGAGCAGAGAAATGCATGAACTGAGCGGTTATAACCCCGGCTACCTTGACGAACAGACCAAGCGAATAATTCGCCGTGCAATCCTGAAAGCGGTAGCAATACCCGGTTTTCAGGTACCATTTGGTGGACGGGAAATGCCGATGCCTTACGGCTGGGGGACGGGCGGTATCCAACTTACCTCCAGCATTATCGGCGAACATGACGTACTGAAAGTGATCGATCAAGGGGCGGATGACACCACCAATGCGGTATCAATACGCCAGTTCTTCCAGCGCGTCAGCGGTGCCGCGACGACCGAACGTACGGTGGATGCGACTCTGATTCAGACGCGACATCGTATTCCGGAAACGCCGCTGACGGAAGATCAGATCCTGATTTATCAGGTGCCGATCCCGGAGCCGCTGCGCTTTATTGAACCGCGTGAAACCGAAACGCGAAAAATGCACGCGCTGGAGGAGTACGGCATCATGCAGGTGAAACTGTATGAAGACATTGCTCACTATGGTCATATCGCAACCACCTACGCTTATCCGGTAAAGGTGAACGATCGCTACGTGATGGACCCTTCACCAATCCCTAAATTTGATAATCCCAAAATGCACATGATGCCCGCGCTTCAGTTGTTTGGGGCTGGTCGTGAGAAACGCATTTATGCATTACCACCGTTCTGTAAGGTGGAAAGCCTCGATTTTGACGATCATCCCTTTAGCGTGCAGCAGTGGGATGAGCCTTGTGCTCTGTGCGGATCACGCCAAAGTTACCTTGATGAAGTGGTGATGGATGACAACGGCACCCGTATGTTTGTCTGCTCCGACACCGATTTTTGCCATCAGCAGCAGGAAAAAAATCATGATCAGTGAACAACCGCTGCTGGCGGTAAATAACCTGACGCATCTTTATGCACCGGGTAAAGGTTTTGATGACGTGTCATTTGAACTCTATCCCGGGGAAGTCCTGGGGATTGTGGGCGAATCCGGATCCGGTAAGACCACCTTATTACAGGCGATTTCGGCGCGGTTAACACCACAGCACGGCAACATTCTTTATCAGGGTAATGATCTGTACGCGTTAAGTGAAAGTGAGCGTCGTCGCCTGTTGCGTACCGAATGGGGCGTGGTGCACCAGCATCCGCTTGATGGGCTGCGTCCGCAGGTTTCCGCCGGCGGGAATATCGGCGAACGCCTGATGGCCGTCGGCCAGCGCCATTATGGTGAAATCCGCCAGCAGGCCAGTAAGTGGTTACAGGATGTAGAGATACCGGTGTCGCGCATTGATGATTTACCGGTGACCTTTTCTGGCGGTATGCAGCAGCGTTTACAAATCGCCCGCAATCTGGTGACGCATCCTAAATTGGTGTTTATGGATGAACCGACGGGCGGGCTGGACGTTTCCGTACAGGCGCGCCTGCTCGATCTGCTGCGCACGCTGGTTCGGGAGCTTAATCTGGCGGTGGTGATTGTCACCCACGATTTGGGCGTTGCCCGGCTGTTGGCACACCGTTTGCTGGTCATGAAGCAAGGCCAGGTGGTGGAGAGTGGATTAACCGACAGGGTGCTGGACGATCCGCATCATCCCTACACCCAACTTCTTGTCTCTTCGATTTTGAGTTAAGGCCATCATGAACACACAGCTTCGCGTTGAGAATCTCTGTAAAACTTTTGTATTACACAATCAGCATGGTGCCGAATTACCGGTACTGCAGCAGGCCAGTTTTGAGGTGGCCGCGGGGGAATGCGTGGTGCTGGATGGCCATTCCGGTAGCGGAAAATCGACACTTTTGCGTTCGCTATATGCCAACTACCAGCCTAACAGTGGGCATATCTGGCTGCAACATCAGCAACAGTGGGTCGATCTGGCATGTGCCTCTGCCCGCCAGATCCTGGCGATACGACGTGAAACCATTGGCTGGGTAAGTCAATTTCTGCGGGTGATCCCACGTATTTCGACGCTGGAAGTGGTGATGCAGCCGCTGCTGGAACGTGGCGTAGAGCGCAGCCTGTGTGAAGTCCGGGCCCGACAGTTATTGACCCGACTTAATGTACCGCAGCGGTTGTGGTCCCTGGCACCGTCAACGTTCTCCGGTGGTGAGCAGCAGCGCGTCAATATTGCTCGCGGTTTTATTGCAGATTATCCCATTCTGCTGCTGGATGAGCCGACCGCATCGCTCGACAGCACAAACAGCGCGGCGGTGGTTGAACTGATTGAAGAAGCGCGCACGCGCGGTGCGGCTATTGTTGGCATTTTCCATGATAAAGCGGTGCGCGATCGCGTTGCCGACCGTCTGTATGTAATGAGCCCGGTGGCTCAAGGGGCAGAGGCATGATTATCAATAATGTGCAGTTGGTACTGGAAAACGAAGTATTGCACGGTTCGCTGGAAATTCAGGATGGCGTAATCCGCAGTTTTTCTGATTCGATTAGTCGTCTGCCGGGTTCGCTCGATGGCGAAGGTGGCTATCTGCTGCCCGGGCTGGTTGAGCTGCATACCGACAACCTTGATAAATTTTTTACGCCACGGCCTAAAGTGGACTGGCCCGCGCACTCAGCAATGAGCAGCCACGATGCGTTGATGGTGGCCAACGGTATCACGACGGTGCTGGATGCCATTGCCGTGGGGGATGTGCGTGACGGTGGACATCGTCTGGACAACCTTACCAAAATGATTAACGCCATTACCAGCAGCCAGAAAAACGGATTGAACCGCGCGGAACATCGGCTTCATTTGCGCTGCGAATTGCCCTATGACGATACGTTACCTCTGTTCGAACAATTAATGGATATCCCTGAGTTGTCGCTGGTGTCACTGATGGACCATTCGCCGGGACAGCGCCAGTATGTGTCGCGCGAGAAATACCGTGATTACTATCAGGGAAAATATCAGTTGAACGATGTGGAGATGGCGCAGTTTGAAGAGCAGCAACTGACGCTGGCGGCGCGCTGGTCTCAGCCCAACCGGCTGGCGATTGCAGCACACTGCCGCCGAAAAAATATCGCGCTGGCGAGCCACGATGATGCGCTGGATACCCACGTCGATGAGTCACACGCGATTGGCAGCGTAATTGCGGAGTTTCCTACCACTGAAATCGCCGCCCGTCGCTCGCGGGAATTGGGGCTACAGGTGTTGATGGGCGCACCGAATATCGTACGTGGTGGATCGCATTCCGGTAACGTCGCCGCGCATCGGCTGGCACAGCTGGAACTGTTGGATATCCTCTCTTCTGATTACTATCCGGCCAGCCTGCTGGATGCGGCGTTCCGTATTGCGCAGGATGAAACGAATCGCTACGACTTGCCACGTGCCGTACGACTGGTTACCGCTAATCCAGCGCGGGCTTTGGGGTTACACGATCGCGGCATTATTGCTGAAGGTAAGCGGGCCGATCTGGTGCTGGCGCATACCACTTATGGACATGCGCATATTCGCCACGTTTGGGCACAGGGACGGGCTGTTTACTGATGGCGCGCCTCATTTGGCTGATGGGCGCCTCCGGATCGGGTAAAGATAGCCTGCTGACGGCGCTGCGTGAACAGGCTCCGGAGGGGATTCTGGTGGCACACCGCTACATTACTCGTCCGGCTAATGCGGGGGGAGAGAACCATGTTGCGCTAAGTGAGGTGGAGTTTTTGCGCCGACGCGCGAAAGGGCTGTTTGCGCTTGACTGGCAGGCACATCAGCACTATTACGCGCTGGGGATTGAAGTTGATCTCTGGCTGGAACAGGGAATGGATGTGGTGGTTAATGGCTCCCGGCAGCAGCTCACCGCTGCGTGTCAGCGCTATGACGGCCGTATCCTGCCCATTTGCCTGCAGGTGTCTTTACCGGTACTGGAACAGCGCCTGCGGCAGCGTGGACGGGAAAGCGAAGGCGAAATTGCCCAGCGGCTGGCGCGGGCGCAGGAAGCACTGCCAGACCGTTGTTTGCGGCTGGCTAACGATGGTGCTCTTACGCAGACGTTAAGCCAGTTCCGCGCACTGCTGGAGCGTGAAGCATGCAACTGACCTTTTTAGGGACCGGAGGCGCACAGCAGGTACCGGTATTTGGCTGCGACTGCGACATTTGTCAACGAGCTCATCGACAGCCTCGCTTTCGTCGGAGTCCCTGTAGCGCAGCAATCCGCTGTGAAGGTGAAACTACGCTGCTGGATGCCGGACAGCCGTTACTGGAGCAACGTTTTGCACCGGGCGAGTTAACGCGTATTTTGCTGACACACTATCACATGGATCACGTACAGGGGCTGTTTGCACTGCGCTGGGGGATGGGAGCCAGAATCCCGGTATACGGGCCCCCTGACCCCGCGGGTTGCGACGATCTTTTTAAACATCCAGGGCTATTGGACTTTGCGCCCCCGGTGACGCCGTTTGAGCCGGTACAGCATGGTGCGTTGCGTATCACGCCGCTACCGCTGGTTCATTCAAAATTAACCTACGGCTATCTGATTGAGTATCGCGGGCAGGCTCTGGCATGGCTGTGCGATACCGTCGGTCTGCCGCTGGAAACCCTGGCATTTTTACAGACGCGCTCGATTGACCATCTGGTGCTGGACTGTAGCTACCCACCACTGAGCGCGCCGCCACGCAATCATAATGACGTTACATTGGCGTTGCAGTTGCACCAGCAGTTGAAGCCACAACAGTGCTGGCTCACGCATTTGAGTCATGAAGTTGATCGCTGGCTGGAAAATCATGCGCTGCCATCCGGCGTATCTGCAGCCTTTGATGGGTTGACGCTGGCGCTTTAGCCGCACGGGGCCATATCATCGTTTCATCATCTTATTGTCATGAAGTCTTCACGGGGGATGCCCTAAATATAACCGGCACAAACTTACGCTCAATTACATCGAAACGGATAAAAATATGGCACAGGCACTATTGAAATCCGCGCTTGACCTTGAGGCGCTAACATCGCCGGTTACGCACAGCAAAATTCTTTCAGTCCAGGGGCTCAGTAAAGCTTACTCATCGCAGCAGCGTGTGCTGGATGATATCAATTTCGAACTGCATGCCGGCGAGCTGGTAGCGGTTATCGGTCGTTCTGGTGCAGGTAAATCGACGCTGCTTCATGTACTTAACGGCACACTTCCCGCGACGGAAGGTGAAATTCTTTACCACCGTGACGAGGGGCAATCGCAGGACATTGTGACGCTGAACAGCCGTCAACTGCGCCAGTGGCGCAGTGAGTGCGGCATGATTTTTCAGGATTTTTGTCTGGTGCCGCGCCTTGATGTTCTCACCAATGTGTTACTGGGGCGTTTGAGCCAAACGTCAACACTCAAATCTTTTTTCAAAATTTTCACCGATGAGGATCGGGCCCGTGCTATTGCGTTGCTGCAGTGGCTCAATATGCTGCCCCAGGCGCTGCAACGCGCGGAAAACCTCTCTGGTGGACAGATGCAACGTGTGGCTATCTGCCGCGCGTTGATGCAAACCCCGAAGATCCTGTTAGCCGATGAGCCGG
This sequence comes from [Pantoea] beijingensis, assembly GCF_022647505.1. Classification (NCBI taxonomy): domain Bacteria; kingdom Pseudomonadati; phylum Pseudomonadota; class Gammaproteobacteria; order Enterobacterales; family Erwiniaceae; genus Erwinia; species [Pantoea] beijingensis. Next base: position 1,646,789 of record NZ_CP071409.1, read on the forward strand.
TAGCCTCGCTCGATCCGAAAAATACGCGTCGCATTATGGATGTGCTGCGTCAGGTCAGTGATAACGGTATTAGCGTGATGGTTAACCTGCACTCGGTTGAGCTGGTCCAGGAGTATTGTTCGCGGGCGATTGGTATCGCTCACGGACGGATTGTTTTTGATGGTCATCCATCGCAACTCAATGAAAATCTTCTCCATACGCTGTACGGCGATGAAATCACGCATCTCCATTAAACAAAAAACTACACAGGCGACAGTAATGAAAAAGACACTCAGTTTGACGACGATGTTCACCGGTGCGCTGTTGGCGTTTGGCGCCAGTGCTGCGGATGCACCCAAAGAACTGAATCTGGGGATCCTCGGAGGGCAGAATGCCACCCAGCAGATTGGTGATAATCAGTGCGTAAAGGATTTCTTTGATAAGGAATTAAGCGTCGATACTAAGTTACGCAATTCGTCGGACTATTCTGGCGTGATTCAGGGATTATTAGGCGGCAAAGTTGACCTGGTGCTCAGCATGTCACCGTCCTCTTATGCTTCTGTTTACATCAACGATCCGAAGGCTGTCGATATTGTCGGTATCGCCGTGGATGATACCGACCAGTCGCGTGGTTATCATTCGGTGGTGGTGGTGAAAGCGGATAGCCCTTATCAGAAGCTGGAAGACCTGAAAGGAAAAGCCTTTGGCTTTGCCGATCCGGACTCAACCTCTGGTTATCTGATCCCTAACCAGTCATTCCAGAAAATGTTTGGCGGTAATATTGATAATAAATATAACAACGCTTTTTCCAGTGTGACCTTTTCCGGCGGCCACGAACAGGATGTGCTGGGCGTGTTGAATGGCCAGTTTGAGGGCGCGGTGACTTGGGCCTCTATGATCGGCGATTACAACACCGGGTATACCTCCGGCGCGTTCACCCGCATGATCCGCATGGACCACCCGGATTTGATGAAGCAGATTCGTATCATCTGGCAGTCACCGTTGATTCCAAACGGTCCGATTCTGGTGAGTAACAAATTGCCTGCTGACTTTAAGCAGCGTGTTATTACGGCGATCAAGAAGCTGGATACCGATAATCACAGCTGCTTTATAAAAGCCATGGGCGGTACGCAGCATATCGGTCCGGCCACCATCGCCGATTACCAGACCATTATTGATATGAAGCGTGCGCTGACCAAAGACGGCCGCTGATTTTCGCTTTTCCCCTGTCTGTTGCAAGACGGACAGGGGAAATATCAGGCAGAACACCATGCAAAATCACGACTTTGAACGCTATTACCAGCAGATAAAAGGGCGACAAAAGCGCGACACATGGCTTTGGTCTCTGCTGCTGGTGGGGCTGTATCTTGGCGCGGGCAATGTTGCCGAATTCAGTCTCTCTACCATCCTGACCTCGCTACCGCACTTCTTTGATTATCTGCGACAAACGATTCCTGTATTGCACTTACCGTTGCTGTTTGCTGACGGACATACCGAAGGCTCATTGGCCTACTGGGGTTATCGGCTGCATATTCAGCTGCCGCTTATCTGGGAGACGCTTCAGCTGGCGTTGGCGGCAACGATAATCTCCGTAGTGATTGCCACCGTTCTGGCGTTTTTTGCTGCCAACAATACTCTAAGCCCACCAGCGCTACGTTTTGGCATTCGTGCAGCGGTGGCTTTTCTGCGAACCATGCCAGAACTGGCATGGGCGGTGATGTTTGTGATGGCATTTGGTATCGGGGCGATACCGGGTTTTCTCGCGTTAGCGTTGCACACCGTGGGCAGTCTGACCAAGCTATTTTATGAAGCGATAGAAACCGCATCAGATAAACCCAATCGTGGTCTGGCGGCCTGTGGTGCCAGCAAATTTCAGCGCATGCGCTTTGCCTTCTGGCCGCAGGTTAAACCTATTTTCCTTTCTTACAGCTTTATGCGTATGGAGGTCAACTTTCGCCAGTCAACTATTCTGGGGCTGGTGGGCGCAGGGGGAATTGGCCAGGAGTTGATGACCAGCATCAAACTGGACCGTTACGATCAGGTGAGCATGACCATGCTGCTGATTATTATCGTGGTATCGCTACTGGATACGCTTTCAGGGCGTCTGCGTCGTTGGGTTGTTGAGGGGAAACAGTGATGATTGCGCTACAGGGGACGCTTGATATCAAGCATATGAAGCAACAGCATGATGAACTGTTCAGCATGCAGCGTCGCTATCTGCAGCGTATTGGCCTGCTAATACTGGCGGTCGTGCTGTTTTATGTGCTCTTTTTCATGACGTTTGGCATGCCGTGGGCCCAATGGCTAACGGGTTGTCAGCAGCTTGGCCGTTATTTTCTGCGGATGTTTGTCTGGCATGATTTTATTAACTGGCCATTCGGTTACTACTTTTCGCAAATTGCGATCACGCTGGCAATTGTATTCGCCGGGACACTGACCGCCACGCTGCTGGCGCTGCCACTGTCGTTCTTTGCCGCCCGCAATGTGATGACTAGCCGAACGCTACGACCGATTGCGTTGCTGGTACGCCGCCTGTTGGACGTACTACGCGGCATTGATATGGCGATTTGGGGGTTGATTTTTGTTCGCGCGGTGGGAATGGGGCCGCTGGCCGGCGTACTGGCGATTGTCATGCAGGACGTTGGGCTGCTCGGTAAACTGTATGCTGAAGGACATGAGGCGGTAGAACGCTCACCAGGGCGCGGACTGAGTGCGGTCGGTGCCAATAGTCTGCAAAAACACCGCTACGGTATTTTTACTCAATCGTTTCCGACATTTCTCGCGCTTAGCCTGTATCAAATTGAATCCAACACCCGCTCTGCGGCGGTATTAGGTTTTGTCGGCGCCGGGGGAATTGGTCTGGTGTATGCCGAAAACATGCGGCTGTGGAACTGGGATGTAGTGATGTTCATCACCGTCATATTGGTGGTGATTGTTATGGCGATGGATGCCATTTCAGCCCGGTTGCGTAAACGCTATATCGTTGGGAATAACGTTCCACTTTATCAGCCATAATGGTGAAAGTGCTGGGGATGACGTACATTCCCGGCGCTTTCAGAACCCGCCTCGCGATGGGCTACACCCTGCAAAATGGAAGCGTGAGAGGGCTGTGATCATGATGGCGGCGTTCGGGGATACTGCCAGAGCCAGCGCCCGCTGATCATACGCCAGTAGAAGAATATCCCGCGAACGATCCAGTCGAGGAACATACCGAGCCAGATCCCCACCACGCCGAAACCCAGCATGATGCCCAATATATAGCCGACAACGATGCGACAGCCCCACATGCCAAGCATGGAGATCCACATCGTAAAACGCGCGTCACGAGCCCCTTTCAGACCGGCCGGAAGCACCCATGAGGCGGCCCAAAATGGCATAAATGCTGCGTTGAGCCAGACCAGCGTTTTTACCACCTCAATAACGTCTGTTTCGCTGGTGTAGAAGCGGGCAAGCACGCCAGCGAAGGGCGCCGAGAGAAACCCCAGCGCGCACAGTCCGACGGTTGACAGCCAAAAAATATGCTTCAATTGCCGTTCGGCTTGACCAATTTGTCGTTTGCCTAAACGGGTACCGACGATAATAGTGGATGCCGATCCCAGGGCATTACCGGGCAAGTTGATTAACGAGGCAATCGAGAAGGCGATAAAGTTACCGGCGATGACATCGGTACCCATTCCGGCAACAAAAATCTGTGTCAGCAGCTTGCCACCGTTGAACAGGACGGATTCGATGCTTGCCGGTAAGCCGATGCCGAGCACTTCCATCAGGATGGCGCCATTCATCGGTTTAAAGTAGCTTTTTAGGGTGATCTTCAGGCGAGGATTAAAACCGATTGCCAATACATAGATTACCGCAATCGCTCCGAGATAACGCGAAATGGTCAGCCCGATACCGGCACCGATGAATCCCAGTCCGGACCAGGAAAAACAACCGTAGATTAATGCGCCGCTAATGACGATGTTGACAATGTTCATGCCGCCGTTGATCAGCATCGGGATTTTGGTATTGCCCGCACCGCGCAGCGCGCCACAGCCAATGAGGGCTATCGCAGCGGCGGGGTAGCTCCAGACGGAAATACGCAGATAGGTGAGCGCCAGTGCTTTTACCTCCGGCGCGGCACTCCCGGCAATTACATCAATAATCGCTTCACCTGAAAGGGCGATCACTAGCGCCAGTAACACCGAGGCGAGAGTCATCAACACCAGCGACTGCCGCGTCGCGGCACGGGCACGCTTGCGATTTAATTTACCGAGGCTAAAAGCCACAACCACGGTAGTACCCAGGTCCACAGCTGCAAAAAAAGCGATGATCACCATGCTGAAACTTTCAGCGAGACCAACGGCAGCCATTGCTTCAGCACCCAGTCGACTGACGAGGAAAGTACTGAGCACCCCCATTAATAACACGCACATATTCTCGAAAAGAATCGGTACGGCGAGGGGCGTAATTTCACGCCAGAACAAGACGCGATATGAGTGTCTTTTCGGATACCAACCCGTACGCTGAATCGCGTGTAGCAATGTATCTCTGAAATTTTGCAAGGTAAGTCCAGCGGAAAGGAGCAGGTAAGTCATCTGATGATGGTAAAAGCGTGAGAATTATGCAATTTTTTAACCGTTTTTTTTATGTATCAGAACGCAAACAGCTTGCTGGTAAAGCACCTGGCCCCTCGCAGCCCGGCCTGCTTGTTGCCGGCAGAGGGGCCAGGTGCTACGCAGAATCGGGCACGGTGTTGGTCGTGAACTCTTTTACGGCCCAGTCGAGGAAAACACGTACCCGCGGTGAGAGTTGACGACTGCGTGGGTACAGGAGCGATACTGGCGCTGAAGGCGGCGGAAAATCTGTCATCACGGCAATCAGCGAGCCGCGTTGTAAATCATCCTCGACATGAAAGCGGGGGATTTGGGCCAGCCCCATTCCCAACCGTATTGCGGTAAGGTAACTATCCGTACCTGTCACGGATAAGGTGGCTGGTAGTGAGGCTGTACGGTGTTCGCCATCGTGGACAAATTCCAGCGGTGCAAGATTACCCGTAGTGATTGAACGTAAACCGACCATGGTGTGCCCGACCAGTGATTCAATGCGTGTTGGGGTGCCAAAACGTGCGAGATAAGCGGGCGTGGCACAGGTTAACCTTTCCAGCGAAGCCACCTGCCGAGCCGCCAGATCGCTATCGCGCAGTTTTCCGTAACGCAATGCGCAGTCCACGCCTTCCTGGACTAAATCAACCCAACGATCGCTTTCACTCATCGTAAGTTCAATGTCGGGATAACGTGCAAAAAAAGTGGGTAACCCTGGCATCAGGAAATGACGGGCCAGTGTGCCCTGAACTTCAACACGCAGTAATCCTTTGGGCTGTGCGCTACTGAAAGCGCCTTCGGCCTCTTCAATATCGTTAAGAATCGCCAGGCAACGTTGATAATAAGCTTCACCATCAAGCGTCGGCTTCACCACTCGCGTCGTACGCTGAAGCAGGCGCACCCCAAGCCGGGATTCCAGCTCTTTAATCGCATAGGTTACCGTTGAGCGTGGCAGGGTGGTGTCATGTGCTGCCAGCGTAAAACTACGCCGTTCCACCACGCGCGTAAAAAGCCGCATTGCATCAAGTCGATCCACGGATGCTCCTATTGTTCGTTTTTATTGAATAGTAATGGCAATTTTAGCGAGTTTATCTTTTTATCCCGTTCAACGATAGTTATCACACACCGCCGCTACTGGCGGACTGAATTAAGGAGAAAGAGATGCCTGCTCAAAATAAAGTCGCCATTGTTACTGGCGCATCCCGCGGTATTGGTGCCGCTATCGCACGTCGCCTGGCGAAAGATGGCCTGAACGTATTGGTCAATTTTGCGGGTAGCGCAGCCGATGCCGAAGCGCTGGTTAATGAGATTGAAAAAAACGGTGGACGGGCGATCACCGCCCAAGCCGATGTTAGCGATGCCGCTGCTGTAGCACGGATGTTCGACGCCGCTGAGGCTGCCTATGGTGGTGTTGATGTTTTGGTGAATAACGCCGGCATCATGAAGCTGGCAACGCTTGCTGAGACGGACGATGCGGTGTTTGACAGTCAGGTTGCCATCAACCTGAAAGGGTCTTTCAATATGCTGCGTGAGGCGGCCCGGCGTCTGCGTCCGGATGGACGAATCATTAATCTGTCATCAAGCGTTGTTGGTCTGTATCAGCCCACTTACGGAGCGTATGCCGCGACGAAAGCGGGTGTCGAAGCGATGGTGCACGTTCTGACGAAAGAATTGCGCGGACGTAATATTACCGTTAATGCCGTTGCTCCTGGGCCGACTGCAACTAAACTGTTTCTTGATGGCAAACCGCAGGATGTTATTGACCGTCTGGCGAAGCTGGCTCCACTGGAGCGTTTAGGGCAACCGGATGATATCGCTGCCGTAGTGTCATTTCTTGCCGGCCCTGACGGTGCCTGGATTAATGGTCAGACACTGCGCGTAAATGGCGGCATTATTTAACCCCTACAAACGGGCATCCAGCCCTGGAGAGAGTGAAATGAGCAAGAAAAATATTCTGATCACCGGTGCTTCAAGTGGTTTCGGACGCATTACTGCAGAAGCGTTAGCGCGTGCCGGACATACGGTGTATGCCTCAATGCGAGATATTGCTGGTCGTAATGCACACAATGCTGCCGAAATGGCGGAAACGGCTAAGCGTGAAGGCGTGGATCTGCGCGCTATCGAGCTTGACGTGCAATCAGAACCTTCTATCGATGCTGCCGTAAGCAAAATTATCGCTGACGTCAATCAGATCGATGTTTTGATCCATAATGCCGGCCACATGATGTTCGGTCCTGCGGAGGCATTTACGCCGGAGCAGTATGCCCAGCAATATGATGTTAACGTCCTTGGTACCCAGCGTGTTAACCGGGCCGCACTGCCGCATATGCGTCGGCATGGGCAAGGCTTACTGGTTTGGATATCATCAAGCAGCTCTGCTGGGGGAACGCCGCCGTACCTGGCTCCTTATTTTGCAGCGAAAGCCGCGATGGATGAATTGGCGGTATTATATGCGCGTGAATTAAGCCGCTGGGGTATTGAAACCACCATCATCGTTCCCGGTGCCTTTACAAAAGGAACCAACCACTTTGCTCATTCCGGCCGACCTGCGGATGAAGCGCGGCTGGCCGAATATGAAGCGGGCCCTTATGCCGGGTTTGGTGAGCAAGTTCAGCAGGCGTTTGCCCGCATTGTACCGGATGATGCTGATGTGGGTGGCGTTGCCGATGCGATTGTCGAGGTGGTCGATTTGCCGTTTGGCAAACGCCCGTTCCGCGTACACTATGATCCTACCCAGGACGGTGCGGAAGTTGGTTTTATGGTGCTGGACCGTCTGCGTGCAGAGATGTTACATCGGGTTGGCCTCGGCGATTTGCTCAAACCTCATGTCCGCAGTCAATCATAACTGTTGCAGCAACCCCCTATCTCTGTAGCAAAGCATAACGAAGGAAGAATTATCGTGACGACACGGAAAACCGCCCGATTTATTCTCGGGCGGAGTCATGAGTCGGTGGCTATTCAATACCGGGTTCTATCGCGTACATGTCTACCGGCGTTATCTTAGTGATCAACTTATTTTCGAAAAGAAATTGTTCATAAGCCTGATAACGTGCGCGATCCAGCCGCGCCGGGTCACGTGCAAATAGTGGCAGAGTTTTCATCCATGCCTGATGGTTTAGCGCGGTATTTAACTGCGGATATTTTCGGGCAAACTGTGTCCAGGACTCTTCAGGATGAGCGTGCAGGAAGTCACTGCCCTGTTTTAATGCGATGAGGAATTTGCGGATTTTAGGCTGATTTACCGCATCGCGGTTGGCGACAATAATTAGCTCGTCGTAAGCCGGAACGCCGTAATCCTCCACGTTTAATACTACCGGATCTTTCCCCTGCAGTTTCAGCTCTACTGCTTCAATATTGCGATAGCCCCCAATAACCGCATCCACCTGTCCTGCGAGTAGCGCGCTGGTTAATTGGAAATTAACGTTAATTAACTTGATATCATTGGCATTGAGCTGCTCATGTTGCAGCATGGTGGCCAGTATCGCATTTTCGATTCCGCTGACGGAATAACCGATTTTTTTCCCTTTTAGCCCCGCAGGAGAGGTAATCGTTTTATCCAGGGTGATAACGGTATTAAGGGGGGAATTGATTAATGTTCCGACGCGCATCAACGGCAGATTTTGGTCAGCAAAAAAGTGCAATTGCGGTTGATAGGTGATGGCGAGGTCGGCCTGCTTTGCTGCCACCAGTCGCGGCGGTAAAGCCGGATCGGAAGGGGGGACGATCTTCACGTCGAGCCCCTGGGCTTTGAACGCGCCGATCTGTTCGGCCACCATAATGGGGGCGTGATCGGGATTAATATACCAGTCGAGGATCAGCGTCAGTTTTTCTGCCGCGTTGGCGTGGGTCGCCAGTACGACGCTAAGCAGCAGGCCAAAGAAGGTTTTTTCTATCATTTTTCTTACTCTTATCGTTGAGAAGTTATGCATCGTTTTCCGGCGCCCAGACAATCAGACGCAGCAATAGGGCATCAACCGCTACCCATAGCAGGATGGTCATGACGACCAGAATAAACAGCGCGGCAAAGCAGATATCGGTCTGCATACGTGCGTTGGCGTTAAGCATGACGTAACCTAATCCTTCCGCCGAGCCGACCCATTCCCCAATGATGGCACCGATGGGGGCAACGGCGGCGGCCATACGCAGGCCGGAACCAAAGGCTGGCAGCGCCGCCATCAGCCGAACGTGCCGTAACTGTGCCCACGGTGACGCGCGCAGAGTACGAGCCAGATCGAGGTAGTCGTTGTTTACCCGGCGCAACCCATCAAAGAAGGCAGAGGCGACCGGAAAAAAAATGACCAGCACCGCCATGGCCACTTTGGCGCTCATCCCAAAACCGAACCACAGCACCAGTAGTGGAGCCAATGCAAATACCGGTATTGCCTGGCTGGTCAGTAGCAGCGGCATCAGCCAGCGTTGTAATCGTGGAGAGAAGATCATGCTCAGTGCCAGCAGCACGCCGAGCAGGACGCCGATCGTCAGACCGCTGACGATTTCGCTGGCGGTCACCAGCGAGTGATACGCAAGATAATCTCGCCCGTACCAGAGGGCCTTCGCGACCGCGATGGGCGAGGGCAGCAGAAAGGAGGGAATATTGCTCAGGGTGGCCAGCCACCACAATAGTAGTAGGCCGAAACATACCGTCAGACCACGGCGCAGGCGTGAAAGACGTCCTTCAGAAAGGGGTTTCATTCTGCTGCCCTCACCAGCTGTTGTAATAGTTCAGCCTGGCTCTTCAGCAAGTTAGCATCATCTGGTGCGCGCGGCGGTTGACCCGCGATGTGATGCGAAGCATCAATACCGGCAGGGTAACGAGAGAGTACCAGCAGGCGATGACTTAAACGGCAAGCCTCCATTGGGTCGTGGGTAATCAGTAATACGGTATGCTGCGCTAGCAGTTCGGCAGCCAGTGTCTGGATCATGGCGCGGGTAATTGCATCCAGTGCTGAAAAGGGCTCATCCATCAGGACAATCGGCTGACGTTCGTACAGGGTGCGGGCGATAGCGGCACGCTGTCGCATCCCCCCCGATAGTGTGCCGGGTAATGCGTTGCCATAGCCGCATAATCCCACGCGTTCAAGCAGGTGTCTGGCCCATTCCTTATTGGCCTTTTCACCACGTAAGCGTGCGCCGAGAGTAATGTTTTCGTCGATCGTCAGCCACGGATAGAGGAGATCTTTCTGCCCCATCCACGCGATGCGTCCGGCGATGGGAAGGCCATCACTGCCGATTACCGTTCCCGACGTTGGTTTTGACAGACCGGCAATAATTTTTAGCAGGCTGGTTTTTCCTGCCCCACTGGCACCAAGTAGCGCCACAATGCTACCGCTGTCGATATCCAGATTGAGCCCTTCAAAAAGGGTTTGCTGGCCAAAGCGCAGAGTGAGATCGCGAACCCTTATTCCTGGCGGAACAGTGCCACTGCTGAGGGTGGACATGTTCACAGTGGATACAACGCTGCAGTTTTTTCTGATGCGTTTAGTCCCATCTGCCAAAAGGCCGTTTCCAGCTGGGTCGCGGTGGTGAAAACTTGTGAAAGCTCACTAAAGCGCGCCTGTGCGCCGCGCTGCTGACCAACGTTTTCCAGCAAATCAAGTGAAGCCTTCACGCCAGCAAGATAGGTTTTATCACCGTAGTTTCGTATCCATGAAGCATAACGATGACCTTCTATGCGGGTGGACGTTTCGTTTAACAGGCGCAGACCAATTTCCGCATAGCCCGCAACGCAAGGCATTAAAGCAGCAAGCAGATCCAGCGCATCACCCGAGTGACCAATATCCAGTACATAGCGAGTGTAATTCATGGTTTCTGCAGCTTCGGGCTGCCGGGCCATTTCTGCCTCATTCAATCCCCAACGGGTGCAATAGTCGACGTGTAACGGCAGTTCAGAGACGATGGCATTGAGTGAGGCGGTGGCCATACGCATTTCAGGTAAGGTGCGTAATTTGCTGACCAGCAGTGCATAGGCGCGGGCAAAATGGATCAGGAACAGATAATCCTGCGTAAGATAATGGCGGAATGCAGACTCAGGGAGCGTGCCTGCACCGAGTGATTGCACAAAGGGATGGGTAACGTAATCCTGCCAGTGGCGTCCCGCCTGCTGGCGGAGTTGTCCGTAAAGACCGAGCTCAAACAGAGTCGTATACATGGGACCTCCTGAAAGTAAATGGAGATCCGGGTGCGCTGAGGTATGAACAGACAACGGCTGAGAGCCATTGCCAACCCGTCCCTTCGCTGGCATGACCCAGATCAGGTTCAAAGGGTTCGGCTTGCGCCATCTCAGCCCTTTACAGGACACCCCTCGGAGCAGACTTTTATACGATATTTATTTTTTGATTACAATGTTGATGGCCGCGGATATGTGATTGAATCGAGAGATGACAAATGGCCCTCTGAGGCCGATGTGGGGTTGATATGTTGAGGCAGCTGAAAAGGGGAGGATGCTGTGGCTACAATAAATTGTGTCATTTTGGATGATTATCAAAACGTCGCATCGCGAATGGCAGACTGGTCGCTATTGGCTGACCGCGTGACTGTTTCTTATTTACACGAGGCGATCCGCGACCGGACTACGTTGATCACGACGCTGTATGATGCCGATATTGTTGTCGCCATGCGTGAGCGCACCCCACTCGACAGTGCGCTGTTTGCGGCGTTGCCAAACCTGAAACTTATTATTACTTCTGGTATGAGAAATGCTGCTATAGATCTTGCGGCTGCAAAGCAGCGGGACATTGTGGTTTGCGGAACGGAAGGGGGGAGTGAGGCGCCGACAGAGTTAACGTGGGCGTTGATATTGGGGCTTGCCCGCCATCTGCACATTGAAAACCGCAATCTGGTACAAGGTGGGCCGTGGCAATCGACGCTGGGTACCACGCTTAATGGAAAAAAAATAGGGTTAATCGGGCTGGGCAAAATTGGTAAAAAAATGGCCATCCTTGCTCAGGCCTTTGGTATGTCAGTTTGTGCCTGGAGTCCTAATCTTACGCGGGCCCGCGCCAGTGAGGCTGGCGTCGAATTTTGTGCGACGAAAGACGCTTTGCTGACACGCTGCGATTTTGTCTCGCTTCATCTTATCTGCTCCGGCACGACTCAGGGTATTTTGCAGTATGCCGATCTGAAGAAAATGAAACAAAGCGCCTACTTAATCAATACCTCACGCGCGGCGCTGCTGGAAAAAGGTGCGCTCCTGATGGCGTTAAAAAATGGGGATATTGCCGGTGCTGGAATTGATGTATTTGAAGAAGAGCCGCTACCCGCTGATTCAGACTATCGTCAGGCGCCTAACCTACTGGCATTGCCGCATTTGGGCTATGTCAGTGACAGCAATTATCGTCAATACTTTCCGCAGACGGTGGAGAACATTCAATGCTGGCTGGCGGGTGAGCCTGTCAGAAGAATAAATTGATGATGCAGGGGAGAGGCTGCATTTTTTATCTGGAAACGGCAGAGATTTCACCTGTTCCCTGAATGATTTTGCGTATATACCCGGGATAATTTCGCTGCTAGCCAATAATGCTAGCGACGTGTCTGAAGGGTATCAATCAACTTTAATATAATACTCAGAGGGTTAAGTATGAGCGATTTACCTGCGGATAATTTTGGTGCTGCACCTGTTGCGATCGTGGGGGCAGGCACGTTGGGTCGGCGTATTGCGTTAATGATGTTTGCCCATGGCGTTCGGGTACGGCTTTATGACGCTCAACCTACCTCGGCGCAGGCGGCTTTAACATTCATTGAGCAACAGGCACCTGCATTGGCCGAGAGAACAGGGCATATCGCGGGGAAGATTGAAATTAGTACAGACCTTTCACAGGCCGTAGAAGGCGCCTGGCTGATCATTGAGGCTATTCCTGAAGATATTGAACTTAAGCGAGCGTTGTTTGGGGAGCTGGATCGGCTTGCGTCAAGCAGCGCTATTTTGGCGAGTAACTCTTCCTCATACCCTTCCAGCCAGATGATTGACCAGGTCAGCGCACAAGGCCGAAGCAGAGTGGTGAATACCCATTTTTATATGCCGCCAACGCAAAATGCGGTTGAAATTGCCAGTTGCGGGCATACCGAAGACGCAATTATCACGCGCCTCAACCATTTCTTCCCCCGCTGCGGATTTTATCCTTTTGTTGTACGTAAAGAGAGCGTCGGCTTTATTTTTAATCGTGTCTGGGCGGCGGTTAAACGTGAATGTCTTGAGGTGGTGGCGACTGGCGTATCAACGCCGGAAGATGTTGATGGTATTTATAAGGTGAGCCTTGGCGCGCAGTTTGGCCCCTTCGAGATGATGGACAGAATTGGTTTGGATGTGGTGTACAATATTGAAAAACACTATGCCGCCTTAAATCCCGAACTCTCGGCCCAACCTCTTAAGTTACTGAAGGAATATATTAATCAGGGGCATTTGGGGATGAAAACGGGGCAGGGGTTTTATCAGTATGATGATAAAGGCCAGCGGCGATAGCACCCATCGGTAAGGTTGTCCCTCACAGTTGAGTCTTATTGACAAGGCGCGCTCATAGCCCCGGGCATTCGCAATGTCGAGCTTTACAGGCCTTGGTGTTAATTGTTTCGGGGCCTGTTTAGCGAGCATCTAAACGATAAATTACAGTTTTAAATCGTGCAGGAAAACCTGCCGCTGGGCCGAAAATAGGGGGCACGGCTACGGTCCCGTTTGCGGTTGTAACTGATAGATCCATGCGGTGATCTGCTGGTTATTCAGCGTGGTTACACTCACCTCAACACGATCATAACCATCTTCAAACTCGTCTAACATGGGCCAGTGAGCCTCCAGGTTATCGGATAAAAATAAGTAACCATTTACTCGTGGTCCATTTTTATCCAGTACTATTCCTGGGAAGTCTGCGGCAGCTCCCCAGCCATATTCGTAAAATGTACCGGTCACATAACCTTGCAGCCACTCACCGCCGATGTTCTCAAGTATGTGTGCATTAGAGTGACCTAAGCGTAACGTACCGTAAACAAATAAAGACGCCATTTTCCCTCATCAGTTAACATAATGAATACACAATCAACAGGCGCTTAGCCGCTAATCCACGGAATGGGAGAGCGGCCGATACACACCATGACAATCAAACTATTCTGGCCATGCAACTTCAGTAACCCGTTAAACGGGGTTATTTCATCGTTTTTTTCATTTTCTCAACAAGCCCATATTTTGGAAGTAGTTTTTTAATTTCAGGGTCCGAGGCATAAGCGCGGGGACGATTTCCCTGAAAGCATTTAGCATGGATATCGATATCCGGGTGATTAACTAATGACTTAACGCCTGTTTCGAAACCAATGCGCGCACATGTATGCAGGGCCGTTTGCCCATGTTCGGTATCTTTTGCATTGACATTCAATTCTGGTTTTTTTAATAACAGTGAAAGTATCAGCGTTCCCTTTAACTCCATATTTAAGGGGATGTGACCGCCGCTACCGGTGGCGCGAGTTGCTAACTCAAGGTGATGAAGCATTGCGCCCAGAGGCTCCCTACCCGTAGGCTCATGTGGCATATTAACATCAAGCTTTTTATTTTTTAACAGTGCTGTTACCGTGTCAACTCCACCATCGGCAAGACCCATGCGATTAGAAAAAGATTCGTTTATGGCCTCATGGATTGGCGTACTGCCTGATTCATCTCTTATATTGGGGTTTATATTTGTCTCATTAATTAAAAACTTCTGCATATCAAGATTGTGTGAGCGAATTGATTTGGTTAATAAAGACGTGCCTTGATGTAATGCGTTAATATCTAATCCCAACTGAGGCATCGTTAACAAAGCACGCAGTGTGCCTATATTTCCGTGTTGAGCTGATGAGTGCAATAACTCGGCCGACTGCGACATGAAATTGGCCGGATCACCGTTAAAGCTTCGTTCGAAGAGTTTTAATGCTGTGTCGGCACTTATCGAAGGGGTCAGTTTGCACGCGTTACTGGCAATTAAAAGTGAAGGCGCGGTGGTTGTATTATCTAGTAACAATCCTATAATTTCATTCGCTTTTCTACTTTCAAGACTCGCAAGCCATACAACCGATTCCTTGCCATATAAGTTGTGGAACATATTGAGACCGGCATCAATAGCCCCACTCTGACTAGGCTCGGATTTTAGCATAAAAGCCAGTGCGTCCACGTCGTCACGCATTATGGCAGAAAGGAAATGCTTTTGTTGCTCGCCGGGTGGAAGTAAATGAAATGACTCCGACATATTCGCATGATTGCTCTTACTGGTTGAAGCGAAGTTAACCATGTCTCGTGAGTTTTTAATATGTCCTGCCACTTGCATGACTAGTTCATTTGGTAGCTGAGAAAACCCTGTTCCACGCGTTTGCATTATATTGTTCTCATCTTTAATTCTTATAGGTAAAGCCGTTTTAGTGACATGAAAATTCGATGAGTTCCGTTTTTTAAATTTTCAGATTATTCGTGATTACATTGTCTGCAAAATAATTCCTGATGGGCCGGCCCTAAACTGCCCATTCGCAGACAGAAGCATCCCTGAGATTCCGGCCGATGCATAACATGATAATCAGATTATACGGGTTATGAAATGTCAGTGAATCTTAAAATGCGGGTTATCTGATTGTTTGTTTTATTTTGTCAAAAAAACCATCTTTTGGCAGTAGTTTTTTAATTTCAGGATTCGAGGCGAAATCACGGGCGCGTTTTCCACTAAAATTTTTACTATTGATATTAATGTCAGGATGGGAGGCTAATAACCTAACGCCACTT
Source organism: [Pantoea] beijingensis (assembly GCF_022647505.1). NCBI lineage: Bacteria > Pseudomonadati > Pseudomonadota > Gammaproteobacteria > Enterobacterales > Erwiniaceae > Erwinia > [Pantoea] beijingensis. The sequence goes on from NZ_CP071409.1 coordinate 1,662,077, forward strand.
TCAAAACCAGAGTCTGCACACCGATGCAGGGCCGTATTACCCGTCGCAGTATCTTTTTCATTGATGTTTAATCCGGGCGATTTTAACAGCAATGAGAGCGCCGATGTTAATTTTGACGTTTGATTAATGGAAATATCATTTCTACCTTTTCTTAGCATGATAAAATAATCAACAACCATTTTTAGCGGCGTTTGCCCTTGGTTATTTGAAATATTAGCATTAATTCTGTTACTGCTTAAGAGCGTTTTTATTGTATCAATGCTTACTCTATCAGAAACAGATTCTATCATTGCCGTATGGAGCGGCGTATTACCAGATGTGTCTTTTATATTTGGATCAATATTCGTCTCATTAACTAAAAATTTAAGCATGTTATGATTATTCGAATATAGTGATTTACTTAATAAAGACGTGCCATTTTGGATTGAGTTAGTATCTAATCCCAGTTGTGGCATCATTAATAAAGCACGCAGCGTTCCTGGATCTCTGGATTGAGCAGATAAGTGCATCATATCATTTGCCTGTGATTTAAAATTGGCAGGATCGGCGTTAAAACTTCGCTCAAAGAATTTTAACGCTGTCGAGGTACTCATTGGCGTGCCCAGCTTACACGCATTACTGGCAATTGAAACTGTAGGGGAGGTGTTTGTATTTTTTAGCAATAGTTTGATGAATTCATTTGCATTCTTACTTTGCAGGCTCGCCAGCCATATAACCGATTCCTTTCCATATAAGTTATGTACCGAATGGTGGCTGGCATCAATGGCACCACTCTGGTTAGGCTCGGCTTTTAGCATAAAAGCCACTGCATCCACATTGTCATTCATTATGGCAGAGAGTAAATGCTTTTGTTGCTCGCCAGGTGGAAGTAAATGAAATGACTGTAATGTATTAGCATAATTATTCTTACTGGTTGACGCGAAGCTCGTCATATCTCGTGAATCTTTAATATGCCCTGCCACATGCATGACCAACTCATTCGGTAGCTGAGAGTACCCTGTCCCACGTGTTTGCATTACATCGTCCTCACCGTTGATTGTGTTTTTAGCATCAAGCTATTTGAGTGACATGAGGATTCAGTTGGTTCCTTGCTGGCGTAAATTGTCGATCAACGTCTTACCAGATAATCAGAAAAGGTGAGGTCGTCGTTTCTGTAAAAGACCGAAAGATGGCTGATGGGGGAATGAAAAGGGGGCTGATAAAAAGGTGCCTGTTTGTGGTGTTAATCGACTCACCGGGAAAGCATTTCCCATGGCAAATGGGGCTATCAAGACGTTCGGCATGGAAGCAATAGGCCTCATGGCTGAAGGAGTACAGGCTAACAACCATGATTTGTTTCTGCTACTAATGCCTGACTTAACATGTATTGTCTCAGCTTCAGGTAACATAATGTGTTTGCCCTACAAAGAGAGAATTTTAATGCAAAAAGCCCGCTCAGGTTTCCCTGAGCGGGCTTCTCTAAATATGGCTCCTCTGACTGGACTCGAACCAGTGACATACGGATTAACAGTCCGCCGTTCTACCGACTGAACTACAGAGGAATCGTTTGAACGGGGCGCATAATAACGGTGGGCATAAAACTTGTCAAAGCCTCTTTTCATCAAAGATTACTGACTGATGAATAAACCAACAATCCGAGCCTTTTTAGCTTATGGCAAGTACCGACACTGTTTATTCAGCGATAAATGAGGGGATTACCCGGGCAGCAGAACTCGACACTGTCTCGCTATCAACAGCATTTGGAAAAAAATTGTTTTGAATAATGATCACGTTTATTTCATTTTTGCATTGTAATTGCCAAATATGAAATATACATTCCAAAAACACTCATCAACACGCGGAAAATGAGCATGAAAAAGGTAAAAGTTGGGCTGATTGGAACGGGTTATATTGGTCGCTGCCACGCAATTGCCTATGCGCAGGCTCCCACAGTGTTCGACCTGAAAGGCGAAATTGTGCGTGAAATGCTGGCTGAGGTGAACCCGGAATTAGCCGCTCGTCAGGCCAACGCCTTTGGTTTCCGCCGGTCTACTGGTAACTGGCGTGATTTGGTGAGCGATCCTGATATTGATGTTGTCGATATTTGCGCCCCTAACTTTCTGCACAAAGAGATAGCGCTGGAAGCGATACGTCACGGTAAGCATGTCTATTCTGAAAAGCCGCTGGCACTGAGTGTGGCGGATGCTGAGGAGATGACACACGCTGCACAGGAAGCGGGTGTTAAAACGCTGGTGGGCTTCAACTATATGAAAAATCCAACCAGCCAGTTGGCGCGCGAGATTATCGCGCGCGGTGAAATTGGCGATATCGTGCATTTTTATGGTACCCACAACGAAGATTATCTGGCAAACCCACAAACGCCGCGTGACTGGCACTGTCAACATGCGCTGGCAGGACTGGGAGCGTTGGGCGACTTGGCTGCACACATTGTCAATATGGCCCACTTCCTGGTCGGCGATATTGAGGAAGTCAGTGGGGATATGATGACCGTCATTAAACAACGCCCCGACCCGGAGGAACCTGCGCGTTTGGTGCCTGTTGAAAATGAAGATCAGGCCAGTGCCTTGCTGCGTTTTAAACAGGGTGCGCAGGGTGTTATAGAAACGTCACGCATTGCCTGTGGACGAAAAATGGGGCTGACTTATGTTATTACCGGTACGCGTGGCGCGCTGCGTTATACCCAGGAGCGTATGGCGGAGCTGGAGCTGTATCTGCATGATGAACCCACAGGTCGGCAGGGATTTAAAACGATACTGACTGGCCCTGCGCATCCTGACTACGCGGCTTTTTGTGTTTCCGCAGGTCACGGTATTGGTTTTAACGATCAGAAAACTGTCGAGATACGCGATTTAATAAACGGTATTGCTGCAAACGATCGGATGTGGCCTGACTTTGCTGAAGGATTGCAGGTCACCAGGGTGCTGGAGGCCATTGCTGCATCGGCGGTTGAACGCCGGTGGATAAAAGTATAGTCGCCAACAGCGGATACAGCTCTTTTTAGCATGTTGTGCTCCGTGCCGGTGTTATCTGCGCCTGCCACTTACTGTTTCTGTCGCGCTTCTTATTAAGTCACAAGGGCCTTCAGCAAGCGCATTCAGTGATGCGCTTCACATCAAACGAGCCTGCATGCGTCCGGGTTTCTGTTGCATCCTGAATTGGCCTTTATCTGATTTTAGCCATAAAAGCTAAATATTAACGCGTGGCGTTGAACTTTTATTGATATTCGCTTCTGTAAAATTTCTGTAATAAAGAAAAATCCGAAGGATGCGAATTGTGAGGCTGGAATTAGATCAAACCCTGTATGTTGCGAAGGGACGTCACCGCGAATGTTATCTTCATCCTGTTGATAACCATCTGTGCGTGAAGGTAGTTTACAATAAGGAAAGCGGGGGGGCTCAAGAGTCGCGACGTGAGTTGAAATATTACCATTTTCTGGAGAAGCGTAATATTGACTGGCGTATTCTGCCGGCGTTTCACGGTAAGGTTGAAACCAACCTGGGTACTGGTGTTCTGTTTGATTTTGTACGTGATTACGATGGTCAACCGTCTAAAACGCTGGAGCATTACTTGTCACATGAATTCCGTGATGGGCTGAATAATCCCGAGCTTCTGCGTGCCTTGTCAGAATTAAAAGCGGGCTTGCTCAAGAACCGCATTATTACCATGACGTTAAAGTCTAAAAATATTCTGTACAAAAAAGAGTCAGCCCATGTTGGGCGATTGGTGATTGTTGATAATATTGGCAACTCTTCACTGATCCCCGTGGCCAGTTACAGTAACTTTTTTGGTACACGTAAAATCCACAGAACATGGGCGCGTTTTATCAACGATCTGAAGAACGTGGATCAGGTTGCCGATACAATTGATGATACTGTCACCTGCTAATTACTGCTGCGGTGCAGCCTTCTGTTACGAAGGTTTTTTCGTTAATTATAGATGCCTGTGTGCTATTGCTTCCAAAAAGCATCCAATGCTCCTGGCATTTTACAGCTTTCTGTTAAGATGGTCGTTTATCGAAACAGAAATCTCTTAATTTATGAAACTGGATAAAAGGCTGCACCTGCATTCACTCGGGCTGCTGTTCATCGCTGTATTAGTCGCTTTACCGGAACGTCTGCACGTTCCTTTATATCAGGACATGACTGTCTATTGGGTAGAGACCGGACAGTCGATCTGGTTACTCTTTGGGGCTCTTTTTACCTTCATTTACGCAAAAATCACCCCTATGCCCCGCGAGAAAAAGATTTTCTGGTTATGGTCTGTAACCTGGTGGGTGATGTTATTTGGTCGTGGAATCAGCTGGGGGCGTGATTACGCGCCTGAACAACCTAAAATTTATTTTCACCTGATATCTTATCTGCTTATTGGTATTGTAATTGTTACGTTCCTGGTCAGGCCTGAACTGCACCGGGAGGTATTCAGGCGGCTTAAATCAGAGACCTTGCCGCTTTGGGATTGCCTGATTATGGTCGTTTGTTTCATCATCGCAGATACCATTGAACATCACCGTTACTTTGCCTTCTTGTTCCTGCAGGACCATAGTTATCAGGATCTCATGGAAGAGATGTTTGAAGTGCCCTTTATGTTAGCGCTGTTTTCAGTGGCATTTTATTTGATGAAAAAGGATGCCATCAGCAACCACCACAAGCTGGACGCATCCATTAATGGCAAGCTAAAGTGGTTTACAGCATGCTGTAAATAAAATGGTTTTTGCTGACGCCGTTGCCCCTGATTAAAGAAAGCCCCGTTTAAAAAACGGGGCTTTCTTTTTGTCGGATTATCCGTAGCCCGAGCTATTTTTACTTATTGTCCCGTACAGCCCAATCTTTTTTTCCTGCGACTAAATAAAATCCAATTATTTGGGGGAGGGGGATTTCCCTGCGGCAATGAAGAAAAGGAGAAACTGGCTGTTACCAACGGAATAATGCGTGTTACAGGGCAGTCTCCAGCGTTGTCAGTATCGCTGTGGGATCGGTACAGTTCATGTATTTGTAGCGCGAACAGGATGAGGGACTGATGATATTCCCGGACTGGCGCAGGTTGACCTTACCTAACGCTTGCAAACAGGAATACCCCGGCGAGAAGATAATAAGGCCGGGGTGTTGGAGGGATAATCCGCGAAGCTGGCTATCGCTCGCCCTGTGCTGTAGGCCAGGTCACGTTCATCCTGATGTTTAACTGGAAATCTCTTACGGCTCGATAATTATGCGCTGTATCAGGTCACCCTGAAGATAGAACTGAATCAGACCGCGGCCAGTAAATTTGCGGCTTTTAACGTTCACTGTCACTGCCTGGCCAACGAGCCCATCGCGTTGTACCGATTTGACTGAAATAACTTCCATACTGGCGTTTGCGCCAATGTTATCGGTGGTATTCCATGCCAACACACCGGTTTTCCCCTGGTAATGATGACCCCAGTCGGTGATATCCGCATCGGCGGCAAACTGCGCCAGAAAAGCATCGGTATCATGGTTATTGGTTGCGGTAATAAAATTTTCAATAGGTGTCGCGAGTGTGACTTTCATCATGCTTTTATCCTGTAGGGTTGGCTCTGCACCTGTCCCGCAGGCGCTGAGTAAAAATAGACACAGAGGCGCCAGCCAGCGCCGGATTATTAGCAACGCAGTTTTCATCTATGCTCCGGTGGTTATACGCACGGATTGCTATTTCACCGCAGGCCAGAATAGAACGATGGCGGGCGGCAAAAATATCAGCAGGAAAATCGGTAACTCTTCGAAAAAGCCATACCCTGCTTTGGTGATCCCTGCAATCATGTTGGTCAGGGCGATTGCAAACCACAGTACGGCGAACAGGGCAGGGAGCACGACGGTTACGGTCGGATAAACTGAAATAAATAGCCGAACCAGCAGACGGCATGCCCCGGCCAGTAAAAAGCCATTGGCCAGGAATAATAAGGTACGCATATAGGGCTCCTGATGGAGTGAGCCTGGTCGACAAGGGAGAATCGGCCCGTTTCGGTATATTTAATGTGAGTTCCGCTACGCCCATTCTCTTCTCCGGATGCCTGAGCGCAAGATAACCCCCACCAACATGAGGTAGAACCCATAGTAGTATTTTATAAGGAACTATAAAGTAGGGGATATTGATATTATAATTCCATTTTTACTAACAATGGGTTGAGCAAGGCGCGCGAGGATGGATAAATTCGATACCCTGTTACTCTTTACCCGCATTGTGGAACTGGAAAGTTTCAGCCAGGCGGCGGATCAATTGGGGATCCCCAGAGCGACTGCCAGCAATGCGATCAAAGAGCTGGAAAATAATCTGGAGTGTCGGTTACTGGAGCGCACGACGCGTCATGTGCATACTTCACCGGATGGTAAAGCCTTCTATGAGCGCTGCGTACATATCCTCTCTGAACTGGATGATGCCGAGTCGTCGCTGCGCCATACCGTTGCGCGGCCGCGCGGGATCTTGCGTATTGATTTACATGGTGCTCATGCGACGCACATTGTGCTGCCGCGGCTGGATGAGTTCCACGATGCTTACCCGGATATCGAACTGGTAATCAGCAGCGGCGACAGACTGGTAGACCTGGTGCGCGAAGGGGTCGATTGCGCGGTGCGCGCCGGAAAGCTGCACGATTCTTCGCTGGTGGCACGTTATCTGGCGACGATGCCTCAGGTTATTTGTGCCAGCCCGGACTATGTACGGCGCTACGGCTCGCCACGCAATCCCGAAGAGTTGATGGCGCACCAGTGTGTAAATTTTTTCTCTACCAATGGCGGGATGAACTACCCGATAGAGCTTATTGTTAATGGAAAAAAGCAGGGCTTCTATCCAAAGGGCTGGTTGACTGTGAATGACGCGGAAAACTACGTGATCTGTGCGTTGCGTGGTGGCGGATTGGTACAGCTACCGCGTTATCACGTAGAGGAGGCGCTGGGGGAAGGACGTCTGGTAGAAGTTCTTAGCGAATGGCAAAGTCCGGGGATGACGGTATCCGCGCTGTATCCGCAGCATCGCCAGCTGTCGCCGCGCGTACGGGTATTTATCGACTGGTTAATCAGCCTGTATAGTGAGCGCTTTCCTGAGGAAAAATCGGCCATTCACCGCCGCTGAATCCGGAAAGTTCCTCGATGCTGGGGTAAACCACTGGCACAGAGGAACGGAAACAGGATTCAGCGAAGAGGTCATTGCCTGGTGCAATATCGCTATCAGGTTTTATTGCGCGAGTAGTTTTCGGATACGTGACTCAGGGAAAAACCGAGGCGCTGGATATTACGCCCTGAAACAGGAAAAGGCTGTTCTTCACCTGCATTGTACGCGGATTCAATGGTGATCCCGCTGATGTCCAGCTCACAAGCCTTGTTAATTCTTGCTTTCAACAGGGCTTGCTGGATACCTTTACCGCGAAACTGCGGTAGCGTACCGCCAAAACCCAGCCACGCGACCTCGCCGGTGTTCATCATTGCGCCCGTGCCTGCCGGTTCGCCGTTATAGTGGGCAATAAAACAATGCCAGTTTTTACGTCCGATCAGATTTGCACTGCGCGCATCCATCCGGCGATCCATCTGAAAACATTCGCCTACGACCTCACTAAAAAGCTGACTCTCTTGCGTTGTTTCGGCTTCGATAATTGTGATTTCCGGTGCCACTTCATGTTTCACAGGCACTGCATCGCGCCAGTAGTGAGCTATCCCTCCACTACGCAGCGTAAACCCACACTCATTCAGCAACAGATCGATGTTAGCATGATGAAAATCGCTACCTAACGCAAATGCCCAGTTGGGATTAGCATGTTGATCCATCCATTCGGCTATTGTCTCGATCTGCTCCCGGGTTGCCATAGCGTTCTGACCCAAACTCATACAGCGGTTAAATAGCATAATATCGACTTCGCGGATGCCGGTACTACAATATTCAGGTAAATCAACCGCACTCATGCCCAACTCTGCCGCTACGGCTGCAGGTGAGGCTTGGTTGAGATCGTAACAGACACGGCGATGTGCCAGTGCTATCGGTTTGGCATGGGCAACAGCTGTACCTTGAACCGTATTATAAAAGCGATCTGACTTCTTAATTTTCATCATCCTTTCGTATAAAAAGACCATTTTTGCAGGTATATATTAAATTAATATTAATCAATAGCTTATGGTTTTACATTTTGCCATTCAATCCGCGTAAATGGCGGTTTCTAACGCGAGCTCAATCATGTTATCTACCGTTGCCTGACTCTCTTCTGCACTGGGTTCTTCACCCGTCAGACTAAAAATACAGGCCGTTAAGAGACTTAACGCTTGTGCCCGATACTGTGCCGCGATGGCGTACAGCGCTGAGGTTTCCATTTCAACCGCCAGAATGTTCATTTTTTTAAGCGCGGGTAGCATCGCTTCTGGTTTATCGTACAGGAGGTCGTTAGTGAAGATATTACCGAAATGCGTCGAAATATTGCGCTGATGGGCAACGCTCCAGCAGCGACGCAGCAAATCGAAGTCTGGCACTGCGGCGTAATCGTAACCACTGAAGCGGTCGCGGTTGGACGAGGAAGAGGTTCCTGCACCTGTTGCTACAATGACATCGCTCATATTGTGGTGGACGTCAATCGCACCGCAGGTACCGACTCGAATCATTCTTTTTACTGCAAAATCGTTAATCAACTCATGAGCGTAAATAGAGATCGATGGAATACCCATGCCGTGAGACATGACGGAAATACGTTCGCCTTTATAGTGGCCAGTGAAACCAAGCATATTGCGCGCGTTGCAGACACACCGGGCGTCGGTTAAGTAGGTTTGGGCAATATACTGCGCGCGCAGGGGGTCGCCTGGCATGATTACGGTGTCGGCAAAGTCGCCCGGATTGGCGTTAATATGTGCGGTCATGGGTCATCTCCTGCTATTTAAGGGCAACAACATAAACAGCTCGCTACGCAAATGAAAAGGCAAATGTCCGGTTGATGTTGATGGCGATCACAAAATTAAGATACTCCGCTCGCGGCAGATAGGTGATAATCGGGGGGAGTATTCTTGACGTTATCCCTGCCTTATCTGCGGGTAAGGCAACAATATGATTATCGGTTTCAGTTTTAGTGTGTCAGGAGTGAGAAAAGGGAGCCAGGGTATGCAAACCATTCAGCAGTTGGCGCAGCGTGGACACCAGATCCTACGCGAAACGGTGACGGCGGTTGCACTAAAAAAAAAGCATTGAATCCTGGCGAATATCTTCTTCGGCAGGGGGAGGAAATCAGTGCGCTGTATTGGATAACGCTTGGCGAATATTCCCTGCACCATCATGCGGAAAATGGCAAGGTGTTCAGCCTTGGGCAGCGTTTTGTCAGCGATACGCTCATTGGTGAGATTGAATATCTGACTAATACACCCAGCCAGTTTTCAGTGGTTGCGCATGATGCGATAACGGTTGACGTCATCCCGCCGGCGCTGATGCAAACGATACTGAGCAGCCATGCGGAAGTCGGTATCTGGCTGAGTCAACGGCTTTCGCAAAACTATCAGGGCGGGATGGCCAAAACGATGGAGCGTTTTCTGCAGCCGCTGCATTTTACTATCCTGGCCGATATTTATCAGCGCTACTTACAGGGTAAACCGTTGGTGGATTTCACGCAGGTGTACCGTGAAGCAGAACGATTTGGTTGTTCGGAGCGGGCTTATCGCAGGGTGATTACACAATTGCTTAACGACCGGTATATTCAGAAGTTATCCGGTGTCTACACGGTTTGTGACATGGATAAGTTTCACCGGACACTCACGGTTACGGCACGTTCTGGCTGAACGTGAGCTTCCGTCGCATAATCAGATGCTGGTTGAGTCCCTGCAGGATCGGTTGCAGTGGCATATTTTTACGATGCAGTATGATGGAACTCGGTAACCGACTGAACGATTACCGGGAGTATGACGGGTCACACGCTGAATGATGAAAAAATCGTTTACCAGCCGCAGACGTTAGCTTCTTCATCTGAATCGTAGCCTCGGATGATATTAACTAACTCTTTCAGTACATCAGCAGTAATGGTGTTGTCTTTTAACACATCGAGTGTAGGGAATCGTTTATCAACGGAAACACCGTTATTTTTATTCGTTACCGTCAGTACGAACCCTTTATTACTCTCATAGGTTAACGCCAGATCATCGATCAGTTTCTCAATGGCTTCCATAGCAATCTCAGGGACATAGAATGACATGGGTCTGAGATACACGCTTTCCACTTTTTTATTATTATCCTGGTTTAATAATGTTAATGAATATCCTTTATTTTCACTGGTCATGAGATTAACCTTCTATCAGAATTCTTGGGTCGACATAAAAATCCACATTAAATAATGTATCGTTAGAGAGTGCTTCGATCCTGTGCCATTTTTCTGGCGGGAATACACCAAATTGTCCGGCTTCAATCGTCAGCGTCTCGATCGGTTCTGGGCTTATTTCATCCACATAACCGTAATAACGAATAGCTCCTTGCATCACGGATAAACGCGGATAAACGCCTTGCCGTGTTCCTGAGTCCAGATGCCTCTTCCAGATAGACGGTGGCGCAGTATCTTTTGTCCACAAGGGGGTAGTCCGTGTATGAACATAATTTTCGGGTATGATAATTCGTTCCATGTTAAACCTCATCTTTTATCCAGCTGCTTTCATTGAACCGAAAGAGAAATCCCTGTACATGCATATAATATACTTCTTTTAATGCTTGTGAATTTTTTTCTGTTAATTAATTTTTCACTAAATTGATGCCGTTATCAGCGATGATCCTGTTATCAGGAGTGGAATGCCACTTATTTGGCTGGGCGAGTGGGGCCGGGAAATAAGAGGTATAGAGAATTACCTCGGAATTATACGTCACTTTTATACTTGTGGAGTATATCTGGTGGTAATGAAAAACATGGCTTATTTATGATTAGTTAAAATAAACCGTCTTTATAATAAAGGAGGGTTGCCCGTATTTTTATCTGTTCCTGTCATCTCGTACGGCTTGAAAGCCGGGTTTTGAGATTCTTTTTACAGCGCAAATTCTGTGCGCATGACGACGTCATAATTTAACGAAGAATCTGCGGGCAGTTCAGCGGCTTCCGGGACAAAACGTGTAAGTGTGTTGTGTGGGTATTAACGTTAATGATGCTGTAGAGGTGCTGGATCAACCGAAAGTTGCGTTGGCCAGGGCTGAAACAGCAGCCTGGCAGGCTTGCGCCAAAAGCGAACATTCACAAGTTCTGACAGGAATAACGCAGCAAGGTCATTGCTGCGCTATCTTAAGTTCATTTTTAGTCGCTAAAGTGCAACTCAGATCGTTATATGCATACAGAATTAATGCGAAGCTTGCGTCGGTCTGACAACTATTTCATTCACATCGACATTATCCGGTTGCTCAATGACATAGCGTACCGCGCGGCCAATAGCATCGGGCTGCAGTGCAATGGCGCGATAACTTTTCATCGCGTCAGCGGCGGCCGGATCGGTAATGCTTTCGGCCAGTTCACTCTCGACCACGCCTGGATGTACACAGGTTACCCTAAGCTGACTATTTTCCTGACGTAAGCCATCGGAAATAGCACGTACCGCAAACTTCGTGGCACAATAGACCGCTGCGGTCGGTGACACCGTCAGTGCACCCACTGAGGCAATATTAATGATATGCCCTGATGAACGTTCCAGCATCGACGGTAATACCGCGGCAATACCATAGAGCACCCCTTTGATATTCACATCGACCATTTGGTCCCATTCATCCACTTTCAGCGAGGACATCATCGACAGCGGCATGATGCCAGCGTTATTGATTATTACATCTATGCGGCCCCATTTTTCCAATGCGAAAGCAGCAAACTGTTCTACTGAGGCCCGTTGGGTCACGTCCAACTTCTGAATCTCAACTTCTGCACCGTCAAAACGTAACTCCTCTGCCAGCCCGGCTAAACGTTCTTCGCGACGGGCTCCTAAAAGGAGTATTGAATCGGTCTTTGCCAGTTCCCGCGCAATCCCTGCACCAATACCGCTGGATGCGCCGGTAATTAAGATCACTTTTTGAGCCATAAATACTCTCCTGTTTATGTAGTGCTGGCGATCTTACGCTGGCAAGACTATAAAGATAATCCACTCATTACTTAACAGACTGGTAATCGCGGCTAAACAATGACAGTTGATAAAAATGCGCTTGAGGTATTTGTTATCGTGGCGGAGACGCGTAATTTTCGGATAGCTGCCGAGCGCCTGGGAGTGACACGCTCGGCGATTAGCCAGACATTACGTCGACTGGAAGATCGACTGAATATTTCACTGATGCATCGGACAACGCGCAGTATTAACCTGACCGAGGCGGGAAAACGTTTTTATGATGATGTTGCTCCTGCTATTGAACAACTGAATTGTGCAGCGACGGATATCGCTGACCAGGCGAAGGAACCACGTGGGCAGCTACGACTGGCAATATCTTCAATAGCAGAGAGAGTCATTGGTGGGAAGATACTGGCGGATTTTATCTCCGCATACCCGTACGTCGAACTGGAAATTACCATCACCGATGAGGAGTTCGACATCGTGGAACAGGGTTACGATGCTGGTGTGCGGCTTGGCGAGGTTATCGCAAAGGACATGATTGTGGTGCCGGTTTCAACCATGCAGCGGCAGGTGGCGGTGGCATCCCATGCCTATCTTTCCCAGCATGGTATTCCGCAGCATCCGAATGACCTCATCCATCACCGGTGTATTGGTTGGCGAAAATACCCGGGCATTTCACCTTATTGCTGGGAGTTCTCTGATCGGGGACGCGATTTTGAAGTGAACGTCAAACCCCAGCTCACCACTAACGATATGGGGGTGATGATCCGTACCGTGTGTGCAGGAGGTGGGATTAGCTTTGGTATGGAAGAAACCTTTCAGCCTTACATTGCGCGTGGCGAGATGGTGACTTTATTAGATGAATGGTTACCGACGTTTCCGGGTTTTTATCTCTATTTTCCCGGGAGAAAGAACCTGGCACCTAAACTCAGAGCGTTTATTGACCATGTAAGGATGTGACGGTTCGTGTCTATAAATCGCCACACCTCCGGTAGATACCCTGAAGGTTATTATCACTCTTAGAACGCGCAGGTGTGCGGGGACTACCCTAATGCGGTACTCAACGTCCGCTCTTATCTGTCTTTCATAAACCGCAAAAAAGCAAAAAGCCAGCTTAATAAAAATTGAGCTGGCTTCTCTAATCTGGCTCCTCTGACTGGACTCGAACCAGTGACATACGGATTAACAGTCCGCCGTTCTACCGACTGAACTACAGAGGAATTGGTGCTACGAGGCGCATCATAGCGGCTGATGGTCGGCCGATCAAAGGAGAAAATGCAGGAAAGGGTTTATTTGCTGATACTTTAGTCAATCTGGCGAAAAATAAGTCGCCGTATATGCCAGCGATAAAGATAAGCCGGCGTTTGATTGCCTGATGTACGACGGTTTGCGGTGGCGGCGCTTGTTGTATTACAGGCCGGGGGCTTTCCACATGGGCGTGGTTAAATCTCGGTCTACCAAACCAAGCTGTTGCGCATAAATCGCCTGCCAGTTAGCTTTTTGAACCTGGTAGCCGCTATGATTGGCGCTATTCGGATGATATTCCCGTTCCCAGCGGACAAGGGCTTCGCCCGTATCGGCCAGCGTGCGATATATTCCTGCGGCGACGCCCGCTGCAATTGCGCAACCCAGTGCGGTGGCTTCTTTAACGACCGGTACTTTGACGGGTACGCCCGTTACGTCACTGAGAATTTGGCACCACAGTTTGCCCTTTGAACCGCCGCCCGCAAAGACCAGCGACTCCGCACGTACGCCGGAAAAGAGGGCGATTTGATCGAGATTACAGGCCGATACAATTGCCGCATTTTCTTCCAGCGCGCGGAAAAGCGTTGGTTTATTACATTTTTCCGGATCGATCGAGAGGTTAATAAAGGAGGGGGCGGCGTGATACCAATGCTTAAAGTGCATGGCATCGGAGAAAATAGGTGTAATTCCCCAGCAGCCAGCCGGGACTCGCGCGGCCATCTCCTCCAGCAGGGTATAAGCGTCAATCCCCAGCCGCTGCGCTGCGCGTTTTTCCTCATCGCAGAAGGCGTCCCTGAACCAGCGCATGGTGAGTCCCGTAAAAAAGCTGATGGATTCTGCCTGCGCCATGCCGGGGATGACGTGGGGATTGATGCGGATATTCATCGCGGGATCGGTCACCGGTTCCGATAGATTCACGACCTGTTGCCAGAAGGTCCCCCCCAGAACAGCCGTCTGTCCCGGACGCACCAGCCCCAACCCCAGCGAACCAAGCTGAACATCTCCGCCACCCATACCAACCGGTGTTCCTGCTTTTAGTCCACAGGTTTCGGCAGCTCGGGCAGTAATATAGCCGAGCCGTGTTCCCGTTTCAGCCACTGGTGACAGTATATCGGCACGCAGCCCGGCCATATCCAACAATTCCGGGTGCCAGTTGCGTGTTGACAGTGCCAGCATACCCGTCGTCCCTGCATTTGAAGGATCAACGGCCAGTTCGCCACTGAGCATATAGGCCAGCCAGTCACTGATCATGGTGACGGTCGCCGTCTGGCGATAAATTTCAGGACGATGATGGGCCAGCCACAGTAATCGCGGCATGGCGCTGAGTGCCAACGTCTGGCCGGAGCAGGCATAGACTTCGCTTTCAAAATGGAAATCGTGAATTTCTTTTAATTCGGCCACTTCACGGCTGGCGCGGGCATCAACATTCGCACAGGCCCATATGGCTTCACCGCTTTTGTTATACAATACAATACCTTCACGCATTGAACAGGCTGCAACCGCGCGTATTGCGGAAGCAGAGAGCCGAGCCTGCTGCAACGCCTGCTGAATACACCGGCATGTTAACTGCCAGTTTTTATGCAGATCGAATTCCATGGAGCCGGGCACTCCCGCTACGGAAAGGTGTTCCCATTCGGCCTGTCCTGTACCAAGCTGTTCACCATGAAGGTTAAAAATAACGGCACGGATACTGCCCGTACCGGCATCCAACGCCATCAGGCAGGTACGTTCGTCTTCTGTATTCAGGGTAGAGATCATGGTTATCTTCTCTCCTGCCATTGTTGGTCGTTAGCACCACGCTGTTAAAAAAACGTTTATAAAAAATGTAGATCAATTGCCTGATAGATAGATGGGGTTAATTGTGAGGTGGTTGGCAAATCCTTCATCCGATACGCTGAAATGCTATCGCCGAGTCCAAACCGGTGGACGAATTGTGATCAAAGCGCCGGTTTTCTTGTATTGAGCCGACTAGTTTTGTTTGCATCATCACCGTAGGTTCGTCCAGTAACACGGTGAATGTGGTGCTGACGCCGAGTCTGATCATAAGGTGCTGAACAAGGAGCAATAATGGAAGTGACCCTGGTTGAAATTAACGTCAAAGCCGACAAGATAGATGCATTCCTGGAGGCCTTTCGTCACAATCATGTAGGTGCAATTCAGGAGCCCGGAAACCTGCATTTTGATGTACTGCAGGATAAGGATATTCCTACACGGTTTTATATTTATGAAGCCTACTGTGATAAAAATGCCGTATTGGCCCACAAGGAAACGCCTCATTATCAGGCCTGCGTTGCAGCGCTGGAGTCCTTGATGAGCGAGCCAAGAAAGAAAAAGGAATTTACAGCAATATACCCGCAATGATTATTCATCCTTTTTCAGATGAATAACCGCTAAATAATATATTTGGCGGGGTTGCAATACGAGTGAAGTTTATTGAGTTTCCGCACCAGTGCAGATATTGAAATTAAGATGACAATGAAATAAATGCACTCCCACTCTGATAAGTAACTTGAATCAGATAACAATCAGATTTATCTCCCTTTTACCCGCTTCACCGCTGTGGTTCGTGCGCCTGGAACGACCTCGTGGCCCAGTAGTTACTGATATATGATTAAATGTGTGACACTCTCTTCATCGCAATGTGATTATTATGTATGCGCTGTCAATTGAACGCGTGGTAGTGTTATCTGCTGTTGTTTTTTGGTTTTATTATTATATCTCTCTGCTTTTTTCGGGGGTTTTGCCATTATTTTACCTTTTAAAACTAATGAGAAATAATGCGAAGAGTTGTGAAGAAGATAACAAATTAACTTTAAATAACTTAACACAGCGTTTAGTAATTAAAGTTATCAGGAGAGGTGTGTCTGACATGTTATATATCCTGAATGTTCATGTTACAGATGCGCGGCCCTAACGGTCGGGGGCCACGGATGAGCCAAATAACGTAACCAACCATACTGTGACCTGAATCATAGCAGAAATATTACGCGAGCTATTCATCAGCGTGTTT
Source organism: [Pantoea] beijingensis (assembly GCF_022647505.1). NCBI lineage: Bacteria > Pseudomonadati > Pseudomonadota > Gammaproteobacteria > Enterobacterales > Erwiniaceae > Erwinia > [Pantoea] beijingensis. The sequence goes on from NZ_CP071409.1 coordinate 1,678,364, forward strand.
TCCTGTCGATAGCGTGTTTTGTACCTTCCATTCTTTACTTTGTAACAAAGGCAACGTGAAGAATGAAGGCAGCTAAAAATTAAAAGGATAATGTCATGTCTGCACAGAATGAGATCACGATCACGCCGGAATGCCTTGCGGCTTATGGCATCCGGAACGTCAGCGAGATTGTTTATAACCCAAACTACAGTCAGTTGTTCGAAGAAGAAACACATCCGATGCTCAGTGGATACGCGCTGGGACAGGTTACGCGTAGTGGAGCTGTAAATGTCGATACCGGGATTTTTACCGGGCGCTCGCCACGTGACAAATATATCGTTCGGGATGATATTACCCGCGACACGCTGTGGTGGGCTGACCAGGGGACCGGGAAAAATGATAATAAACCCTTGAGTGAGCCAGTCTGGCAGAGCCTGAAAGGGTTGGTCGGCGAGCAGCTTTCCGGTAAACGACTGTTTATTGTTGATGCTTACTGTGGGGCTAATCCGGCCAGCCGCCTGCGCGTGCGTTTTATTACCGAGGTCGCCTGGCAGGCGCATTTCGTGAAAAATATGTTTATCCGCCCGGAAGAACATGAGCTGATTGATTTTACTCCCGATTTTGTGGTGCTGAATGGCTCAAAATGTACTAACCCGAACTGGCAAGAGCAGGGCATGAACTCTGAAAACTTTGTCGCCTTTAACTACACCGAGCGTATGCAGTTGATTGGTGGAACCTGGTACGGCGGTGAGATGAAGAAGGGGATGTTCTCGGTAATGAACTACCTGCTGCCTCAGCAGGGAATCGCGTCAATGCACTGCTCGGCAAACGTCGGTCAAGCGGGAGATGTGGCCGTCTTTTTCGGTTTATCCGGTACCGGGAAAACCACTTTGTCTACCGATCCTAACCGCAGCCTGATCGGCGATGATGAACATGGTTGGGACGATGACGGTGTATTTAACTTCGAAGGTGGCTGCTACGCAAAAACCATCAACCTTTCCGCGCAGGATGAGCCTGAAGTGTTTGCGGCAATTCGTCGCGATGCATTACTGGAAAATGTCAAAGTATTGTCCAACGGCGAAGTGAATTACGCGGACGGCTCGAAAACCGAAAATACACGTGTGTCCTATCCGCTTTATCATATTAAAAATATTGTCCAGCCCGTTTCCCGTGCAGGACACGCTTCTCGCGTGATTTTCCTGACTGCAGATGCGTTTGGCGTGCTGCCACCGGTTTCATGTCTGAGTGATGAACAGGCGCAATACCACTTTCTTTCCGGCTTTACCGCCAAGCTTGCCGGTACTGAACGCGGTGTAACTGAACCTACGCCGACGTTCTCAGCTTGTTTTGGTGCGGCGTTTCTGTCGTTACATCCTACACGCTACGCTGAAGTATTGGTGAAACGCATGCGTGATGCCGGAGCAAAAGCCTACCTGGTTAATACGGGCTGGAATGGTACGGGCAAACGTATGCCGCTCGAACTGACGCGTAAAATTATTAACGCGATTTTAAACGGCGAGTTGGACGATCAACCTACTGGTACACTGCCGATATTCGGTTTGCAGGTCCCTAAACATATTTCGGGTATCGATCCATTGGTGCTGGATCCACGTCGCAGCTACGGCAGCGATAAAGAGTGGCATGACAAGGCCGTGGTACTGGCTGAAAAATTTATTGCGAATTTCTCCCATTATATTGATACGCAGACCGGTGAGTTACTGGTAAGTGCCGGACCGCAAATTCCGGGCTAAGCAGATGTCTAATTGCTGTCGCTGGGCGGCAGCAAAGCACTACTCCTGCAGGTACCCGGTAAGTGACCTGGGGGGGTAGTCTATTGTCAGCATCACGGATATCTTGCTGGCAACCAATACTGACTAATAATTCGTCTGTTTTAAATTCACGAATATCCTGCCAACATCTAGAAACATATCTATTGTTACATCTCCCTTGCTGCTTACGGATACATCCGCATCCGTAATGCACATATGCTTATTGTTCATGCTATCTCTGCGATCTTTTTTTAAGCTGACTTTTACTTTATCTGTCATTCATTAAGCCTTTTCGGAAATATCGCACCCGAATGAGAAGCTACGTCCGTAACACTTTCTATTATACGGTAAATGATGAGAAACTGATTTTGTTTTCCGATGATTAATTTTGTATAAGGATTCACATGTCTCATAAGGATTTGACATATTTAGTTGCAGGATGTCAATCGCATTCTATTCCTTTACCCGCCGAGTTAAGAATAGCGTGGGAAAAAAGTGACGATGCCTGGTGTTTAAAAGATAGAGAAAGAAAAATTGTATTTGTTAATGAAAAGTATTATTCGTTAATTGCCCCGGATAACAGAAAGGGAGAGTCCGCATTTTCCTGCTTCCGCCACTATATTATTTGTCACGACAACCGTGTAATAGATGAGGAGCGAAAAATAGAAGCCTTTGGCGTTCTACCAACTATCGCCACCAGTGAGTTTGCGATGTTTCAGTGTGAAAGAATGCCTTTTTACAACGCAACTGCTCACATGATCGGTATCATGAGTCACGTCACGCCACTGGGTGCTATAACGCCAAATTTTTTTGTTTCCGGGGAGGGTGTCGGGACGTTCAGTACATGCTGCCCGCTGGATATTTTCTCTGAAAGGGAGTGGGTTGTGGCCTTTCTGCTGTTACTCGGTTTATCGGAAAAAGAAGCTGCTGAAAAACTCAATCGTACGCTGAGAACGATAAAGTTTCATAAGAGTAATATTTTGCAGAAAACATACTGTGCTACCACCCGGGAATTTATACAGTTAGCCCGTCGTAATAAATGGCAGTTTGCCATTCCTCATGAGTTTGCTAAACCCTGTTACATTATTAGATAAATAAGAAGGTTGAGGTTTTTTGTGCTAACTCAATAGATTGCCTGTTGATAAGTTTGGATTATGCCTGGTACCTACGTTTAGACCTGTGTGAACTGTACCTTTAGTACAGTTCATTATGCGGTTTACGCGAGTAATCTCTTTTTATCCGCGGGCTAATACCTGCTGATATTCCCAATAACATGGATGAAAAGAGGACATGCGATGCGTTATGAAATAAATCGAGACCTTCCAATATTGATTATTTCAATCAGTGATGGTGATGTTCAGCTTAAAAACTCTTATGAAGCAATAAAGGAAGAACGTATATTAAATGACTATCATTTTATTGATAGCTATACGATAGAAGATGCCTTGGTCACATTGCGAAAAGAGTCCGGTATTCGCTGTGTGATTATTGATGACAATGATTTTCCCGGTCAGGAGGGATGTTCGAAGCAAATCCAGGATATCATTCGCGTTATTCGGAAGAAGAACTATAGCATTCCAATATTTTTATCATCGCGGACTCCGATTTTGGGGCGTTTACCGATGGCGATTATCAGGGAGATACACGAATATATTAATATTAATCAGGATACGCCGGCGTTTATTGCCGGCCGCCTCCATCTTGCAATTCGACAATATACTGAAAATTTATTGCCTCCTTATTTCTCGGCGTTAAAAAGTTACGCAACCGATAGCCCTTATTATTGGGATTGTCCCGGGCATCAGGGCGGCGTTGCCTACCTCAAGCATCCGGTAGGACGTGAGTTTATTAACTTTTTCGGTGAAAATATCATGCGGGCAGATATTGGCATCGCTACCCCGGAAATGGGGGACTGGCTGGAGCATAAAGGAGCACCGGGAGCTTCTGAAAAGCGCGCAGCCGCGCTTTTTGGTGCAGATAAAACCTACTATGTTACCGGTGGATCTTCGCAGTCGAACCAGATCGTCGGACATTCGCTTCCGTTGAAGGAAAAAGTTGTGCTGGTTGACCGGAATTGTCATAAATCCGTTAATCATGAACTGACCATCACGCAGGCTAACCCGGTCTATTTCCAGCCATCACGAAATGGTTTTGGCCTTATCGGACCGATCCCTCCTGAGCAATTTGAAGCGCAATCCATTAGCCAGAAAATTAATGACAGCGTCTTTGCCAGTCAGATGGAAGATCCTCTTCCCGTCTACGCCATTATTACCAACTGTACCTATGACGGGCTCATTTATGATGTCACGGCGATAACTCGTACGTTATCAGATTCGGTACCACGCATTAAATTTGATGAGGCGTGGTATGCGTATGCGAAATTCCATCCACTTTACCGCGGCCGTTTTGCGATGGATGTCCCGACGGATAAAGAAAAGGGACCGACGCTGTACGCCGTACAATCGACGCATAAAATGTTAGCGGCCTTTTCGTCAGCATCAATGATACATATCCGCAACTCACGGCGTGCACCGGTTAATTATGAAAACTTTAATCAGTCGTTCATGATGCACGGCACGACTTCACCGTTCTATCCCATTATTGCTTCCATTGATGTTGCCACTGCGATGATGGAAGGAGAAGCTGGCAAGACGCTACTGGATGAAGCCATCAATGATGCGCTTAATTTTCGTAAAACGATGGTTAATGTTGCGGATAAAGAGAAAGAGGATAACCCCGATGGTTGGTTTTTCGGCGTCTGGCAACCGACCATGTTGCTGCATGAGGGTAAACCCGTGTCATTTACCAGTATCCCAAATTCGATTCTGGCGCGTGATGCCTCCTGTTGGGTGCTGCGGGAAGGTGAATGCTGGCATGGTTTTAATGGTCTGCCGGATGGCTATGCGATGCTGGACCCGATCAAAGTCACCATTACTTGCCCGGGGCTCAATGCGCAGGGAAAAATAAGCACATTTGGTATCCCGGCTCCCGTCGTATCAAAATATTTGGGAACGCAGCGGATTATTCCGGCAAGAAACGGTGATTACAATATCCTCATTTTATTTGCGTTAGGTTCAACGCAGGGGAAATGGAATACGCTGATCGATCTGCTAATGGTATTTAAGCGTCATTATGATGACAATACGCAGCTCTCTTCAGTTTTGCCTGATGTTGCCGCCAGTGCATCGCGCTATCAGAATATGGGCTTAGGTGATTTATGCCGCGCTATCCATCAGGCCAATATTGAACTGGATATTGCCAGGCTCTCTGAATTAGCCTGTACGGCAGAAACGATCCCTGTGTTATCACCCTCCCAGGCTTATGAGCATCTGGTTGCAGATAATACTGAACTGGTTGCGGTCGCTAAGATCCGAAACCGGACGCTGGCCGTGATGATTACCCCTTATCCACCTGGAATTCCCTTAATCATGCCGGGGGAAATTATTACCAGCGAATCTCAGCCTATCGTCGATTACCTTGTTGCATTACAAATCTTTGGACAGCAATTTCCGGGATTTGAGCATGAATTACAAGGCGTTGAAATCGATGAAAAGGGCGGTTACTGGGTGCGCTGTATTAAAGAAGATGCACTGAGAAGAGTTCCCCTCGCCTTCGAAGCATTACCGGCACCTCAATCCTCCTGATTGCTGCGCAGTTTGGCTATTCCCCCTGGGTGCATACCGCACCCAATAAGCGAATTACTATATTGATGGTGGAAAAATACTATGTCATCCACAAATAACATTTCTGTGAAAAAAATGGGGCTGATTGCGCTAACGCTGGTAACAGCCTCAAATATGATGGGGTCTGGGGTTTTTATGTTACCGGCCAATCTGGCAGGCATTGGTGCAATCTCACTGTATGGCTGGATTATAACGATTGTCGGTGTCATTGCACTGGCGCTGGTGTTTGCCAAAAACAGCATGATAACGCCGCAGACGGGCGGCATTATTGCCTATGCCAGTGATGCCTTTGGCCCGTTTATTGGCTTTCAAACGACAATTTGCTATTGGATTAGCGCATGGGTAGGCAACGTAGCGCTGTTGATTGCGGGAGTGGGGTATCTGAGTTACTTCTTTCCTGCGCTTAAAGATCCGATATTTAGTTCAATGACGGCGGTTGTGATTCTATGGGGATTTATTGCGCTGGCTTCATTGGGAGCGAATGTTGCCGGGCGTTCCCAATCTTTTACTGCCAGTTGTATGCTGGTCGTGGTGTTAGGGATCGGTTTTGTTGGATGGTTTTGGTTTGACCCCGCGCTGTTCACGGAGGTCTATAACGGCACTGGCGGTAGCGATACGACGGCTATTTTTTCTGCCGCCTCGCTGGCATTGTGGGGCTTTTTGGGCGTGGAGTCGGCGGTTGTTTCGACTGGACAGGTGGAAAATCCGGAGTCCACCGTGCCAAAAGCAACGGTGATGGGATTACTGATTGCGGCGGTGTGCTATGTCAGCAGTTGCTCGGTGATCATGGGGCTGGTGCCACATAAAGAGTTGATTGGATCATCGGCCCCCTTTGCAGATGCGGCACGCTACATGTTTGGCGGCTTTGCCGGTGAAATTGTTTCTGCACTGAGTATCATCGCCTGTTTTGGCTCAATATCGGGATGGCTTATCCTGCAGTCAGAGGCGCCGAGAGAAGGGGCAAAAGAGGGATTATTTCCCAAATTTTTTGCTGATGTGAATAAAAACGATGTTCCGATGAAAAGTTTGCTTTTTACTGGCGTATTGATGACATTAGTTTTACTGGGTACGGCTTCGCCTAACCTGGCAAAACAGTTCCAGATTATCGTGTTAATGTCGGTATTTGCCTCATTGCTCCCCTATATTTATGCGCTGGTCTCGCTGCCTGTCATTATGGTGGCAAAATCCCTCAATAAAGGGAGGAGCTTTGTGATCTATTGCATCCTGGCCACCATCGGTATTATTTATAGTTTGTTTGCGCTGTTTGGTGCGGGCGCCAGTGCGATGTTCTGGGGAGTACTGATGATGATGCTGACTATTCCTTTATACGCATTTATCGCAGCGGCACGCAGCAAAAAGGGCATTGAGACACTTTATCTTCATCAGAAAGAGAAACAGGGCGAATAGGTTGTTTATCGCCGTATGTTAGCAGCACGGTCCTCCATTGAACGTCACGGTAGCAAGGTGTACTTGGACAATCATCACATCATCATTTGCCTGCCGATGGATGCTAAATGAAATTGTACAATCTGTGCCTTGGCTACTGTGGGCCGTGGCTATATTGTGGTGAGGGGATGCAAACCGTTAGTGAGACGATCGCTGAGAGGTGACGCATTGATTTAGGTCATCGTGCTATCTTTCAGGTTTTGGACTTCTGTGCACTAAATTCGTCGGATTAGATATCTTATTTCATCTTTCTTGTAGGATAATTATTTTGCAAAGACGGACGGCTCAAGCTCAATACTCAAAGTGAATTCGCAAGCGGCGCTTCACTTTGGCTCCGAATGCGTTGAGTCCACTTATAGCCCGGAATAATATCCGGAAAGGAGAGAAATCATGAGTACTGAAATCAATAAACAGGTTGCTCAGACATACTTCGCTGCGCTAGGCCGATATGATATAGACGGTATGAGGGCGTGCATGACCGATGACGCCACTTGGTGGATTGTTCCAGGAACGAGCTTCTCTGGTTTGCACCCTAAAGAGACTTTCCTCAGCTATATTCCTAAATTATTCGACGGCACTGTTGGTCGGCTGGATTTTGAGCCTTTTGAAATAACGGCAGAGGATAATCGTGTCATCATCGTGACGAAAGGCAATTTGCAGTTCAACGATGGGCGCGTTTATGCGAGCAACTACTGCTTTGTGTTGACTTTCCGTGATGGAAAGATCGTCAGCGGCAAAGAGTTCCTTGACCCGATTCACGTCAATGAAATTTTTGGTGGACCAGAGTCCTAAGCTGAGTAAATACGCACTGTTTCTCTGGGGCACCTTGCGGTGAAACCCGGAACAGTTCGAAGCAATATACCGTATGCTGTCCCGGCATGCGGTATTTTTTTAACATTTTCCGCCATTCGGAAAAATTGAAAAAAATCAGCGTGCCCACGATACGCAGCCTTAATTTAACCGTGACCCTCTGTTTTCTAACCGAGCCATTCCCATCCTGTCTCACCACTGGCAGTGGGATATGTCTGTTTCCCGGAACCCGCATCCGCTTTTGACCGCCCTCGCTCAACGCAAGTCGAACGTGATTCACGTCCGGTGACCCTGGCACAGTCTCAAAATTTACGGGTATAATCCCATAAATTTTCCAACGGGTTTAGAAACGAAGATGACAAAACTTACCTTACAAGAGCAACTGCTAAAAGCTGGATTAGTGACGACAAAAAAAATGGCCAAAGTCCAGAGGACGGCTAAAAAGTCACGCGTTCAGGCCCGTGAGGCAAGAGAGGCGGTGGAAGAAAATAAAAAAGCGCAACTTGAGCGTGATAAGCAGCTAAACGAACAGCAAAAGCAAGCTTTTTTATCTAAAGAGTATAAAGCGCAGGTAAAGCAGCTCATTGAAATGAACAGGATCAACATTTCAAAAGGTGATATTGGTTTTAACTTCACTGATCATAATCTAATTAAAAAAATCATTGTGGATAAGACGACCCAGACTCAGTTGATTAGTGGTCGGCTTGCCATTGCTCGTTTGATTATTGATAACAGCGGTGAGAGTGAATACGTTATTATCCCCGCGAGCGTAGCCGATAAAATTTCTCAGCGAGATGCAACCAGCATTGTTTTAAATAGCGCGCTTAGCCAGGAAGAGCAAGATGAGGAAGATCCGTATGCCGATTTTAAAGTACCCGATGACTTGATGTGGTAATGAACGCTTTCCGATGAGATGAAGAGTTATGAGAGTTCCCCAGGGATTTTTCAGTTAACTTAACGAGTTAGTCGGTTTATCAAACGGGAAGGCTCTTGCATAAGGGGCTGCCTGACGGGGTTATCTCCTGGCTTCCCTCTCGCGTTGGTGTTACGCGCGGCTTATGCACTGAGTTATAGACTTTTGCTTTCAGAACGGGCTGGTATTACGGGCACTGAACCACGTTTCACTCGCGGGATGAAAAAAATGTAACTCACTGGCGTGCAGCATTAGCCGTGGTGTGCGTTCGGTAACTGGCTGCAGGCAACCGCCATAAAGATCACAGCCCAAAATGGGGTGACCCAACTGCTGACAATGGATACGAAGTTGATGAGTACGTCCAGTTTCTGGCGTAAGTTGCACCCGAGTTAGTGGCAGCAACGTCCCGTCGTCCCATTTATGATAAAAGCGCTCAACGACCCGATAGTGGGAGCGAGCGGGTTTGCCGTTGATGGCGCAAATCGACATTAACGGAAAACGCATGGGATCTTTTGCAATAGCAGCGTCGATCACTCCTTCGTCTTTGGCCAGATGCCCACAGAGCAGGGCGCTATAAACTTTGATCACTTTACGCTGGCTGAACTGCTGGCAGAGGGCGGCATTTATAGCTTTATTGCGGGCAATCACCATTAGCCCGGAAGTGCCGAAATCAAGACGGTGGACTAATGTGCAGCCGGGGAATATCTGCACCAGTCTGTGATGCACCGAATCGAGATTTTGCGGATTTTTCCCCGAGAGACTGAGTAGTCCGCCAGGTTTATTGATAAGCACCAGGTGATCGTCCTGATAAAGATTCTCGATCTTGTCATGGCAAGGTGGTGCAATAAAGGTATCAATAATCCTGGACATCAGGCTACCCGAATGGAGAATGGGGGCGGATAATAACGAATTTTAAGTCGATTGACGAATCTGTGTGTCGGAGCGAGCAATCACCATCTGTTACGCCGATCATGGTATCCGGCCATTTCGCAATTTTACCGGTTGCCCGAGACATCCAGTTCATTGTCCATCGTCGATGGCATGAAGGCAAAAAGCCCGCTCAGGTTAACCTTGAGCGGGCTTTTTAAATATGGCTCCTCTGACTGGACTCGAACCAGTGACATACGGATTAACAGTCCGCCGTTCTACCGACTGAACTACAGAGGAATCGTTGGAACGGGACGAATAGTAGCGGGCACTACATCGAGTGTCAACAGCAAAAAACACATTAGCTTTCAATTGGCTGCGTTTACATCAATGCGATCGCTTAATGAACAGTTTCACCATCGTCACGTCGTAATTGCCAGCTCTCTACATGCTTTAAGGTATCCTGGCCATAAAATAAGACGAAACGCTGATAAAGTGTTGGGAAACGACCTTGCAGGAGTTCAGGCGCGCTAAAAAAATACTCTGAAAGTACCGCAAAACACTCCGCCGGCTCGCTGGCCGCGTAAGCATCGATAGTGGCGGCATTCTCGCCAACCAGATCGATTTCCTCCTGAATATTCTCCATTGCAGCATGCAAGTCGTGTTCCCAACCGGCCACGTCACGCAGGGGAATCGCAGGAACACCGTTCGCATAACCACTGCCGCGCGAATCAAGTTTGTGAGCAACTTCATGCACGATAAGGTTGAACCCGGAGAGGTCGAAGGAGTCCTGAATATCAAGCCAGTTCAATACGATTGGACCTTGTTGCCAGCTCTGGCCTGATTGCACCATGCGTTCATTATGTACCAGGCCGAAATCATCCTGCCACTCATCATCGACAACAAAAGGTGTTGGGTAGATGAGTACTTCGTTGAAACCATCCAGCCACTCAAGGCCAAGCTTCAGCACGGGCAAGCAAAACAACAATGCAATGCGCGCACAACTTAGCTCGTCCAGTTCAAAATGTTGCAATGGTACCAGACGCTTCTGGCGTAGAAAGCGATCGGCTAACTTGATCAAGGCATGTTTGTCTGCCTCGCTCAGTGCCGAAAAAATAGGAACATTAATTGCCTGTTGCCAGGGTAAGGGCGAAATCTGTTCTTCAGTATTTGCTTTCCACGGCCATTTAATCATTATCGAATTCACTCCTGAATGCCAGCCTGGTCCAGCACCTCCGCTCCATCGCAATGTGCGTAATCGCTTTCTGTCTGAACAGAGTATAGGCGACAGAAGAGGCAAATATATCCGCTACGTTTCAAATTGCCGCGGTTTTCCTTCGCGGGTCCATTACGTTAATCATTACCCGTAGTGGACTCCCGCAGCGTCACCGATCTCCTGCAACCTGAATGATTTAAAATATAGATGCGTGTAGAACACAGTGTGACAGGGGAAATATTTCTTAATCCAACTATTCAATCATTTGTTGTTATGGCCGTCTGTGATTAGTGCCGCAGCACGGCGAAAAATAGCGTGCATGCCACTGTCGCCGGCCAGACTTATACTTTTTCGAAACCAATCACCCAAACCCACGGATTCACCTCCCAACTCGTGCCGCCGTACTGCTGCGTCCAGGCCTTCTTGTAGATATCTTTCGGCATGACCAAATCGCTATTCATGGTGAAGAAATTATTCAGAAAATTAAGGTCGGTCTGTATACCCTCAGCAGCAATGTCGTCATCGGTAATATCCTGGATTTTCTCAACGCGAATATCATTGATGCGCAGATTTATCCGGCTGGCCCAACGTGGCATGTGAATAGCTGTTTGCCAGCCAGCCTGACCGCTATTGTCCTGGCGATCGCCTGACTCATTGTAGTCAGCGCGATACTGGCAATAGCGGCTATGACGAAAGGCCGCCGGAGAGCGCGTGTAGTCAGCCACACTTTCTGTGGGCACGACGGGCCCGCGCCAGGTTTCCCTTACCCAGAGAATATCGCCCAACTGCCCGAAGGGGCATTGATAGCTCAGATTGGACATCTCCAGAAACTGGTGACCTTGCAGGTGATTGTTAATCACGTCAAATCCATAGCAACCTTCGTGATTATCCTGCGCAGGGGTAAATGCCAGGGGCTTCATGATCCGCCGTGTCTGTGTCTGCTGGCCCATTAATAAGTTGCGAACCCGCTGATCGGAAAAGAGAATCGGCTGTTCTTTCATGGAATACCTCATTGTTACTCTCTAAAATGGAAAAAACGGGCGTGGGCGCCTCTTTTTATTCAATGCGACAAATACTACCATCCCTTAATGATAAAGGGGCACGCAATTTGCTAATAATGATGAGGTTAGCTTATTGAATTGCATAAGTCGCCATTTACCGTTTGGCACCCTTCGTCAGAGTGTGAGGGAGGTCTTGCGTGATTCCCGTTTTTCAGATGTTAATGCGTCGATAAAAAATATTATTGATGTTTATCAAATGAATATATAAATATTCGCTTAAGCAATGATCCTCAATGATCCGGTTTTCTGTTCTGTCGACAGGGCCCGAGTCGCCCGCGTCGTCGTGCAGGTTATTTATCGGCAACAGGATGATAAAATCCAGTTGCCGTATTACAAATACTTATGTTTTTAGCGGTGCGGGCAAAATATGCCAATCAGTAAAGGACTAATTGTTCAATAAAGGCGGCGAACGGCGTGATCGGGAGCTATAATTTTGATGGATGTCTCATTTTTTTGTTGTTTTTTTCATCGGTTGCAAAAACATTCCGGCTTCTGTCATAGAAGCGTCATCATCCGTATTTTATAAATCTTCTGAGGAAGTAGAACAGGGCGGTGGAACCTTGTCGGACAATCCCGCCGCCGTTAGCAGGCGCTTATAAAAGCTAAGAAAGAGGGAGAATGCTATGCCGTCTATGTCGCTTGAAATATGGCAATCACGATTTGAGCATTGGCTCCATGAAACCTGGCCACAGGATGATAAGGCGCATGATGTTGCACATCTAAAACGCGTCTGGCAAACAGCCCAGCGTATTATGCAGGGCACAGAGGCCAATCCACTGGTAATACTGGCCGCATGCTATTTCCATGACGTAGTTAACTTACCGAAGAATCACCCTGAACGGCATCTCGCTTCCCGAAAAGCTGCTGTCGAAACACGTCGGATTATGCAGGAGGTTTTCCCGGATTTTCCTGCGGAGCTGCATGATGCCGTAGCGCATGCGATACAGGCCCACAGCTTCAGTGCTCGGATCGAACCTGAAACGCTGGAAGCCAAGATTGTACAAGATGCCGATAGGCTGGAGTCTTTGGGGGCTATTGGTCTGGCTCGCGTTTTTTATACGTCGGGAGCCCTGGGTCGCCCCCTTTTTGATAGCGATGACCCGATGGGTAAAGCGCGTGAGCTAAATGATAGTCACTGGACGCTGGACCATTTCCAGAAAAAACTTTTTACGTTACCAAATACCATGCAAACGGCGGAAGGGAAACGACTGGCGCAACATAATGTACATTTTTTGGTGGAGTTTGTTGCCAAACTGTGTGCTGAGTTACGGGGCGACCTCTGTACGCTGGATCCGTCAATACTGCGTGATTATTCGCCACATGCGCTCGAATATTAAATTTTTGTGAACATCTATCCAAACGGGAAAACTTCAGCTACGGTGTGGTAGCCCATAATCAGGAGAAAAAGGTATGACCGACACCGTCAGCTTAACCATAAAGATCGATCCCACCTTAAAAGAGACCTTGAAAAGTCTCGCCCTGGAGAATCAAATCTCAGTTAGTCAGGAAATTACTCAGCGTCTGCTCAGTAGCTTAGCGCCAGAGCAGCCGCCAGTTATCGATAATTCGCATACTGAGGAAGAGCCAGCGAGCGACCTCACTAGCGGTGAAATCAAGCAATTACGCGCCTTGCTGAAAAAGCAAAGAAAGAAGAAATAAAGATCAAACAAGAACATAGGGGACGCTGGTGAGCGTCCCCTTTTTCATTATAGTGAAAATAAATGAACGCTTTGCGCCAGCCGTTGTGAATCGCCCACCAGTGTTTCTGCCGCAGTAAGACTGCTGTTTGTCAGCGTTTCATTATGTTGTATCTGCTGATTCAACTGGCGGATATCTCCGGCAATGGAATTGATCTGTTCGCTTTGCGCAAGGGCGTTTTGCTGCATCTCCTGTAATAATGCCACCACGCTGGTCACCGCCAGCGTAATTTCGCTAAAGACACTGTTCAACGCCTGAACCTTGGTAAAACCGGTATCAATATGGTCGTGAGTACTATTGATTAACCTGTCGATATCGCGTGTCGAATGACTACTTTTTTGCGATAGCAGGCCAATTTCGCGGGCGACTACCGAAAAACTGCGGCCGTAGATACCTGCGTGTGCCGATTCAATGGCTGCATTGAGCGCTAAAAGTTTGGTTTGCAGCGATAGACCTTCTAATAGTGTAATAATGCCGGCTATTTCTTTCGATGCTTCAACGATTTCCCGCATCCTGGCATCTACATCCGCCACCATAGTGCCGCAACGTTGCGCCATAACATCTGTTGCCTGCACCTGCAGCGTGGCATGTCGGGTGAATTGTGTACCCTTTTCAACGTCTCCGGCGATGGTATTAAGACGCTGGCTAATTTGTCCAATTTGTTGCGTTTGCTTCTGATTCTGCTGGCGAACGGCCCCATTTTGTCGGGCTATCTGCGCGGCATTATTCATAACGGTAGTTGAGATAGTGTTAATCTCCCCCACAATATGCTGGAGTCCGTGCTGCATCCCGGCAATTGCCTGTGATAAACGCTTTAATTCGCTGGCCTGCATCCGACCGATTATTAAGGGGCGCGACAGGTCGCCTGTCGCGATGCGTGAAAGCTGTCGGGATGCGGTATCAAGAGGGACAATTACACCGCGCAGTAGAAGAAAACCGCCGATAAGCAGGGCCGTAAGCAGCAGGCAAGAGATCCCAAGGGAGACGTTGCGGCTGTGCAGCAGTGATGCCAGCATATCCATGTTGGCTTTACGTCCTTCCTGCTGCGTCAGCGCGATATCCCGATTATAGGCGTCATTAAACTGCTGCTGGTAGGCTTGCATCGGGACCATAAAAAAAGCGTCAATCTGGTTTTCATTCAGGCTTTTAAGCTGTTCGCGTAGGCCGCCAAAAAGCAGATCAACACTTTGCTTCAGATCGCTTTTCTCATCGGGATGCCAACGAGAAAATAGCGTTTGAGCCTCTTCAAGCGAGGCCTGCGCACTGGCCGCCAGACTTTTCCAGCTATCAACCGAGCCGCTTTGCTGATCCTGCATCAGGAAGAGTCCGGCGCGGTTGCTGTTATCGCTGGCCGTCAGTAACGCGATTCGCACTTTATCCAGCAGAGACTGGCGTTCATTCATCGCGAACGAAGCCGCGATATTGTGGTGGGTATGGTTCACTAAGCGCGTCAGTAACGCGATGCTGGTACATTGCAGCAGTAAAAAAAGCAGTAAAAAAAGCAAAAAACTGCCGCGCAAACTTCGCAGAAAAGCGGGGAGTTGAAGGCGTGAGAATGGGCGTCGGATGACGCGAAGCGGCAACGCTGAAAGAAGCGACATAATCCTTCCCCTTAAATAAAAAAGGAGTATTCGCTTCATTAATGACAGTAATGTTACAGCTGATCTTTTGCTATTATAAACAGATGATTACAGTCTGCTAAGGCAAACTGATGAAGGATATGACGGTCTATTGATCTTCGTCACCGTAGTAAAGAACACCTAATTTTATCAGTGGTCTCCCCTGCGATTTACGGTGCAGGTTAGTATCACGCAGCGAGTAAACACAGCCGCAGTACTCCTGCTGATAGAATCGTTCACGTTTGCTAATTTCAATCATCCGGGCGGATCCCCCTTTTTTACGCCAGTTATAGTCCCAGTAGATCATCCCGGGATAGGGGGCTGCCGCACGTTGACCGCAGTCGTTAATTTGCTGCATATTCTTCCAGCGTGAAATGCCCAAGGAGCTGGATATAGCGGTAAACCCGTGTTCCCAGGCATAAAGCGCAGTACGTTCGAATCGCATATCAAAGCACATGGTGCAGCGCACGCCGCGTTCGGGTTCCCACTCCATGCCTTTTGCCCGTTCAAACCAGTTATCCGTATCGTAATCTGCATCGATAAAAGGAATTCCGTGCTTTTCAGCAAAGCGGATATTTTCTTCCTTACGCAACAAATACTCTTTTTGCGGATGGATATTAGGATTGTAGAAAAAAATGGTGTACTCAATGCCGGCGGCCTGAATCGCTTCCATTACTTCGCCTGAACAGGGGGCGCAGCAGGAGTGCAGCAAGAGTTTATCTGCGCCATTTGGCAGAGAGAGTGGGGGACGTACTGTTTCGCTCATATCGCTATGCTCTAACTGTAAACTTTGCAGCAGTTTAGGCAGGGTAAAGCAAAAAGTCATTTCTGTTTTCACCGGGTGATAATTCAAGCGGAAGTTTTCATGGTGACGCCAGCTGTGCAGGCAGTGATATCGTTCTCAATCCGGGTCAATGAAGTGATAGAATAGCACCAGATTATTCCAGAATTAGAGCCCCTATGAGCGAATTTGACCAGGTTGCGGCACAACTGGCAGAAACATCCCGCCAGCAGCAACGACAGAAGTTTGAGCAGGACCGTGCGCTATTGCTGCGCGTGCTGGAAATATACGATCAGAAAACCATTGCTGGCTTACTGCGTAAGGCCAGCGAGCATGAGTGGACACGTGAGTCATTGAATCGCTGGCTCAATGGCAAGAGCTCACCGAGAGCACTGAGTGCGTCGGAAGTGACGATGCTACAGAGGATGCTACCGTCTCCACCGGCCAACCATCCCCATTATGCCTTCCGATTTGTCGACCTCTTTGCTGGTATTGGCGGTATCCGCAGCGGATTTGAAGCCATTGGCGGCCAATGTGTGTTTACCAGCGAATGGAATAAGCATGCGGTTCGGACTTATAAAGCTAACTGGTACTGTGATGAACAGACGCATCGTTTTAATCAAGATATCCGTGATATTACCTTAAGCGGTAATGCTGAGATCGGTGAGCAGCAGGCTTATCAACATATTAATGAAATGATACCCGATCACGATGTGCTACTGGCGGGTTTTCCCTGCCAGCCGTTTTCGCTGGCAGGGGTTTCGAAGAAAAATGCATTAGGGCGGGCACATGGCTTTGAGTGTGATGCGCAAGGAACGCTTTTTTTTGATGTAGCGCGAATTATCACTGCCAAAAAACCACCAATATTCGTCCTGGAGAATGTGAAAAACCTGAAAAGCCATGATAAAGGCAACACCTTTCGCATTATTATGGCCACGCTGGATGAGTTGGGATATGACGTGGCGGATGCGGATATCACCGGCGCCCCCGATCCGAAGATTGTCGATGGTAAACACTTTCTGCCGCAGCACCGCGAGCGCATTGTGCTGGTGGGTTTTCGTCGCGATTTACAGCTCAAAAAAGACTTTACGCTGCGCCAGATCGCGCAATTTTATCCCCATCGTCGCATCACGCTTGCCGAGTTGCTGGAGCCGGAAGTCGACGCCAAATATATTCTGACGCCGACACTCTGGAAGTACCTTTATCACTACGCGAAAAAGCACCAGGCTAAAGGTAATGGGTTTGGCTATGGATTGGTTAATCCCACTCAGGCCAGCGGTGTGGTAAGAACCCTCTCGGCTCGTTACTACAAGGATGGTTCTGAAATTTTGATCGATCGTGGCTGGGATCTTGCGCTGGGTGAGGTAGATTTCGATGACGCTGAAAACCAGCAGCGCCGTCCTCGCCGCCTGACGCCTCGGGAGTGCGCGCGCCTGATGGGATTTGAGACGCTTCAAGGGCAGGCTTTCCGCATACCGGTCTCGGACACGCAAGCGTATCGCCAATTTGGCAATTCGGTGATCGTTCCGGCTTTTGCAGCGGTGGCAAAATTGTTACAGCCCTGGATCATAGAGGCGGTTAGCCGACGTCAGAATAGCCTTTAGTGGCCCTCCGAAGGGGCTGACGGAATGGAATCTCATTGCAACTGGCGGAAATGGAAACTGTTTCGTATCCTAACGTCTTAGCCGCCGCCGAGTGGGAGGAAAATCATGGCCGATGTTCATTCTGCTGAAGTGCGTAGTAAAAATATGCGTGCGATTCGTACGCGCGATACGGCCATTGAGGTCCGGTTGGCGCGCTTGCTGGAGCACGCAGGATTCTGCTATCGGGTGCAGGATAAAGCACTGCCGGGACGACCCGATTTTGTGCTGGATGAATCGGGCACGATTATTTTTGTCCATGGTTGTTTCTGGCATCGCCATCACTGCTATTTATTCAAGCAGCCGGCAACGCGTACCGATTTTTGGCTGGAAAAAATGAATGCCAACGTCGCGCGTGATGAACGGCACATCGCCGCATTACGCGAGAGGGGCTGGAAAGTATTGATTGTCTGGGAATGCGCACTGCGCGGAAAATGTAAGTTGGATGATGAGGCGATGACGTCTCGCCTTGAAGAGTGGATTCTTGCCGGTGATGGCGATGCTGAGATCGACCATCAGGGCATTCATTGTCTCTCTTTGCTCCCTCACCCAAGCCGTGGGGAAGCGCAGCGCTAAGCGTTAAAATCGGTTCCCAACGTCACCGCCCGCCATGTATCGATGTCCTCCCTGAATGCATTTAACATTTTCTCGGTGCGCGCTAGGGCGTCACTGCCCAGCAAAAGGTGTAGCGGCGGGTTTTCTGCTCGCGCGACCGCAACGATTGCTTCTGCGGCTTTTTGCGGATCCCCCAATTGCTTACCGGCTACCGAGTCCAGTTTTGCCATTATTGCGCCAGCAGTGGTGGCGTAATCCTCAATATCACTGCTGCTGCGGCGCAGCGAGTGTGCAGAAAGAAAATCGGTACGAAACGCCCCCGGCTCTACCAACGTGACATGGATGCCGAGCGGAGCGACTTCTTGAGCCAGGGCCTGAGACATGCCTTCTACGGCAAATTTTGCGGCAGAATACAAACCTGAACCGGAATTAGGTGCAATGCCCGCGATCGAGGAGATATTAATGATATGTCCGCTCCGCTGCTTACGCAGGCGGGGAAGTGCCGCCTGGATAACTCTGCGTGTGCCATGGAAATTGACGGCAAATAGCCGATCGATTTGCTCATCCGTGGCTTCTTCTACCGCACCCAATAAGCCATACCCGGCATTGTTGACGAGCACATCGATCCGACCCGCCACGGCGAATGCTTTTTCTACAGTTGCACTTACGCCACCAGCATCGGTGACGTCCAGCGGCAGCCAATGAAAATGCGGTTCGGATATAAAAGAGGGCGCGATATCTCGCGTCGTGCCGATAACTGTTTCACCCTGCGCCAGCAACGTTTGGGCCAGAGCGTGACCAAAACCGCGTGATACGCCAGTGATAAACCAGACTTTTTGTGAAGATGACATCGCGTAATTCTCCTGTGTGGGACGTGTGAAGAGTGTGTCAGATTTTACTGTGTGGATAATCTACCGTTATTTGCATTCACTCTGTGGTGACTTGGGTAGAATGAGATCGTCGAAAAAAATCGACAAAGGCTTTTATCGTCGGGGATGCGACGCTCTGCTGTGGGTAGTAAAGATAAAAACCATCAAAGGAACGGCTGTATTTTTCCAGGATTAATTCCAGCTCACCACGTTCGACGTGATGGGCGACTTTTGAATCAAGCCAAAATCCTATCCCGAGATGCTGGCACGCTGCGCTAACCGCCAGTCGACGGTCCGAGACAATCAAGGGGCCGCTAACCGTAACGCTCACCCAGCGGTTATCGTGCCACATTTCCCAGTTATAAATGTGCTGATTGCCCGGATATCGCCAGTTAATGCAGCGATGCTGCTGTAGATCGTTGATGGTTTGCGGACGGCCAAAACGGTCAAGATAAGCCGGGGAAGCAAATGCGACCTCACGAAATTCACCGCCTAGCGGATGCGCGATCATATCATTTTCCAGTCGTTCGCCAAGCCGTACGCCAATATCAAAGCCCTGGTTAACGATATCAATAGCTGCATCTTCGACGGTAATATCCAGGATAATATCCGGCCAGGCACGGTGAAAATCCCCTAACAGAGGCTCAATATAAAGTTCGGCGGCAATTCGGGTGGTGTGCACGCGTAGTGTACCTGCGGTTTTACCGCTAAGGCTGGCGATATCGTTGACAGCATGATCCATGGCCTGAAATGCAGGTTTAATTTTAGCCAGCAGCTGTGCGCCGGGCTCGGTCAGCGACAGGCTGCGCGTGGTGCGGTTAAGCAGCCGCACGCCGAGCCGGGCTTCGAGTTGGCGTAAAACCTGGCTTAAGGTGGAGGGTTTAATATTAAGCATTATCGCCGCACGGGAAAAACTACCCTGTTCGACAATCGTCATAAAGGCTTTCAGCTCGGCATAATCGCTGTTGCGCATAGGGGGGCCTTTAGTTCATCGTCGAAGATTTTGCCGGAAACAGGTATTTTCCAAGCGTGACCACGACGACGGCAAAAATAATAATTCCGAGTGCCAGCCACTCCAGTGATGACAGGGTTTCATTACCTAAGGAGGTGCCCAGTAATACGGCAACCACCGGATTAACGTAAGCATAGCTGGTGGCGATGGCGGGCGTCACGTTGCGGATAAGATACATATAAGCATTAATAGCAATAATTGAACCGAAAATAATCAGGTAGCCCAGCGCAAATACGCCCTGTAGTCCGGGCAGTGTTGTTATGCGTTCGCCGCTTAATGCGCTAGCGGCAAGCAATATTACGCCTGCTGAGAGCATTTCAATCGCGGCAGCCATTGCGCCCTTTGGTAGCATCACGCGGGAACCCCAAACCGATCCGAAAGCCCAGCTTAACGCGGCAATTAAAATCATTATGGCACCCCACGGATTTCCACTTAAATGCCCTCCGCTGTTTAGCAGGATAATACCTATCAGGCCGACGCAAATCCCGAGCCATTCAATCCAGCGCGTGGCAATACCAAACAGGCGGCTGAAACACATCGCAAATAGCGGTACTGTTGCCACCATGACGGCCGCGATCCCGGAAGGCACATCCTGATGTTCTGCCAGCGTGACCAGACCGTTGCCGATGGCCAGCAGTAAAATCCCCACCAACACGGCATTAAGCAGCGGACGTGCAGGGGGCAACGGATGACCGCGCCAGCGTAAAAAAATAAATAGCAGCAGACCTGCAATCAGAAAACGTAATCCGGCCATTAGCATGGGCGGCCAGCTCTCAACGCCAAGGCGGATAACAAAATAGGTCGATCCCCAGATGATATACAGGGCAAAGAGCGAGGCTATTAGCGGTAATATTGCGGAGGGATGACGTGACATTCGCAACCATCTTAATGAAATTGAAGGGAGATTACACTAACGCTAAATTATCCAGACAGCCTACTTTTTTTAGCGAAGATGGTGATTTCAGGGCTTTCCCTTCATCTATTTCGCGCAACACAAAGATTGCCATTTTGGACCATAATTGGTTATATCCTCCCTACCTGAAGTTACCCCTGCATTAGCCGTATTTGTTAATCTGAATCACTTAACCCTGGTTGAGCTTTTCAGGTTGGATTTTGCGCCGTCGGGTTGTGTAACACCAGTTATTCAGGAGAAGGATCGTACATCCCCATTTAATCAGGCCAGGTGGAATCTATGGGCAGCATCAAGCTGACGGTAAGGCGCCTCTACAATCTACGCGGTGAGCGCATGGTTAATGTCCATGCGACGGCGCGGATTTTTGTTGGTGAAACGCTTATTGCAACCGAAGAAATTTCGGGCATGACGGAAAGTCCGGTGAGCAAATACCTGCAGCATGATGAAGCCGAAGGACAGCCGATACGCGTTGAATGGGACTGTGAGGGGATTGCTGATATGACTGTTGCTGAAGCAGGCGGGTATTCCTGTTGCGATCCCGAGACGTCACGCTCAAAAAGCTAGTTCAGATTGATATACAGGGACAACATTTACCCTGCGCCCGAGCCTGTTAGTGCATCTCACAGGCTTACGTTTAAAATGAAGACAAATATAGCCTGAAATAAGGAATTTTATTTTGGCAGGAACAAGTTTACTGACGTTACTCGATGATATTGCTACGTTACTCGACGATATCTCCGTGATGGGGAAGGTTGCGGCAAAGAAGACCGCGGGCGTGCTGGGAGACGATCTCTCGCTCAATGCACAGCAGGTAACCGGCGTTAAAGCGAATCGTGAATTACCAGTTGTGTGGGGCGTAGCTAAGGGATCATTTATTAATAAATTAATCCTGGTGCCACTGGCTCTGGTGATCAGTGCATTTGCGCCCTGGGCTATTACGCCGCTATTAATGATTGGGGGGGCGTACCTCTGTTATGAAGGGGTCGAAAAGGTCATGCATAGCCTGCATCCTGATAAATCGGCCTCAACACCCGAGGCGCGGCAGCAAAGACTGGCAAATACTGCGCAGCAGGATCCGGTCGCTTATGAGAAGAAAAAGGTTAAAGGGGCCATTCGCACCGATTTCATTCTCTCTGCGGAAATTGTAGCGATAACTTTAGGAATTGTCTCTGAAGCACCGTTACTGAATCAGGTTTTAATCCTGTCAGGTATTGCAATCCTGGTGACTATTGGCGTGTATGGCATCGTCGCGGGGATCGTAAAGCTGGACGATTTAGGTTTATGGCTGAGCGAGAAATCTTCAGCCGCAGCAAAGGTTGTTGGCCGCGGTTTGCTGGTTGCTGCCCCTTGGTTAATGAAGGTGCTCACCGTAGTGGGAACGCTGGCGATGTTTTTAGTCGGGGGGGGAATTGTGGTCCACGGTGTTCCTGCTTTACATCATATGATTGAAGATGTTAGCGCCCGACAGAACGGTATCGTTACGATGTTGATCGATAACGGCGCCAACATGGTGATTGGTGTTATCGTTGGTTCCATTGTGCTCTTTGTCGTAAATATGATTGCGAAGATGCGCTCGGCATAAAATAATACCCGTCAGGTTGGCGCGCAGGCGCTCTGTAACCTCCTTTTATCTGGAGTAAATAATGAACGATGATATTTTCGAATTTGATATTGATGCTCAGTTGGAACAGGCTGAAGCAAATGCAGCTAAAAAAGCCAGTGAGGTTCCGCTCGATCTGAATGACGAAGCGGATTGCGAAGGCTGCAAAATCTGATCCTGCCTATCCGGTCGTAGCAGCAAAGCGGGTAACGACGTTATCCGCTTTCTCTTATTATTCAAGGGTCCCTCCCTTTTTCCCCCTTCCTGCTGGTGTCAGGGGCTGCGTTTTTCGTCTGCGGGTGTTGCAGTGCTGACGCTACGCCGTCGATAGCGCGTTTGTTCACATATTGCCAGCCATCGTTGCTCGCTTGCCAAATAAATGTAAACTGTAAGTACATTTTTCTCGAATTTCCCCGGTGAATTTATGATTGATGAACTTCAACAGCGCAAAGCCTTCGCTGCACGCCTGCATGAAGCCTGTCACCAGAAAGCCCTTGAAGTACATGGTCGAGGTGTGATTCTGGCTCGCGCATTGGGTGTTACGCCGCGTGCGGTGGGCAAATGGCTCAATGCCGAGGCATTACCGCGTGATGGCAAGATTCAGGCGCTGGCGGATTTTCTTGGCGTTAGTCGGGAATGGCTGCAGCTTGGTGCCGGCACATGGGATAATAATGTCCGGAAGGTGCCTCAGCCCCTTGGCTATCAGAGCTTTCCGCTGATCAGTTGGGTGAGCGCTGGACTCTGGAGCGAAGCGATCGAGCCCTGGTCGCGGGAGGCGATCGATTGCTGGCCTTCTACGACGCGTAACGCGAGTGAGAATAGCTTTTGGCTGGAGGTGAAAGGTGACTCCATGACTGCACCGGTTGGCTTGAGCATACCGGAAGGTATGCTGATTCTGGTCGACCCTGAAGTCGCGGTAACGTCCGGAAAACTGGTGATTGCCCGGCTCAGCGATAGCAATGACGCCACCTTTAAAAAATACGTGGAAGATGGCGGACATAAATATCTCAAGCCGTTGAATCCGGACTATCGAATGCAGGAGATCAGCGATAACTGCCGCATTATTGGCGTGGTGGTTGAAGCTAAGTGGGATAATCTGGGCTAAGGGGTGGCCCGAAAAAATGAATGGATGAAGATTGCTGAAAATGTACTTTTGGTTCATTATTGATTCATGCTTATTTCCTCAGGAGAGGGCCATGGAGATGATAATGAATTTGCTATTATTGCTCGTCGGTGCAGTAAAGGCGGTAACAGGCAGACTGACGATTCAGGAATGGGGATATCTTTTTAGCGTGGCAATCGCTCTGCTGCGAGGAATAATGGCATGGCGTGATAACCGCGCTGAACAGCGTAGACGAACGGCGATTCTTCTTCATTATTCCCGGCAGTTGGGGAGACGCACGATAAAAAAGATCCGTAAAAAGTTACAGCAGATGGAAAATGATAAATTTCACCGTTAGCGCGCGTGCGCCTGGCAGAATGTCCCCGTTCTGTATGAGAATCACCGCCTCTGTACGACCGTTTTAACACCCGCTACACTCAGCTCACTGTTATCTATGTTGGAAAATGTGAGCACCTGTTTATGAAGGTTAACGCCAGTTTTCATTTTTTAGGATCAAAGGTTAAACCGAAGAACCTGGTGCATTTTTGTTTTCTCGCTGTATTTTGCCTCTCAACTTTTATCACCTGGCGTGAAGCGATTGCGCTAAAGAATACCTATGAAGTTAATCAACGTATCAAATTAGATTCGGTCAGCACGGCGCTGGAAAGTCAGATCCAATTTACGCTGGGCGGGTTAGATTTTTTTCGTACCATGTTTGATTATGCGTTAAAAAGTCCATCGGAGACGTTTGATACACGGCACATCAGCGACATCTTTTCGCGGTTACGTGCCCGCCCCATTTGGCGTATGAACGTTGATAGCGGGCATAACATGACGTTAAACGGTGTATCTGATACCTGGATAAAGAGCTGGCCGATCCTGAATCGCGACGACGAGCAACGGCTGCAGGATGAACTGAATGCAGCACTTAAGTTCAGTTATATTTTGCAATTCAGCGATCCGGAACATGATTTCCAGTCACGGCTTTGGTATATCGCTCGCGCCGGGTTTTATGTGTCCTCAACGCCGCCACGGAACGATGCTGAGGTGCTGGAAAGCTACCAGCGAATGATCCAGAGTGATTATTTCACCAGCATGAGCCCGGAAAACAACCCGTCGCGCAGACGGCACTGGACCCCGCTTTATCATTCATTACAGAACGAAGGGCGAATGATAACGGTGAGTGTGCCGGTTGACCGGAACGGCTATTGGTATGGCGTCCTTGCGATGGATTTTTCCAGTCAACGTCTTCATGAACATCTCCAGCGGGCCATACCGCAGCAGTATGATGGCATGGTGGCGATATTCGATCAGAAAATGAATGAAGTGGCTACGTCAGGTAATGCGCCGCAGGCGCGAAACTACCGCCTGAGCGCGGAGGAGATGCGAAAATTAAGTCAGGCGATTCAGCATAAAGATGAAGGAGGCCTGCGCGTGGGTACGCGTTTTATTACCTGGAATAAAATGCGCAGTATTAATGGCGTCGCGGTGAGTATCCAAAACCTACGTGATGGCATGCACGGTGAAAGTGGGCGGGTTACGCTGGTGCTGGCTGGAATGTGGGGGCTTTTTAGCCTGGTGTTGCTGGCTTCGCACCAGACGATGATTCGGCTGGTGACGCATATGGGCCAGCTGCATGTAAAGCTGGCATGGCGTGCGAATTATGATGGCCTAACCCAGCTTTATAACCGTACGGCCTTTTTTGACCATAGTGAACAGCTTGCGGAGCGGTGTCAGTGCAGTGCGCAGCCGCTTTCACTGCTGCAACTTGATATTGACTACTTCAAGGCAGTCAACGACCGGTTCGGCCACCAGGCCGGGGATCGGGCGCTCTCTCACGTTGCTACTGTGATAACGCATGCATTGCGTAAAACGGATATTGCGGGGCGGGTTGGAGGCGAAGAGTTTTGTGTACTGTTACCTGATACATCACTGAAGGATGCGGTAGCAATAGCCGAACGCATTCGTCAAACGCTGGCCGGCGATCGGATACAAGTGACCTCAGATACACAACAGCGTGTCACCGTCTCCATTGGCGTGGCTGGCAGTGAAGAGCAGGGGCAATATCAGGTTGACTCTCTGCAATTCATTGCTGATAGCCGGTTGTATCATGCCAAACAGAACGGGCGTAATCGCATCGACTGGCAGAGCTAATCTTTCCTTCTCCGGCGTCTTTTCGCATGGCATACCGGCAATGGCCAGCTGGTGTAAGGTGAATGCACGTTATTCAGACCCGTTGGGTAACAGGCATTTTGTCTCTGCCATGGTGCGAGGCAGGGATGCTGAGTAAGCAAAGATACATTCGTTGGTGGCGGGTTATATTTTCTCGATGAAAGTAACTCTAAAGAGTTATTTTTTTGATCAATGCTTAAGTTTCATTCATCAAATATTGTCAACAGCCCAAGGCTTACTATCAGTTTTCTGGACTATTTCCTGGTAGGAAAAGTCTTAATGTGCAAAATCCTTTGGCTTGACGTCGGCAGGGACGACATAAGCTGGAAGCCTTATATGGCATGTGCTGGCGTGCAATGAAAGCATTAATTAACTGTTTCGGAGAAGGTATTACGCGATCGATCAGACTTGTCTTAGTGAAATGAAAGCGTAATCTGCTGTAGTTAGAGAATTTCCTGGTGTAACGAATTTCATTTGAATTTATTTTTCACCCGGCCATCGGCCGGGTTCTTTTTGCCTGAAAAAAGACTCACCGATTGACCTCGGTGATGGTGTAGTCACGAATATCCAGTTCAAAAGCCTCGGCTAATTCGGTATAGGAACCATAGGCTGTACCGTCCACCTCCACGCGGTGGGCATCTTCATTATCAACGTACTCTTTAACATCACCGGAAGTCCGTTCCTGGATGGCGCCAAGCAATGCCTCCACGTCAATGTTAACCTCACGCTGTACGTTATCGCTGTACTCTTTGGCCATCGCCATAATTGTGCCCTCATTGAAAACCCACTTTCTATTATAGACGCTGACAGCCTGGCGCCGCGCCGCGGTGGGATCGTCTTGTTGGAAGGAAAGCCTGTCGCAGCAGGCAGTTTGCATCTCAACGAAGAAAGCGGGATATTATCGGAAACATCAGCGTTTTTTTCTTGCTTTCAGCCAGAATTGGCACGCAAATCCATAATAAATGCTACCTTTACCGATGATTTAACTGATGACATTTTTATAAATTCTGATGAGGAGTCAGTATGGATTTCCTGCGTATTATCATCGCCATTATCCTTCCGCCACTGGGCGTTTTCATGCAGGTTGGATTTGCCGGGGCATTTTGGCTCAATATTTTGCTCACACTGTGCGGCTATTTGCCCGGTATTGTTCATGCCGTATGGATTATTGCCCGTCGCTAAAACGTCGCTGCTTAAATGCGGATTTTCGGATAAAATTACCTGACCAAACAGGGGAGGATGCGCATGAAGGTTAACGACCGGGTATCAGTCAAAACCGATGGCGGGCCACGGCGGCCCGGAACGGTACTGGCGGTTGAAGATTTTAGCGAAGGAACCATGTACCTGGTGGCGCTGGAGGATTATCCACTGGGCATTTGGTTCTTTAATGAACTCGGCCATGCCGATGGTATTTTTGTCGAACCGCACGAGAAATAACGATCCTGCGATAACCTGCGGCAGAATATTTCCGCAGGTTATTGGGTATGTGCCTTCCGCTAAGTGATTAGAATGTTTCCCAATTATCGGCGTGAAGAGTGGCAGAGTGTAACGTTGCGGCGCGATCCTGTTTATCACGGGCATGGCTGCCGGTTTCTGCCTGCGGCCGATCGGCGGTGAGGCGGAAGGTCGCTACGGCCTGCGTCAGGCGGGCCGCTTGTTCCTCAAGCGATGATGCCGCAGCTGAAGCCTCCTCTACCAATGAGGCGTTTTGCTGTGTCACGTTGTCCATTTCTGTGACTGCCAGGCTTACCTGCTGGATTCCGTGGCTTTGCTCGTCAGAAGCTGCGGCTATCTCAGCCATAATGTCTGTAACCCGGCGTACGGCATCCACGATTTCCGTCATGGTATTACCTGCATTTCCCACTTGCACAGAACCTTTGCCTATCAAATCAACGGATTCAGCGATCAGCACGTCGATCTCTTTTGCTGCCTGAGCACTACGCTGTGCCAGATTGCGGACTTCACTGGCTACAACGGCAAAACCCCGCCCCTGTTCACCTGCGCGGGCGGCTTCCACAGCGGCGTTCAGGGCAAGGATATTGGTCTGAAAAGCAATACTGTTAATGACAGTTGTAATTTCCGCAATTTTCTTTGAACTGCCGGAGATATTATTCATGGTGCTCACGACGCCTTTAACGATATCGCCTCCGCTGCGGGCTTTACCTGAGGCATCGGCGGCCAGTTGGCTGGCATGATGGGCATTTTCCGCGTTTTGCTTAACCGTTGCCGTCAGTTGTTCCATACTGGCCGCCGTCTGCTCCAGTGCCGCAGCCTGCTGCTCAGTCCGTGAAGAGAGGTCGGTATTTCCCGCAGAGATTTCACTCGAACCCTGATAGATCGCCACTGCACCTTCACGCACGGTACCGACCGTTTTGACCAGCGCTTGCTGCATCGCCTGCAAATTATTTCCCAGACTGCCGATTTCGTTACGTCCCCACGGCTGTAAAGGGGCCGTAAGATCGCCACGAGCAATTTGTTCGATGCGGATAACCGCGCTGCGCAGCGGCATAATCACGACGCGGCGCAGAAAAAGGAAAGTGACGAACGTTAAGAGCAGGGCAGCTCCGAACGCCAGCCCCATCACGATAAAGCCCAGGCGTGATTGGGAGGCGGCCTGATGGCCGATCTCCAGGGCCCGCTCGGTACGGAGACGACTGGCTTGTTGCAGCACTTTCTCATAGTCACGAGTGAGTTTACGAGTCACATCGGTTTCCTGAGCGATAACACCTTCAAAACTGCCTTGGGACGCGGACTGGACCATCGGCATAACCCCTTTGCTGATGTATGTCTCAAAGCGAGATTTTAGCGGTGCGTCAAGCGCCAGGTCTGCAGCACGCTTATCTGCACGGTTCTGATACAGGATAAAGTCCTGCTGAGCCTGCTTGATCAGGTTTTCTGCGTTGGCCAGATTGGTTTTGAATTCATTCATTTCACCGATGCGCGCGGCGGCGGCGGCATGTATTATTGTCAGCCTCGCTGTGCCCAGGTGTGTTGCGCTGTTCAACAGGCCCATACGCGTCTGAATTTCCTGCGTCGCCGCATTTAAGGATTGATTACTTTGGATAAGAAAATAACTGGATAGGGCAATACATAAAGCAAAGAGCAGCAGGATCCCGCTGAATATCGTCGCAAAGAGTGGGACCATGCGCAGATGCTGCCAGAAACGGATCCTGCCAGTCTCGGTAGTGTTTTTTTTTGCGTTCATATCCTTTTGCTCTCAGTCAGATGTAGGGCGAAGCGACGCTTCGGTAACCACATTGAACATCGGCCTGATTGCGAAAAGGCTTAGCTAATAAAATGAGATCGTTGTCGCAAAATAAGATAAATAAAGCAGGTCAATATTCCGACCTGCTTAAGATATTATCTTACGTTGACGTAAATACCCGAAGTAACATTGTCCGTTAATCGCACCACATGATAAATGACTTGTTTATTATGCGTTTTTATTTTCCGCTTAATATTACCTTTATGAGATGAAACCGTTTTGGCTTTAATCTGCATTTTGTCAGATATCTGGATGGTGTCATGACCGGACATCCACATCTTCAGCATATTGGATTCTGTCTGACTTAATGTAAGCGGGTTGATGTCGTACCCTGAAGAGAGCCGGGGAGGACTGCTGAGCTTTTTTTGAAAATAACTTACCAACAAATTATCGAGTGTTGATGATTTTACTGACTTTGACGTAATGATGAGGTTTTTTCGAACGTAGAGATATTCTTCAAAATGAATATTGGCGATTGCCATAAAAATGAAAAATAACGTATCCGGATGTTGCATAATAATACTACGGATTCGTTGGCTGGCATCTGCCTCATGAATAAAACACTCTTCATTAATAAATACCACGCCGGGTTTAACCTGTTGGCAGCGAGAAAAAAGCTGGTCAATATCATTGACCGAGAATATATTTTTCTTTTTGATTCCTTTCAGCGCCATATAGTCCATTAAACCCAAGCGTGTATAGCTGCATGAATCCATAATAATCGTTGGCATAGTAGCGGCCCTCACCAAATTGTTATCCGTTTAAATCAACGATGAATTACGCGTATCGTGGTACGAGAGAAAATTGCTAGTGCATATTTTTTATAATTGCGCTGCAAACATAAAACTCAAACAATATTTGCCAGCGCCAACTTCTTAAACCAGCAGAAAGCCCTGCATGATAAAATTTTGACGATATTTGCTCTATTTTAGTTCAGGGAACCACCATCAGGACGACCTGCTCGCAGCCTGCCATAGCACATCACCTGCAGTAATTTTTAGAACGCCGTCACTATCGCGCACAACATGGATATTTCTGATAGGACGATTCCTAAAATCATTTATACCCCGAATGTTTGCTTTTTTAAAGCCTGTTGACAATGCCGGAAAATCAAAAGTAAAACAAGAGAAAACATAACAAATAAAAAATCTTTATAAAACATAAAGTTGGTTTTTAAATCCCCAAGACAGAGCCCTGCAACTCAGAATGTTCTCATTTTTAAAATACGCGAAGCCTTTTTTAATAAGAATAATTTTTATCCAAAAATGGCATTTATCAGAATTTCCTTAGGTTGTATAAAGTAATTCTGGCTCAGAAAATGCACGGATAGTTTTTAAATTCTAATGTATTAATGGTGTATCAGTGCTGAATGGTTAATGTTTAATGCGTTGCAGTTCGGAGAGTATGTCAGAAAGTAAATCAAACACTTCGCTGAATAAATGCTCACAGAATGGCGCCAGCAAAGGCATTACCAGACCGAGCGCGAGTATTCCAACCGATAAGGTGACGGGGAAGCCAACGGCAAAAACCGAGAGCTGGGGTGAAACGCGGTTTAACAAACCCAGGGCCATGTTTAACGTGAGGAGCAGAGTGATCAGGGGTAACGCTAACATCATGCCGTTAAGGAAAATCAGGCTGCCCGCTTTAGTCAACGCCAAAAAAGCATTCGCGTTTAGCGGTGCACCTCCGACAGGTAACGTATGAAAACTGTCCGCCAGCATTGAGATAAGCCACAGATGCCCGTTGAAACTGAGGAATAACAGCATGGCGAGCATATCGAGTAACCGCGCCAGCACTGGCATATTGAGACGGCTGGCCGGATCGAAAAATGTTGCGAATGATAATCCCATCTGTAGCCCAATCACTTCACCTGCAGCACGTACCGCAGCAAAAGCAAATTGCATCGTGAACCCTAACGCAACACCGATAAGCATTTGCTGAATAAGCAGCCAGAAGCCGCTGACGGAGAACAGTGTGACGTGAGGGGCGGGCAGTAAGGGGACTAAAAGCCATGCGATCATCGCCGCCAGTCCGACTTTAACGCGATGGCCGATCGCACGCTCGCTTAGGATTGGGGCGGTGGCGATCAGGGCCAGAATGCGCACCATTGGCCAGAAGAACTGGCTTAGCCAGGTCATAAGCTGGTCACTGTCAAAGGTTATCATCAGCCGATAATCGTGGGCAGAGTAGAAAACAGCGTGCGCATGTAATCGAGTATCAGGTTCAACATCCACGGGCCGGCTGCCACTACGGTTATTGCGACAGCGAGAATTTTAGGAATAAAAGAGAGTGTCTGTTCATTAACCTGTGTTGCTGCCTGTAACAAACTGATTAGCAAACCGCTGATCAGTGCAGCAAGGAGCAGCGGTGCTGCCAGCGCAAGAGTGACCTTCATGGCTTCCTGTCCAAGTACCATTACTGATTCAGGTGTCATGTCTTCTCCACTAAACGATAAAACCATTGAAAAGGACGAGCGTTATCGCACGTCCACTCAGGAATAAAAGCTCTGCGCCAGCGAGCTGACGAGCAGTTGCCATCCATCAACCAGGACAAACAGCATAAGCTTGAAGGGGAGGGCAATAGTGGCAGGGGGCACCATCATCATGCCCAATGCCATCAGCACGCTAGCGACCACCAAGTCGATAATCAGAAAGGGAATAAAGACGGTGAAGCCAATCTGAAATGCGGTTTTGAGTTCGCTGGTGACGTAAGCCGGTAGCAAAATTCGCATCGGCACGGCTTCGGGTCCGGCAATAGGGGGCGCGTCAGCGAGGCGTGCAAAAAGTGCAAGATCAGCTTCACGCGTCTGACGTAACATAAATTCGCGTAAGGGCTGTGCGCCTTTATCAATAGCGATATCCATACTGATTTTGTCTTCGCTAAACGGCAAATATGCATCCTGGTAAATTTTATCAAACACCGGTGCCATAATAAAAAAGGTCAAAAATAGAGCCAGCCCCAGCATGACCTGGTTCGGGGGGGCTGACGGCGTACCAAGCGCGTTACGCAGTAGGCTGAATACGATAATGATGCGGGTGAAGCTGGTCATCAGCAGCAAAATTGCAGGCAGGAAGGTCAGCGCGGTGATAAATACCAGCGTTTGTACTGGCAGCGACCAACTCTGTCCACCGTTAGGCAGTGGATGACTGATTAAACCGGGAAGCTGGGCCTGGACATATGGAGCAAGCAATAACAAAGGAAACAGCACTAACAGGCGGCGCATCATTGCGGTTTTCCTGAACGTTTGACCAACGATTGAAGCAGATGACGAAAATCTGCCGCCGCCGGGGGGTGGGTAAACGCTTCAGGTGGTTTGGGCGGTAACGTGTGGAGATGGGTAATGTGCTGAGCGGTGACACCCAGAACTAACCTCGCATCCTCCATGTCTACCACGACGACACGTTCGCGCTGCCCCAACGAGACGCTGGCGCTGATGTTTAACGACTGCAAACCGGGCCGCTTTGGAGTAAGACCGAAGCGGCGCGCCAGCCAGGCGAAAAACAAAATGAATAAAATAATACCGGCCAGTACCGAGCTGACCTGTGCCAGCATTGAACCTGTGGCGTGAGCAGGCGGAGAACTGACGCCAGGTTGAAGTTGTACTGTGCTGCTTTTCATTAACGGCTCAGACGGCGCATGCGTTCAGACGGCGTGATAATATCGGTTATCCGTACGCCATACTTATCGGCGACCACGACGACTTCGCCCTGAGCAATCAGATAGCCATTGATCAGAATATCCAGCGGCTCGCCAGCCAGACCGTCCAGCGCGACGACGGATCCCTGCGTGAGTCGCAGCAGCTCTTTGATCGTCATTTTTGTGCGGCCAAGTTCAACGGTGAGTTTGACCGGAATATCCATAATCAGGTCGATATCCTGCAGCGAACCAGCGACATCTTTGTGTTCAAAAGCGTTAAATACGCTCTCTGTTGAGGGCGTATTAACGGACGCGGCTTGTTCATTTAACGCATCAGCCCACAGATCGTCCGCAGCGATGTTGTCATCAGACGGTTTCTTGCTGTCACTCATTGGGCTGTTCCTCGTTCAGCGAATTCAAAATTGGATTAATCAAATGTTCTACACGCAGCGCGTACTGACCGTTTAACGTCCCGTATTGACTGGTCAACACGGGTACGCCATCGACATGGGCAATAATGCGTTCGGGTTTTTCAATGGGTAACACGTCGCCTGGTTTGAGCTGCAAAATGCGTGAAAGCCGCAGTGAAATGTCTGCAAAATTAGCCACTAGCTCCAGCTCTGAATGCTGCACCTGTTTCACCAGCGTTTCACGCCAGTGATGATCTTCCCGCCGCGAGTTTTCAAGCGGCGGATTAACCAGCAGTTCACGCAGTGGCTCGATCATGCTGAACGGAATGCAGATATTAAATTCACCCACCAGATTACCGATCTCGACATGGAACGGTGTCGTCACCACAATGTCATTTGGCGAGGTTGTAATATTGGTGAACTTCACCTGCATTTCTGAGCGAACGTATTCAATCTCCAGCGGGTAGATTGCTTTCCATGCATCGCTATATCCTTCCAGTGCCAGTTTGAGCATGCGGCGGATAACGCGTTGCTCAGTATGGGTAAACTCACGCCCTTCAACTTTGGTTGGAAAGCGACCATCACCGCCGAACAGATTATCTACCGCGACGAAAACGAGCGCCGGGGAAAAGACAAACAGTGCCGTGCCACGCAGCGGCTTAAGGTGTATCAGGTTGAGGTTGGTGGGAACGGGTAGATTGCGCGCAAATTCGTGATAGGGCTGAATTTTTATGGCACCTACACTAATGTCCGGGCTGCGGCGTAGCAGGTTAAATAATCCCATGCGAAACTGCCGCGCAAAGCGCTCATTGATAATCTCCAGCGCTTGTAGCCGCTCGCGAACTACCCGCCGCTGGGTGTTCGGATCATAGGGGCGGATGGTATTGTCGCTGACGTGTTGCGCCGTTTCATTTGACGCACCATCGTCGCCGTTAAGCAACGCATCAATTTCAGCCTGAGAAAGCAGGTTATCGGCCATCAGCTCACCTTAAAATAAAGGCGGTAAACAAAACATCATTTACAACCTGAGGCGGTTGACCCGCGATTAACGGCGCGGTCAGTGCCTGTTTGATGGCGGTAATTAACGCTTGTTTTCCCTGATCGTTGGCCAGCGTCATAGCATGCTGACGAGAGAGCAGCAGGAGCAACCGACTGCGTACTTCCGGCAGGTAATCGCTCATGCGGCGGCGAGTCTCTTCATCGGGCAGGCGCAGGGTAAAGCCAACATACAGTACGCGGTCGGGATCGTTATCTTCATTGACCAGATTAACCGTGAAGGTGTCCAGCACAAAAAAGACGGGTGCCAATGGTGGTGGCGTCACGCTGAGCGCGCTTTTCTCGTCGGCGTTGCCTTTCGTCATTTTCCAGATGGCATAACCTGCCACGCTGCAAGCGGCCAGCGTTACTAACAGTAACACCGGGAGCATCAGTGAACGTTTACGGCCAGTGGCTTGCGCGTTATCGGACATGTGTGCAGTAAATTCCTGTGAATGGTATGAGCCGGTCTGCCGGTGAGACTGACGTGATTATCCCGCGTCTCGCATCGTTCAATGGCAGGAAAAGACGCGGGTTTTGCCATTACCTTCGGCGTTTGTTGTGCTTAGGCGAAAATATCAACGGCCCGATCGCCTGCTATTCGTGCTTGTAAGCTGACGGGCACGGCGACAGCGGTGATCTCGTCGTCGTTTATCATGTGGACAGCGCCGTTATGCGGTGATTCTCGTGGTGATTGCTGTTGTTCGCTGAAGGACTGGTGTTGAGGAAAAGACTCGCTGCTGACGTTGCTTTGTCCCAGCGTGATACCGTTTTCTGCTAACGCGCTGCGCAACTGAGGCATAGCCGCTTCCAACGCGGCACGCACATGGCTATGCCCGGAAACCAGAGTCAACTGTGCCTGATCATTATCCAGTTTCAGGCTGATTTGAAGCGTACCGAGGTCCTGGGGATGTAACTTTAATTCGGCATTTTGTTGACCGTTACGGCTGAACATGACGATGTGTTGCCCCAGCGCCTGTTGCCACTCCGGGCTACCCAACTGCACATTCAGCGAGGTCGTTGCGGGTGCCATTGTTGTGGTGCCCGTCGAAGGGATTAGCGGTGAGGATGCGGCTGTAGGGATATTCACGTTCAGCGTGTCGTCGCTCTTTATGGCTAGCGGGGTGTCGCCATTATGCCGAGTGCTATCGCTCATCGCCTGCTGAATGGGTGCGCTGATAATGGAAGCGCTCAAATTTGGGGCCGTAGGGGAGGGATTCCCTGCAGAGGCTGCTGCAAAGAATGCCTCAGGTGGGGTAGGGTTGTTGCTATTCCCTGATACGCCATCCGGCGATGTTATGGAGCCCTGTGTGACGAGCGGCGGGACAGACCGTCCCTCGGGGATGGGCTGAGCGACATTACTACTTTTTTGCGTACTTTTTTGCAATGTGGCGAGCGGATTGGTTGTGACGGGCGGCAGCATAGCAAAAAGCGCCTGTAGTGCCTGTTTATCGCTTTCGTTTAATGCGCTATGTTCCAGCGTCTCTTTCTCATCGGCAGCTTTGTTCACGCTTTGGCGGTTTTCGACATGCAGCAGCGTGGTAAGGACTTCAGGCTTCTCGTTGCCCGCGCTGCGTGTAGACAATTTGGCTCCGGGAGCGGCTTTCCTTTCGCCATTAACCGGGGTCACCGCAGAATGATCGTCCGCGGCAGAATTAACTTTCGCAGTAAGATGATCGCTGATCAGAGTGAAGAATGCCTGTTCAATACCATCTTCAGCCGTGGATGTATTACTGGCTACGGAATCATCAAAACTGACAGGTAAAGTGGCTGATGTCGGAAGCGTAGGGAGTGTGATCATTCGCCTTTCCTCAAGGTTGCCCGCTGGGCAAATTCATCCATCCGTTTCTGATCGAGACGGTTTTCTTGTAACAGCTCATTCGCTTGCGCACGGGCCTGCAGCGTTTCATAAGCATGGAGCCGCTGCTGCCTCGCTCGCCATTGTTGTAACGCCTGTTCCAGTTTTGAACTCCATTGCGCCAGTTGATGACGATGCTGCTCAATGGCTTTTTCAAGCGTTTGAATAAACTGGTGATAATTGTGCCAGCGGGTGCTGGCAATACCCTGAGTTAGGGTATCGTTAAGCTTATTGCGGTATTCATCCTGATAATTTAGCAGCATGGACAATTGTTCATCGGCTTGCTGATGGGCATGCCGCATCTCGCCGAGTTGCCGTGCGGCTTGCTCCAGATCTTTTTGCGCCAGTCCGCACAGAGTGGCGATCGGCGTCTGCTGTTTTGCCATGGTTGCAGGTCCTTATTGGCTCACCGGTTATGCCCGGGCACGGGAGCGGATTAACCAAAAATAGCCTGTAAATGCAAACAGGCGTCATCATACTGGCTGCGCTCAAAAATGCCCTGTTGAAGAAAGGCTTCCAGTTCCGGGTAAAGTCGTATCGCGTTATCCAGTAGCGGGTCGCTTCCTGCAGCATAGGCGCCCACGCTGATCAAATCGCGGTTACGCTGATAGCTCGACAATAACTGTTTGAACTGGCGTACCCGCGCATAATGGGTGTCGTCGACCAACGAGGTCATCGCCCGGCTAATTGAGGCTTCAATATCAATGGCGGGATAGTGCCCGGCTTCTGCCAAACGACGAGAAAGGACAATATGCCCATCAAGAATGGCGCGCGCAGAATCGGCAATGGGATCTTGTTGATCGTCGCCTTCGGTTAATACGGTATAGAACGCGGTAATCGAACCGCCGCCACTGATACCGTTTCCGGCACGTTCAACCAGCGCGGGTAATTTGGCAAAAACCGAAGGTGGGTAACCTTTGGTGGCAGGAGGTTCACCAATAGCCAAGGCTATTTCACGTTGAGCCATGGCATAACGCGTCAGTGAGTCCATAATCAGCAATACATGCTGGCCGCGATCACGGAAATCTTCGGCAATACGCGTGGCATAGGCGGCACCCTGCATACGTAATAACGGTGATACATCAGCCGGCGCTGCGATCACCACTGAGCGAGTCCGGCCTTCAACGCCTAAGATATTGTCAATAAAGTCTTTAACTTCGCGCCCACGCTCGCCAATCAATCCCACGACAATCACATCGGCTTTGGTGTAACGTGCCATCATGCCAAGCAGCACGCTTTTCCCGACGCCTGAGCCGGCAAAAAGCCCCATCCGCTGGCCGCGCCCAACGGTCAACAGGGCGTTAATCGCGCGGACGCCGGTATCAAGGACATCGGTAATTGGCGTCCGCTGTAGCGGGTTAAACGGCGGCGTCACTAATGCGGCGCGGTAGCCCGTTTCCGGTGACGGCAGGCCATCAAGCGGGCGTCCGCTACCGTCAAGTACTCGCCCTAAGAGTTCAGGTCCCAGCAGCAGTTGCTTGCCATTGTATTGTTTCCCACCGGTAACACGGGCAAAGACGCGGGCTCCGGGCAGAATACCTTCCACTTCCTCCAGCGGCATGAGGAACAGTTTTTGTCCGTTAAAACCCACGACTTCGCTTTCGACTTCGGTAATATGATCTGCTTCTTGCCGTTCGATAACGCAGGTCGCACCAAGCGGTAACTGCAAGCCAGTCGCCTCCAGAACCAGGCCTGTCGCGCGGGTGAGGCGCCCGTAGCGCCGCACCGCAGGTACCCGACTTAGACGCTCTTCAAAAGCATCCAGGGCGCCAAGCCAGCGTGAAAGACGGGATGACATCAGCGCTCTCCCGGTGCGGCAAGGCGACAGAGCTCATGCCAGCGGGTGGCGACGCTGGCATCCAGATCGCCATCCTCAGCGCTGACTTTACAGCCACCCGGGTGCAGCGTGTTGTCTGCCAGCAGCCGCCAGCCATGGAGATTAAGTGTGGCGCCGAGCGTTTGTTCCACCTGCTGAAGATCATCGGGGTGTACGCGTAGTTGAGGTTTGCCGCTAAACATAGGTTCCTGCTGAATCAACTGCTGGATTTGGCGCAGCAGCGCTGATCCGTCAACCGCCGTTGCCTGGCCGATCACCTGGCGCGCTGCCTCCAGCGCAAGCTGCATCAGGCGCGCGGAAATAACGCTATCCAATGCTTCGAGGGTATGGTGAAATTCGGTCACTAACTGCTGCATACGGGCCTGGATTGGCGCATGTCGCTGCTGAGCTTCCGCTAATCCTTGCTGATAGCCCGCGTCATAACCTGCTTTTTGACCCTCACTGAGCCCTTTTTGTTGGCCTTCCGCGTAGCCAATACTCTGCGCTTCGTTACGTACCTGCAGTTGGAGCATTTCCAACTGGCTCTGTTGGGAATCCGGCTCGTTGGCAGGCAGTGCCGTCTCAATAAGTTCTTCTGACGCCGCTTTGGGGATATAGCCCAGGTCGTCGGGTTGCCAGGCTTTCCATGGCCGGGAAGAAAATGCATCAGACATAGGTTTCTTCGCCCCCGCCAATAACCATTTCACCGCTTTCCGCAAGGCGGCGAACGATCAGCAGAATAGCTTTCTGTTCGTTCTCCACTGAAGACATGCGTACCGGACCACGATTAGCCAGGTCGTCGCGCAGAATATCTGCGGCACGTTGCGACATATTCTTGAGGAATTTTTCACGCAGTGGCTGTTCTGAACCTTTCAGCGCAATCAATAGTTGCTCCGATTCCACTTCCTGTAACAGACGCTGAATACTGCGATCGTCGACTTCTACCAGGTTTTCGAACAGGAACATCTCGTCGATAATTTTTTGTGCCAGCTCGCCATCGAATTCACGGACCGCTTCAATAACGGCTTCTTCTTGCTGTGATTTCATCAGGTTAATAATTTCGGCAGCGGTTCTCACACCGCCCATTTTTGCGCGTTTGAGGTTTTGACCATCAAGCAGGGTATTGAGCACCTCGGTCAGCTCAGCCAGTGCTGCAGGCTGTACGCCACCGAAGGTGGCAATACGCAGCATCACATCATGGCGCAAACGATCGTCAAACAGCGCCAGGATATCAGCCGCCTGGCCGCGTTTGAGGTGAACCAGAATGGTAGCGATGATCTGCGGATGCTCATCACGGATAAGGTCTGCCGCCGACTGGGGCTCCATAAAGTTGAGCGTTTCCATGCCGGTTGTGGTTTCCCGCGTTTCGAGGATATCTTCCAGCAGGCTGGCGGCACGCTCCTCGCCTAATGCTTTGATCAAGACTGAACGCAGGTAATCATTGGAATTGAGGCTTAATGCGGCGAACTGCTCAGCTTCTTTCTCGAATTCACGCAGCACATCGGTCAGTTGCTTGTGTGAAATCTGTTTCATATTCGCCATAGCGGCGCTGAGGTGCTGAACTTCACGCGCTCCGAGGTGTTTAAATACCTCGGCCGCACGCTCTTCACCAATGGTCATCATTAAAATGGCGCTTTTTTCGCTACCTTTCAGGCTCATAGTTCGTTGCTCATCCATTGACGAATAACCAGCGCCACGACGCGCGGATCGTTTTCAGACATAGCGCGGATGCGCTGGCTCAGCACTTCTGCACTCAGGCGCTGTTGGGATTTATGCTGTTGGTCAAGCTCATCTTTACTGAGGTTTACCGTATAGGCATCCTGCTCCTGATGCTGCATATTGCGCGTGGCAAGAGCCTCGGCGGTGGCGTTATCCTGCATCTGCTTACGTATGAGCTGCGGGCGGATCACCTTGCGCCAGAGAATGAAGGCGACCAGCAGCACCAACAGCCAGCGACCAGCGACCAGCACCTGTTCAAAGAACGATTGTTGTTGCCAGAAGGGCAGCTCGCCACCGCTAACCGCCGTCGGCGTAAATGGCGAATTGACAACATTTACGCTGTCGCCGCGTCCGGTTGAATATCCCATCGCTTCACGCGTCAGGTCCTCAATCTGTTTAATTTGGTTATCATTTAGCGCAACATTTTTTCCCTGCTCATCAAGACGATAATTGACCACTACGGCCACGGAGAGACGCTTGACGTTGCCAACATTCATTTTTGTGTGGCGAATGGTGCGGTCGACCTCATAGTTAGTGGTATCGTCTTTCCGCATATTGGTTGGCGCCGCGCGCTCGTTAGCGGCACTGGCCGCGGTTGCTGCGTTAGTGGCGTTCGCCGTGTTGGTATTATTTGCTGCCGCATTATTATTGGTATTTGGGGTTTGAATGGGGGCAGAATTCGCTGGCGCGGGTTGGTTAGACAACGCGCCGGGTACGCCCCCCGCGTACTGTCCACCCGACTGTTCACTCAGGCTGCTTTGTCTGGAACGCACGGCGGCGTTATTGGGATCCGCATTCGGTTTATACTGCTCGTCAGTTTGTTCACTGGCGTCAAAATCAATTTGGGCGGTCACTTGGGCATGGACATTTCCCGGCCCGACCAGCGGGCCGAGAATGGCTTCAATACGCTGTTGGTAACGATTTTCAACTTCGCTCGTGTATTTCAACTGGGCATCGTTCAAATCGCGTCCGGCAGCATCAGCATGCGTGAGCAGGCGTCCCGTTTGATCCACCACGGTGACGTTACCCGGTGGTAGACCGGCTACGCTGCTGGAAACCATGTGAACCACCGCATTGATTTGTCCTTCGTCCAACGTCCGGCCCGGCTGCAGGTTCAGCGTAACGGAGGCGGAAGGCGATTTTTGTTCACGAACAAACAGGGTAGGTTTTGGCATGGCCAGGTGTACGCGTGCGTTTTTAACCGGGCCAAATGTTTCGATGGTGCGTGCCAGTTCACCTTCCAGCGCGCGCTGATAGTTGATCTGTTCACTGAACTGGCTGATACCAAACTTCTCTTTGTCCAGTAGTTCAAAGCCAACCGCTCCCCCTTTGGGAAGTCCCTGTTGCGCCAGGCGCAGGCGCAGCTCATGCACCTGCTCAGCTGGAACCATTAATGCACCGCCGTTTTCTTTGAAACGGTAGGGCACATTCATTTGACTTAGCTGCGTGACGATCGCGCCACCGTCTTCATCGGTCAGATTATTATAAAGCACACGATAATCAGGCTGTTTTGCCCATAGCACCATCGCGATAACGATTGCAATCGCTGCTGCTGCGGCAATCATCACAGGAATTCGGGGATTGGCGCGCAGGCGTGCCAGAAGATCGCTGATGCCTTTTTTATCTGCTGAGTTTTGAGCGACCGAAGCGTTCATGACCTTTCCCTGAGTGGCAATAGACCGGACTGATTTACGTTAAGTGGTAGCAAAGCTGACTCCCTGGTGAGGCTTGCAGTAAAAGTTCCCCCTCAATGTGGTCATTATTTTCTGTATTAAAAAATTTGATGGGCGAATAAGCTGGGTTTTTTGCTGCTATTTGCAGGCTTTGTCTGATTGACAGTGTGATAAGTTTTTAATCGTAAAATTTACGTTCACGCAGTTTTGAGGCAAAAGATGGCTATTCAAGGTATCGAAAGCGTTATTCAACAGTTACACGTGACGGGGCTACACGCTGCTAATAAAGCTACGCAGGGTGCCGATCATATCGATTTCGCCGGGCAGTTGAATGCGGCGCTGGGTAAGATCAGCGAAAGCCAGGATGTTGCTCGCACGCAGGCCCAGAACTTTGAGTTGGGCAAGCCGGGAGTCGCCCTGAATGACGTGATGGTAAATATGCAGAAATCGGCAGTTTCAATGCAGCTAGGTATCCAGGTCCGCAATAAACTGGTTGCGGCGTATCAGGAAATGATGAATATGCAGGTTTGAATCTGTAACTTGCCGACCTCACTATTTTGGCGCAACGTGTGTGGGCCAGTCACCTTGCCCATTAGCGCATTGACGCCTGACATTTTTTCTTAAGTTCCTGCATGGCGGCAGGCGGCATAGGTGCGGTCATCATGCCGTGGTAATTCCAGCATTCTCGAGTTTCATGCTGGAATACTGTCGGCTCAACAGGTGTTTTTGAGCAACCCGTTACCGTAAGCGCAAGCAGACCCAGTGCGGTGTATCGCCATTCCATGTCATTTCTCCCTTTTAGTAAACGTATCATAGCGTAAAAACCGACGGTAGGTGACCTTTGTTAATTAAAGGAGTAAATGGTGCATGATCCCCAAAAACCCAAATCCAAATCGTTCAATAATAGAAATAAATAGCTTTAATTGACGATAATGCTTGCTTAAAAAAGTGATGCGTGTGTAAATAGCGACTCGGTTTGTGGTACAGACCTATTTATGCCAAGCGGTTTTATTAAAGCAGTTCTCAGTTCGAGCGTTATCTTAGATATCTCTTTTCCTGAATCTTCTTATTACCTTGCTCATAAGTATTATCTGCAAAGCAATCCTGTCCGCCTGGTTATCAGGCCAACGAAATTCAGAGGAAAGTATTATGTCTAATAAAATGACTGGTTTAGTAAAATGGTTTAACGCTGAGAAAGGTTTTGGCTTTATTTCTCCTACCGATGGTAGCAAAGATGTATTCGTACATTTTTCTGCAATCCAGGGTGATAACTTCAAAACGCTGGACGAAGGTCAGAGCGTAGAGTTCTCTGTTGAGAACGGCGCTAAAGGTCCTTCAGCGACCAACGTTGTTGCACGCTAAGACGCAACATAGCAGGGTGCTTACGATAGCGAAGAGGGTATATTACCCGAGCAGTTAAGCCCCTGTGAGAAAAACCCGCCTCGTGCGGGTTTTTTTACGTCCGTAGTTCACGCAGTGCCAGCATCCAGTCATTTTCGCCATCATATATTATGATGTGCTTTTCGCTGTCTTACTTTGGCTTGCCGTAAAATACGCGCCACAATGAGAACATATCATCGTGTGGTCTTTGCTGATTTTTGATGATAATTGCTTATCCGTTAAGGCGCAGGATGGGCATTTTATT
Organism: [Pantoea] beijingensis; assembly: GCF_022647505.1. NCBI lineage: Bacteria > Pseudomonadati > Pseudomonadota > Gammaproteobacteria > Enterobacterales > Erwiniaceae > Erwinia > [Pantoea] beijingensis. Next base: position 1,721,126 of record NZ_CP071409.1, read on the forward strand.
GATTTAGTTCGCGTTCTGAAAAACCGTAAGCTATCGAGATTCAGCATTGTAGTCATCTAATGGATGGTTTAGCAGCCAGCTTACGCGCTAATTGTGACAAAAGATCTTCATACCCCACGATCGTCATATCCTTCATACGCCATCCCCGCGCTATATTATCCGGTCCTTCCATGGACCTGGCCTTGTCGCCATCGAACGGCATCCGGCGCGGCATTGATATCGAACGTTAACGGTTATCGATATCCCGGTACGGTGCGTTTAATCTGCCACCAACCACATGTCTGCTTCTTCAAACATTTCTTCAATAATACGTGCCATAATCGCCTTATCGCTTTTACTGGCATCGGTTTCGATCGCGTTGCGCTGCATCGGTTTGACTTTTACCTGCGCCTCCGGAAAAGCACGATGAATGCGTTTTTCTAACTCTTCATGGATAATTTCATTGGCATTGTTAAGTCCTGCCACGTTGCGTTTATCATAAATCAACTCGACAAACATTTTTGCAAACCTCTTTGAGCGATCACACGGTTTTTCTGTTTTGGGGGGCTAATAATACTGGATAACGATACAGTATCAATGGCTGAGCGAAGTTTTGTGATGCAATTACGTGCTTAAGGCAAAAAATACGCGCCAACTGGCACTCTGTAGACCGTGCTTGCAGGACATCCAATGCAGTTTATTGCATTTTGTGTATATACTTCCTGTCGCCTCGCCACTGATGCTGGCGGGGATCGCTAAACACGGCTGTGAAACGCAGCATGAGAGACGACTCAGGAGCCACCATGGCAGCAAAGCACCCGACGGGTAAACATTTAAAAGCAGAAGTGCTGCATGATAACAAATCCCTGCTGATCTTTGTGGTGAAGGGGACGCGTATTGAGGACATGCCATATGATGATAACGTCGATTATCCGGGCGAAATGTTAATGGCGCTACCTGAGCTTACAAGCGCTTTCGATCGTGAATTGGATGAGATGTTGAGCGAGGCGAACAGCGGCGATGTGCTGGTGTTGGTATGTCCAACGGACTCCGTCTTTACTTATGGCTATTCACGCGTTAAGACGATGATCGCCAAATAATAAGATGACAGACCGATGCCATTCGTTAGCCTCTTCAGGTGATAGCGTAGGGTAAATAAACAGGGGAAGCAGTATGAAACAGTTGGTAATCGACATTTTACTGAAGATGGCAAAAATGGATGTGGATGCCAAAGAACTTACGGCGCAGGTTGAAGCGCAATCGCTGCTGATCGCCGCGCTAATGCTTACTGCCGGAAAACAGGGCTCAAACTCTATTTCTGAAAATGTACAAAGTGCCATTATGGCGGCGTCAACGTCTTCAACTGAATTTTTGCAAACGGACGTGGATTTACTGTTGACACATGTGAATCGTTTATTAGCGGTAACACGTTATGTCGATGAAAAATCAGAGATAGAAGAGTAATTCCCACAAGGCAGTGCCTGCTGCCGCAGACACTGCCGTGAATCACGTTATTTACGGCCGATCACTTTACCCAGCACAAAGCCTACGCCAACGGCAATGGCCAGCGAAGCGAGTGGAGAACTCTTTGTTTGTTCCTTCACGCTGTCGACAAAATCATCAACTACATAACTTCCGCGGGCAAGTTGTTTGCGAACCTTACCTTTTATTTCATGCTCCGGTGAGCGGGTAGCTTTACCGAACTGCTCCTGGCCGGCACCGATAGCTTCATCAACTTTGTCTTTTGCCTGTTCAAACATATGCTCTCCTTAATGAGTGAGTCCTCTTTCGAGACATTGTTAAGCATAGACCATTGGTGCGTGGGTGGCAGATTTCAAAATTGAACGTGTTATCGTTATCTTTTGCATGAATACGTGGAAAGCGTGGTTACAATTCATTTTTGATACAGAACTCTTCCCAGGTCATTCCCAGCGCTTCAGCATGGGAGCGTAAATAACGTTCAATCGCCTGTGCCGCAACCTCTTTATTGGGCTCAGCCAGTTGGATTGAGAACAGGATCCCATCCTGTTTTTTGGCTCGCAGGAAAGCTGCGTAAATGCGATCGGCCTGGATTGCGCGCAGTCGTTCTTGCGTCATACCCAGCGATTGGGCATCCTGGGGGCTGATTTTATCCAGCGCGGCGCTGAAATCCGGGTGTGCCTGCAAAAACATATCGCGGGCAATAGCGTAATACTCTTCTGGGGTTTTCATCTCTCTTCCAGATTCAGGTGTCTTTAGGCTAGTGTACACGCCGAAGGCGGCCATTGTCTTGCCGTGGCTGCGATCTCTTTTTTACTCTGAGCGATACAACGCTGGCGCAGCTATATGTTATCCGGCGCAAAGAAATGCTGAAATTTTAGTCAGTTATCCCACTGTAAACTGATTATACTGAAGATTGCCTGTTGTCATTAGCGGTGTAGTGATATGTTTCTTGCCAAAATAGATCGAACAATTAACGCTTATCCGCGTGCGCATTAAGATGAAGGAATGAACATGAAAAAGTGGATGGTACTCAGTGCGATAGCGCTAAGCGGCTGTACGCAAATTACCAATTACGATCAGGCCGTTAAAACGCCAGCACCCGCCGCTTTACTCGGGGTTTGGCAAAGTATGGGACCGCAAAGTGGTTTAATCAGTCCTGATGCAATTGCCACTCTTATTGTTACTGAGCAAGGGGATACGCTCGATTGCCGTCAGTGGCAGCGGGTGATTGCGAAGCCTGGCAAGCTGACTGTCCGTGCTGACGAGTATGTTAATGTGAATAAGCAGCTGCGTGTTATGCCACTGGATGTAGAGAATGGCGTGATGTACTACGACAAGCTGAAATTGCATAAAGTGGATACACCCACGGCAGAATGCCAGCAGGCACTGGAAGCGGTACAGCAGCAGCCGGATAGCAAAACGATCCAAAATATTGCTCCCGAAGCGTTTAAGTAAAAGAGCTGACAAGCTTTGCTTTGGGCGGGTGCGGTATGGCCTTCTCGGCATACCGCATTATGATGAGCAAGCGTTAATCCAACACCCAAACGCTGACACCTCGCCCCTGACAGCGAAAGGTTGCCTGGCCGTGTTCATCGCTGCGGATGATTTCATCATGCTGGCCTAAATAATCGTGCCACTGTTTATTCGCCCACGCTTCTCCGAGCGTTAGCGTTTTTTCTCCGGCATCACCGTTTGACATGATCACCACGCAACCCGGTAGTGTCTCGGTTCCGCTGCGCGTAAATGCGATACAATTTGCGTGGTCGAAATAATCTGTTTGTACGCCATGCGCATAGTTCTGACGTGCGGTAATTAGCGGCGTTAGCTCGGCGATAACCGGCATTTCAATCATGTATTGCTGTCCGTCATTGCCTTCATCTTCGTAAGTCGCGCCAAAAAGGTCAGGATAAAATACGGTTGGAACTCCCTGTTCGCGCAGTAAAATGAGGGCATAGGCGAGGGGTTTAAACCACGGCTCGACAGGGGCCTCCAGTGATTGTAACGGTTGAGTGTCATGGTTTGCGACCAGCGTAACGGCATGGAGAGGATCGGTGGCAACCAGCGAACCGGTAAAAATCTGGCTGAGATCATAATCGGCATCCTGCTGCGAGGCATTGTGGAAATTTAGGTGCAGGGCTGCATCAAATAACATGGTTTTGCCATCAACCTGGTCGATATAATTCTGTAATTTATCCACTTCATGCGACCAGTATTCTGCAACGATAAACATCGGCTGTTCAGCCGCTTGCTGGATATGGTCTATCCACTCTTTATAGAACCAGGCCGGAATATGTTTAACCGCATCAAGTCGAAAGCCGGTACAGTGGACCTCATCCATAATCCAGCGTGCCCAGTACTTAAGTTCTTCTGTTACGGCATGATTACGAAAATCAATATTTGCGCCCATCAGATAATCGAAGTTACCTAACTCATCATCGACCTGATCGTTCCAGCCATCCCGGGTGTAGTCGTTAATTATTTTAAAAATGCCGTTTTCATCGGGGTTTTCAATATGGTCTACGCCGCTGAAGCAATGATAATCCCAGATAAATTGAGAGTATTTTCCCGCACGCTCCGGAAAGGTGAAACGGGTCCAGGCTTCGGCGTCGATGACGTCTTCCTCAATTTCCTCGCGGTTCTCCGGATTAACTCGATTGACCTTTACCGGCTCCTTCTCATCAGCACCCATTTTATGGTTCAGCACGACATCCAGAATCACGCCAATATTTTGTGACTTTAGCGCGTCGACGGCCGCCAGTAACTGCTGTTTATCACCGTACTTGGTTGCACGGCTTCCCTTTGCATCAAATTCGCCCAGGTCGAACAGGTCATATGTGTCGTAGCCCACGGAGTAACCGCCGGAGTCACCTTTATAAGCGGGTGGGAGCCAGACGGCGGTAATGCCGGTTTCACCCAGCCATGCTGCGCGTTCGGCGACCTCAGGCCAGAGTTTTCCTCCATCGGGATAATACCAGTGGAAGAACTGTAGCAATGTTGGGTTGCGCATTATCGACTCCGTTTACTCTGTCCGAAAAGTAAAGTATGGAGTAAGCGGCAGGAAAAGTATGAAGTCGGGAATATTTATTTCGCGTTAGCGGAAGATTGCTGTGGGCGGGGAGGATCCGCTGGTCAGTCGCACGGCTGCTTTATTATATTTTCGTGCAGCAGAACGACCAGAAGCCGACAGTCTCTTACTCCCGATCGCTTTTTTCGGTGTCGTAAGTGCGGGTGCAAGGTCGCTGCTTTCGGCGCTTGTCAGAGTATCCTTCTGGGTAACGAAATGGTGTTTCGTCGCTGGCCCATTTATTCACTGGGATACAGTACGGTACCCGACAGTTCACCATAAGCAGAATTCATTGCTTTATGGCGATTTGAATGGCCAATCAGGGAAACCAGCTCATCCATACGCAGCTGCAGCAGGCGTTTTACCTCGGCTTCATTATCCAAAATATGCCGTAAAACAGGACGCAGCTGTTCCTGAGTATGAAGGGAGACAGGATGCTGCTGCGTGACATCAGACAATGTTTCCACCGCACTGATATAATGGACTTCCATATCAATTAACTCATCCCATTTGTTCTCAGCAGCCAGACGCAGCATCGTCTGGCTGAGGACTAATAGTTGTTGGTAAATCACCAGCAAGTGCGGCGCAGCGTCCATCAAACAGCTTCCTGAACCAATTGATGGGTGTTGGACGCATCCTTCCAGGCATCAGCAATATTACGTAGCAGCGTCTCGACTTCCTGTATGGCATCCCCATCATTATGCAGATTAGCCTGCAACAGACGTTGTACCATGTAGGCATATAATGCTGATAAGTTGTCCGCTAACTCGTCACCGCTGCTGTCAATCAGACCTACCTTCAGCCCGTTCTCAATAATATTAATCGCTTTAGATAACGATTCCCCTTTGCCAGCAAGATTGTCCTCTTGCAGAAACAGGCGTGCACGAATCAGTGCGCTCAGCGCACCGTCGAATAACAGGGTGATCAGTTGATGGGGGGTGGCACTCATTACTGAACTTTCCAGCCCCACTTTCGCATAGGCTTTGGTGCCGCTTGCGCTATACATATCACGTCCTCATTACTTACTTGCTATCATTCGAGGTACTGAACTGAGAGGTTAAATAGCTACTGGTGTTATTCAACCGGGTCATGAGTACATCCAACTGGGTAAACTGCGTTTTGTACCGCTGAATATTGCTGTTAATGCGATCGTTCGCGGTGTTGAATTGTTCGGTGAGTTTTTTAAGCGTGCTGTTAACACCATCGGTTGCAGCGGCCAGAATACCGGTAGTGGAGGTGTAGCTGGCTAATGATCGACCGATGGTTGTGGCAATCCCGGTCGTTTTCCCATCGCCGACGATCATTGCCATCACGCCTTTGGCGTCAGATGTCACGCTGGCTTTTAGCTTGTCATTATCTACATTTAACTGTCCGCTATTGGGGTCCTGCGTAATACCAATTTGGGCCAGTGTTTTAAAGGTGGAACTGCTGGCTGCGTTAGTTAACTGGCTTTGCAACTGAGTCTGTATCGTGCGTAACGTGCTATCGCCTAACAGTGCTCCGTTCTTATTGTTTTGATCCTGGCCAGCGTCAACGCCGGTATAGCTGGTCAGATTGTCAAAGGTTGTCTGCAGGGCATTGTAGGCTTTTACCCAATCAGTAATAACCGATGTCGTCTTTGCAATATCTTTGCCGATCGTCAGTGACTGGACGCCATCAGTCTTATTCAGTAGGGTTAACGTAACGCCTTCAGGCGCATCGATAATAGTGTTACTGTCACGTTCAATAGCAACATTATTGACCTTGAGAAGGGCGTTTTTAGCCGGTATAGACTCCGTCATTCCATTGGTGCCCTGTGCGGCATCCTTGTCATAACCGATAACACGCTGCAGCGTATCGTCACCCTTAACCGCGATGGTCATCGCGTTGTTTTTCCCGGTACTGCCGGAGGTGACAACTAACTGGTAATGATCGTCATCCACTTTAATAATGCTGGCGTTGATCCCCGCCGCCGCATTGTTAATAGCATCGCGTACCCCGGTTAGTGAAGTTTGCTTATCAGTTAACTGAATTTCGAGAGGTTTTTCTTTACCAGGCTGGCTGATGGTTAGCGTTCGCGTTGTCGCCGTACTGCCAATACTGTCCGTGGTACTGGTTACTTTGCCGGAGAGCAATGATTGCGCCTGTGCCAGTTGAGTGACCTCAACGGTATATTGACCCGCCGCCGCCCCCGCCGCGGTGGCGGCGGTAAATGCCGATGGGGCGCTGCTGGTTGCGGTGGTACTTTGGAAAATATTGGCATTGCTCAACGCGGTGTTGGCAGTCTGGAATGCGGTCAGTGCGCTTTTCAGTGTGCCATAGGCCGTCAGCTTTGCGGTATAGGCGCTTTGCTGAGCGCTAATGGGCGCCAGTGCAGCTTTTTCCGCTGTTGTCAGATTGGTTAATACCGTACTTAAATCGAATCCGGCCCCAATACCTAATGAAGAGATGCTGGCCATAACTATCCTTATCTTATTCTCTCAGAAGAAGTGTTGGTTTTATCGGCAGGATTTTTAGAAAGTTTACTTTTTTTTAGCAGACGCAATAAAGCGAACACCGGAAATAAAACCAGGCAATTCCGACGTTAACGTTAGCCGCATATTCTCATCGGATTACCTCATCCCAACGTTTGTTCCTGATGATGAATTACGACGTGAGCCCGCGAGGAAAAGCAACGTATGCATATGGTCTTGCGTGAAAGCCAGCATGCTGCATGAACAGGAGGCGAATAAACTTTTTTCTAAAGGTTGCTTTAGGCGGGCCGATACATGGTTGGACGGCGATGAAGCCGTGGGCAGATAGCCCAAACCTAACCGATCTGATTAAAGGATATTACCATGGCACAAGTTATTAATACTAACAGCCTGTCGCTGATGACGCAGAACAACATGAATAAGTCTCAGTCTGCGCTGGGCACGGCGATCGAGCGTTTATCTTCCAGTCTGCGTATCAACAGTGCAAAAGATGATGCGGCAGGTCAGGCAATTGCCAACCGTTTCACGTCTAACATTAAAGGTCTGACCCAGGCCGCGCGTAATGCCAATGACGGTATTTCTGTTGCTCAGACGACGGAAGGCTCACTGGGTGAAATTAACAATAACTTACAGCGCATCCGTGAACTGACCGTACAGGCACAGAACGGCACTAACTCTGACTCCGATCTCTCATCTATCCAGGACGAAATTACCTCACGTCTGGCGGAAATCGATCGCGTTTCAGGACAGACCCAGTTTAACGGCGTTAAAGTGCTGGCATCTAACAACACCATGCAGATTCAGGTCGGCGCGAACGACGGTGAAACCATTGCCATCGACCTGAAAAAAATTGATAGCGGCACCTTGAAGCTGGATAAATTCAATGTTGTGCGTCCTACAACGGCCGATCTTAAAGATACAAATGGCGTGGCTGTGGCGGCGGCTGATGTTAAAAATGCCGGTGGTGATGTTGTTGACCTGCTGCAGTATAAAAACGCGGCTGGCGATGTTGCTTATGCGGTAAAAGATGCTGACACCGGCAAATATATGGAGGCAACGGTAGCCATTACTGATGCGGATCCGGCTGCAGATCCTGCCGTTAACGCCAGTGCGGTTGTCACCGTTGGTGCCGCTGAAATTGATAACGCTCCGACTGACGATCCGTTAAAAGCGCTGGATGATGCCATCGCGCAAGTTGACCAGTTCCGCAGTTCGCTGGGTGCGGTCCAGAACCGTCTGGATTCTGCTATCACCAACCTGAACAACACCACCACAAACCTTTCATCTGCACAGTCACGTATTCAGGACGCCGACTACGCAACAGAAGTGTCTAATATGTCGAAGGCGCAAATCCTACAGCAGGCCGGCAACTCCGTGCTGGCTCGTGCGAACCAGGTTCCACAAAGCGTGCTGTCTCTGCTGCAGGGCTAATTCGCAGTCGCGTGACGTTCATTACATCTAACCCCGCTTTGGCGGGGTTTTTGCTATCCGCATCATGGATACGAGAAGATGTCATTTGCTGCATTTCTGAAATAACCCCCCTTTTTTACACCTATTCACTCAATCAATCTCTCGACAGCATTGGATAATTATCGCGATAACTCATTAACGCAAGGGAAGTCAGAGTGAACGATCTCTATACCGCCGAAGGCGTGATGGATAAACATTCGCTGTGGCAGCGATATGTGCCGTTGGTACGCCATGAAGCACTGCGACTTCAGGTACGTTTGCCGGCCAGCGTAGAATTGGACGATCTGCTGCAGGCTGGCGGAATTGGACTATTAAACGCCGTGGAGCGCTTTGATGCGTTGCAAGGGACGGCGTTTACCACCTATGCGGTACAGCGTATCCGAGGGGCGATGCTGGATGAGCTTCGCAGCCGTGACTGGGCACCGCGCAGCGTACGCCGTAATGCCCGTGATGTCGCGACCGCGATGCACAAAGTTGAGCAGGCTCAGGGACGTTCTGCCAGTGAACTGGAAGTGGCAGAACAGCTGAATGTCTCGATGGAGGAGTATCGGCAGATACTGCTGGATACGAACAACAGCCAGCTTTTTTCTTATGATGAATATCGTGAGGAGCATGGCGATAGCGCGGAGTGGATTACCGAAGGGCATGAAGAAGCGGACCCACTTTATCAACTTATGGAAGGGAATCTACGTGAACGTGTGATTGCTGCGATTGAGGCTTTGCCCGATCGTGAAAAAATGGTACTGACCTTATATTACCAGGAAGAGCTCAATCTCAAAGAGATCGGTGCGGTGCTGGACGTGGGGGAATCTCGCGTCAGCCAGTTACATAGTCAGGCGATAAAACGTTTGCGCGCCAGGTTATCAGGCGCACGTTGACAAGGTCAGTTGTTACTTTCCTAGACGACCGGGGAATTTCTCATGGCGCCAAAAACAAGGCCATTGAGCCGATATTTGAAGGACTACAAACACAGCCAGAGCCACTGTTCACATTGTGGCAAGGTACTGGATCGTATGGCGCTGGTGTTTCGTGGTCAAATTATCAATAAAGAGGCGATTGCCCGAATGGATCAGCCGGTCGACGATCGGGTCTGGCTGAAGTTGCAAAATGAGCTGATGGCGCTGTGCCGCTTTTGTAGTGATATCTATTGCAACACCCATCCGACTTATTTCGATATTATGGCATTTAAACAGTACCTGTTTGAGCAAACAGAAATGAGCCACAGCACGGTACGTGAGTATGTGGTGCGCTTAAGGCGCCTCGACGATATGCTTGCTGCGCGTAACTATCCGATTGAAAAGAAAGACGATACGAGCTGGCATAAATGTCTGGAAAATGCGCTCCCTGATGCCGGTCAGAATAATTATCGCATCGCACTACGTAAGTACGATCAATTTCTTCACTGGCTGCATGCATAAATGAAAGGTGACCATTTGCTCATCTTCTGCAAGACTGTAGGGATAACGTAACGCGTAAAGCGGAGGCTGTGTTGTCCCTACATCACTTAATTGACTTTCCCCGGCTAGAATTTATTGGCGCGCCAACACCCCTGGAGCACCTTCCTCGTCTCTCTGACCATCTTGGTCGCGATATTTTTATTAAACGTGACGACGTCACGCCAATAGCGATGGGCGGGAACAAACTGCGAAAGCTTGAGTTTCTTGCCGCTGATGCATTGCGACAGGGCGCCGATATGCTGGTAACGGCGGGCGCAATCCAGTCAAATCATGTACGTCAAACCGCAGCCGTCGCGGCAAAACTGGGATTGAAGTGTGTGGCTTTGCTGGAAAATCCAATCAATACCCATGCTGAAAACTATCTGACAAACGGTAATCGCTTGTTACTGTCGCTACTGGATACCGAGATTATTATGGTCGATGCGCTTTACGATCCGCAGCATCAGCTAAATGACGCGGCAACCCGGCTTGAAGTACAGGGTTTTCGTCCGTATGTCATACCCGTCGGTGGTTCAAGTGCATTAGGTGCGCTGGGATATGTTGAGTGTGCGCAGGAAATTGCGCACCAGAGCGAAGGGGTCATAGATATCGCCGCCGTCGTGGTGGCATCTGGCAGTGCAGGAACGCACGCCGGCCTGGCGGTGGGACTGGAACAGCTACTGCCTGAAACTGAACTCGTTGGCGTGACGGTTTCAAGAAAGGTTGCGGACCAGTTACCCAAAGTTCAGGTATTACAACAGGCCGTTGCCAAGTCACTGTCGCTGAATGCCTCCGCGGCGATCACGCTCTGGGATGATTATTTTGCACCAGGATACGGCGAACCCAATGAAGAAGGCGCTGCAGCGATAAAACTGCTGGCTCGTCTGGAAGGAATCCTTCTTGACCCCGTTTATACCGGAAAAGCCATGGCAGCGTTGATCGATGGGATTGAACAACGGCGTTTTCGCCGTGAAGGGCCGATCGTCTTTGTGCATACTGGCGGTGCGCCTGCGTTATTTGCTTATCATCCTTCGGTATAAGTTAGTCGGGAAAAACAGTTTATAATCCAGTCGTTAAATATTCTTCAAGGACGCCGTTTCTATTTATTAGAAAATTTTTATGGACATTGAGCACACATCAATAAGCATAAGATGAGGTAAGCATGAATTTTTCTCTGGTACGTCGCCGACTGGCAATGGGTGTTATGGCGGTTGCGCTGGTAGCTGGCAGCAGTACAGCCAGTTTTGCGGCTGAAAACTTGTTGAATACGGTAAAGGAACGCGGCGATTTGCTGGTCGGCCTGGAAGGGACCTATCCTCCATTTAGCTTCCAGGATGAAAATGGCAAGCTGGCGGGTTTTGAAGTTGATTTTGCAACAGCGCTGGCGCAGCACCTTGGTGTGAAGGCAAATCTTAAGCCAACTAAATGGGACGGCATGCTGGCATCGCTGGATTCTAAGCGTATTGATGTGGTGATTAACCAGGTAACCATTTCTGATGAGCGCAAAAAGAAATATGATTTCTCAACCCCTTACACTGTATCGGGTATTCAGGCGCTGACTAAAGCTGCGGATGCAGGCACCATTACTAAACCGCAGGATTTAAGCGGCAAAAAAGTGGGAGTAGGACTGGGATCGAACTACGAACAATGGCTGCGTGATAACGTTAAGGGTGTTGATATCCGTACTTATGATGATGACCCCACTAAATATCAGGATCTGCGCGTTGGACGTATCAACGCAATCCTCGTCGACCGTCTGGCTGCATTGGATTTAGTGAAGAAGACAGGAAATACGTTGGCTGCGGCAGGTCCGGCATTTTCACGGCAGGAAGCGGGGGTGGCATTGCGTAAAGGCAATGATGATCTGTTGAAGGCGATTGATGGCGCGATCGCGGATATGCAAAAAGATGGCACGCTCGCTAAACTTTCTGAAAAATGGTTTGGCGCGGACGTTACTCAATAATGCAAGAAAGTATCCAATTGGTGCTGGACTCAGCACCCTTTTTACTTAAAGGCGCGGTCTTTACGCTACAGCTGAGCATCGGCGGGATGTTCTTTGGCCTGGTACTTGGTTTCATTCTGGCGCTGATGCGGCTTTCCCCCTTCTGGCCTATCGCCTGGCTGTCACGCTTTTATGTGTCTGTTTTTCGTGGTACGCCACTGATTGCCCAGCTGTTTATGATCTACTACGGTTTGCCGCAGTTTGGTATTGAACTGGATCCAATACCCTCGGCGATGATCGGCTTATCGCTTAATACCGCGGCTTACGCATCGGAATCATTGCGCGGTGCGATCTCATCCATTGAGCGCGGGCAGTGGGAAGCGGCGGCCAGTATTGGTATGACGCCCTGGCAAACAATGCGCCGGGTGATCCTGCCGCAGGCGGCGCGGACAGCTTTACCTCCTCTAGGTAACAGTTTTATTAGCCTGGTCAAGGACACATCGCTGGCCGCCACCATCCAGGTCCCGGAACTTTTCCGCCAGGCGCAACTGGTCACTTCGCGTACGCTGGAAGTCTTCACCATGTATCTTGCGGCTTCGCTGATTTACTGGGTTATGGCGACGTTGTTATCTGCGCTGCAAAATAAGCTGGAAAATCATGTTAATCGTCAGGATCGGGAGTCGAAATGAGCGCCATCGAAGTCAGCAAACTGGTTAAGCAGTTTAATGGTCAGACGGTGTTACACGGCATCGATCTGGACGTCGCATCAGGCGAAGTGGTCGCAATTATTGGTCCAAGCGGCTCGGGTAAAACGACATTGCTCCGCAGTATCAATCTGCTGGAGATACCGAACAGCGGTACCATTAAAGTCGGTAATATTCAGATTGACGCAGCGATTGCGATGAGCAAACAAAAGGAACGCGTGCGCAGCTTGCGCCAGCAGGTCGGGTTTGTCTTCCAAAATTTCAATCTGTTTCCGCATCGCTCGGTGTTGGAGAATATTATTGAAGGCCCGGTCATCGTCAAAGGTGAGCCTAAGAGCGAAGCGATTGCGCGTGCCCGTCAACTGCTGGAAAAGGTGGGGCTACAGGGTAAAGAAGAGAGTTTCCCTCGCCGTCTTTCTGGAGGACAGCAGCAGCGTGTAGCCATCGCGCGTGCACTGGCAATGCGCCCAGAAGTAATTCTGTTTGATGAACCGACATCTGCGCTTGACCCTGAATTGGTGGGTGAAGTTCTCAGTACCATCCGGGCGCTGGCGGAAGAGAAGCGTACCATGGTGATCGTCACCCATGAAATGAGTTTTGCGCGCGATGTCGCTGACAGAGCGATTTTTATGGATCAAGGGAGAATTGTTGAACAAGGTCCGGCAAAACAACTCTTTTCTAATCCGCAACAGGCGCGTACCCGTCAGTTTCTTGAAAAATTCCTCAATGCTTAAGCTATTATTCGCCGGTTAATCCGGCGAATAACTATGTTTCGCTAATAGTAAATAAAGATAATCTTAAAGTCGTATCTTAGGTTAAGTGCTTGCGTCTAATAAGCGCGTTAAGACTTTTCCTGCATCGTTATTATACGCAGTAATAACCCTTTAAGAGTAACCTCATAGTTTTTTGTAGGAAATTTCTTGATTATAGGTGTGATTTTTCGCTTAATTAGGCATGAATTATGACACCGATCGAGAAAAAAGAAGTCCTTTGGATTAATACCCTGAAAGGTGGTTGCATATTGTTGGTTGTATTACATCATACTATTATCACTACCTTTGCACCCTCTCTGCAATATATAACGGCGGGTAACGCCATAGCACACATGTGGGTAGCTTTTAATACCTATCTGTCTCCACTCAGAATGCCCGCTTTCTTCTTTGTCTCTGGCTTGCTGTCTGCAAGTGCTATTAGTGAAAAGTCATGGAAAGAGGTTTTCACGAAAAAGTTTAGCAATCTTATTTATCTCTATATCCTTTGGGGCGTTATCCAATGGGCAAGTATATATAATATTTCTGCTAATCTCATTGGTGAAAGGCTCTCTTCAGCTCAAAATGCCGCTTATGCGGAGTCGTTATGGGAGTTTATCCAATTGCTGGCACTTTCCATGACCAGCCTGTGGTATCTTTATGCATTAGCTGGATATTTTATTGCGGCTAAACTTTTTAATCGTTATAAAAAAGGGTTGTTTTTAGCTGCGATTATAGCAAGTTATATGGCCCAGTTGGGATGGGTTCCTGGTTGGGGTCCTACCGGCGTAGTCCAAAATTTTATCTATTTCCTTTTGGGCGCATTTTTTAGTACTTATCTGGTTGAGCTAAGTCGCATGACGCGTAGAAATTTGCTGTTGCTTGCCGGGATTGCCTTATTAGGGGTAGCCCATCATGCTATCGGGCTCTACAAAAATATCTTTTACTGTATGCTGGCCATCGTTTTAGGTATTGTTGTTTGCCGTGAGCTCAACCGGCGATTCAATATGGGCTGGCTCAATTGGATTGGTCGTAATACGCTGCAAATTTATGTCCTGCATCGTATTTTTATTGAGGCTCTTGGCCTTGGCATGTTATCGCTGGCTGCCAGTTATAGCTTGTTTACTAACGCGACATTTTCACTTTCATGGGCGATAACGCTTCCTGTTGTCGCGGTTGCGGCCTGTACTATTTTGCCTTTGCTCGTCTGGTCGGTGCTTAATCGTGGCCCCGGACGTCTGCTTTTCCTCTACCCACGGTTGATGCGCAAGACGCGAGCTTTACCTGAAGCAAGTTAACAGCTAAGCGTTGAACAGGGGGAATACCGCTCCTGTTCAATGCGTTGACTGAAAATAGCAGTATGAAGATGGGGGCTCAACATCTGAAAGCGTATAGACTAGAGTAGCGGGTATCATTTCAAATGACAGATGATGTATTTTTCCACGCTAAAATTATAACTGGGCCTTTTCTGGCGTGGTTTAATCCGAAATAATCTCAAGGCGCGACTTCCGTGCTGAATGACACCTCTTCCGATACTTCATGTTATGTTAACAGCTCATTGTAATATGACCTTATTCGGAGGTGCATTATCCGCACGAACAGGCGAGTTGGTGAGGGGGGCAACCTGCAATGTACTCACCAGAAATAAGATGAAATCTGCATATTGTCTTTTTTAAATCAGTTAATTGTCAGGGCCAGAAATTATTTTTAAGACAATCGCTACAGTCTTGTCCGGGCTGCTTAGTGGATACTCCTGTGCATAATAAATATTTTTTTTGTGCATGCTGATGCACTTTTGCTATCACACAGCCGGAGTCACCCTATGAACCATCAACCGCGCGAAGAGATCCACTGGATCAATACGCTAAAAGGCGCCTGTATTTTATTGGTTGTTCTCTATCATGTCGTATTACCTGGGTATGCAGATACGCTACAATATCTAAACGCAGGATTGTTTCCGGCCCATCTTTGGGTGCAGTTTAATTACGTGTTATCTCCTCTGCGCATGCCAGCATTTTTCTTTGTTTCTGGCTTGCTCGCGGCCAATGCCATCGCCAATAAACCGTGGAAGAATGTCTTTACCGGCAGGGTGACGAATCTGTTTTATCTCTACATCTTGTGGGGAGTGATTCAGTGGTTATCCATTTATGGCATCTCGACCGAAATTACCGGACAGCGAATTTCATCTAATATTAACTCGTCGTATGCTCAATCCCCGCAAGAGTTTATTTCGTTGATGTTGCTGGCAATGAGTAGCTCCTGGTACCTCTATGCCCTGGGGTTATTCTTTTTGTTTGCCAAGCTATTTCGCCAGCAGCGGTTGCCATTGATGCTGGTGGCGATACTGCTTAATTATGCCGCGCTGACTAAATTTATACCCGGCTGGGGGCCTGAAAGTCTGTCGCAGTATTTTATTTTCTTCCTGCTCGGCGCATTTTACAGTGCATCGCTGATTCGTCTAAGTGAATGGCAGCGTGGCAATATCCTTCCTTGTCTGGTGCTGATTGCGCTATCTGTATTGCATATTTGGGTTGGATTGGGAAGAAGCCTTTTTCTTTGCACATTAGCGATCCTGTTCTGCATCGCGGTCACGCGCAAATTAAATCACTATTTCGATATGAAGGCGCTGAACTGGATGGGGAAAAACACGCTGCAAATTTATGTGCTACACCGCATTTTTATTGAGTTTTTTGGTATGACAGCCATTCTTTTTTCACTGAATCACCAGCTGTTTAACTACCCGCTGTTTTCTCTGATATGGGCGATTGGCTATCCTGTTGCAATGGTGGTTCTTTGCTCCTCCTGTTCCATGGTTGTCTGGACATTACTTAATCGCGGCATCGGGAAATCGCTGTTTATTTATCCTAAGTTATTACGCATCAAAACTGATGCGTAGCGGAGTTGGGTGCCGGTATTGACTCTCTAAAACAGGGCGAAACCAGGACTGGTTTCGCCTGATCGAGTAATGTCTTATCCAATAGTCATCAGACTGGCATTCCCTCCTGCTGCTGCGGTATTCACGCTAAGGGAGCGTTCAAGCAACAGGCGTTCGAGTAGCAAATTGGTTTCACCACGGGCGAAGCCCTGGACCGAGACGATTGGGCCGTCACGCTCGGCGACGTTGACGCAGACTTCGCGTAACTGATCGGCATCACCATGATAAATCACAGCATCGAACATCTCATGGCGAGCCAGCACCTCTCGTGAAAAATCAATACGTCCCTGAACGGCACCGGGCAATGCGCTAAACAATGAACGGTGGAGCTCGTCATCTTGCCATAAGGCCCGGCTACCCGCACTGGTTACGGCTGCCAACTGGATCAATATATCGGTTTCGTTATCTGCCAGGCACAACACGCGTTCACGCGGGAGCAGGGCGAAAGTGTTGCGTTCACCGGTAGGGCCGGGCAGTAGGCGAAGGGTCCCTGTCTGTGCCAGCTCGCCGTAACGGTGGCAGATTTCTGCCAGTTTGTGGTTTTCCTTTGCCCACTCACTCAGAGCCTTGTGGGCATCCAGCAGCGCCGGGCGCATCCCCGCATCGACCGGACCATCCTGGCGGTTTAGCGTGACGCTTAAGGCGTCTGCAGGACGATGGGAAAGCAGTCGATAAAGATAAAGTGGACCACCAGCCTTCGGCCCGGTGCCAGATAAGCCTTCACCGCCAAAAGGTTGTACGCCAACCACCGCGCCAACAATATTACGGTTGACGTAGAGGTTACCGACTTTTGCGCTATTCACGACTTGGGTAATGGTTTCATCAATACGGGTATGTACGCCCATCGTGAGGCCATATCCGGATGCATTAATCTGCTCAACCAGTGCAGGCAAAGTATTACGTGTAAAACGAACTACGTGCAAAACCGGGCCGAAGACTTCTTTGTCCAAATCGCCTATGGCATTAAGCTCAATCAGTGTTGGCATGACAAAGGTGCCGTGGCTCCACTCTCTACTGTCCTGACGATTATCCTGCGCAGCCTGGTAGACCGTCAGACCTTTTGTCTGCATTGCCTGGATATGGCTATTTATCTTATCCTTCGCTTCGGTATCAATGACCGGACCAATGTCGGTTGAAAGCCGCTCGGGGTTCCCCATCCTGCACTCAGCCATCGCACCGCGCAGCATCTGTAGCGTATGATCGGCAACATCTTCCTGAATGCACAACAGACGCAGCGCTGAGCAGCGCTGACCTGCGCTGTCAAACGCAGACGCAACGATATCCATCACGACTTGTTCAGTGAGTGCAGACGAGTCGACAATCATGGCATTCATGCCGCCGGTTTCAGCAATCAGCGGAGTAGGGCGGCCGTTTTGATCGAGTCGTCCGGCTAGTTGACGCTGTAACTGTGTGGCGACGGCCGTTGAACCAGTAAACATGACGCCACGGACTCGCGGGTCCTGTGTGAGCTGTGCGCCAACGGTTTCGCCGCGTCCGGGAAGGAGCTGGATCACACCAACCGGTACGCCGGCATCCAGTAAAATATGAATGGCTTGAGCGGCGATTAACGGTGTTTGTTCGGCAGGTTTCGCCAGTACACTATTGCCGGCAGCCAGCGCCGCGGCTATTTGTCCGGTAAAAATAGCCAGCGGGAAGTTCCATGGACTGATGCAAACCACTGGGCCAAGTGGGCGGTGAGTTTCATTATCAAAATCATCACGTACCTGACCAGCGTAATAGTGCAGAAAATCTACCGCCTCACGTACTTCAGAAATAGCGTTGCTAAACGTTTTCCCCGCTTCACGTACCAGAATACCAATCAGATGTTGCATTTGGCTGTCCATCAGCATCGCGGCGCGTTCGAGAATTGCGGCGCGTTCCTGTGGAGGGGTAGCAAACCAGATAGAGCCTGCGTTGACTGCGGCATCAAGCGCCAGAGAAACTTCTTGTTCGGAGGCCTCACGCACCTGACCGACGGTGTCGGTAGGGTCGGAAGGATTGAGGACCGGTTTCGTTTCTCCGGGAGCCAGTGCGCCATCAATAATCGGTTGTGTCAGCCAGGGCTGAGCTGCACTGTTCAGTAATGCGCTGGAAAGCGATGCCAAACGGTGTTCATTTGCCAGGTCCAGCCCGGTAGAGTTCTGGCGTTTACTGCCATAGAGATCGCGTGGTAGTGGGATCCTGGGATGGGGTAGGCCGACGGAACCTTCGCTGGCGGCGAGACTTTCTACCGTGCTGACTGGATCGGTGATGAGTTCATCAATGGGCACGGCAGTATCGGCAATACGATTCACAAAAGAGGTATTAGCACCGTTTTCCAGCAGGCGGCGTACCAGATAGGCCAGCAGGGTTTCATGAGTGCCTACGGGGGCATAGATGCGGCACGGACGATTCAGTTTGCCGTCAGCGACTTTGCCTACAACCTGCTCGTAAAGCGGTTCCCCCATTCCGTGCAGGCACTGGAATTCGTACTGCCCTGGATAATAATTATTACCTGCCAACTGGTAGATGGCCGCAAGCGTATGCGCGTTGTGGGTCGCAAATTGTGGATAAATCAAATTAGGAACCGACAGGAGCTTACGGGCGCAGGCCAGATAGGAGATATCGGTATAGACCTTTCGGGTATAGACCGGATACCCTTCAAGTCCTTCTATCTGGGCACGCTTGATTTCACTATCCCAGTAGGCGCCTTTTACCAGACGGATCATCAGACGACGGCGACTGCGCTGCGCCAGGTCGATTAGAGAATCGATAACGAAAGGACAGCGCTTCTGGTATGCCTGGATAACGAAGCCGATCCCGTTCCAGCCTTCCAGTGCGGGTTCAAAGCACAGTTTTTCCAGTAAATCGAGAGAGAGTTCCAGCCTGTCGGCCTCTTCAGCATCGATATTAATTCCAATATCGTAGGCGCGTGCCTGCATCGTCAGGGATTTAAGAATAGGGTAGAGCTCGTCCATCACGCGATCGTATTGTGCTCGACTGTAACGCGGGTGTAATGCTGATAATTTGATGGAAATACCGGGACCTTCGTAAATACCGCGGCCATTGGAGGCTTTGCCGATCGCATGAATGGCCTGCTGGTAGGAGATCAAATAGGCTTTGGCATCAGCGGCCGTCAGAGCGGCTTCGCCAAGCATATCGTAGGAGTAACTGAAGCCTTTCTCTTCCAGTTTCCGCGCGTTGGCAAGTGCTTCCGCTATTGTTTCACCGGTTACAAACTGCTCACCCATCAGTCGCATCGCCATATCCACACCTTTTCGAATAAGCGGTTCGCCACTTTTACCAATAATGCGGTTTAGCGAGTGTGACAGGCTGGCTTCATTGTGGGTAGCGACCAGGCGCCCAGTAAACAGCAGGCCCCAGGTGGCCGCATTGACAAACATTGATGGGCTGCGGCCCAGATGCGATTGCCAGTTCCCCGTACTGATTTTGTCGCGGATCAACGCATCACGCGTCGGTTTATCCGGAATGCGTAACAGCGCTTCAGCCAGGCACATCAGCGCAATGCCTTCCTGCGATGAGAGTGAAAACTCCTGTAGCAGACTTTGCACCATACCGGCTCGCCCCCCTGCGCTTTTCTGGTTGCGTAGTTTTTCTGCCAGGGTGTAGGCCAACTGTTGCGTTTTCACCGCCATGGCCCCGGGCAGACGAGCCTGCTCCAGCAGCATCGGTACGGCTTCGGGCTCCGGTCGCCGCCATGCGGAGGTAATAGCTGCACGCGTAACAGACTGCGGTAGTATTTGTTCAGCAAAATCGAGAAAAGGTTGGTGGGGGTCTTCCGGGAGCGTTTCATCGACATCGTTAACGGTCTGAATAGCCCCCTCCGGCAGCGCATCACCGGCTTCCAACTGCTCTAAGTAATTAAATATCGCCTGTTTAATCAACCAGTGAGAGGTACGATCAATTTTTTGCGCTGCCAGCTTAATTCGGTCACGTGTCGCCTCATCCAGCTTGACGCCCATTGTGGTTGTTGCCATGGCTTTAGTCCCTCTCAATTTAAACATTAGCGGTGTTGATTGCGCTTTGCCCAATTATTGACCATGTGTGGGGTTGCACGCACATCTGCGCAGCAATATCACTTATGTTGCAACTTTGTGCAACCATGTTAAATGTGACACCGTTAACAATGTGAGAAATCAGGCAAACTTACGATTATTCCTTTTTTAAATTCCGTTAGAACAAAATCTAAAACGATTTAAGGACCGGTATTTCCAGGAAATAGTACTTTTATGAAGGTGCAACTCGGAAGTTTGTGAGCCAGTGCAACCTCCTGGTATTTTTAATGTAATGGTGCGTGAATAAGCCGTTATTGATGTGTTAAATCGTTGGCGTGCCTGTTTTATTTCCGGCAGGATAACGCGCTTCAGGATTGAAGGGGTGCTGATGTCACATTCAGGTGGCTAAACAAATCCCTTCGCTTCCTCTGTATAAACCGATAATAAATGGAGAAATGGGATGACAGTAAGTACACCGATGATGGTGACCTTTATTGTTTATATATTTGGCATGGTGCTGATTGGTTTTATTGCCTACCGATCTACCCGGAATTTTGACGATTATATTTTGGGTGGGCGTAGCCTGGGTAGCGTGGTGACCGCGCTTTCTGCGGGGGCGTCCGATATGAGCGGTTGGCTACTAATGGGGTTGCCTGGTGCGATATTCCTTTCCGGAATTTCGGAGAGTTGGATCGCGATTGGTCTGACGATTGGGGCCTGGCTTAACTGGAAGATTGTGGCCGGTCGCCTTCGCGTTCAGACTGAACACCACAATAACGCATTGACCTTACCAGACTTCTTCTCCAGCCGTTTTGAAGATAACAGTAAGCTCCTGCGCATTATCTCTGCCATCGTTATCCTGGTCTTTTTTACCATCTACTGTGCATCCGGTATTGTGGCCGGAGCTCGCCTGTTTGAAAGTACGTTTGGTATGAGTTACACCACCGCATTATGGGCCGGTGCAGCTGCCACTATTGTCTATACCTTTGTCGGCGGATTCCTTGCCGTTAGCTGGACAGACACGGTACAGGCCAGCCTGATGATTTTTGCGCTAATTCTGACGCCAGTCATTGTGATAGTGGCCGTAGGCGGCATGAGCGATGCGTTAAAAGTTATTGAGGCAAAAAGCATTGAAAACCTGAATATGCTGAAAGGGCTGGATTTTGTTGCGGTTATCTCTTTGCTGGGATGGGGGCTGGGTTATTTCGGGCAACCCCATATCCTGGCCCGCTTTATGGCTGCCGATTCCCACCGTTCTATCCGCACCGCACGACGCATTGGTATGACATGGATGATTCTGTGTCTTGCCGGTGCCGTGGCGGTTGGTTTCTTTGGTATCGCCTATTTCCAGAACCATCCTGAGCAGGCTGGGGGCGTCTCTGAAAATGGCGAACGTATTTTCATAGAACTGGCACGAATTCTGTTTAATCCATGGATTGCCGGAATTTTGCTCTCGGCCATTCTGGCGGCTGTAATGTCGACACTGAGCTGCCAGTTGCTGGTGTGCTCTAGCGCATTGACTGAAGATCTGTACAAAAACTTCCTGCGTAAAAATGCCAGCCAATACGAACTGGTTTGGGTCGGACGTATGATGGTGCTGCTGGTGGCTGTCATTGCTATCGTGCTGGCTTCCGATCCTAACAACCGCGTGCTGGGGCTGGTGAGCTATGCTTGGGCCGGTTTTGGTGCGGCGTTTGGCCCGGTCGTTCTGTTTTCCGTGTGTTGGTCGCGTATGACCCGCAATGGGGCGCTGGTCGGCATGGTGGTGGGCGCTGCCACAGTCTTGCTATGGAAACAATATGGCTGGCTGGAGCTTTATGAAATCATCCCTGGTTTTATTTTTTCCAGCGTGGCGATTGTGGTCGTCAGTTTGCTGGGGCGTGCGCCTTCAGCTGAGGCGCAACAACGTTTTGCCGCCGCTGAAGCGGAATTTAATGCTGATTAACTCCTGATGTTAAGTCTGAAGAGCCCGCCTGTAGCGGGCTCTTTTTCATTATGTAGCCAGCAAATTACGAAAATTGCCAAGTCACCTCTTGTATTTCCCACCTCGTTAATGATAATCAATATCGTTCTGATTTACCCTTCTTTACTTCTTTTGACCGAGTTTCACTTTTGAGGTGCCAGGCATGTTTGTCCCTTTTCTCATTATGCTGCGTGAAGGATTAGAGGCAGCACTGATTGTCAGCCTGATTGCCAGCTATCTCAAACGAACCCAACGTTCTCGCTGGTTTGGTGCAATGTGGGGCGGCGTATTCATTGCTGCCGCACTGTGTTTAGCGTTCGGTGTGTTTATCAATGAAACCACCGGTGAATTTCCGCAGAAAGAACAGGAACTTTTTGAGGGGTTGGTGGCGGTTATTGCAGTCTGCATTCTTACCTGGATGGTGTTCTGGATGCGCAAAGCTGCACGTAATGTCAAAGCCCAGTTAGAAGATGCCGTGGACCATGCTCTGCAAAAGGGAAATCACAATGGCTGGGCGCTGGTGTTTATGGTGTTTCTGGCTGTCGCGCGCGAAGGCCTTGAATCCGTCTTCTTCTTGCTGGCCGCTTTTCAGCAGGATGTTGGCATGGGGCCCCCGTTAGGTGCGATGTTAGGGCTGGCTACAGCGGTTGTTTTGGGGATGCTGCTTTATTGGGGAGGCGTACGCTTAAACCTGGCGAAGTTTTTCAAATGGACCAGCTTGTTTATTTTGTTTGTGGCGGCAGGTCTTGCAGCCAGCGCCATCCGTGCATTTCACGAAGCCGGGTTGTGGAATCAATTTCAGAATACGGCATTCGATTTCAGCCAATCTCTCTCAACGCATACCGTTTTTGGCACGTTACTGGAAGGTATTTTGGGCTACCAGGAAGCGCCAACCGTGAGTGAAGTCGCGGTGTACTTTATCTATTTGATTCCGGCGCTGCTGCTTTTCATTTTGCCAGCACGCCCGACGGCCTCAGCCGCGCGAACCGCGCGCTAAGCTACTGACAGCGCGCCTTACGCCGCGCATATTCGTGACTTTGACAGGGAATTACTATGACTATTCGTTTCCGCCGTAAGGCGCTCTGCCTTGCACTGTTGACGCTGTCTTCGGCGTCAGGGGCCGCCATGGCTGCCGATGTACCCCAGGTTAATATCAGCGTCAATGATAAACAGTGCGATCCGATGACACTGACTGTCAACGCCGGTAAAACCCAGTTCATTATCAAAAATAACAGTATGAAAGGGGTGGAGTGGGAGATCCTGAAAGGCGTGATGGTTGTAGAAGAACGCGAAAATATTGCGCCAGGATTCACTCAAAAAATGACGGCAAACCTTGAAGCCGGCGAATATGATATGACGTGTGGGCTGTTGAGCAATCCCAAAGGTAAACTAATCGTCAGTGCAACGGGTGAAAAAGCAAATGATGGTAAATCCGACGTGCTGCAGCTGGTAGGACCCATTGCCGAATATAAAGTTTACGTGACCAAAGAGGTCGATCAACTGGTCACTGGGACCAAAGCCTTCACTGATGCGATAAAAGCGGGTGATATAGAGAAAGCCAAAGCATTATTTGCTCCAACACGTCAGCATTATGAGCGCATAGAACCGATCGCGGAATTGTTCTCCGATCTGGATGGCAGTATTGATGCCCGCGAAGATGATTACGAGAAGAAGGCCGAAGATCCGAACTTTACCGGATTCCACCGTTTGGAGAAGGTGCTATTTGGCGATAACACCACCAAGGGAACGGAAGAGTATGCCGACCGTTTATACAAAGACACGCAAGAGTTGCAGGTGCGTATCAATGAGTTGGCATTTCCTCCGGGCAAAGTTGTGGGTGGTGCGGCAGGTTTGATTGAAGAAGTCGCGTCCAGCAAAATCTCGGGTGAGGAAGATCGTTATAGCCGTACCGATCTGTGGGACTTCCAGGCAAATATTGATGGTGCCCAAAAAATTGTGAACCTGCTGCGTCCGTTGCTTGAGAAAGCGAATCCTCAATTATTAACAAAAGTGGATGGTAACTTCAAAAAAGTGGATGCGGTTCTTGCCAAATACCGCACGCAAACGGGATTTGAGTCTTACGATAAGCTTACAACAGCCGATCGCAATGCAATGAAGGGCCCTGTTACGGCGTTGGCTGAAGATCTTGCTTTGCTTCGTGGAACCTTAGGTCTGGACTAATTCGTCATGGATAAAGAATTGGACGCGACGTTACCGTCGCGTCGTCGTTTACTCAAAGGGATGGGCATTCTGAGTGGTGCCCTGGCAGTGGGCGGCGGCTGTCCGGTCGCCGCTGCTACCCCTGAAGATAAGTCGTTTTCACCGGGTGCGTTGTCGCCGAATGCACGGATGGAGCAACAGCCTTTTTATGGTGTGCATCAAGCGGGTATTGTGACGCCGCAACAGGCGTCAATGATGTTGGTATCTTTTGATGTATTGGCTGCGGATAAAAACGATCTTGAGCGGCTATTCCGGTTGCTGACCGATCGTATCGCTTTCCTCACGACCGGAGGAAAAGCTCCCCAGGTGAGTAATCCACAATTGCCACCGATGGACTCCGGTATTCTCGGCGATAACATCTATCCTGATAATCTCACCATCACCGTCTCGGTTGGCGCCTCTCTTTTTGACGGGCGCTTCGGCCTGCAAGCTCATAAACCGCTAAAACTGGAAACCATGAAGCGTTTCCCTAACGACGCGCTGGATACCCGCCTGTGTCACGGTGATGTACTGCTGCAGATTTGTGCCAATACTAACGATACGGTCATCCATGCGCTAAGGGATATTATTAAGCATTCGCCCGATCTGCTGAGCGTACGCTGGCGACGTGAAGGATTTATTTCCGATCATGCTGCCCGCAGTAAAGGAAAGGAGACGCCGATTAACCTGCTGGGTTTTAAGGATGGAACCGCGAATCCCAATACGGCTGACCAGCCGCTGATGAATAACATTCTGTGGGTGAGTGCGGAGCAGGGGGAACCGGGCTGGGCTACGCACGGAAGTTACCAGGCGACACGTATTATTCAGTTTCATGTAGAATTTTGGGACCGCACCCCGCTACGTGAGCAGCAGACTATTTTTGGTCGGGAAAAGCACAGCGGAGCGCCGCTTGGCATGAAATATGAGCATGATGTTCCGGACTATTTACAGGATCCGGACGGTGTGACCATTCCACTCGATGCGCATATTCGTCTGGCCAATCCACGCACGCTGGCGACGCAAAACAGTTTGATGCTGCGGCGGGGATACAGTTATTCGTTGGGCGTCTCTCAGGCGGGGCAGCTTGATATGGGGCTGTTATTCGTCTGCTATCAGCATGATTTAGAAAAAGGTTTTTTGTCCGTTCAGCAGCGCTTAAACGGTGAGGCGCTGGAAGAATATATAAAGCCTATCGGCGGCGGTTATTTTTTTGTTTTACCCGGCGTACCCGACGATAAACATTTTCTGGGGCAGACGTTACTCGAAGCCTGAGAGGTTATCCTTAGCCATTCGTTCATCGTTGAATGACTGGCTATTTTTTAATCTATTTCTGGCGCTCTTTCGTTTGTCACGCTTTGATACGAATTATCTGATTGCCTTAGATAACGTGAGTTTGAATAAACGTTTTGATTTTTAATGTTTTTTTTATTCGATTAAAAATAGACTTTTATCCCTGAGCTTATTTTTTTCAAAAATGACGTAAAATTAATGTTGCAAATTGGGCGGGAACTGTTGCATTTTAATCAGTAACGGTAGTCAGATGATTTTAAACATAACGCCATTCAGAATAATGGATGTTGTGATTATCGGGAGGGGAATGACGCAAGTCCGTATTCCATCCGTCATTTGATAAGCCAATATGGCTAACACCGACGCAACTTCAGGTATCATGGGTATATATGGAGATCGCGAATGGATAAGTCCTCTATGGGACATGAGTCTGATAAAGTGTTTACCATCGCTTTTTCTCGCGAGGATATTTTCTCCTCAATCGTTTTCCTTCTCTTCTTATTTCTTTCATTTCAATTAAAACATGCATTATTTTCTGGTGCGCAGACTCGCTTCGGCCTTTTTGCGGACTTTTATCAACGGCTATACAAGGCTTAAAAGGAAGCCACGACCTCTAAAGCGTTCACGTAATCGCATCACAACCTATTAGATGCGGGAAATGAAACCAACTGTAAGGTGCCACTATGGGAAGACAGAAAGCAGTGATCAAAGCGCGTCGTGAAGCCAAACGTGTGCTTCGTGGCGATTCAC
This sequence comes from [Pantoea] beijingensis, assembly GCF_022647505.1. NCBI lineage: Bacteria > Pseudomonadati > Pseudomonadota > Gammaproteobacteria > Enterobacterales > Erwiniaceae > Erwinia > [Pantoea] beijingensis. The sequence continues at coordinate 1,747,537 of NZ_CP071409.1, forward strand.
GCAGTCATCGTCAGCGTGAAGAAGAATCGGTCACCTCGCTGGTGCAGATGGGTGGGCTGGATTCAATCGGTATGGCACGTGATACCCGTGACAATTCGCCAATTGAAGCCAGAAATGAAGCTCAGGCGCACTATCTCAATGCCATAGAAACGAAACAACTGATTTTCGCTACCGGTGAAGCGGGTTGCGGTAAAACCTGGATCAGTGCAGCGAAAGCCGCTGAGGCTCTGATACATAAAGATGTAGACAGAATTATTGTCACACGTCCGGTGCTGCAGGCGGATGAGGATCTGGGTTTTTTGCCTGGTGATATTTCCGAGAAATTTGCACCTTATTTCCGACCTGTGTATGACGTTCTGGTTAAACGTCTTGGCTCTTCCTTTATGCAATATTGTTTACGGCCTGAAATTGGTAAAGTTGAAATTGCGCCATTCGCATACATGCGTGGCCGCACATTTGAAAATGCGGTGGTGATTCTGGATGAGGCGCAGAATGTTACCGCAGCGCAGATGAAGATGTTTTTGACTCGTCTTGGAGAGAATGTGACGGTAATCGTGAATGGTGATATTACCCAGTGTGATTTACCGTCTCATGTACAGTCCGGCCTGAGCGATGCTTTGGCGCGTTTCCAGGAAGATGAACTGGTCAGTATCGTGCGTTTTGGTAAAGAGGATTGTGTACGCTCAATGCTTTGTCAGCGTGCATTGAATGCATATACGTAAACCTTTGCGGAATCAAACGTAGTTAAAACGCGGCGTCTGCTGCGTGACGAGTAAAGTAGTGAGTTAATATGTAGCCCCAAGCCCGGACGCAAGTTCGGGCTTTTTTATGCATAAAAAAAAGCCTGAACATTAATTCAGGCTTTCTCTTTAAATTTGGCGGTGAGAGAGGGGTTCGAACCCTCGATACACTTTCGCGTATACACACTTTCCAGGCGTGCTCCTTCAGCCACTCAGACACCTCACCGTTTATATCGCCATCCCGCAAGGGATAACGGGGCGCTACTATAGGGAGTAGCGGAGAAACGGTCAAGTAGAATTTTTCCTTTTGTTATATCTGGTTAAGGCGTAACCACACGACCCCTGTCATACTTCACACAACAGGATTGTTGGCTGCGCCTGTTCGCCCCGGTCACTGACTGGAGTAGGCTTCCGGGGACTCACAGGCTTGCCGCCGCCCGCAGATCAAGAGTTTAATGATTTCACGCGGTTAGCATAACTCTTACGCAGCTTTTGTAATTTGGGCGGGATAACCGCCAGGCAATAACCGTTCTGTTGGCCACGACCCTCCCAGTAATCCTGGTGATAACCCTCAGCCGGATACCACGCCGTCAATGGCTCAATGGTGGTCACCACTGGCTGTTGATTATCCTGCTGGGCACGCTGAATCGCAGCTTCAGCCTCCGCGCGTTGCTCTGGCGTAACCGGGAAAATCGCTGAGCGATATTGAGTACCCATATCATTACCCTGGCGATTGAGCTGTGTGGGATCGTGGGTTGCAAAACTAATATCCAGTAAGTCGCCGTAGCTCAGTTGCTCGGGATCGAAACCGATACGGATCGCTTCTGCATGACCGGTGGTTCCGGTGCAGACTTCTTCATAGGTTGGGTTGGCGGTGGTTCCCCCGGTGTAGCCACTTTCGACGGTTTCTACACCGATCACATCTTTAAACACCGCTTCGGTGCACCAGAAACAACCGCCTGCGATGATTGCGTATTCTTTAGCCATGGTAAAAACTCCTGAATGTACGACGATTACCCAGATGGTGGCCGGATAACCGAACAGATAAATACGTTATCACATTGTTATTGCGCGTGGCGTATTACTGTGTGCTTGCCTCTTCGTTACAGGAAGCCGGCGCGAGGACATGGCTACCCGTGCAAAGGCGATTTCGTTATAGATCTGAGTGGCCGTTGTTCTAAATCCGTTGGGTGTTATGGCGATGGCGCAGCGGTACTATTTGATTTTTGCCACGGGAAGCTCATTGAGTTGTGTCGTGTAGGCCGGGGAGAGAAAGTCGCGTTTCATCTGCCATTGTTGCTGAATACCCTGTCCGGCAAACCACAGCGTCCCCCGACCTTGCTGATTATGCTTATCCAGCAGAGACATGAGTTGCTCACTATTGCGGCGGGGAGGCTGTGGATCGAACAAATCAAACTGCGCAATGCCCTGGCTGAAGAAGTCACCCAGCATTACGCCGCCCTTCATATAACGTTGTTCCGGTCGCCAGATGGCATCCAGGCAGTACACTGCGCGATTAATAATATCGCGGCTGTCCTGCGTGGGTGTCAGCAGTCTGCTGCTGGCTGAGTTAGCATAATAGGGGTGATTATCATCATGGGGGCTGGTACGAATGAAGGCACCCACCTCACGGCAGTACTGGCGCTCATGCCGTAATTTTTCTGCCGCCCGCACAGCATAACTGCAGATTGCCTCCCGCATTTGCGCATAATCGGTGATACGGGAACTAAACGATCGTGAACAGAGGATATGTTGCTTTCCGGGGATCACTTCTTCAAACATCAGGCAGGATTCCCCACGCAGTTCACGTACCGTACGCTCCACGACAACACCAAAGTGCTTACGTATTAAAGCGGTTGGCGTGTTGGCAAGTTGCAGAGCTGTCTTAATTCCCATCTGATTAAGTTTCTTACTTAGTCGTTGCCCGATACCCCAGACATGATCAACCGCCAACAAGGCCATCAATTTTTGCTGGCGTACCGTGGAGGAGAGATCAAGTACGCCGCCTGTTTTAGTCCATTTTTTAGCCGCATAATTTGCCAGTTTCGCCAGCGTTTTAGTGGGTGCGATACCAACGCCGACCGTTAGATGGGTTTCCCGTAGCAGTGTATCCCGCACATCGTGACCAAACTGTGCCAGTGGCATACAGTGCTCGACACCGGTCAAATCGAGAAAGGCTTCATCAATAGAATAGACATCAATACGCGGCGCCAGACGTTCCAGTGTTTCCATCACGCGGTTAGACATATCGGCATATAGCGCATAATTGGATGAGAAGACCACGACATTGTGACGTTGTAACTCCTCGCGTAATTTGAAATAGGGAGCGCCCATGTTCAGAGAAAGTTGCCTGGCTTCGCGGCTGAGAGAAATAATACATCCATCGTTATTGGACAGCACCACCACGGGGCGGCCGCGTAAATCGGGGCGGAATATCGTCTCACATGAGGTATAGAATGAATTAACGTCAACGAGTGCGAACATGGTTATTTATCAGCCGTCAAAGGTGGCGTTATAAGCTATTTTATTTGTCATTTTGCTTCCGCAGTGCTTAACATTCTCTTACGGAAATTTCCGGGGCGGCTTCCATTTTCACCTACGAAGGGCAGAGCAAAAGGTTACGCCCAGCCGGATACGGAGCCAGAACCGCGATGATCTGGCTCCTCGGGTATCATCAGGAACCGAGTTTATCTTGAGTGCGTAGCTCAAAATCGGCGGCATCATGACGTTCATGAAGTTGCTCTGATGGCTCACCCCACGTGCGATTAACGATACGGCCACGCTGCACGGCGGGGCGCTGGTCAATCTCTTGCGTCCAGCGCTGCAAATGGGGATAACTCAGGACGTCCAGAAACTCACCTGCACCATACTGCTGCCCCTTTGCTAAATTGCCGTACCAGGGCCAAATTGCGATATCGGCAATCGAGTATTCATCACCGGCAATGTAACGATGGTTGGCAAGCTGGCGGTTTAGTAGATCGAGATGGCGCTTTGCTTCCATTGTAAAGCGGTCAATGGCATATTCGAGCTTCACGGGCGCATAGTGGTAAAAATGACCAAAACCGCCACCGAGATAAGGTGCCGCGCCCTGCAGCCAGAAAAGCCAGTTTACGACTTCAGTTCGGCCCGCCAGGTCTTTAGGTAAAAAGTGGCCAAATTTTTCTGCAAGGTAAAGCAGGATAGCACCGGACTCAAATACCCGAATTGCCGGTGAGGTTGAGCGGTCTAACAGCGCCGGGATCTTAGAGTTAGGATTAACGTCTACGAACCCGGAAGAGAACTGTTCTCCTTCGCCGATGCGAATCAGATGTGCATCATATTCCGCATCGCTGATGCCAAGCGCCAGTAACTCCTCAAGTAGGATCGTCACTTTTTGGCCGTTCGGCGTACCCATGGAATAAAGCTGCAGAGGATGTTTACCTACAGGCAGGGTGGCATCATGGGTCGGTCCGGCAATCGGACGATTGATTTTGGACCAGATGCCGTTGCCTTCGGGGTCCCACGTCCAGACTTTAGGGGGCGTATATTCTTTATCCGTCATGATAATTACTTGCCTTTTCGCTGAGTAAAGGGGGCCAGAATGCCCTGTATCGATCGCCACATCGCTTAAAAAACTAAGCGGCTGCATAGATAATGAAGGTGACGACGCCGAAAATTTCCAGTTCTTCTTCATTGCGTAGCACGATGGGTGAAAAGCGCGGGTTCATGGGCAACAGCTGAACGTTAGGCCGTAGCTGCAGTTTCTTTACCGTAAATTCGCCATCAATAGCGGCGACGACAATACGGCCATGTTCCGGTTTCAGGGCGCTATCGACAATCAGCAGATCGCCGTCGCTGATATTTGCATCCTGCATGGAATCACCCGCGACCCGGATGAAATAGGTCGCACTGGGATGTTTGATCAGATGTGCGTTCAGATCAAGGCGACGCTCGACGTAGTCGGCAGCTGGGGAGGGGAATCCGCAGGCGACCGGGTCCGAATACAGCGGTAACTCCCGGGATATTGGATGTTCTGCGGGATATAAAAGTATCATCATTCAGGCTCAATATAACTGTATTTATATACAGTATTATCAATTTCTGACAACGATCAAGTTTTATCTTTCCTTAAACCATCATGGCATTGTTCTGCCAGAGTATTTAACGTCCATGGTGACAGCAGAAGTGCCGAGGGGGGGGCAGCAAAGGCCACTATTACCGGGTAGAACCGGTGCTTTCAACGTGGCGATTTTATCCCGTGTCTGACGAGTGAATCGGGTCGCAATCGCCCTCCTCATAGAAATTAACGCTGTAGCACAACTGGCGGAAGCCGAAACAGTGCCTATACTTAATTGTGATGTTGTTCGCAGTTTGGCCCGAGAGCGCCATGAGAAGACAGGATCTGGCATGACGCCGGACGATGAGTGAAGGTTGGGTGAGGAGAAAACATCCTAAAATAGTCAATTTGTCGTATTCCTTTCAGTCACCCGCGTGGTAAACGTTCCACGCTTCCTGTCACTGGCCTCGGTAACCTCACGTCGGACATCAGAAATCTCCTCATGTGCTGGCAAGTGGTATTTGTACGCTTGCTCAAAATATCCTGACCGGAGGAAGAGTGTGACCAACGAATCTGCTGTTTTACCGTCGTTAAGTGGCGGTCTTTATGCCTTCTTCTTCGATGTTGATGGCACCTTAGCAGCGATTAAACCACGCCCTGATGAGGTCTCGATCCCTGAAAATGTCCGTCAAATGCTGCAATCCTTATCTACCCTGAGCCAAGGTGCGCTGGCGTTGGTATCAGGACGTCCTGTGAAAGAGCTGGACGTCCTGATATCACCGCTGCATGTACCGCTTGCGGGTGTGCACGGCGCTGAACGCCGAGATGTTAAAGGCGAACTGCATTGCACCGCATTGCCTGCGGCAGTGACAAAAGAGTTGGGTGATATTCTCGCTGACAGTATCGCGGGCTGGCCCGGGACGCAGGTGGAAATAAAGGGTATGGCCTTTGCGCTGCACTATCGTCAGGCAATGCAATATGAAGCGCAGGTTTTACAACTGGCGCAGTCAATGGTTGAGCGTTTCCCGGAGCTGGCGCTGCAGCCGGGTAAATGTGTGGTGGAGCTGAAGCCACAGGGTATTGATAAGGGTGCTGCGATTAAGGCCTTCATGCGTGAAGCACCTTTTACCGGACGGATACCGGTTTTTATTGGGGATGATTTAACCGATGAGGCAGGATTCCTTGTAGTGAATGCCATGCAGGGCATTTCGGTAAAAGTGGGGGATGGCCCAAGCCATGCACGTTACCGCCTGAAAGGGGTGAATGATGTTTACGCATGGCTGGAGCAGTTAATATTACAATTAGATCAAGACAAGACAACGTCGGTAAGGAGTAAAGGTTATGAGTCGCTTAGTGGTCGTATCTAACCGTATCGCGATACCCGATGGGTCGAAGACCGGAGCAGGGGGGTTGGCCGTAGGAATTTTAGATGCGTTAAAGTCTACCGGTGGGCTATGGTTTGGCTGGAATGGTGAAATTAGTACCATCACGGAAGAAGATGATCCTGAAAAGCTGGATACCCAGCAACATGAAGGAATCACCTATTCTTCCTTTAGCCTGAGTCAAAATGATTATGACCTTTACTACAGCCAGTTTTCCAATACGGTAGTATGGCCTGCATTCCATTATCGCCTTGATTTGGTGCAGTACCAGCGTGAGGCATGGGAAGGTTATTGTCGGGTCAATGAATCATTGGCTACGCGTCTGCAGCCGCTGGTAGAGTCTGATGACATACTGTGGATCCATGATTATCACCTGTTGCCATTTGCCGCTGCCTGCCGCAAAAGGGGGATGAATAATCGCATGGGGTTCTTTCTGCATATTCCTTTTCCTACCCCCGAAATCTTCAATGCGTTGCCTCCCCATGAAGAGCTATTGGAAATGCTGTGCGAGTACGATTTATTAGGTTTCCAAACCGAGAGCGATCGTGTGGCATTTCTGGAAAGCTTATCGTTATTGACCCAGGTGCAAAACACCGGAACTAAACAACATCGCGCGTTTGGTCATAATTTCTCCACAGACGTTTATCCCATCGGTATTGAGCCGGACAGTATCAAGGAAATGGCGGAAGGGCCATTACCTGCGAAAATGGCAGCGATGAAACGTGAACTGGGCGATGCCAAAAATATTATTGCCTGTGAGCGGTTGGATTATTCGAAAGGGCTACCGGAACGCTTCCTGGCCTACGAGGCCCTGTTGGAAAATTTTCCGCAGCATCGCGGTAATATCCGCTATTCGCAAATTGCGCCAACCTCGCGAGGCGAAGTCCAGGCATACCAGGATATTCGTCACCAACTGGAAACGGAAGCGGGGCGTATCAACGGTAAATACGGTACGCTTGGTTGGACGCCGCTGTACTACCTTAACCAGCATTTTGATCGCCGGCTATTGATGAAAATTTTTCGCCTGACCGATGTGGGATTGGTGACTCCGCTACGGGATGGGATGAACCTGGTTGCAAAAGAGTATGTTGCTGCACAGGACCCGGACGATCCTGGAGTGCTGGTGCTATCACGCTTCGCCGGTGCGGCAAACGAACTGACCTCGGCATTAATTGTTAATCCTTACGATCGCGATGAAGTTGCGGCAGCGCTTGATCAGGCATTAACGATGCCGCGGACTGAGCGTATTTCACGTTACAACGACATGATGGCCGTTCTGCGTAAAAATGACATTACCCACTGGCGGGAGTCTTTCCTGAAGGATCTCTATGCCATCAATCCACGGCAAGAAGAGGACGCGGTAAGCCATAAGGTTGCCACCTTTCCAAAACTAGCCTGATATCTGAAGTGTAACGGCTAACGCATCGATTTCCCCGCGTTAGGCTCTATCAGATGCTATTCCTGCCACGGGTTAATGTCCGGGATTCCGGGCATTAACTCGTGATACGTCTTCGCCAATTGTTTTTCTTCCGCGTTAAGCCACAGGTCTTACTCACCATATCCGTTAAAGCGCAGCGAAAGCATCATGCCGTTGGTTAACAGAGCGTTCAGATGAGAATGAATAGACTACAGAAAATGCGGGGGCTAAAAAACGGCGAGGAAATGGACGAATGATAGGATCATACATTCATTTGGCTAATATAACGTTCCGTTATCGTTATTCTGCCTGCTGCCGGGGACGTTTTTTTCTGTTAAAAAAAGGTTGCTGAAAAGCGGTGCAAGCCGATCGTCGTGTCTTTTCGCTGTCATTAATTTGCCACAGAAATCTCTCCTCTTTAGCTGACACAAAAGGCCGACTTCCATAATAAGAATGGCATTTAATTTTCACTTTTGTTAAATAATTAAAATATAACTCTTAAAATTTTGAATTTGTCATAATTTTAATCTAAAAAATGCGATTAAGACGATATCGGTGTGAAGAGACCGGTTTTTGAACAATCACTTTGAGCAAAAGATGGCTTTTTTGATTAATAAATAATCTATACAACAGAGTTGCTGATGTGTTAATGATGTAATTTAGGTGCAAAGTGTGATTTGCATCACACTTTATCTAAAATTACGGCGCGTTCTCGTTGTATGTGTTAATAAGAGCGGATAGAGTTGCGCTGCTTTCGGAATATTCTTAAAAAATGTAAGCGAACGTCAGGGAAGATTGTTACAACTCAGGATTTGTAAAAAGGCAAAATGAGTTATGACGACTTACTGGACCGTTCCTCCGTTCGGAAATGCGACATCTTCAGTAACGTTTGGCTACTGCCACGAGTTTTTGCCATCTTTAGATTTGCCCAGCAGCAACCAAGGTCGTGGGTTTTATTCCACGGACGTTAAAAGTAGTGTCAGTCAGGATGGAAAAAATAATGGGTACACCAGAATTACTAAAACATATTTACGACTTAAATCTGTCATATTTATTGCTCGCACAGCGTTTAATTTCCCAGGAAAAAGCCTCAGCAATGTTTCGCCTTGGTCTTGATGAATCCATGGCTGATGCATTATCGCAATTAACATTGCCTGAAATGGTGAAATTAGCCGAAACAAACCAACTGGTTTGTCAATTCCGTTTCAGCGATCGCCAAACGATTAAGCGTCTGACGCAGGATTCTCGCGTTGATGATTTGCAGCAAATTCATACCGGTATTCTGTTATCCAGTCGACTACTGCGTGATGCTTCCGCAAAAGTAGCAGATATGCCGAAAAAGAGAGCCGGCTGATGAGCGAAAAAAGCATTGTTCAGGAAGCGCGAGATATACAGCTGGCAATGGAATTAATTTCTCTTGGCGCGCGCCTGCAAATGTTAGAAAGCGAAACTCAACTGAGTCGCGGTCGCCTGATCAAACTGTATAAAGAACTACGCGGTAGCCCTCCGCCGAAAGGGATGTTGCCGTTTTCAACGGACTGGTTTATGACCTGGGAGCAGAATATACATGCATCAATGTTCTGTAATGCATGGCAGTTTCTGCTAAAAAGTGGCCTTTGTGATGGCGTTGACGCGGTCATCAAAGCCTACCGACTTTATCTGGAGCAATGTCCTCAAGCCGATGATGTACCGCTGCTGGCGTTGACGCGTGCCTGGACATTGGTGCGTTTTGTCGAGAGCGGCATGCTGGAACTATCCAACTGCAAATGCTGCAGCGGCAGTTTTATTACACACGCGCACCAGCCAGTGGGCAGTTTCATCTGTAGCCTGTGCCAGCCGCCATCGCGGGCGGTAAAAAGACGTAAACTTTCTGCTGCACCTGCCGATAGTACTCCACAACTGCTGGATGAACAGGTTAAACACGTGGTTTAAGTTTGTTCGCAACGTGGAATGCATCCAGCAGCGGTTATTTAACCGCTGCTTTTTTTTTGCCTGTATTTCACGCCAGTACCTTCAGCTCTCTGGATTAACGTCCATCAACACGTTACAGACGTAAGGATTTATTGTGCTGATCATCTTGGGATATATCGTCGTGATGGGCTCGGTGCTGGGCGGCTACATGTTAGTGGGAGGGCATCTCGGCGCATTATATCAGCCCGCTGAGTTATTGATTATCGGCGGTGCAGGTATTGGCGCATTTATTGTGGGTAATAATGGAAAATCAATTAAGGCTACGCTAAAAGCCTTACCCCTATTAATGCGTGGCTCAAAATATAACAAAGTCGTGTATATGGATTTAATGGCGTTGCTATATCGGCTGATGGCGAAATTACGCCAACAGGGAATGTTGTCGCTTGAACATGACATTGAAGCACCTCATGAAAGTGAAATTTTTGCTCATTATCCACGGATTCTTGCCGATAAACGGCTGGTGGATTTCATCACCGATTATTTGCGATTGATGGTGAGCGGCAATATGAATGCGTTTGAGATTGAAGCGCTAATGGACGAAGAGATTGAAACCTATGAGCACGAGTGCGATGTCCCGGCACAGAGCCTGGCAACCGCAGGTGATTCGCTACCGGCGTTTGGGATTGTCGCGGCAGTGATGGGTGTCGTGCACGCGCTGGCTTCGGCGGACCGTCCAGCGGTTGAACTGGGCGCTTTGATTGCACACGCCATGGTTGGAACCTTTCTGGGTATTTTGTTGGCATATGGCTTTATCTCTCCGCTGGCGTCGGTTATACGGCAGAAATGTGCGGAAACGACGAAGATGATGCAGTGCATTAAAGTGACGCTGCTCTCCAGCCTGAACGGCTATGCACCACAAATTGCCGTCGAGTTTGGGCGTAAAACGTTGTACTCAACGGAACGTCCCTCTTTTATTGAGTTGGAAGAACACGTACGCAGCACAAAATCACCGGCAAAACAGACGTCGGAACAAGACGCATGAAACACAGTAATGCCCCTATCGTTTTGATAAAGCGCCGGAAAATTAAAAAAAATGCGCTGGCACATGGTTCATGGAAAATCGCCTATGCCGATTTTATGACGGCTATGATGGCCTTTTTCCTCGTGATGTGGCTGATCTCAATCGCCAGCCCAAAGGAGCTGGTGCAGATTGCTGAGTATTTTCGTACGCCACTCAATGTCGCGCTAACCGGCGGCGAGCGCAGTGCAGAAAGCGAAAGTCCGATTCCCGGAGGTGGGGATGACACAACGCGGGCGCAGGGTGAAGTGAAAAAAGTTATCGATATGGATGTGCAAAAACGCAAACTGGATGATATTCGGCTGAATCGCCTGCGTGAAAAGCTTGATCAATTGATTGAATCCGACCCGCGCCTGAAAGCCCTGCGTCCGCATCTGATCATCAATATGGTGGAGGAGGGGCTACGTATTCAGATTATCGATAGCCAAAACCGCCCGATGTTTAAAATCGGCAGTGCCGACGTCGAGCCGTACATGCGTGATATTTTGCGAGCAATCGCGCCTGTCCTCAATGATATACCAAACCGCATCAGTCTTGCGGGGCATACGGATGATTTTCAGTACGCCAACGGTGGTCGGGGTTATAGCAACTGGGAACTCTCTGCCGATCGTGCTAACGCCTCGCGTCGGGAGTTAGTTGCGGGTGGACTGGCGAGCAGTAAAGTGCTCCGCGTCGTCGGCATGGCCGACACCATGAAATTGAAAAATCGTGGCGGCGATGATGCGGTAAATCGTCGTATCAGCCTGTTGGTATTAAATCACGATACCGAAGCTGCGATTGAAAAAGAGAATGCGGAAAGTGACGCGATGCAAATTAATGATGCCGCCAGTTTTAAGCAGATTAGCGTGCCGGACCAACCTGCGGATACGACCTCCCCAATAACCCCTCAACCTTTACAGGCCGCGACGACAAGTCCGACGCCGTCAGGCAGTCTTACGCCGACCGCGCCGGTTAATCGTCCCCAGCCTGAGCGTAACACACAGCCGAGGTAACACCATGAGCATGGATCTCAGCGATTTTTATCAGACGTTTTTCGATGAGGCCGACGAACTGTTGGCCGATATGGAGCAACATCTACTGGTCCTGGACCCGCAGATGCCGGATGCGGAGCAGCTTAACGCCATTTTCCGGGCGGCACACTCCATCAAAGGTGGCGCGGGCACATTTGGTTTCCGGATATTGCAGGAAACGACGCATATTCTGGAGAACATTCTTGACGATGCGCGCCGGGATGAGATGCCGCTCAGCACCGATATCATCAACCTTTTTTTGGAAACTAAAGACATCATGCAGGAACAGTTAGATGCCTACAAAGCGGCCCTGGAACCCAATGCTGAGAGCTTTGCATACATCTGCCAGGCATTGCGTGAGCTGGCCCTGGAAAGCAAAGCTGTTGCCGTTGAATCGTCCGTTCCCTTGCCCGTTATCCCTGCGGCCTCTGAATTACCACATGCTGCGGTCGGGAGCGGGCTACGTTTGACGCTGGTGGACCTCAAGCCAAATGAAGTGGCATTGATGCTGGAGGAACTCGGCAACCTTGGCACGGTACGTGATGTGATCAAGGGAGAAAACTCGCTTGAGGCGACGCTCGATTCTGCGGTTGATAAAGAGGACATCGTGGCGGTACTGTGCTTCGTGATCGAATCGTCACAGATTCTATTCTCTGCGCCTCGTCCCTCCGCCGAAAACGATATCGTTCTGCCCGCTAATGAAACGCCTGTAGAGCAAATCAGACCGGCATTAGCCAGCGTGAGCGATATCGCGCCAGTCAGACAGGTAAAAAAAGCGGCCGCTGCCCGCAGCGGCGAGTCGAGCAGCATTCGCGTCGCAGTGGAAAAAGTTGACCAGCTAATCAACCTGGTGGGTGAATTGGTGATTACCCAGTCGATGTTAGCCCAGCGTTCCGACGCGCTTGACCCGGTTAATCATGGCGATCTGCTCAACAGCATGGGGCAGTTGGCGCGTAATGCCCGTGACCTGCAAGAGTCGGTTATGTCGATCAGGATGATGCCGATGGAATATGTTTTTAGCCGTTTCCCGCGTCTGGTACGCGACTTAGCCGGTAAACTGGGCAAGGACGTTGAGCTCACGTTAATGGGTAGCTCAACTGAACTGGATAAAAGTTTAATCGAGCGCATCATCGATCCCCTGACGCATTTGGTGCGCAATAGCCTCGACCACGGTATTGAAACGCCGGAACAACGGCTTAACGCGGGTAAGTTGGCCACCGGCAACCTGACGCTTTCAGCCGAACACCAGGGCGGCAATATTTGTATTGAGGTCACGGATGATGGCGCGGGCCTGAATCGCGAACGTATTCTGGCAAAGGCGCTCTCTTCTGGCCTGCCTGTCAGTGAATCAATGAGTGATGAAGAGGTCGGGATGCTCATTTTTGCACCGGGCTTCTCGACGGCGGAGCAGGTGACGGATGTGTCCGGGCGAGGTGTTGGCATGGATGTGGTTAAGCGCAACATTCAGGAGATGGGCGGCCATGTTGAAATCGCATCAAAACAGGGTAAAGGCACCACCATCCGTATTTTACTGCCGTTGACGCTGGCCATCCTTGATGGCATGTCTGTTCGCGTCGGAGAGGAGGTCTTTATTCTGCCACTTAATGCCGTGATGGAATCGCTGCAGCCTCGGGCGGAGGATCTGCACCCGCTGGCGGGGGGCGAACGCGTGCTTGAAGTGCGTGGTGAATATCTGCCGCTGGTGGCGCTGTGGACCGTTTTTGACGTCGAAGAGGCAAAAACCGAAGCAACGCAAGGCATTGCCGTAATACTGCAAAGTGCGGGGAAACGCTATGCGTTGCTGGTGGATCAATTGATTGGCCAACATCAGGTTGTGGTCAAAAACCTGGAAAGCAATTATCGCAAAGTGCCGGGTATCTCCGCCGCGACCATCCTCGGTGATGGCAGTGTTGCGCTGATCGTTGATGTCTCTGCATTGCAATCCATTAACCGTGAAAAGCGTGTGGCTGGCGCCGCTGCCTGAGCATAATCGAGTAGGAGTAAGGGGTTATCTATGACTGGAATGGCAACCGTCACTAAACTGGCAGGTGAAACCGTAGGGCAAGAATTTTTAGTCTTTACGCTGGGAGAGGAAGAGTACGGGATTGATATTCTTAAAGTACAGGAGATCCGTGGCTACGATCAGGTTACACGCATCGCCAACACGCCCGCGTTTATTAAAGGTGTTACGAATTTGCGCGGTGTGATTGTACCGATTCTCGACCTGCGTATTAAATTCGCGCAGCCTGACATAGCGTACAACGACAACACCGTGGTGATTGTATTGAACCTCGCGCAGCGGGTGGTCGGAATCGTCGTGGATGGGGTTTCCGATGTTCTGTCGCTAACGCATGAGCAAATTCGGCCTGCCCCTGAATTCGCCGTAACCCTCTCTACCGAGTATTTGACCGGGTTGGGGGCATTAGGCGATCGCATGTTAATTCTGGTTGACATTGAAAAGCTGCTAAGCAGTGATGAAATGGCATTGATGGATAATTTGCGCAGCGTCTGAGCCGCAAGTTATCCCTCTTCCCCACAGCATACAACAACGTGGCGGGTCAACTAACCGACCACGTTTTCCCTTCCCGGCAGGCACCATTATTTAGCGTATAAACGTGGTAAAGATCTCATTTTTCGCGCCGATAACCACTGCATCGGTCACGTAAAAGGGTTTCCCATGTTTAAGCGTATGAAAGTTGTCACCAGTCTGATATTGGTGCTGGTTGTTTTTGGTTCGCTGCAGATGATTACTGGCGGAATATTTTTCCAGTCGTTACAGAGCGACAAAGAGAATTTTACTCTTACTCAGATGCTGCGCCGAGAACAGAGCAATCTGACGGCGACATGGATAGCGCTGATCCAAACCCGTAATACACTGAACCGCGCGGGCATACGTTTCACATTGAATGCACAGCAGACGGGAAGTAACGTCACCGGCTCGGATCTCATCACACTCGCTAAAAAACAACTTGTTGAAGCAGAGCAACAGCATAATCAATATCGCAATGAGCTGCCCGAAGACGTGAAAACGCTGGGATACATTAAGGATATGGAGGAGCAATATGGCATTCTCCATGATGCACTCAGTCAGCAAATAACCTTAATGGCCGCTGGTGATATGAAAGGCTTTACAGGTACGGGAATTCAGGGACATCAGGATGGCTTCGAGCGCGCTTATGCAAACTGGTTGAATACGACCGGCGAGCTGTTTGCTGCAGGATCGCAACAAAATCAAACCTCCTGGCAACGGGCCATCTGGAGCATGGGCATCACGCTATTCATCCTGCTCAGCATCATCGTGCTGGTGTGGATAGGCATGCACCATATCCTGCTGCGCCCACTAAAAAATACGATGCACCATATCCGGCATATTGCCAACGGGGATCTTACCCAGCCGATTGAGGTGCACGGGCACAATGAGATGGGGCAACTGGCGAGTAGTCTGCATGATATGCAGCAGGCGCTGGTGAAAACCGTCAGTGATGTACGCGACGGCTCCGATGCAATTTATACCGGTGCCAGTGAAATCTCAGCGGGGAATAACGACCTCTCATCTCGTACTGAACAGCAGGCGGCGTCTCTTGAAGAGACGGCTGCCAGCATGGAACAGCTTACCGCCACCGTTAAACAAAATGCGGAAAATGCGCGACAGGCATCTCAACTGGCTTTGACCGCGTCGGACACCGCCCTGAAAGGGGGGAAAGTCGTGGATGGCGTCGTCAAAACGATGAGTGATATTGCCAATAGCTCACAAAAAATTGCAGACATTATCAGCGTAATAGATGGCATTGCCTTCCAGACCAACATTCTCGCACTGAATGCTGCGGTGGAGGCTGCGCGTGCTGGAGAGCAGGGCCGTGGCTTTGCTGTGGTGGCAGGGGAAGTCCGAAATCTGGCGCAGCGCAGCGCGCAGGCGGCAAAAGAGATCAAAGCGCTGATTGAAGACTCTGTGAGCCGGGTCGATACCGGGTCTGTGCTGGTTGAAAGCGCGGGTGAAACCATGAACGAAATCGTCAGCGCGGTCACACGCGTAACCGACATCATGGGGGAAATCGCTTCGGCGTCGGACGAACAGAGTCGGGGGATTGACCAGGTTGGCCTCGCGGTTACTGAAATGGATCGGGTGACGCAGCAAAACGCTTCACTGGTTGAACAGTCTGCGGCCGCGGCTGCGGCGCTGGAAGAACAGGCGAGTCGGCTAACACAGTCGGTTGCCGTATTCAGAATTCGTAAAGAATCCGCCGCGCGTGCCGTTAATGTGTATACAGCGCATAAAACATCAGCCGCTGCATCAGCGATTGCTGCGCCGAAAACGAAGGTCGCAACGCTCACTGATGAGAACTGGGAAACGTTTTAATCCGTGATCGCCGCCCTGCATAACGGCGTGCTTAGCCTGGAGGTTGTGATGTTTAGCCGTATTCGTATCTCAGGAACGTTGATTTTTATTCTTGGGCTGTTCTGTCTGATGCAGATTGTGAGCAGCGGACTGTCGTTTAACTCTTTTCGGCTGGATGCGAATAACTTACGGCAGGTAGAGATCGGCGGGCAGCAGCGTGATGCGTTGAGTCAGAGCCGGGTTGCATTGCTGAGTGCGCGCGTAACGCTGAGCCGTGCCGGTACCCGGGCGGCCTTAAGCCTGCCACGCGACCAGGTCACCGCTCTGCTAAGCACTGCACAACAGGCGTTGGATACAGCCAATACGCGCTTTAACCAATTTCTGTCCATCCCGCCTCTCACGCCAGAAGGGGTGGCATTAACGAAAGAGATCAAAGCGAGCTATGGCAATTATCACCATGAGCTGATGCAGTTAATTGTCTACCTGCAAAATTATCAGCTGCAGGATTTTCTGGATGCGCCGACGCAGCCGGCGCAAGAGGCGTTTGAACAGAGCTATAACCGCTGGGACAGGCATATTAAAGCGCTACTGGCCCACGCTGAAGAGGCCAGCGGCAAATTTTATCTGCAGTCCAGGATGATTTTTGCCGCCGCCGTATTGTTATCGCTCTTGGTGACATTGCTTTCTCTCTATTTTCTGAAACGTGCGTTTATTACTCCGCTGGCGGAAATGCGCCAGCATTTTGCGCGCATTGCCGCCGGAAACCTTGGCGGCACGATTCATGCAAACGGGCGCAATGAGATGGGGCTGCTTTTTGCCGACCTTGATGACATGCAGCATAAGCTGGCCGATACCGTGATGCAGGTGCGTGACGGTAGCCAATCGATGCAGGTGGGCATTCGTGAAATCGCGGCGGGGAATAACGATTTATCAGCGCGTACCGAGCAACAAGCCGCCTCGCTGGCTGAAACTGCCGCCAGTATGGAACAGCTAACGGCTACCGTTACCGGGAATGCGGATAATGCCCGACAGGCGTCGCAGCTAGCGCGTGAGGCTTCGAATACCGCCCACAAAGGCGGCAAACTCACCAGTAATGTAGTGTCGACTATGAGCGAAATTGCCACCAGTTCGAAAAAAATCGGTGATATCACCAGCGTCATTGACGGTATCGCTTTCCAAACCAATATTCTGGCGCTTAACGCGGCGGTTGAAGCCGCACGCGCGGGTGAGCAGGGGCGTGGTTTTGCAGTCGTTGCGGGTGAAGTCCGCAACCTTGCACAGCGCAGTGCACAGGCGGCGAAAGAGATCAAACTGTTGATTGAAGAGTCGGTGAATCGGGTGGATGTCGGATCGGCTCTGGTTGCCTCTGCGGGGGAAACCATGAATGAGATTGTGCAATCCGTTGCGCGAGTGAATGACATCATGGGCGAAATTGCGTCGGCTTCGGACGAGCAACGGCGCGGTATTGAACAGGTTGCGCAGGCTGTTAGCCAGATGGACCAGGTGACACAACAGAACGCCGCGTTGGTTGAAGAGGCAGCCTCGGCGACCGATGCGCTTGAAGCCCAGGCTGAAAATTTGAACCAGGTTGTCACCAGATTTACGCTTGATGCCACTTTAGCCACGCCGTCCACGCACCCGGTGGCCGCGCAAGGTTCCAGGGAAAATGACGCCGTTTTAACCTCTTAATCAGTTCTTAGCCGGGTGACCTTTAGATGAAGAAACCGACGTTGCTGAATCCGTCAGACAACGCCACGCTGCTGTCGCAGATGGTGCAGCGTTTGCCGCTATCCGATACGCATTTTCGCCGTATCAGTCAGTTAATTTATCAGCGAGCGGGCATTGTGCTGGCTGACCACAAGCGTGAAATGGTCTACAACCGGCTGGTGCGTAGATTACGGATGTTAAATATTGATGATTTTGGTCGTTATCTGGCACTGCTTGAACACGACCCTCATAGCGCAGAATGGCAGGCGTTTATTAATGCGCTTACCACTAACCTGACGGCGTTTTTTCGTGAGGCGCATCATTTTCCTGTTCTGGCAGAACATGCGCTGCGGCGGACGGGGAGCTACAACGTATGGAGTACCGCGGCATCGACGGGCGAAGAGCCCTGGTCAATCGCGATGACACTGGTGGAAACGCTGGGCGGTGGCGCAGGTAAGTTTCATGTGCATGCCAGCGATATTGATACTCAGGTACTGGACAAGGCGATGGCGGGAGTCTACCGCCATGAGGAACTGCGTACGCTTTCGCCACAGCAGCTACAGCGTTTTTTCCTGCGCGGGACCGGGCCACATGCTGGCATGGTAAGGGTTCGCAGCGAATTGATGGGAGCGGTGAGCTTTTCTCCGCTTAATTTGCTGGCGCCCGAGTGGAAAATTCCTGGACCGTTTGATGCAATATTTTGTCGTAACGTAATGATTTATTTCGATAAAGAAACACAGGAATCTATATTAAGGCGTTTTGTTCCCTTGCTGAAACCGGGCGGATTACTGTTTGCGGGGCATTCAGAAAACTTTAGCCAAATCAGCAAAGAATTCTGGTTGCGTGGTCAGACGGTCTATGGCCTGACGAAGGAAAAGCCATGAGTAAAATCAGAGTCATGTGCGTTGATGATTCAGCGCTGATGCGACAGTTAATGACAGAAATCATTAACAGCCATCCTGACATGGAAATGGTGGCCACGGCACCGGATCCTCTGGTCGCGAGAGACTTGATCAAGCAATTTAATCCACAGGTGTTGACGCTGGACGTAGAAATGCCACGTATGGATGGCCTTGATTTTCTTGAGAAATTAATGCGATTGCGCCCTATGCCGGTAGTAATGGTTTCGTCACTCACTGGAAAAGGTTCGGAAGTGACGCTGCGTGCGTTGGAGTTAGGTGCGGTGGACTTTGTCACTAAGCCACAGTTGGGAATTCGTGAAGGCATGCTGGCTTACAGCCAGATGATTGCCGATAAGGTGCGTACTGCATCCCGTGCGCGCCTGAATATTCGCGGTATGCAGGCGGCACCTGCGCTGCTAAAAGCCGGGCCGCTGCTAAGTAGTGAAAAGCTAATTGCTATTGGCGCTTCTACCGGCGGTACAGAGGCGATTCGTCATGTATTACAACCGCTGCCGGCTACCAGCCCGGCTTTACTGATAACACAGCATATGCCGCCGGGGTTTACCCGCTCCTTCGCCGAACGGCTGAATAAATTATGCCAAATAACGGTGAAAGAGGCGGAAGAAGGGGAGCGTATATTGCCAGGACACGCCTACATTGCGCCAGGCGGAATGCACCTCGAACTGGCCCGAAGCGGTGCGAATTATCAGGTGAGGTTAAATGACGGGCCGGCGGTGAACCGTCATAAACCGTCGGTGGATGTTTTGTTTCATTCTGTAGCCCAGTTTGCCGGACGTAACGCCGTCGGTGTCATCCTGACCGGTATGGGAAATGATGGTGCGGACGGTCTGCTGGCAATGCACCGCGCTGGAGCCTGGACCATTGCACAGAATGAAACGAGCTGTGTTGTTTTCGGTATGCCGCGTGAGGCGATAGCACGCAGCGCAGCCAGTGAAGTCGTGGATTTACATCAAATCAGCCAGCATATGCTGGCGAAAATTAGCGCCGGGCAGGCGCTACGAATATAACCCAGACCTGTTTACGGGACGAGACAACGAAGGAGTCGATATGGCTGACAGCAATATGCGTTTTTTGGTAGTAGATGATTTCAATACAATGCGCCGTATCGTGCGTAACCTTTTGAAAGAGCTGGGATTCAATAATGTTGAAGAGGCGGAAGATGGCGCTGATGCGTTGAATAAACTGCGTGCTGGTGGTTTTGATTTTGTTATCTCTGACTGGAACATGCCGAACATCGATGGGTTGGAACTGCTGCAAACGATTCGCGCCGATGCGGGCCTAAGCAAACTACCTGTACTGATGGTAACCGCGGAAGCGAAAAAAGAGAATATCATCGCCGCGGCGCAGGCGGGGGCCAGCGGCTACGTCGTAAAGCCTTTTACCGCCGCGACGCTGGAAGAGAAGTTAGGCAAAATTTTCGAAAAACTGGGTATGTAAGGAGATGTGATGAACGAACTTACGAAATCCCCTCCTGAGGGCACATCGGCCCATGACATTATTTCGCGGATTGGTTCTCTTACGCGCATGCTACGTGAAAGTCTCCGCGAGCTGGGGCTCGATCGTGCGATTGCAGAAGCCGCAGAAGCTATCCCTGATGCCCGAGACCGGCTTGATTATGTGGTACAAATGACGGCACAAGCGGCCGAACGTGCACTGAACTGCGTTGAGGCTTCACAACCTCGTCAGACACAACTTGAAAGTGGTGCCAAAGCGCTGAAAATCCGCTGGGATGAGTGGTTTGAAAATCCCATCGACCTTGCTGATGCGCGTTCCCTGGTTTCAGATACGCGAGGTTATCTGGAATCCGTCCCCGTGCATACCGCGTTTACTAATGGCCAATTGCTGGAAATCATGATGGCGCAGGATTTCCAGGATCTTACCGGCCAGGTGATTAAACGTATGATGGATGTGATTCAGGAAATTGAACGTCAGCTACTGATGGTTCTTCTGGAGAACCTGCCGGAAGCAGGGGCGCGTCAGAAACAGGAAGGCAATAGTTTACTGAATGGCCCGCAGGTAAATGCCGCAGCCCCGGGCGTCGTGGCGAACCAGGATCAGGTCGATGACTTGCTGGATAGCCTCGGTTTTTAATCACATGGCAGGAGGCTTAACGCTTCCAAAATGAAAGCGATATACCCGCTGTACTTCAGGCTGCAGGTTTGTTAATTGCGTTATCGGGCGGGGTTCTGGCCGTGACAAAATAGCCTGCAGATCTGCCATCCGTAAAATAGCCGCCATTTTACGTTGTTACTCCCGCCATCAGTGCGCTCTCGTTTTGGCATGCTACTGATTGAAATCCCGCGTATGAAGGTTGGCTGTCGTGGCTCAAGACAGTGATGAGGAAAAAACAGAATCCCCCACCCCCCACCGGCTGGAGAAAGCACGCGAGGAGGGGCAGATCCCGCGCTCGCGCGAATTGACATCACTGCTGATGTTGTTCACCGGTCTGATGATTTTGTGGTTGGGAGGCGAACCGATGGCTCGCCAACTGGCCGCCATGATCGCCTCAGGGTTGCAATTTGACCACCGCATTATTAGCGATGACAAACAGAGCGTCCGGCATATCAGTAGCCTGTTGCTACAGGCCGTGTGGGCGCTGCTGCCTGTTATGAGCGGTCTTGTGCTGGTAGCTATCGCCGCGCCGATGATGCTGGGCGGCGTGGTGCTCAGCGGTAAAGCCATCAAGTTTGATATTGGTAAACTCAATCCACTCAAGGGACTGAAGCGGATGATTGCGGGCCAGGCCTGGGCTGAATTGCTGAAAGCTGTTCTGAAGGCGGTATTGGTATCGTCTGTAACCTGCGGATATCTGTGGCACCGTTGGCCAGAGATTATGCGATTGATCACCGAATCGCCGCTGACCGCGCTGGGTCACGCACTGAATACCCTGGCGGTATGCGGTCTGCTGATTCTGATGGGGCTTATCCCAATGGTCAGCTTTGATGTGTTCTGGCAGCTGTATAGCTATTTTAAAGGCTTACGCATGACGCGGCAGGAAATTCGCGATGAATTTAAGCAGCAGGAGGGTGATCCGCATGTTAAAGGACGTATACGCCAGCAGATGCTTGCGACTGCACGACGGCGCATGATGGCAGATGTGCCCAAAGCGGATGTGATTGTCACCAACCCGACCCATTATTCAGTCGCGTTGCGGTATGACGAAAAGAAAATGAACGCACCGAAAGTGCTGGCAAAAGGCGCGGGTGAGATTGCGTTGCGTATCCGCGAAATTGGCCAGCAGCATCGTATCCCGGTGTTGGAGGCACCGCCGCTGGCTCGGGCGCTGTACCGGCATAGTGATATTGGTCAGGCGATTCCCGGCGTGCTCTATGCCGCCGTGGCGGAGGTGCTGGCGTGGGTATGGCAGTTGCGCCGTTGGAAAGTAGAAGGCGGCCTGATCCCGAAGAAACCTGAACATTTGCCGGTGCCGGAAGCACTGGATTTTGCTGGAGAGAAAAAAATTGATGGCTAATCTGGCCGCATTATTACGCTTACCGGGTGATTTTAAAAATACCCAATGGCAGGTACTTGCCGGGCCGGTACTGATCTTAATGATCTTATCGATGATGGTGTTGCCACTGCCGCCCTTTATCCTCGATTTGCTATTCACTTTCAATATTGCTTTGTCAATCATGGTGTTGCTGGTGGCAATGTTCACACAGCGTACGCTGGAATTTGCCGCTTTTCCGACGATTTTGCTGTTTTCAACCTTGCTTCGTCTGGCACTGAACGTCGCCTCTACACGCATTATTTTACTGGAAGGGCATACGGGGGCAGGTGCCGCGGGTCGTGTTGTGGAAGCATTTGGCCATTTTCTGGTGGGCGGGAATTTCGCGATCGGCATCGTAGTCTTCATTATCCTGGTGATTATCAACTTTATGGTTATCACTAAAGGGGCCGGGCGCATTGCAGAGGTAGGCGCACGCTTTGTACTTGATGGGATGCCAGGCAAACAGATGGCAATAGATGCCGATCTCAATGCGGGATTGATCGGCGAAGATGAGGCGAAGAAGCGTCGTTCGGAAGTTACGCAGGAAGCGGATTTTTACGGTTCAATGGATGGTGCCAGTAAATTTGTGCGTGGTGACGCCATCGCTGGCATCATGATTATGGTGATTAACGTTATTGGCGGCTTACTGGTTGGGGTGATTCAGCACGGTCTGGATTTCAGCCATGCAGCAGAAACCTATACGCTGTTGACCATTGGTGATGGTCTGGTGGCACAAATTCCCGCGCTGGTTATTTCGACCGCGGCAGGTGTTATTGTCACACGGGTGAGTACCGATCAGGACGTGGGCGAACAGATGGTTACGCAGCTGTTCAACAACCCTCGAGTCATGATGTTAAGTGCGGCAGTTCTGGGGCTACTGGGGCTGGTACCGGGAATGCCTAATCTGGTATTCCTGCTATTTACTGCGGCACTGCTGGGGCTGGCCTGGTATATCCGTGGCAAAGAGATGAAACCAAAGGCGATAACGCAGATGGCGGTAAAACCTCAGGAAACGGCGACCTCAGTTGAGGCCTCCTGGACAGACGTGCAGTTGGAGGACTCGCTGGGGATGGAGGTGGGCTATCGCTTGATCCCCATGGTTGATTTCCAGCAGCAGGGCGAACTACTTGGACGCATCCGCAGTATTCGCAAAAAATTTGCCCAGGAAGTGGGTTTCTTACCTCCGGTGGTCCATATTCGCGACAATATGGAATTGCCGCCTGCTCGCTATCGCATTTTGATGAAAGGGGTGGAAATTGGCAGTGGCGATGCATGGCCGGGACGCTGGATGGCGATCAATCCCGGCACAGCCGTGGGCTCGCTGCCGGGTGAGGTAACTGTCGATCCCGCGTTTGGGTTGGCCGCCGTCTGGATCGATAGCGTGTTAAAAGAACAGGCCCAAATTCAGGGCTTTACCGTGGTGGAAGCCAGTACGGTGGTGGCAACGCACCTTAATCATCTGATTGGACAATACGCCAGTGAGCTTTTTGGTCGTCAGGAAGCGCAGCAATTACTGGATCGTGTTAGTCAGGAAATGCCGAAATTAACCGAAGATCTGGTTCCGGGTGTCGTGACGTTAACAACGTTGCACAAGGTATTACAAAACCTGCTGTCCGAACGGGTATCGATTCGTGATATGCGCACTATCATTGAAACGCTGACGGAGCATGCGCCGATACAAACCGATCCGCACGAGTTAACTTCGGTTGTTCGTGTGGCGCTGGGACGCGCAATTACGCAGCAATGGTTCCCGGGCAGTGGTGAAGTTCAGGTTATTGGATTGGATACTGCGCTTGAAAGGTTGTTACTGCAGGCATTACAGGGCGGCGGTGGGTTAGAGCCAGGCCTTGCGGATCGGCTGCTGGAGCAGGCACAGCTGGCATTACAGCGTCAGGAGACACTGGGCGCGCCGCCGGTATTGCTCGTCAACCACCCGCTTCGCGCTTTACTGGCCCGCTTCCTGCGGCGGAATCTGCCACAGTTGATGGTCCTGTCGAACCTTGAACTGACCGACAACCGTGATATCCGCATGACATCAACCATTGGGGGACATTGATGCTGAAGCGCGTCGCGACGATGGTATGGCTACTGGGGCTTCCGGGAGCGGTGTCTGCGTCGGCGGGGGCATGGCAGGCCAGTGGTAGCGGTCCAGCCATCAGTTATCGCGGCGTTTCGGCCTCTTCCGCGAGTTTATCGCCATCTCAGACAGTGAGTGGTCAGATTACTGACGTTTTCTGGCGCTATCGTTTAACCGGCCCCACGCCAGCAGGACTACAGGTAAAACTCTGTTCCGGTACGCGCTGTGTCACGATTGAAGGAGCCAGCGGCGCGACCCGAGGATTAGCCGATGCAGATGCCAGCGGCAATGTACATTTTGTGTTTTATATCGAAGGTGCGGGACGGCTTTTTCCAGTATTTCGGGTATTAAGCCAGCAAGTTATGGTGAATTACCAGTAAATTGAGGAGCGAGCAGGGGGCGAATGATCCCCCCTGCGTGGCGCGGGTATTACATGCGTTCGACGGTTTCGATACCGAGCGTATCAAGGCCTTGCTTCAGTGTCTTCGCCGTTAGCAAAGCGAGTTTCAGACGGCTCTGGCGAATGGTTTCATCGTCAGCTGTCAGTATCGGGCAGTGTTCGTAAAAACCAGAGAACAGTCCTGCCAGGTCATACAAGTAGGCGCACATAATATGCGGCATGCCGTCCCGGGCGACCTGAAGGATCGTCTCTTCAAACTGCAATAGTCGGGTAGCTAAGGCTGCTTCACGCTCTTCACCAATTTTGGTATCGCCAGTCACACCGGATAAATCAATCCCGGCCTTACGGAACACGGAAAGCACGCGAGTGTAGGCATACTGCATGTAAGGCGCGGTATTCCCCTCAAATGCCAGCATATTATCCCAGTCGAAAATATAATCCGTCGTGCGGCTTTTGGACAAATCAGCATATTTGACCGCGCCAATGCCGACGGTATTCGCCAGCGCCGCAAGTTCATCGGCTGGCATCTCAGGATTTTTATCAGCAACCAGCTTAGTCGCGCGTTCAACGGCCTCATCCAGCAGATCGGAGAGCTTAATGGTGCCGCCAGAACGTGTTTTAAACGGACGGCCATCTTTGCCCAGCATCATGCCAAACATGTGGTGTTCCAGCGGTACCGAGTCAGGGACATAACCTGCTTTGCGCACGATGGTCCATGCCTGCATTAAATGCTGGTGTTGACGCGAGTCGATATAATAAAGGATGCGGTCAGCGTGTAGCGTTTCATAACGGTACTTCGCACAGGCGATGTCTGTGGTGGTGTAAAGATAGCCGCCATCCTTTTTCTGAATGATGACACCCATCGGCTCACCTTCCTTGTTTTTGAACTCCTCAAGGAAAACCACGGTGGCGCCTTCACTCTCAACGGCTAAACCTTTTGCTTTCAGGTCAGCAACGATACCCGGTAGCATATCGTTATAAAGGCTTTCACCCATCACATCATTGCGGGTGAGCGTGACGTTTAACCGGTCATAAATTTTCTGGTTCTGCGTCATGGTGATGTCAACCAGCTTTTTCCACATGGTGCGGCAATATTCGTCGCCACCCTGTAGCTTGACGACATAATGACGAGCCCGTTGTGCAAAGTCTTCATCCTCATCGTAGGCCTTTTTCGCTTCGCGATAAAAACCTTCCAAATCGGCGAGGGCAATATCGCCCTGCTGTTCGTTCTGCTGCTTTTCCAGAAACGCGATTAACATACCAAACTGGGTGCCCCAGTCGCCCACATGGTTAGCTCGGATGACCTTATGTCCGAGGAACTCATGAGTACGCGCCGCTGCGTCACCAATGATGGTTGAACGTACATGACCGACGTGCATTTCTTTTGCAACGTTAGGTGCCGAATAGTCAATAACTATCGTTTGTGGAGGAAGTGTCGCAACGCCAAGACGTGGTGAACTCACGGCGAGATCGATCTGCCGGGAGAGCCAGTAATGGTCGAGAAAAATATTGATGAAGCCAGGTCCGGCGATTTCAACTTTGCTGGCAATTCCATTCAGATCGAGATGTTGTAACACCTGCTCAGCCAGTTGTCGTGGTGGTTGCCCTAGTTTTTTTGCTACGGCCATAATACCGTTTGCCTGGTAATCACCAAACTGGACTTTAGCCGACTGGCGAACCTGGGGTTCGCTTTCTGCTGGCGCACCGACAGCGATCATCGCCTGACTGACTTTTTCTGAAAGAAGGGCCTGAATATTCACCGAGTTACCTTAATAAGCTTAAAAAGCCCGTCTACGAACAGAACGGGCCAATGTCCTCGCCGCACCTGACAGCATCAGAAGATGTTGTACATAGCGCGGCGGAAAAGAAGGGTAAAAGTATACTGTATTTGTTGTAAGCCGTCAGTAGGCGTGGAACGCGGAAATATGGGCTGGGCAGGTTTCAACCAATATCCCCGCACCTTTTTGTGGCAAATGCATCAACTGACTCGACTCCCCGGCCAAGGTAATGCGTTTGCATATTACCGTCTAACACGAAACAGTATGTATACCTGCCGTTTAACGGCGGCGAAGATGGCGGTGTGGGTGGTTAATCGTTTTACTATTACGTGCTTGCACGTGACGAATAACAGCGAAAGCCATCAGCGCAATCAGAACTGCGATAATAAGTAACGTAAGCATATTGCTATTCCTGATATGATGGTAATAACAAACCTATAAGAAAGCTGGTTAATATTCAATCAACTCTCTTTAATTAGGAATTACCTTATTTCATCCATAAAAATCATAATAAACAAAAGGTTGTGTTTTGTTTATAAAAACAAAAATTGTGCCGTACCGCTCTAAAATAGACATGTATTGGGTAATTAATGCATATTTATAAATAAAAATAACGTTAGCAGAGTATTTAATCCATTAAATGGCCTCCCTTCACCTAAAGTGGTGCTGTCATTGATGAATAAAAGTAAAGTAAATATAAGGAGACTCCATGTTGTTATGGAATCAAGTCGGAGAGTTAAAGGATCTGGTAAATGATCTGCCTCGCTTTGAGCAGGCATTGACCGATCTTGCTGAAACCCTGGGGATAAATTTAAGCACCCTGGAGGCGGACCATATCTCCGTACGCTGTCATCAAAACACAACGGCAGAGCGGTGGAAGCAAGGCTTGTCCCAAATTGCCACCCTGTTTTCTGAAAATGAAATTAAGGGGCGCCCCATCTGCTTATTTGAGCTGGCTCAGCCATTAGTCGTGGGGCCGTGGCAGTTAAACGTCGTTGAACTCCCCTGGCCAGGAAATACGCTTTATCGCCATGAAGGATGGGAACACGTTGAAATTGTGCTGCGAGGCGAGGCGGAAACGCTGGGGGCGCGCGCTTTAGCATTGTTATCAGACGAGGGGCTCGCGCAACGCCACATTTCAGTAAAGACCCGTTCACCCAAGGGTGAGGGCGAGCGTTTACCTAATCCGACACTGGCCGTGACGGACGGAAATATAACCATCAAGTTCCATCCCTGGAGCCTGAAGGAAATTGTTGCCAGCGAACGGGATCAATAACTAAAGGCTGGCAATCGCGCGTGTCATTCGCTGAAGAGCCTCCTGCAGCGTGGCACGCGTGCAGCCAAAGTTGAAGCGAATAAAACCATCGTCGCCAAAGTCACGGCCCGGCGAGAATCCGAGCCCATGCTCTTCAAAGAATGACGCCGGATTAGTGAGGGCCAGTTTCTTCACATCAATCCAACCCAGATAGGTCGCTTCGGGTGAGCTCATGGTTAATCCCGGCATGGCATTGACGGCATCCACCAGCATATCGCGGTTAACTCTCAGATAATCAAGTTGTGCGTCGAGCCAGCTCTGCCCGTCTCGCCATGCTGCCGTGGCGGCGACCAGCGCAAGTACATCAACACCCGGCACGATGCCCTGACGCGCGGTATTGAAACGCTGGCGCAGTTCTTTATTAGGAATAATGGCGATGGAGGCACCGAGACCGGCGATATTAAAGGTTTTTGACGGAGAGGTCAGGGTGATGGATCGCTGTGCGGCATCTTCACTGAGAGCGGCAAAAGGAATATGGCGAGCACCGGGCTCAAGCAACAAATCACAGTGGATTTCATCCGAGCAGACGATTAAATCATGGCGCTGAGCAAAGCGTAATTGCGCTTCAAGCTCCTCCTGACGATAGGCTGTGCCGCCAGGATTTTGTGGATTGCACAACATTAAAAGTTTTTCGTTACCGCTGAGCTGTTGTTCAGTGGCGGCCAAATCCATCAACCAGCGACCGGCCTCAAGATGCATCTGTATATTCAACTGGCTGCGCTGCGCCCAGGAGGCGGAGAGGCGAAATGGAGGATAAATTGGCGTTGGGGCCAGCGTTCCCTGGTTCGGTGAAGTAAAAGCGCGAACACTGAGGTTAAGCCCGCTGATAACCCCCGGCAATAAGACAATCCAGTCCGCTTCAACCTGCCAGTTATAGCGCTCTGCCATACGCTGAATAACCACCTCAATCAGCTCATGCGGTGTATCGCCATAACCAAATACGCCATGATTTATGCGTTGTTGTAGCGCGTCAATAATGCAGTCTGGTGAGCGAAAATCTGTATCTGCGACCCACAGAGGCAGTACGTCGCGGTCGCCATATTTATTCCATTTAATACTATCGCTGTGACCCCGGTCTATCCGTTGGTCAAAATTGGGTGCCATGATTAAAAATCCCGTTAATATTACCTGTAATGCCAGCCTACCCGAGAAATGAACAACCAGCCAGCAGTCATTAAACAGGAGGATGATATGACAAAACTGGAAGTATGCTGCTATGGAGTGGAGTGCGCCCTTACTGCGCAACAGGCCGGTGCGGATCGCATTGAACTCTGTGCTGCCCCGAAAGAAGGGGGGTTGACGCCCTCAGCGGGAATGCTGAAAGCGGCACGTGAGAACGTATCAATACCGGTTCATCCTATCGTGCGTCCGCGCGGGGGCGATTTCTGCTATACCCCGATCGAATTTGCCGCGATGAAGTCGGATGTTGCGTATATCCGCGAACTGGGATTCCCTGGCGTTGTAGTGGGAATGCTGGACGAGGATGCGCGCATTAATATGACCCAAATGCGGCAAATTATGGCGCTGTGTGGCGGTATGGCCGTGACCTTTCACCGAGCATTTGATATGTGCCACAACCCGAAGCGTGCTCTGGAAGAGTTAACCGATTTGGGTGTGGCCCGCATCCTGACATCCGGTCAGCAACAAAGTGCTGAAAGCGGTATTGCGTTACTTAAGGAACTAACTCATGGCAGTGAGGGTCCAATAATTATGGCAGGTGCGGGGGTGCGTTTAAGCAACTTGCAGAAGTTTCTTGATGCGGGTATTCATGAGGTCCATAGTTCGGCGAGTCGTCTGATTCCTTCCCCGATGCGCTATCGTAAAGCCGGCGTTTCGATGTGCTCTGACGCCGAGAACGATGAGTTTAGCCGCTATTGCGTTGATGGTGATGTCGTCGAAGCGATGAAGGGCATTATCTCAATGAGCGCCAAAAGAGTGGCCTGATCGACAACCAGTTTTGCCGCACAGCACGCCGTTATATCGACGTGATGTTTGCAAGTACCAAGCCCCAGCACATTGTTGGGGTTTTTTTTGACCAAGATGGAAGCGTTAAATTGAGGGATCCAACTCACCGGACTAAACGGTAGTGTGGTGGTGCCTTGCCGGCACGTGCAGTTGAGCTTGTCGACACACCTGCAGCGTGAAGTTTATCGGGTTTACAACGATCGTTTGCAGCATGGAAGATGATTGCAAGATCCTTTATGAGATTTTATTCGGGGCTTTCTCGTTTCTGCTGACGCTGAAAGAATAAATATCTGCGACTTACCGTCAGGCGGTTTCACGATGAATAAAGGCATGTTAAGTGGGTGGCTATGGCTGACATCTTGTATGCTGGTTAGTCAGGGGGTCTATGCCGCTGACAAGTGTGCGGCGAGCGGCCAGGCGATTAACGATAGCAACAGCGTCATCATGTTGGGTGGGACGGCAAAAGGGCGAATAAAGCAGTTTGCCGTGGGTGAATTCGGCAAGGATGTCGATCAGCAAAAACGGATATTAGGCCAGTTTGACCAGTGCGGTGTGCTAACTGTTGCCGATATCAGCTATCGCAAGGACGAAGGGAATGTATTGCTGCAAATGGAGCAGCACATTGGCCGCGTAACGGATGGCTGGCAGGCCGAGTATGGTATATCGGTCGTGGTCAAACAGCAGGACCAACCGGTTGAAGTGACAAATAAGCGCGGCACGATTAATTATAAAGTCGGCAAAAATGGCAATATCACCAGCGCAACCGATGTATTCATCCTCACGGGTGAGAAGGGGTTTACTGAAACCACATATGCCTATAATAAACAGTTTCGGTTGTTAAAACGCGTCGCACGCGGATCGGATCCGCTTAGTAATGGTGAGTCTCGCTTTCAGTGGTCTCCGACGGGAGATGTACTGACCTTAACGTCAGAGAAAAGCAAAGAAACCTATACCTATGACGACAAAAATCGTGAAATTCGGCTCGACACTATCACGCAAACTCCTGCCAGTACCATTACGAGCATTAATGAGTGTCAGTCGTGGGATGAGACAGGGAACTGCACATTGAGTTATTCGCGTGAAACTGAAACTATTGGCAAATCGGTGATCAAACGTAATATTAGCGCCGCATATCAGTTCCAATATTGGGCCGATGAAAAAACAAGATAGCCCGTGCAATATAGGCGATATGCTATACCCCTGTCCGACGTCCCCAGGGGCTAAATAGAGCCGGCTCACCGGCTCGCACCTTAGGGTTTACGCGCGACTAATACCGCTCGCAGCGGAGCCGGGTAACCCTCAATGGTTTTTGTCGGGTCGTCCGGCGCAAGAAATTCTGCCAGGGATTCGCTGGTCATCCAGTCGGTACGGCGCTGTTCCTCCGTGCTGGTCAGCGAATAGTCGACGATACGAACATCTTCAAACCCGCACTTTTCCAGCCAGTTTTTTAATGCACCGGTTGACGGAATGAAATAAACGTTGCGCATCTGTGCATAGCGCTCGCCGGGTACCAGCACGGCCTGGTCATCACCGTCGATAACTAACGTTTCCAGCACCAGTTCGCCGCCACTTACCAACTGATTTTTCAGCTGTAATAGGTGATCCAGCGGTGAACGGCGATGGTAAAGTACGCCCATGGAGAATACGGTATCGAAGGCTTTTAGTTCGGGAAGTTGCTCAATACCCAGAGGCAAAAGGTGAACGCGTTGATCGTTGCCCAGAAGCTTACGCACGGCTTCAAATTGGCACAGGAAAAGCTGCATCGGGTCGATACCCACGACAAGTTGAGCACCTGCGCCCAGCATGCGCCACATGTGGTAACCGCTGCCGCAACCGACATCAAGAATCGTTCGTCCAACCAGCGGAGAAATGTGTGGCAGTACGCGCTGCCATTTCCAGTCAGAGCGCCACTCAGTATTAATCTCCGTGCCGTAAAGCGAATAGGGGCCTTTTCGCCAGGGCATCAGATTGCGTAACAACTTTTCGATGCCGTCCCGCTGGCGATCGCTGAGGCCGTCGCAATCCGCGCTCACGCTATGTAATAGATCAAGACGATCGGGTTGCAGTAGCGGTAAGTACTCGACGGCCTTATCCCAGTTCTTAAAGTGCCCATGCAGATTCTCGCGTTGCCAGGCTGCAATCTGTGCAGGTAACGTCTCTAACCAGGGGGCCAGGGTTCCTTTGGCGATGAGCTGATAAAAGTTTCCAAAATCAATCATGCTGTTCCTGCTTTGACTGCCACTAACGATCCAAAATTAAAACACTGAAACCATAGCTCTGCGTGTTCGAAACCCGCCTGATGCAAACGCCTTTTATGCGTTTCAACGCTATCGGTCAACATGACGTTTTCAAGCATACTGCGCTTCTGACTAATCTCGAGTTCGCTATAGCCGTTGGCCCGCTTAAAGTCGTGATGCATGTTGAACAGAAGCTCGCCCACGTCACTATCCTCAAAGCTGAATTTTTCAGAAAGAACCAGTACACCCCCGGGATTTAATCCCTGGTAAACGGTATTTAACAACTGCTGACGCTCATCGGGCTCCAAAAATTGCAACGTAAAATTCAATACCACCATCGACGCGTTTTCAACAGTGATGGCACGAATATCGGCTTCTACAACCTCAACCGGTGTTTGCGCGCGAAAGGCGTCAATATGGCGTCGGCAGCGTTCAACCATGGCCGGAGAATTATCAACGGCAATAATTTTACAACCTGAGACGTGAATATTTCGTCTTACGGAGAGCGTCGCTGCACCCAGAGAGCAACCCAGGTCATAAATTTGTGTGTCTGGCTGAACAAAACGTTCGGCCAGCATGCCAATCATCGAAATGATATTGGAATAGCCGGGTACCGAGCGCTGAATCATATCGGGAAAAACTTCAGCTACGCGCTCGTCAAAGGTCCAGTCGCCCAGTTTTGCTATTGGCGCTGAGAAAAGCGTATCGCGGTTAGACATAACGGTAAGTCCGGTGAAGGTCGGAAAGGGCACTATTTTGGCAGAAAGCTGCGCGGGCTGCACCTTTTCTACTATCAGAAGGAACGCTTACTGGCTAACAATCGCCCCCTCAGTCAAATAGTCACGCTTAAAGAACGCAGGCAACGAGGCGGCGTGCTGATCCGTTGATGTCAAAAGGGGGCACTAAAAGGCCTGATCTGGCTCTGCGTTGTTGATCACTGAACCTTCACTCTGCAGGATGCGCCTGTATTGTCACTTTCCTGCTGCTGATATTATTTAGGGCATAGACAGGCTAAGCGCTGAAGAGGAGTTAATGAACACATAAATGGATTTTTTAATAAGCTGTCCTGTAACTTAATTCGATAAAACTAATCGGTTAATGTTTTCATCTGATTCTTTATTGCGCCATAATAATTCTGATACTAAAAATAGAATAATTTATGTGATGGATCGATGTTTTTATAAATTCTTAATGACGGGTAAATCTGAATGAGATATAGATATAACTGCTGCTACTGGAGTAAGTTCAGCACTTAGATATACCTCTTAAAGATTCAACTTATATATTGTTGTAACGTAAGTGTATAAGTTGTGGAAAGAACCAATATGAATAAGGATTTTATATGAGAACTCTGGATGTTAAGGAAATGGCGGTTGTCTCTGGGGCAGGTAATTATGCGGATAAACATGGGCCGGGAAGCGGTAATAGCAGTGGTGGAGGTAGAGGTAAAAGTAATGGAAATCCTCGTTATAACGACCCGGGCGTGGCAGATTGCAATAAGTCGATTCTCGTCGGTGCAACGCTTGGCGCGATTGGCGGTGGCCTGGCGGGCGCTGCATTAGGTATTGCAGGTGCAGCATTTGGTAGTGACTGCTCGAAATCATCGGCTTCATCTTGTAATAATAATAGTAAAAATAACAGTAGCCGAGGTGGAAATAACATCGGTGGTCAGTGTCGTTGGTAAAAATATCATATAATCCTGTCACCCCAGGGAGTAAAGCTGAAGATGAATCCGTTCTGGCGCGGAATTGCGGTTTTTATCGGTGTTTTTGGTGGATATTATTTTCTGAATGAGGCCTGCGTTACTGGAGGGTCTTTTACGACCAAAAGGGAACTTGCTCATTTAATTGTTACTGTTTTGACTATATGGTCATCAGTCAGTCTATGTTTGAAATTAGTACGCTATCTGACGATGAAAAACCATAAAAATAGTGAAGCCCGTAAATAATATTCTGTATTACGCCGAACATCCTCAATGAGTATGATGGCTGGATTATTTTACTATCACTGTACTCCCGCTATACTTAATGCAAATCTCGTTTAATCAACGGGATTTGCATGTCTTTTTTTAGAAAATTGGCCAGCTTAATTAAAAAAGCTGATCCTGCTGCGGCCAGTCTGGCGCATCCTTCAATTGTGGTAAAGCTAATTTCAGGTGCGGCCAAAGAAACTGAACCAGACTCATCACGTCACCGATATCCGGCGTGTGAATAAACAGCCATGGCTGTCCCTGCTGGCACCATTCAGGCAGTTTTCGTAGCCAGGCATTGAAAAAGGGCAGGTTATTTTGTGGATCTTCCCCGCCAATAAATCGCACCATCGGATTCTTTGCTGTCATCACCGCATGCGTTGGCACTTTGGGCTTCTTTGACTGCGCATGAATCACCGCCGGTAATGATGATTCAGAGGCATGGATGGGACGGCTATCGAGAATGACACGATTAATTCTGCGCTGTTTCAGCCCGCGGTTTAACGCCTGCTCGGCGTCACCTTTTGCAAAAAATGCCGGGTGACGAACCTCAACACCGTATTGAAAACATGTGGGTAATTTATCAAGAAACGACCAGAGTGTCTGGAGTTCATCCGGGCCAAATGCAGCGGGCAACTGTAGCCAATATTGCCCAATGCGGGCGGCGAGAGGATCTAACGTGCGGAAAAAGGCATTGGTCAAGTCGTCACATTGCCGTAGAGCGGCCTGGTGGCTAATGGTTGCGGGAAACTTAAAGCAGAAGCGAAAATTTGCATCGGTCATATCGCGCCAGCGCAGCACAATTTCGGGTTTTGGCAGAGCATAAAGCGTGGTATTGCCCTCAACGCAGTTGAAATAGCGCGCGTAGTCCGCCAGGGTTTCCATGCCCAGCTTTTTCCATCGGGGGTGCTGCCATTGCGGCAGACCGATATAAACTGGTTCCATTATTCTCCTGTTAACGGCGACCTGTTGATCGTCAGCAGGTCGACTTTCCGTACTTCACGTTACCGGACTGCTGCTGATAAGCCAGCAGCCTGTATACCAGCCCGGCGGCGACCGATCTGTTTGTCGCCGCCGGGCTGGTGGATATTATAGCGCAGCAATAACGTCTTCTGACTGGCGCACTTTTGCTATGCGTGGGAATACCCAGTTCAGGCTACCGTTGTGTTGTTCTGTGCTAGCGGCACTACAGATATCTTCAGCAATCACCAGGTTGAAACCGAGCTCCCATGCATGGCGGGCGGTAGATTCTACCCCAATATTGGTTGAAATACCGCCTAACACCAGTGTGTCAATACCTCGACGACGCAACTGCATTTCTAAATCGGTGCCGTAAAATGCGCCCCACTGACGTTTTATCACGCTGATATCGCTGTCCTGCACGTCGAGTTCTGCGGGAAAGTTCCACCAGTTGTCAGGTAAAGAGGTTCGGGTATTTACCGCATCAACCGCTTGTTTCGGTGCTTCAGCAAAATCAGTTGACCAGCCTACGCGTACCAGAAAAACAGGCGCCTGTGCGGCACGAAATTTTTCAGCAAGCCTGGCTGCCCGCGCAACAACGTCTTTCGCAGCGTGCGGGCCGCCTGCAAAAGGCAAAACGCCTTCCTGCAGATCGATCAATACCAGTGCGGTAGTCGTGGGATTCAATTTCATCAGATGGCTCCAGCAGTAAAAGAGAAAGAATAGCGAGAGAATGCGGGTTTCGGCGAGCAAAAAGGTGTCCGGAATCAGCAAGTTTTGTTAACTTTTGTGATTGCGCATGGTGGCAATGATCATCATTGGCTTGCTGAGCCATCTGTGATTATTTAGAGCGCTCACGGCATGGATAGTATTTTTCTGTTCAAATCACTGGCAAATGTTTGCTTATTCACGCTGGACGTGGGTGCTGCCGTGATGCAACTTCAATAACTTTGGGTATATAATGCCAGCCTTTTTTAGGGTAGCGTCTGCCCAAAACAGGTGCCTGATGGGGTAATTCTGTTACCGGACCCGGCAACACCAAAAGACGACCCGATGCTGCGCATGCAGCAGCAATGAAGTTAAAAGGATATCGTTATGCGTACTGAATATTGCGGACAGCTCAATCTGTCTCATGTAGGCCAGCAAGTAACACTGTGTGGTTGGGTTAATCGCCGCCGCGATTTGGGTAGCCTGATCTTTATTGATATGCGTGACCGTGAAGGTATCGTTCAGGTCTTTTTCGATCCCGATCGTCAGGATGCATTTAAGCTGGCTTCAGAACTGCGTAACGAATTCTGCATCCAGTTAACCGGCACTGTACGTGCTCGTGATGAGAAAAATAAAAACGGCGATATGGCCACCGGTGAGGTTGAAGTATTTGCCACCGAATTAACGATCATCAACCGTTCCGAGCCGTTGCCCCTGGACTCCAACCAGGTAAATACCGAAGAAGCGCGTTTGAAATATCGTTATCTGGATTTGCGCCGCCCGGATATGGCAAACCGCCTGAAAATGCGGGCGAAAATAACCAGTTTTGTACGCCGTTTTATGGATGAACACGGTTTTCTGGATATTGAGACGCCGATGCTGACCAAAGCGACGCCGGAAGGCGCGCGTGATTACCTGGTCCCGAGCCGGGTACATAAAGGCAAGTTCTACGCGCTGCCTCAGTCGCCGCAGTTGTTCAAACAACTGCTGATGATGTCAGGTTTTGATCGTTATTATCAGATCGTAAAATGTTTTCGTGACGAAGATCTGCGCGCTGACCGTCAACCCGAATTTACCCAAATCGACGTTGAAACCTCCTTTATGACGGCACCGCAGGTGCGTGAAATAATGGAGCGCCTAGTGCGGAACCTCTGGTCTGATGTCAAAGGTATCGACCTGGGTGAGTTTCCGATCATGACCTTTGCAGAGGCGATGCGTCGCTTTGGTTCCGATAAACCGGACCTGCGTAACCCAATGGAAATGGTCGACGTTGCTGATTTGTTAAAAGAGGTGGAGTTTAAGGTCTTTTCTGGCCCGGCGAACGATGCAAAAGGGCGCGTAGCGGCGTTACGTGTGCCCGGCGGCGCACAACTTAGTCGTAAACAGATCGACGATTATACTAAATTTATCGAAATCTACGGCGCTAAAGGGCTTGCCTGGCTCAAAGTTAATGCGCGCGCAGACGGGCTGGAAGGCGTTCAAAGCCCTATTGCCAAATTCCTGAATGCGGAAATCGTCGAGTCTATTCTGGCGCGTACTGATGCCGCTGATGGCGATTTGATCTTCTTTGG
The DNA here is from genome assembly GCF_022647505.1 of [Pantoea] beijingensis. Lineage (NCBI taxonomy): Bacteria > Pseudomonadati > Pseudomonadota > Gammaproteobacteria > Enterobacterales > Erwiniaceae > Erwinia > [Pantoea] beijingensis. The sequence continues at coordinate 1,784,547 of NZ_CP071409.1, forward strand.
GGCAGATAGTGCGAAGGTTGTTACTGATGCCCTTGGTGCGCTGCGCCTTAAGGTTGGCCGCGATCTGGGCATCACTCATGAGGATGCCTGGGCACCGCTGTGGGTTGTTGACTTCCCAATGTTTGAAGACGATGGGGAAAGTGGCTTAACCGCGATGCATCACCCTTTCACCGCGCCGCGTGATATGACGGCAGATGAATTAAAAAGCGCGCCGGAAGCCGCTATTGCGAATGCTTACGATATGGTGATTAACGGTTATGAAGTGGGCGGGGGTTCCGTGCGTATTCATAACGGGCAGATGCAGCAAACAGTATTTGGCATTCTGGGCATCAATGAGCAAGAACAGCGCGAGAAGTTTGGCTTCCTGCTGGATGCATTGAAGTTCGGTACGCCACCGCATGCAGGTTTGGCCTTCGGACTCGACCGTCTGGTGATGTTGCTAACCGGCACGGATAATATTCGTGATGTTATCGCTTTTCCAAAAACCACGGCGGCAGCCTGCTTAATGACTGAAGCTCCAAACTTTGCTAACCCGGCCTCGCTGGAGGAGTTAGGGATTCAGGTCGTGAAAAAGGAAAAGCCTGAGAACAGCTAACATGGACTACAAGCAGCCCGTATCGGTATTAGTGGTGATCTTTGCTTTGGATACCAAGCGGGTATTGATGCTGCAGCGTCGTGATGACACGGATTTCTGGCAATCCGTCACCGGGAGCATTGAGCCCGGTGAAACGCCGTTGCAGACAGTCATCAGGGAAGTCTGGGAAGAGGTGGCAATTGATATCAATGCTGAGCAGCTCACTGTCACTGACTGTGAGCACCAGATAGAATTTGAAATCTTTGCTCACTTTCGTCATCGTTACGCTCCCAACGTGACGCATAATACTGAGCATTGGTTTACGCTGGCGTTACCTCATGAACGTGACGTCATGGTGACTGAACATCTTGACTGGCGATGGCTTGCGGTGCCGGAAGCGGCAAAACTGACTAAGTCCTGGAGTAATCGGCAGGCGATAGAAGCGTTCGTTGATTAATTTTGCTTTCGTTTTGAGTAGAAAGCTTGGGCATTATCGGCACAGCGTATCCGCCTGTTGCCCACAAAATTGCCTGAGCAATAAAATTATCTGGAGAGAAATTTCATGGCTGGCCATAGTAAATGGGCAAACACAAAGCACCGTAAAGCGGCACAGGACGCGAAGCGCGGTAAGATCTTCACCAAAATTATTCGTGAGCTGGTTACGGCGGCGAAGCTGGGCGGAGGCGATGCCGGTTCCAACCCACGCCTTCGAGCCGCCATGGATAAAGCGCTGTCTAACAACATGACGCGTGACACCATGAATCGTGCGATTGCACGCGGCGTGGGAGGGGAAGATGACAGCAATATGGAAACCATCATTTACGAAGGCTATGGCCCAGGCGGCACCGCCGTGATGGTGGAGTGTCTGAGCGACAATCGTAACCGCACCGTATCTGAAGTTCGTCATGCATTTAGCAAAACCGGGGGTAACCTCGGAACTGACGGTTCCGTTGCATATCTGTTTACCCGTAAAGGTGTGATCTCCTTTGCCCCGGGTCTGGATGAAGATACCGTGATGGAAGCGGCGCTGGAAGCGGGTGCAGAAGACATCGCAACCTATGATGACGGTGCCATCGACGTCTTCACCGCCTGGGAATCATTGGGTGATGTGAAGGATGCGTTGACGGCTGCGGGTTATACGGTCGATTCTGCTGAGGTCTCCATGATTCCATCAACCAAAGCCGATATGGATGCCGATACTGCACCTAAGTTGCTGCGCCTGATCGATATGCTGGAAGATTGTGATGATGTGCAGGAAGTTTACCATAATGGTGAAATTTCCGATGAGGTGGCGGCTACGCTGTAATGGCGTTCTGCTGCACTCAACATCCGTATACCGGAGACGTGTGATGGCAATTATTTTAGGGATCGACCCTGGTTCACGCGTCACCGGTTACGGTGTTATTCGTCAGGTTGGACGTCAGCTTACCTATCTCGGCAGCGGTTGCATACGAACTAACGTGACGGACCTACCGTCGCGGCTGAAGCTGATATATGCAGGCGTGAGTGAAATTATTACCCAGTTTCAGCCAGAGTTTTTTGCCATTGAACAGGTATTTATGGCAAAAAATGCCGATTCAGCGCTGAAGCTTGGTCAGGCTCGAGGCGCTGCGATTGTCGCTGCGGTGAATCAGGATCTGCCGGTTTTCGAGTATGCGGCCCGTCAGGTCAAGCAAACCGTCGTGGGGATTGGGAGTGCCGAAAAAACGCAGGTGCAGCACATGGTGCGCACGTTGCTGAAGCTGGCGGCAAATCCACAGTCGGATGCTGCAGATGCGTTGGCTATTGCGATCACGCACTGTCATCTCAGCCAGAACGCCAGCAAGTTGAGTGAAAACAGACTGACCCTAACCCGAGGGCGCTTGCGGCCCTGATGATGATATGCGAAGAGGCTGGATATTCATCCAGCCTTTTTTATGATATAAACGGGCACACTCGCTCATTTTCCAAAGGAAGCTCACGTGATAGGTCGTCTGAGAGGCATTATTCTTGAAAAACAGCCACCGCTGGTATTAATTGAAGCCAATGGCGTAGGCTATGAAGTCCATATGCCCATGACCTGTTTTTACGAACTTCCCGAGCTGACCCGCGAAGCGATAATTTTTACTCATTTTGTGGTGCGGGAGGATGCGCAACTGCTGTTTGGCTTCAACAGTAAACAGGAACGTGCACTGTTCCGCGAGCTGATAAAAGTCAATGGTGTGGGACCAAAACTGGCTCTGGCGATCCTCTCTGGAATGTCTGCACAACAGTTTGTTACTGCCGTTGAGCGTGAAGAGATTGCGGCTCTGATTAAATTGCCTGGCGTCGGTAAGAAAACCGCCGAACGTTTGGTGGTAGAGATGAAGGACCGCTTTAAAGGGATGCATGGCGATTTGTTCGCAACGGACTCTACTTTTGCCTTGACCAGTGAAACGCAACCGCCTGTGGAAAATGACGTAGAAAGTGAAGCAGTCGCTGCGCTGATCTCGTTGGGCTATAAACCTCAGGAAGCGAGCCGTATGATTGGTAAAGTTAATCGTCCAGGTGCGGATTGCGAAACCTTAATCCGTGAAGCATTACGTGCAGCCATCTGAGGTAAAGCATGATTGAAGCTGACCGCCTGGTGTCGTCGGGTGCCATCACTGAAGAAGAGGTTATCGATCGCGCGATACGACCTAAACTGCTGGAAGAGTATGTAGGTCAGCCGCAGGTGCGTGAGCAGATGGAGATATTCATTAAAGCGGCGAAAATGCGCGGCGATGCGCTCGATCATCTGTTAATTTTCGGCCCGCCAGGGTTGGGTAAAACCACGCTGGCGAATATTGTTGCGAACGAGATGGGCGTAAATCTACGTACAACATCGGGTCCGGTGTTGGAAAAAGCCGGTGATTTAGCCGCGATGCTCACCAACCTTGAACCTCATGATGTGCTGTTCATTGACGAGATCCACCGTTTGTCACCGGTGGTGGAAGAGGTACTTTATCCGGCGATGGAAGATTATCAGCTGGATATTATGATCGGCGAAGGGCCTGCTGCACGTTCCATAAAACTAGACCTGCCACCGTTTACCTTGATTGGTGCCACCACGCGCGCTGGTTCACTGACCTCACCGCTGCGCGATCGCTTTGGCATCGTTCAGCGGCTGGAGTTTTATCGGGTTGAGGATTTGAAACATATTGTCGGGCGTAGTGCTGCTTGCCTTGGACTGGAACTGAGCGATGAGGGTGCATTAGAAATCGCCCGGCGTGCCCGTGGCACGCCCCGTATCGCTAACCGCCTGCTGCGCCGCGTGCGTGACTTTTCTGAAGTCCGGGCAGCAGGGGATTTAAGTGGCGAGGTTGCCGCAAAAGCGCTGGATATGCTGAACGTTGATACCGAAGGTTTCGACTATATGGACCGGAAACTATTACTGGCGATTATTGACAAATTTACCGGTGGGCCCGTTGGGCTGGATAATCTGGCAGCTGCTATTGGTGAAGAGAGAGAAACGATTGAAGATGTGCTGGAGCCGTTTTTGATCCAGCAAGGCTTTATTCAGCGGACTCCACGCGGACGTATCGCAACTCAGCATGCCTATAAGCATTTTGGTATTACGCGTCAGGAGTAAATCACCGCAGGCGATCGATTGCCTCCCGACACGCGCAGTTGTCCCACCTGCGGATTCAGACCGCAGGTTTCCTCACCATACTCATAATAAAAATGACGGAAGCGGCCAACACGACAGATGGGCCCGCAGGCGTATCGTAAAATGCCGAAAAAGTTAACCCACCACTAACAGCGATGATACCAATCACCACGGCAATGCAGGCCATCTGTTCCGGGGAGCGGGAAAAACGCCTGGCGGTCGCGGCAGGTATAATCAACAGTGAAGTAATAATCAATGCGCCGACAAACTTCATGGCTACGCCGATGGTGAGTGCGGTAACCAGCATTAGCATCAGTTTGGTACGTTGGATATTGATGCCATCTACCTGAGCCATTTCAGGACTGATGGTTATCGTCAGCAGTGCGCGCCATTGCCACAGCAAAATAGCCAACACCAGCATGACCCCGATGGCAATAGTGATTAAATCCACGGGTGTAACGGAAAGCAGATCACCAAACAGATAGGCCATCAAATCAACCCGCACATTAGCCATTAGGCTGACTACGACTAAACCCAGCGATAACGCGCTGTGCGCCATGATCCCCAGCAGTGTATCGATCGCCAGGTGCGGGCGTCGTTCCAGCCAGACCAAACCCAGTGAGAGCAACAGCGTCACCGCGATCACAGCGTAAAAAGGATTAATATTGAGCAGCAGCCCGAACGCAACGCCAAGCAGCGAGGCATGCGCCAGCGTATCGCCAAAATAGGACATCCGTCGCCAGACCACAAAGGAACCCAGCGGACCGGCAGCCAGTGCCAGCATCACGCCGCCGAGCCAGCCGGGAAGTAACAACTCAATCATGACTGACTTTGTCCCCTGCGAAGAATAATTCGTCCCTGAAGATCGTGACGATGGTTATGATGATGGCGGTAAATCGCCAATTGTTCAGCGCCACGAGGGCCGAACATTGAAATAAATTCGGGATGACGCGATACCACTTCCGGCGTGCCGGAACAGCAAATGTGGTGATTGAGACACAACACCTCGTCCGTTTTTGCCATCACTAAATGCAGGTCATGGGAAACCATAAGCACTCCGCAGTTTAGCTCTCTGCGCAGACTATCAATCAGATCGTACAGTGCCACTTGCCCGTTAACATCAACGCCTTGTGTCGGTTCATCAAGTACCAACAACTGGGGTTGGCTGAGCAATGCGCGGGCAAGCAGTACGCGCTGTGTTTCACCACCAGAGAGCTTTTGCAGCGGATAATCGAGCAGGTGCCCGGCCTGAACACGTTTTAACGCGGGTAAGATATCTGCACGTTTGACGCCGGGACGCAGGCGCATAAAGCGGTCGACGGAAAGCGGTAGCGTGGTATCGAGGTGTAGTTTTTGCGGAACGTAACCAATACGCAGCGAAGCCGGGCGCTGGATGGTACCTGCACTTGGCGTAATCAATCCGAGTACGACCCGTACCAGCGTCGATTTTCCGGCACCGTTCGGGCCAAGCAGCGTTAAAATTCGTCCAGGTTCCAGTTTTAATGAAACATCAGAGAGGACGCGACGTTGACCAAAGGTCACCGCGATGTTTTCAAGCGTTACAAGTGAGGACATGTCGATTACAGGTTGCAGAAGATAACGAATGTTATAATATCACAAACCTTGTGCTTACCACGACGGATTGACGCATTATGTTACATAATAAAAAACGGTTATTCTCCCTCCTTTTAGCGCTTGGTTGTACCGCTCCGCTTGCTGCGCCAGCATCTGCTGCGGTAGTGGCTTCGATAAAACCACTGGGTTTTATCGCCGCAGCGATTGCCGATGGCGTAACCCCGGTGGAGGTGCTGCTACCTGATGGGGCTTCAGAGCATGACTATGCACTGCGTCCCTCAGACGTTCAGCGCTTGCAGCGCGCGGATCTTGTGGTTTGGGTTGGGCCGGAAATGGAGGCGTTTTTGACTAAATCTGCTGCAAAGCTACCGGCAAATAAGAATCTTGAACTGACCGAATTAAGCACGATAAAACCGTTGCTCATAACCGGAGAGGAAGGGGATGAGCATGAAGAAGATATATCGGAAGAGCATCACCATCACGGTGAATATAATATGCACGTCTGGATGTCCCCGGAGATCGCGAAACAGTCGGCGGTTGCAATCCATGAAAAATTATTGGAACTTATGCCACAAAGTAAAGCCAAACTTGACGCTAACCTGCGACAGTTCGAGGCTAGCCTGGTAACATCAGACCAGAAAATTGGCAGTGAGTTGGCGCCGGTAAAAGGTAAAGGATATTTCGTTTTTCATGATGCTTATAGCTACTTTGAGAAACATTACGGTCTGTCCCCATTAGGTCATTTTACCGTTAATCCTGAGATCCAACCGGGCGCACAACGCTTACATCAAATACGAACACAGCTGGTTGAGCATAAAGCGGTATGCGTTTTTGCTGAACCACAATTCAGGCCAGCCGTCATCGATGCCGTTGCCCGTGGAACCTCAGTGCATAAAGGCACGTTAGATCCTCTGGGGATGGACATCAGCTTAGCAAAAGATAGCTATGTGAAATTCCTCTCACAGCTGTCGAGCCAGTATGCGAGCTGCCTGAAAGGAGCATAGAGGAAGAGTATAACGTGCAGCAGCTAGCCCGCTCTGTCGCCATGGCGTTTAACAGTTTACCGCGTCCCCATCGCGTTATGTTGGGCTCCTTAACCGTCGTTACGTTGGCCGTTGCCGTCTGGCGGCCTTATGTGTATCACACTGGCGAAAACCCGATAGTTAAAAATATTGAACTGGACAGGGGAGAGCTGCGTAGCTTGCTTCCTGAAGCCAGTGAACCGATTGACCAGCCGACTCCCGCCCCGGAAGAAGATATTCCGAAAGATGAGATCGACGAAGATGTGCCTAATGAAACGGGTACGCATGATTACACCGTTTCAACGGGTGACACGCTGAGTAGTATTCTCAATCAGTATGGTATTGATATGTCCGATATCAACCAACTGGTCAAAACGGATAGCGATCTGCGTAACCTGAAAATCGGCCAACAGCTCTCCTGGACCCTCACAGACGATGGTGAGTTGCAGCGATTATCATGGGAGTTATCGCGTCGTGAGACGCGCACTTACGATCGTGCCGGAAATAGTTTTAAATCTTCCAGCGAAATGCAGAAAGGTGAGTGGAAAAACAGCGTACTCAGCGGCGTGGTGGATGGTAGCTTTGTTAACAGCGCACAAAAAGCAGGCCTGACCAGCGGTGAAATTAGCGGTGTGGTGAAGGCGATGCAGTGGCAGATGGATTTCCGCAAGCTGCGCAAAGGTGATAAATTTTCTGTATTGATGTCCCGTGAAATGATGGATGGCAAGCGTGAGCAAAGCCAGCTGCTGGGCGTTCGCTTAAACAGCGGCGGTAAAGATTACTACGCGTTTCGTTCAGAAGACGGTAAGTTTTACGATCGTAGTGGATCCGGACTTGCACGTGGCTTTATGCGTTTTCCCACCGTTAAGCAATACCGCGTTTCGTCAAATTTCAATCCACGTCGCCTTAACCCGGTTACTGGACGCATTGCGCCGCATAAAGGCGTTGATTTCGCACTCCCCATCGGCACGCCAGTCCTCGCGGTGGGTGATGGTGAGGTGGTGGTATCAAAGCGCAGTGGTGGAGCCGGCAACTATGTCGCTATCCGTCATGGCCGTCAGTATATGACGCGTTATATGCACCTGAGCAGGTTGCTAGTGAAACCGGGAGAGAAAGTAAAGCGTGGCGATCGTATTGCGCTTTCGGGTAATACCGGGCGTTCAACAGGGCCGCATCTGCATTACGAAATCTGGATTAATAATCAGGCCGTTAATCCGCTGACAGCGAAGCTGCCGCGTACTGAAGGGTTGACTGGTCAAGATCGTAAAGCGTACCTGGCTCAGGTTAAAGAGGTTATGCCGCAGCTAACCTTTAACTAAGCACCAGGCATCAGGGTTCTGCGATAATAAACCGACGGCGCAATCCGTCGGTTTATTATTGCCTGTAACCTCGCACAATCATTGCAAATTCATCTTTCAGCACTATCATTAGCCGGTTATTGTTTGAGGCGAGTGCATGGAAAACAGCAAAAAAAGTACTATTGAATTTATTCCCGTCTTTCAGAAGTCTTTCCTTACGCCGAAATACTGGGGCGTGTGGCTGGCGATTGGGGCATGTGCCGGTATGGCGATGCTCCCTGCGCGCGTGCGCGACCCTATACTGGGTGGTCTGGGCCGGGTTGCGGGAAGGCTAGCAAAAAGTGCCCGTCGCCGTGCGCAGGTGAATCTCCTCTATTGCATGCCTGAGGTGCCTGAGCAGCAACGTGAAAAGATCATCGATAACATGTTCGCCACCGCTCCTCAGTCGATGGTGATGATGGCTGAACTGGCGTTGCGCAAACCAGAAAAGGTGCGTCAGCACGTTGACTGGCACGGCAAGGAGATAATTGATGAGATGCGTGATAGCCAGCAAAACGTGATTTTCCTGGTGCCTCATGGTTGGGCGGTAGATATTCCGGCGATGCTGATGGCGTCTGAAGGGCAGAAAATGGCCGCCATGTTTCATAATCAAAAAAATCCGCTGGTGGACTATATCTGGAATGCTGTACGCCGCCGGTTTGGTGGACGTATGCATGCCCGTAACGATGGTATCAAACCCTTTGTCAGCTCAGTTCGTCAGGGATATTGGGGGTACTATTTGCCCGATCAGGATCATGGTGCAGAGCACAGTGAATTTGTTGATTTTTTCGCTACTTATAAAGCGACTTTGCCTGCACTTGGACGCTTGATGAAAGTGAGTCGATCGAGGGTGATTCCGCTTTTTCCGGTTTACAACAGTAAAACCCACCGGTTGGAAATTTATATTCGTCCAGCGATGGATGACCTGCTGGAAGCGGATGATGTCACGCTGGCGCGCAGGATGAATGAGGAAGTGGAAATCTTTGTCAGGCCAAATCCTGAACAGTACACCTGGATCCTTAAATTGTTGAAAACGCGAAAAGAGGGAGAAACTGAGCCCTATCGTCGTAAGGATCTCTTTCGCTAACCCGCGCAGTTACAACAGCATTTTTCCACGATGGGCGGATGGATAATCCGCCCATAATTTGTTGACCTGAAAGATGACGTCTATATTCACCACGCAGCAGGTTGCTAGACTGTGGTTGCTCGTGAAGGCATAACCGTCGGGACCTGCCGCGATGGCATTCATTCCGACGGCTGGCAACCTGACTGTTTCAGAATCAATATAGGGTAGCAGGTTGTGATATCAGAGCTCTGTAACGATCGCACGACGTTTACGTTCACGCAGGAAGGCCATTACCAGCAAAAACCAGCACACGCCGCATGCGAGATTAATCAGACTAAACAGAGCGCTGCCGCCGCTGAAATAGCCGAATTTTGCCGCTTCAATGCCCAGCGCAAAAGTAATGATGCTCAACATTCCTAACATGGCTGCGACACTGCCTTTCCCCGCATTACTCGAGAAGAGTGTGAGTCGGTATAATCCCGCATTGACCAGACCCGCCCCAAAGGCGTACAGGCTGAGCCCCGCAGTCATCCACAAATAGCTATGGGGATTTAGTGACGTACAGAGCGCAGCAAGGCCAAGGCCCAGTAAAATGGGCCATGCTCCCAGACGTAGCGGCTGCTCGATAGGTAATCGTCCAGCCAGCTTGCCCAGCGTCAGGTTACCGATAATCATCGCCAGGAAGACAGGTAGCTGCAGCAGGGCATATTCCAATCGCGTCAATCCTTCATCGTGGATGAGGATGACCGGTGACAGAGCAACCCAGGTCAGAATGGGAATGGATACCAAGCCGATGGCTAACGATCCGCCGACGACCTGACGATCTTTTGCCAGCGTCAGATACCCTTTTGCCAGCGACTTTAGCGAAATGGATGCGCTTCTGTCGCCCGCTGTTTCCGGCATCGCACGCCACAGACCGATAAATGCGACTGCGGTCACTGCTGCAAAAAGATAGAACATGTTGCGCCAGCTACTGACATTGAGAAAAGCGGCCCCCGCAAGCGGGCCAGCCAGTGGGGCCAGCAATGCTACATTCGCCATTAAGGCCATAATGCGTACGCTTACTGCTTCATCAAAAGCTTCCTGAATTGCGGCATAACCCACGGCACCAATAAAACAGAGACTGATACCTTGTAAAAAGCGGACAGCAACAAACTGTTCAATATTTTGTACGCCATGGGTCAACAGACAGGAGAGCAGAAAGAACGCAGCTCCCGCCAGCAATACAGGTCGACGTCCGTATTTATCCGATAGCGGGCCGAGCAGCCATTGCAGAACAATCCCGCCAATGAGATAAGCGGTAAGTGAGGCAGAAACCCATTCTGGGCCCACGTTGAACTCGCTGGTCACCAGTAGCATACCTGGCTGAATCATATCGTGAGCGATATAGGTAGCAAATTCGAATAGCACCAGTGACAGGGGAAATATGAGGTGTCTCGGTGATAAAACCGAGACCGGGGTATACGACGACATCCAGGTTCCTTTTCCGGTAAGACTTTTTATTGACCAAAGCGTGCCTCACAGTACTCAACCCATCATTCATCACGTCAGGTTTTGTACCGCCAGGCACGATTTAGCAACGACATTATTATTCAGCCCAACGTGAAAGCGTCATTATCTCTGCGTCAAGGCCGGCACAGAGAGGTTGGGAGAACGTAATGATTAATGGGCAAACACCGCAATCGGATTGACCAGCATGCCAGCAAATTTTAGATTTTCTGTCGGTTCGGACAGACTAATCATTTGTTGATTGTTAGCCAATTGCAGACGATTCAGGCAGGAAAGTGGGAACTCCGGCATAAACATATTATAACGTGCAAATTTACTGGCCAACTGCGGGTGTGCCTGCTGATACTCTTTAACGCAATCCGCGACGCATTGCCAGAAGACATTCTCAGGCAGCACATTTTCCTGCACCAGAATAGCGTTGGCAAAGCGGAAAATACAGTCAAAGACATCGGTAAAGATTGATAACAGTTTCAGATTATCCGGCACGTCCACTGCCAGTCGGCGAACCTTTTCCGGTAGTTTTGCTTCTGGGTCCAGTACCGCGATCTCCTCGCCGATATCTTTCATCCAGGCTGCGACAGGCAGATTATTTTCCAACAGCAGAATCAGATTTTCGCCGTGAGGCATAAACACCAGATCATACTGATAGAAGCAGTGGAGTAACGGACTCAGATAACAACGCATCCAGGCCGATATCCAGCGTTCAGCGCTGACGCCAGAATCGGCAATGAGTGCGGTCAACAGCGCTTTTTGCTGTTGATCGACATGCAACAGCGATGCCATGGTCATCAATCGCTGATTAGGCTGCAATGTTGTCACAGGATTGTCACGCCATAATGCAGCAAACATTTTTTTATAAGCTGAATCGCCGATGAAGGCGCGCTCATAGTAACGATTATGGTAGCCGATAGCGGCCACCTCACGCAAAATGCGAAAGTCGCACCGTTGCAGCCAGCTATCTTTACTCACTAACTGCGCCAGCCACTGATTAATCGCCGGCGTTGTCGCCATATAGTAAGGTGACAGCCCGCGCATAAATCCCATATTGAGTACGGATAATGCCGTTTTGACATAACGTTTTTCTGGATGGCTGCGATTAAAGAAAGTACGGATCGACTGTTGTGCCTGATATTGGTCCTTCCCGGCACCGAGATAAATAATGTCGCGAGCCGCGATGTCCGGAGCGAAAATGGTGAGCAATTTGTTATGCCACTGCCATGGATGCACCGGCATAAACAGATAGTTTTCTCGTTCGACGCCAGCTTCATCCAGTTGTGTATTAAAACCAGTCAGCGTGTCATCTCCCAGTTCTTCCTGCATTAGCTGGCGATAGCTAAGCGTGTCAAGGCTGGAAAAGTGCGCGTTCCGCTGATGTACTGCAACCCACACCAGGTTGACGGGTGCGGCAGCTTCCGGGGCATAAGCAAGATAATCACGGGCATCAAAGCCGATACGACCATTGTTGGCGACAAAACAAGGGTGCCCTTCGGTCATTGAAGCTTCTACCGTCTGGAAGTCTGCCCGTGTAAGCGCTGCACTGTCGGGAGTGTTTTTTTCAAACTTAAATACGCTGCTGCACAATGTACTGGTAATTTCTTCCATATATGTGGCCAGCATCGGTGCCGGGATACCAATGTGTTGATTAAACTCAATAATGAATTGGAGGGCGTCCAGCGGGATACTTTCACCGTCTTGCTGCTTAATTAACGTGTCGATATCGATCGCCCAGTGATCTAATGCCAGACGTACAGCGCTGAACCGGTATTCCGCTTCACTGTTCGGGACCGCCAGTGTGTAGCTATCCAGCGCCTCCGTTGCGGAAATTTTCTGGGGTATGAGCAGTTTTTCATGGGCAAATTCGGCAATCGCTTTACGGATTAACAGCCGGTTAGCCTGTACCCAGTAGGGACCGGTCAGAGAGCTTCCGGTAAGCATGGTCGTGGCACCTGACATTTTTGATGTTTCCTGAAGTAAAGCCTGTTGATAATCATCGCGCTGACAAAAGGCGAGCCAGGCTGTTTTATGTTTCATAGCAATGGTGTGCTGATAACGAAAACCGGCACGTTTATTCAGTACATGAATTTTATGGTTGCGTACATCGGGTTCAACGACGATACGTTTGACCTGTGGCAGGCTGAACAGGTAATCCATTACCGCGGTAAATACCTGCCAGCTAAATTGCGCGATGGGCTTATCTGTTGGAGCAATAAGGATATGCATGCCGTAATCTCCCGGCTGTGTCGGGTAGTACTTCCCCACGTCATCCTCTTGCGTTCGGTAACACTCCAGTAAGAATATTGGCTGTTGGTCACAGCAGCCGATCACGGCAGCTGTGGGATTGCACTCTGTCAGCGCACGATAAAAATGGGTGACTTGCTCGAGCGAATCATTCTGCATTCCCCAGAAATACGCATAGTCTCGTGTAACCCATTGATAAATAGTTTTTATATCATCAGGTTTTAGCGTGCGAAGAGTGAACAAGCCCGCCGGACGCCTGCAACGAAAGAGTAATGGGTGACTCATCTTATGCCTCCGATTCTGCGGTAAAAGACTGGAAAGCAATTTTTCGCTCAATGGGATAGATTTCACGGCCAGCGATTTCACGGATCAGTATTGAGTTACGGTAACAGGCCATCCCCAGATCGGGCGTGACAAAGCCATGCGTGTGTAACTCAGCGTTTTGCACAAATACCTGATTATGCGGGTCGATGCTGTAATTACGCTGCACGTCATAACGGCCTTTTTCATCCCAGCACAGGCGCCCGGCAATGCCTTCAATAAACGGTGGTGGCTGATAATGATAACCGGTCGCCATAATCATGCCTGCACTGCGACGGGTATAAGTCTGGTCCTGTTCTTGCTGGTACAGCGATAATTCAAATTCACCATTGGCTAGCGGGCGAATATCGGTGAGCTCAGAATGCGTAAATAGTCTCGCGTTCAGTTTTCCGCTAAGTTGCTTGTTATACATCAGGTCATAAATATCGTTAATCAGACCGCTATTAATACCTTTATAGAGGTTCTTATGCTGCGCATTGATTGCATCGCGTCTGCTGGGGGGCAGGGCGTGGAAATAATCAATCCACTCTGGTGATGTCATTTCCAGCGTCAGTTTGGTGTATTCAAGTGGATAGAAACGCGGTGCACGCGTGATCCAGTTCAGTTGATAGCCAAATTGGTCGATGTCATGAAGCAGATCGTAGTAGATCTCTGCTGCACTCTGTCCACTGCCTAATATGGTAATACTGCTCTTCTGTTGCTGCGCGGCTTTGTGCGATAGATATTCACTGGAATGGGTGATGAACTCTCGATACGGGCGACAGCATGCTGGCATCCAGGCTGTGGGGCCGGTACCTAACACCAGTTTCCGCGCCAGCCAGATCCGGCTTTCACCGCTTTGCGTGGAGCGGCTGCGCACCCGATAGCACTGCAAATTATCGTCATAGCTGACGTAATCCACGCAGGTATTCCAGTACAAATTATTCAATTGCGAGCAGGCCCATTGGCAATACTGGTTATACTCTTTGCGCATCAGGAAAAAATCTTCTCGGATATAAAAAGCATAGAGTTTCTCTTTCTGCTTCATATAGTTGAGCAAACTATATGGACTGGTCGGATCCGCCAGGGTCACTAAATCTGCCATAAAAGGCGTTTGCAAATGCGCACTTTCCAGCATCATGCCGGTATGCCAGTCGAAGCCGGGATTTTGATCGAGGAATACGCCGTTAATTTCTTTTATGGGGGCGGTCAGGCAAGCCAGGCCAAGATTAAAAGGACCAAGGCCGATCCCGATAAAATCATAAATTGTCTCATTCATCGCGTTGACCTCACTGATTCGCTGCATCTGGAATGGCACGACTTGCCAGCTCACGCCCGTAATGCACGATTAATGCGATAATATCTTCAAGGTCAGCCGTGGTGGTCGCGGGGTTGAGCAGGGTGAACTTCAGGTACTGCCGACCCTGTATTCGAGTGCCTGCAACTACGGCGTTACCTGAACGGAACAACGATTTTCTTATGTGGGCATTGATATCATCAACAATCGCATTGCTCCTGCCTGGGTGTGGTGTAAAGCGAAAAATCTGCGTTGTTAATTCCGGTTGATGCAGAACTTCAATGGCCGGATGAGCCTCCAGCAATTGATGCGCGCGTTGTGCAAGCGCGATTAACCTGTCAAAGGTTTCTCCGATTGCATCGGCCCCCATGATGCGTAGGGTCATCCACATTTTTAACGCATCAAACCGTCGGGTGGTTTGAATACTTTTATTGACCAAATTTGGCGTGCCTTCCTGCTGCGCACTGAGCGGGTTCAGATAATCGGCATGGACTGTAACGTGGCTCAGATGCTGACGGTGGCGAACAAAGAAAGCGCCACAGCTGACAGTCTGAAAAAAGGATTTGTGATAATCGACGGTGACAGAGTCCGCGAATTCAATCCCCGCAAGGCGGTGTCGGTAGCGGGGGGAAACCAGTAGGCCGCAGCCGTAAGCGGCATCAACATGCATCCACAATCCATGATGCTGGCAAAGCTTTGCTATTGCCTGGAGCGGGTCAATACTACCGAAATCTGTTGTGCCGCTAGTTGCAACCACGGCGATGGGAATCAAGCCCTGCTGCAGACAACGCTGGATCTCCGCCTCCAGCTTGATCGGGTCCATCCTGTAGTGTTCGTCATAATCGATGGAAATGACTGCATCGTAGCCCAGTCCGAGGATAGCCGTGGATTTCTGGATACTGAAATGGCTGAGCGCTGAGGTGAAAATACGCCACTTACTGGCTTCTTCCGGTAGGCCCTTTTGTTTAATCAAATAGCCGGGATGATGACGAGCGCACCAGCTATCACGCGCTAATAACATCGCCATTAAGTTGGATTGTGTGCCACCGCTGGTAAAAATGCCATCGGCAGTGGCCGGGAACCCGATGCGGTTTATCGTCCAGTCAATCACCTTTTGCTCAATTAGCGTACCACCTGCGCTTTGATCCCAGGTATCGACTGAGCTGTTTACTGCACTCATAATCTGTTCTGCCAGTAGAGAGGGAAGTACAACAGGGCAGTTGAGATGGGCGACATATTTAGGATGGTGGAAATAAACGGCATCGCGTAGATAGAGCTGCGCCAGTTCTGCCATGGCCTCTTCGTGACTTTCCAGCGGAGTGTTCAGGTCTATCGCTGTAAAAGCGGAGGCCAGTTCGTGGGGAAGAATGCCACTAAACGGTTTTTCAACCTGCTGAATGGTGCTGTTAATAAGCGCGAGGGCACGTAGCGTCTGTTGTGAATAAGCCTCTACTTGCTTATCGTTAAAAAGGAAATTGTCATGTGAATCGCGCGGGTGTGGCTGAGGTATTGAGGCAGCGCATGCCGGTTGAGAACGAAAAACCATATCCTTTACCTTTTTTGGGACGTAAAAAATCTCGCCGCCATAAACTATGACAGCCTTTGCCATCTGATTTTGCTCTCAGATTAAATATCCTTACTGTTTATGCCTTAGCGTCATGCAATGGGAGATGACGGATAACGCTATTTTTATCTGTTAAACATGGATAACTCTCCATTTCGTGTGGTTAATCCAGATGATACTGCTAATGGTACGTTGTTTTAATGATAACAAGATTATAAATGATAATCATTATCATTCAATATAATTTGTAAGACCAAAAAGTGATAAGTTTATTTGATGATATTTATGTGATACATGTCACATAATGAGGGTGGTTAGACTACAGAATCGTGAAAAGAAAAGAGTAAGGCGGGAGGTTGAAGGCTAGAAAAAGGGCGGAAATTAACATCCGCCCCAGGTTGTTTTTTGTCAGCAATTAATAATAAAGCGAGAATTATTCTACGCGCAATACGCGGCTGGTATTGGTCGTCCCGCTGGTACTCATGACATCACCTTGAGTGACAACCACCAGATCGCCAGACATCAGGAAACCTTTATCGCGGAGCAGATTAACTGCATCGTGAGCAGCAGCAACACCATCGTTATTGCTGTCAAAATAAACGGGAGTTACGCCGCGGTAAAGTGCCGTCAGGTTTAATGTGTGTTCAATACGCGACATGGCAAAAATTGGCAAGCCGGACGTAATGCGCGAAGTCATCAAAGCAGTTCGCCCGGACTCGGTCATCGTGATGATTGCCGTGACGCCCTGTAAATGGTTTGCGGCATACATTGCCGACATCGCAATGGCTTCTTCGATATTATCGAATTGTACATCAAGCCGGTGTTTGGAAACGTTAATACTGGGGATCTTTTCAGCGCCCAGGCACACTTTTGCCATGGCTGAAACCGTCTCAGCAGGATACTGACCAGCCGCTGTCTCTGCTGATAACATTACCGCATCGGTGCCATCAAGTACGGCGTTAGCCACGTCCATGACTTCCGCACGCGTTGGCATTGGGTTAGTAATCATCGACTCCATCATTTGCGTGGCGGTGATTACCGCACGATTAAGTTGACGAGCACGACGGATCAGCGCTTTTTGAATTCCCACCAGTTCCGGATCGCCAATTTCAACGCCGAGGTCCCCACGCGCCACCATGACTACATCCGATGCGAGAATAATGTCATCCATGGCTTCCTGGCTTGCCACGGCTTCCGCACGCTCAACTTTGGAGACGATTTGTGCGTTACATCCGGCTTCCCTGGCCAGACGACGTGCGTAGTTTAGATCTTCACCACAGCGAGGGAAAGACACGGCGAGGTAATCAACGTCGATCCTGGCTGCAGTAATAATATCTGCCTTATCTTTTTCGGTAAGCGCTTCAGCTGATAATCCGCCACCAAGTTTATTAATCCCTTTATTGTTCGAAAGTGGACCACCGACGGTGACCTCAGTAAAGACTTTCAGATCCTGAACGTCCAGAACCTTCAGTTGCACCCGGCCATCGTCCAGCAGCAGGATATCGCCTGGCACAACATCTTGCGGCAACCCTTTATAATCGATACCAACTTTTTCTTTGTCACCTTCACCTTTGCCCAGGCTCGCATCTAACAGGAAGCGATCGCCCTGGCTAAGAAAGACTTTACCTTCCTTAAATGTTGATACGCGAATTTTAGGCCCCTGCAAATCGCCGAGGATAGCCACATGGCGGCCAAGTTTTGCCGAAATTTCACGTACTTTATTCGCACGCAGTTGATGATCTTCGGGCGTGCCGTGAGAGAAGTTAAGACGTACAACGTTAGCGCCGGCAGCGATGATTTTTTCGAGGTTATTATCACGATCGGTTGCCGGGCCTAAAGTGGTTACAATCTTGGTTCTTCTTAGACGTCTTGACATGGGGGACTCCGTTGACTTTTAAACGTGGTGTTGCTGAAGCAATCACGGGATATTTTACTTTTTTGGCGAACCGCCGTTGTGCCTGCTACGCCTTCCCTTTACTGCCTTGCTACAACTCAAGTTACTCGGGTGTTGTTGAATTTATCTGCTGTGCTTGCCACGTATTCTCGCCGTGGCTGCCTGAAAACATCATGGAAAAGGAATGATGACATCCTTATTAAAACGCGACTCTTTCAACGCTTCTTTGACACGCTGCAGGTTATCCCGAAATTTTGGGCCCTGGCGCAGGGTAAAGCCGGTCGCCAGAGCATCAATTACGGTTAATTGCGCCAGTCGCGAAACCATAGGCATATAGATATCAGTATCCTCTGGAACATCGACAGTCAACGCCAGCGATGCCTGCAGTGCCAGAGGCGAACCGGGTGAGGTGATTGCCAATACTTGCGCATTATTCTCACGCGCCAGCTGTGCCAGTTCCACGAGGTTTTTTGTTCGCCCCGTATGAGAAATAAGCACCACGACGTCACCAGCTGAGCTATTGATGCAGCTCATTCGCTGCATCACAATATCATCGGAATAGATGACTGGCACATTAAAGCGAAAAAATTTATTCATGCCATCGTGTGCCACTGCCGCCGAGGCACCTAAGCCAAAAAAAGCCAGCTTTTTTGCCTGAATTAACATCTCAACAGCGCCGTTGACAGCGTTCATATCCAGATGCTGACGAACGTGGTTGAGACCGGCCATTGCCGATTCAAAAATTTTGCTGGTACAGGAGGCAATGTCGTCGCCTTCATCTATATTACGGCTAACATAAGGCGTTCCTTTAGCGAGACTTTGCGCCAGCACCAATTTGAAATCAGGGAATCCTTTTGTTCCCAGCCGATGGCAAAAGCGATTGACGGTCGGTTCACTAACATCTGCGGTGCGTGCCAGAAGGGCAATGCTGCAATGGATAGCAGTTTGAGGTGAGTTGAGTATGGCTTCAGCGACCTTACGTTCAGATTTACTGAGATGTTCAAGGTGGGACTGCATTTTTTCCAGCATGTTCATAGGTCGATGACCACTCATCAATTCTGACGATTTCATTCACAGGAGAAATCGATGTCATTTTGTAGAGAATATACCTTGCCGTCGATAAGCTTTGGCAGCATCGGTTAAATGGACCTTTACATTTTTTGCCAGAATTTGAACTGTGTCTAATTTTCTCCAGTGTAAAAACGGTAACAAAAAAGTTGAACGATTAGGCACAAACTGACTGGCAGAAAAATAAATTCCGCACGTAAATTAACGCTCAACGTAATATGCCAATAAATCGGGTAAGTTTGCTCTGGTATAACCCGAGTTTGTTTACGCATCATAGCGAAAAGAAGTACATTGTATTGAAAGAACATGACGATAAAGATCTGGTCGAGTACGGAACCACCAGGCCGGAACTATCCTGCAACGAGGAGATAAAAATGGCGGTAACACAAACAGCCCAGGCATGCGATCTGGTTATTTTCGGCGCTAAGGGCGACCTTGCACGCCGGAAATTGTTGCCTTCCCTGTATCAGTTAGAAAAAGCAGGGCAGATCCATGAAGATTCACGCATCATCGGTGTGGGCCGCGCGGACTGGGATAAGGCAGCTTATACCAAAGTGATTCGTGAAGCGCTTGAAACCTTCATGAAAGAGAAGATTGATGAAGCGCTGTGGGACAAGCTCAGCAGTCGCCTGGATTTTTGTAACCTTGACGTTAATGACATCTCACACTTTCCAAAACTTGGTAAGATGTTAGACCAGAAAAAACGTGTAACGATCAACTACTTTGCGATGCCGCCAAGCACATTTGGCGCTATTTGCAAAGGCTTGGGTACAGCAAAGTTAAATGCTAAACCTGCTCGCGTGGTAATGGAGAAGCCGCTCGGTACTTCACTGGAAACCTCGCGTGAAATCAACGATCAGGTCGGTGAATATTTCGAAGAGTGTCAGGTATTCCGTATTGACCACTATCTGGGCAAAGAGACGGTACTGAACCTGCTGGCACTGCGTTTTGCTAACTCTCTGTTTGCTTCAAACTGGGATAATCGCACGATCGATCACGTGCAGATCACCGTCGCTGAAGAAGTGGGTATCGAAGGCCGCTGGGGTTACTTTGACAAAGCCGGTCAGATGCGTGACATGATTCAAAACCACCTGTTACAAATCCTGACAATGATCGCGATGTCACCGCCAGCGGATTTGTCTGCCGACCGCATCCGTGATGAAAAGGTAAAAGTGCTGCGTTCGCTGCGCCGTATCGATCACACTAACGTGCGGGATAAAACCGTGCGTGGGCAGTATACGGCTGGTTTTGTGCAGGGCAAAAAAGTACCTGGCTATTTAGAAGAGGAAGGGGCGAATAAATCGTCCAATACGGAGACGTTCGTCTCTATACGCGTTGATATTGACGACTGGCGCTGGGCAGGCGTACCGTTCTATCTGCGTACCGGCAAGCGTTTGCCGACTAAATGTTCCGAAGTCGTGGTCTATTTTAAGAATCCTGCGCTCAATCTGTTTAAAGAGTCATGGCAGGAACTCCCGCAGAACAAGTTGACGATTCGCCTTCAGCCGGACGAGGGGGTAGATATTCAAATCCTCAACAAAGTCCCGGGGCTCGATCATAAACACAATTTGCAAACAACCAAACTGGATCTGAGTTACTCGGAAACGTTCAACCAGTCGCATCTGGCGGACGCCTACGAGCGTTTGCTGCTGGAAACGATGCGCGGTATTCAGGCTCTGTTTGTACGTCGTGATGAAGTGGAAGAGGCGTGGAAGTGGGTTGACTCCATTATGGATGCCTGGGCTGCTGATAATGAAGCACCGAAACCATATCAGGCGGGCACGTGGGGCCCTGTCGCTTCTGTCGCGATGATCACGCGTGATGGTCGTTCCTGGAACGAGTTCGAATAACGATCATGTTTCGTCAAAGCCCGCAATTGCGGGCTTTTTTGTGGCTAAAATGTATGCCATATAAAAATGAACCATGGTTTTAAAAAATTAATTTTTGGCTAAGCGCGCGCCGTGAAAATCCTGTATGGTAGACCTCGACACCCTCTTCCTGACGCGCTGGCTGCGTCAATTTCGTCCATGGCAACCATCCGGGAACGTTGTGGGCATGACAGGAGACCAATCCCGATGAAAAACTGGAAAACGAGCGCTGAAAAGATTTTAACTACCGGACCTGTAGTCCCGGTTATCGTTGTCAATAAACTCGAACATGCGGTACCAATGGCGAAAGCATTGGTGGCCGGTGGTGTCAACGTGTTGGAAATCACGTTGCGTACACCCGTTGCAATGGATGCATTACGTGCCATCATCAACGCGGTGCCTGAAGCCATCGTCGGCGCTGGAACGGTGCTGAATACGCAGCAGTTGGCTGAAGTAACGGAAGCCGGTGCTCAGTTTGCGATTAGCCCGGGCTTAACTGACCCTCTGTTAAAAGCGGCAATTGAAGGTTCTATTCCTCTGATCCCGGGTATTAGCACGGTTTCGGAGTTGATGGTTGGGCTGGAATATGGACTGCGCGAATTTAAATTCTTCCCTGCGGAAGCGAATGGTGGGGTTAAGGCGTTACAGGCAATTGGTGGACCTTTCCCACAGGTAAGATTCTGCCCGACAGGGGGGATTTCACCCAGCAACTACCGTGATTATCTGGCGTTGAAAAGCGTACTCTGTATTGGCGGTTCGTGGCTGGTACCCACTGATGCGTTGGAATCTGGCGATTACGAGCGTATAACCCAACTGGCGCGGGAAGCCATTGCTGGCGCGGTAGTTTAGCGGCAACGGTCGGTCATTTCGTGTGACCTGGCGGGTTCGGAAAGCGCCGAGCCCGCCAGGGCGCATTTGTGTGTTAGCGGTAAACGATTTTCCCTGACGGGGGTTAACCCGTAACCTGAACACCGGTAGCACACGTAATGGCGCGCTGCACTGCCTCATCAATATTATCACCCGTGGCAAGCGCCACGCCCATTCGGCGCGTACCATCAATTTCAGGCTTACCGAACAGCCGCAGTTGCAAACCAGCACCCAGCACGTCAGCTACACCGCTAAAGCAAACATTATCGCTTGTCAGTTCGGGTAAAATAACGGCGGAGGCAGCAGGGCCATACTGACGGATGCCGCCGACCGGTAAACCAAGGAAAGCCCGCACATGTAACGCAAACTCAGAAAGATCCTGAGAAATTAGCGTTACCATACCGGTATCATGCGGCCGCGGTGAGACTTCGCTGAATATGACGTCTTCCCCGCAAACAAATAACTCAACACCAAAAAGGCCATGACCACCCAAGGCAGTAACGACTTTTTCAGCAATCGCCTGGGCACGCTGGAGGGCAACTTCACTCATGGCCTGGGGCTGCCAGGATTCACGATAATCACCGTCCTCCTGACGATGTCCGATCGGCGCACAAAAATGAATGCCATCAACCGCACTGATGGTTAGCAGAGTGATCTCAAAATCAAACTTCACAACGCCCTCAACAATGACGCGGCCCGCACCAGCACGGCCACCCTGTTGCGCGTATTCCCAGGCATTGTCGAGTTGTGCTGCGTCACGAATAAAGCTTTGCCCTTTGCCGGATGAACTCATTACTGGCTTAACGATACACGGAAAGCCAATGTCATGGGCTGCCTGTTCAAAAGCGGCCTGATTGTCGGCAAAACGATAGCGGGAGGTTGGCAGCGCTAACTCTTCGGCGGCCAGGCGTCGGATTCCTTCGCGATTCATGGTCAGGCGTGCCGCCCGTGCGGTTGGCACGACATGTTGTCCCTGCTGTTCAAGTTGAACCAGCATATCCGTGGCAATCGCTTCGATTTCGGGAACGATATAATCGGGCTTCTCAAGTGCGACCAGGTCTTTAAGCGCTGCACCATCCAGCATATTGATAACATGGCTACGATGAGCAACATGCATTGCCGGAGCACCAGCATAGCGATCGACAGCGATAACCTCAACGCCCAGGCGCTGACATTCAATCGCGACTTCCTTACCGAGTTCACCTGAACCTAAAAGCATTACGCGGGTTGCGGCAGGGCGCAGCGCGGTTCCAAGAATCGACATAATACCACCTGAAGGGATGAAAAAATCGCGCGCAGTATATACGAAAACGATTGCGTACGCATTAGCTTTACCGTGCAGCAGGCAACTGATGCCGCCGGTACAATCTTTGTAAATAACCTTTCGCTTCGATAGACCCCAAAAGCTGGCAATGCGGTAGTGGGCATCACGCGACCATCCGGGTTTTGTTATTATGCGGGCAATAATTCACTGCTACGCCACCACGGGAATAGCGTCGTGGGATCATCAAACCCGTTGGCGATATTATCTGCTAAGACAGAGGATTCCTGTGCCTGACCGATGATAGAAAGAATCCGTTCCGTCGGCGGTGCCAACAGGCTATCGGTCCATTCACAGACGTATTTTGCGTATGCCCAATACTTTTCAAAAGTCGATTCCATCCACTGTCGGTCAAATACCAAATTTTGCTGCGCCACAATGGATTCAAGGTAAATATCAGCCGCTTTTGTTGCGCTATTGGCCCCTTGTCCTGTAATGGGATCATTCAGGACAGCCGCATCACCAATAGAAAGGACATGGCGACCAGACGGCAAAGTTAATACAGGCTCGCGAATAACCGGTGTGACGGAACCGATCAGTGTGGCACGGCGATCGGTGAGCTCTGCCGCGACCATTCTGTCAGATTCTGCTGGTAAATATTGGGTCAGAAGTTTCTTGGTCAGAATTAAATGTTCGTCTGGTGTTTTAATATTTTCCCAACAGTCAAAAGCACCGCCGGGTATCCCCTCAAAAAATGAAATATGGCAGGGGCCGCTGAAGGTTACGGCCGGCATTGAGAAATACTCGCCAATGCCGGGTAAAATATTGCAAGTGACATATTCATGCTCTGATATTTTTTTCACGCCATGAACATAGCATAGGGATAAAATACGTTGGGGAATAACATGATGACTTACTGATTCATTAACGGTTAATTTTTTACTTATTTCACCTTTACCGGTAGCGAGAATAACAAGATCGTGTTTTTCAGCTAATTTCTCCAACAGAGGGATGTCTGCTTTGACTATTTTTAACTGACCTCCACGCTGAGTAAAAATATCCATCAGTGAAGATAATTTCATGCGTTGATCTACAGATTGCCCGGGTTGTTTTAATTTTCCGAGCCAGTGAACTAATTTTTCATGGCTGTTCTCAGGGTTAATTATATTTAACTCAATCCCTGCAACATCCGCTGGATAATCATGCCATGTTTGTTTAATAATTCGATCTTCTGTTGCTATTGCTGAACTAAATAGGCACTGACTGGATAAAACGCTACCGTTTCGTATTTGTTCCTGGCTACGATCGCTAACCAATGTAACCTGGAAATTTTTTTCTAACAGTCCAAGCGCTAAAATTAAGCCGGACTGACCGCTACCGATAATTGCAATTTTCTTCATCTTTTCTCTCATTCGACTAACATTCCGGAGAAATGGTCCATTCCGCATTTTTTTTGCCAAAACCAACGTTAACGTTGATAACATACTCTTCCTGTCGTTGGCAAACCGCGCGTCACATCCTCAATCCTACATTTTGTTAGGGAATGTTTAACCAATAGGATAGCGCTGAGAGCAGTGAGAAATACCTGTCTGAATGTGTAAGTCAATTTAATCTGTTACCGCTTCTCCTCGCCAAACAATATATTTTCCGGAGAATAGAATGAATATCATAAGTCCTTGCTGATGGTTGTTGCACATAGCAGTCGAGCCTGCTGGATACTTATGACAGTAACGAAGAAAATCGAAATGTCAGTGCCGAACGTTTACCACAGACGCGGCGATGACGAATTGCATCATGTTTTCCTGACTTTTCCTCTCCTTACGCTTCTTGACGACAAGTGCCTTACTCTTTAATACGATTCTTTTTTTACGGAGGCGGCATGAGTCACTGGCTACAGCAAATTCAATCTGTACTGGGTAACCACAACAATAAAAGCAGCGGTGAAGGCTTGGCGAAAATGCTGGCGCCTGGCGCACTGGGTGGCTTAGCGGCATTATTGGTTACCAGCAAATCCTCACGTAAATTGCTGACAAAGTATGGCAAAAATGCGCTGATCCTTGGAGGCGGTGCAGCCGCAGGCACGTTGCTATGGAATAAATATAAACAGCGGATCGGGGAAGCCCATCGCGACGAACCTCAGTTTGGTCAGCAGGTAACGCCCGTTGATGCGCGCGTTGAGCGACTAATTACTGCACTGGTGTTTGCGGCTAAAAGTGACGGGCATATTGATGCACAGGAACGGGAAGCTATTGAGCAACAGATCCATCAGTCTGACATGGGCGAAGCGGGGGAGAAAATCATCCAGCGTGCTATTGAGCAACCGCTCGATCCTCAACTATTGGCTCGCGATGTGAAAAATGAGGATGAGGCGCTGGAGCTGTTTTTCCTGAGTCACGCTGTTATTGATGTCGACCATTTCATGGAGCGCAGCTATTTACAGGCGTTGGGTGACGCACTGAATATCCCACAGGATGTGCGTGACGGGATTGCCGAAGATATCAAACAGGAAAAACTAAAACTTACCGCGTGATGGTCATCCCGGGCTGGAAAAAGGTGCTTCTGACCCGGGATGATAGATGTCTTTTCTTACCCTTTATCTCTTGGCAGCTCTCGGCTGAAATGCCACCCTTACGGTATGTGCCACAACGATACTGAATAGACTATGATTCCGCCAAAAGCTAAAAAAATTCCTTATTCGATGACACAGCATAGCGACACCCGCATCGATGATTATTACTGGCTGCGTGATGATCATCGTGAAGATAGCGAGGTGCTGGATTATCTGCACGCTGAGAATGATTACGCTGATAAAGTGATGTCAACCCAGGCGGCATTGCAGGAGCGAGTGCTGAAAGAGATTATCGAGCGTATTCCACCACAGGATCATTCTGTTCCTTACGTCAAAAACGGCTATCGCTATCAGCAACGGTATGATGCGGGAAATGAATATCCCCTCTATTTGCGTCAGTTGGCTACGGCCAGCGATACTGCATCATGGCAAACCCTGCTTGATGCCAATGAGCGTGCCGCGCACAGTGAATTTTATACCTTGGGCGCGCTGGAGATCAGCCCTGATAACCAGGTTATGGCGCTGGCGGAAGACTTTCTTTCCCGCCGACAATACGGAATTCGCTTTCGTCATCTTGTCAGTGGGAACTGGTATCCTGAAGTGCTTGAAGACGTCTCAGCCAGTGCGGCGTGGGCAAATGACTCGCGCACGTTTTATTATGTGCGTCAGGATAAAAATACGTTGCTGCCCTGGCAAGTATGGCGGCATACGCTTGGTGAACCACAATCATCCGATGAGCTAGTCTATGAAGAGCAGGACGATGCTTTTTACGTCGGCATTTATAAAAGCCTGTCGGATCGGTTTATTTTGATTGCGCTTAATAGCAGCACAACCAGTGAAACGCTATTGCTGGATGCGGAAGTTCGGGATGCGAAACCGCAGATTTTCTGCGCACGACGTAAAGATCACGAGTACAGCGTCGAACATTACAAACAGCATTTTTATGTCCGCTCCAATCGCGAAGGCAAAAATTTTGGGCTGTATCGCACGAATGTACTCGCGGAATCTAACTGGGAAACGCAGGTTCCCGCTCGCGATAATATCGTACTGGAAGACTTCCAATTGTTTCGTGACTGGCTGGTACTCGAAGAGCGCCAGCATGGGCTGACCCGCATTCGTCAGTTGGCTTGGCTCGGCGGTCAAGAGATTAACATTGCATTTGATGACCCAACGTATGTGAGTTGGCTGGGTTATAATCCCAACCCCGAATCGAGCGCGCTGCGCTACGGTTATTCGTCAATGACCACGCCATCGACGTTGTTTGAGCTGAACATGGACAGTGGCGAGCGCCAGGTGCTGAAACAGGCTGAGGTCAAAGGGTTTGATGCGAATCAGTACCGAAGTGAACGCGTGTGGGTGAGGGCGCGCGATGGCGTCGAGGTGCCCGTTTCGCTGGTTTATCATCACCAACACTATCAGCCGGGTAAAAATCCTCTGCTGATATATGGTTACGGGTCGTATGGCAGCAGCATGGACGCGAACTTTAGCGCCAGCCGGTTAAGTTTGCTGGACCGCGGATTCGTGTTTGCTCTGGCACATATTCGCGGCGGGGGAGAGCTGGGGCAACAGTGGTACGACGACGGTCGATTGCTGAATAAAATGAACACCTTTAATGACTTCCTTGATGTTACGCACGCGTTGGTAGCACAGGGATATGGCGATGAAAAACGCGTGTATGCCATGGGGGGCAGTGCAGGTGGCCTGTTGATGGGAACTATTATCAATATGCAACCGTCCCTCTTTCATGGCGTGGTGGCTCAGGTGCCTTTTGTCGATGTTGTGACAACTATGCTTGATGAAACTATTCCGCTGACGACGGGGGAATATGATGAATGGGGCAACCCCAACGAACAGCGCTATTATGACTACATCAAACAATACAGCCCCTACGATAACGTGAGCGATCATGTTTACCCGCATATGCTGGTCAACACCGGTCTGCATGATTCCCAGGTGCAATACTGGGAGCCGGCGAAATGGGTAGCGAAACTGCGCGAGTCTAAAACCGGAGACAGCCTGTTGCTGCTGTGCACGGATATGGACTCAGGCCATGGTGGTAAATCAGGAAGATTTAAGGCTTACGAGAGTGTTGCATTGGAATATGCTTTTTTGATCGCGCTGGCGCAGGGCACGCTAACTGCCGAAAATGCCAGCTGATTCATGCTGGCAGATGGCGCAGCATTGCGGTGCGCAGTTCGGCTTTTAAATCCGGGATATTTGCCAGCATCCACTTTAAATAGCCCGGGTCGCGCTTTGCTACCTCGGCAATTTTATGTCCGCGGTACTTACCAAACGGAAATGTCTCTGCCGAATTGCGTTGCTGCATGCGATTGGACATCTGGATCGCGTTCCAACCTGATGTTTGCATAATACGGATCAGCAGTGATGCCGTTACATAGCAATCGAACAGCGCCCGGTGGGCATGAAGATCCGCAGGCGGAGTCACTTCTAACTGAAGGCTTTCCCGCAGTGCCTGATTGCCATATTTCCGCCCGGGCCACAGTGCTCTTGCGAGTGTCATTGTGCAAATCCACTCGCCATGCATTTCCGGCAGTATGCGACGATCGAAGCTGGCATTATGTGCAACGTAATATGCACTGCCATGATAGCGGTCAATCACTTGCTCAATGGTGGGTTTGCCTGCCACCATTGCTTCTGTTATCCGATGTACAGCCATTGCCTGGCGGCTAATAGGGCGATCGGGGCAGATTAAATCGCTCATCGGATTTACAATCTCACCATCAATCACATCGACGGAGGCGATTTCAACAATCCCGCCTTGCAGCCCACAGGTTTCTGTATCAATTACGCGTAGCATGCATCACCTTCGTTACCCGCTTGCCCGAGTAGCCTGCGGGTATACCTGATCTGTCTTAACGTTTGCATCATGTTGGCTCAGAGTCCATTACCCCGCAGGGTAAATGGGAATATCCGTTCAGGCGTTATTTCTGTTTTGGTTCATAAGGAAGACGCGACAGGCTCAGGGATGCCTGACGGTAATGCGCCAAACGCTGCCGGAACCAGTCGCGTAAAGATTCTGGCTGCTCTCGCTCTACCATTTCAGCGATGGTTGGCATGTTATAACGCTCTTTAAATGCGACGCCAGCAGCGGCTAAATCTACGTTTATTTTGTCTTTCTCTTCTTGCGGCAGGATCGCCAGATTTTGATGCATTATTCTCTCCTGTGGCAACCAAAATAGCCGATGACGGCATGGACCAACCCAAGTGTCCCTGGAACTAACCCTACATGAGCCAGGCCGTTAACCCTCAGATTATTTCGGGTATGCCACGGCTTGGCAAGCCCCGTATGCATTGATTGCCGTTATCGCCTCGACAGCGTGATAGTTGCAGAGTATTCTTCGGCCTTTGTCACAGCCTGCGGGCTGCAGCTCAAAAGGATGGCACGATGCGTAAATTCAGTTTCCCCTCAAGCGCAGCGCTACTGATTACGGGCGTGGCTTTCTCCCAGACGGCAATGGCCCATGCGCACCTGAAAACACAATATCCGGCAGCCGATGCCACAATGGATGTTTCTCCGCAGGCGCTAACATTGAGTTTTACAGAAGGTATTGAACCTGCCTTCAGCGGTGTTGAGATGATGACTCACGATCGCCAGGCCGAACCCATGGCAAAAGTAGAACGAGATGCAAACAACCCTGCCCAGCTAATTGTTCCCCTCAGTCTGCCGCTAACCAGTGGAAATTATCAGGTAAACTGGCATGTATTATCGGTTGACGGTCATAAGACCAAAGGAAATTACACTTTCAGCGTGAAATAGACTATGTCACTGAGCTTACTGTTTATTCTTTGCCGCTGGTTGCATTTTACAGCACTGATTTTGCTGGTGGGTGCCGTATCTTATACTGCATTACTGGCCCCAAAATCTTTTAGGTCACATCTCATTTTACGATTGTATCCTCTGATA
This sequence comes from [Pantoea] beijingensis, assembly GCF_022647505.1. NCBI lineage: Bacteria > Pseudomonadati > Pseudomonadota > Gammaproteobacteria > Enterobacterales > Erwiniaceae > Erwinia > [Pantoea] beijingensis. The sequence goes on from NZ_CP071409.1 coordinate 1,814,088, forward strand.
CAGGGCACATGCGTGCTGACATTGTTTAGTGCAGGTGCGTTACTGGCAGTACAAACCGGTTTAATGAGCGGTGACTGGCACGATATCGGCGATAGTGAAACCTGGTTGGCAGTGCTGGGTACACGCTTTGGTCAGGCGTGGCAATGGCAAATATTCCTTTCAGCCGCTGCCTGCCTGGTATTTTTATATCTTAGAGTGAAGCGCCAACTGGTGTTGTTTGTGTTGGGACTGGTGCAATTGTGTGGGTTGGCATTTGTTGGGCATGCCACGATGTTAGAAGGATGGGCGGGGGCCTTACAGCGTTCAAATCATGCCATACACCTTATCTCTGCTGCATTTTGGGCTGGCGGGTTGCTGCCACTCCTGTTATTGATGCAGGAAGTGAGTAAAATCACGCTACGTGATGATGCCATCCGTACCATGATGCGTTTTTCACGTTATGGACACCTCGCGGTAGCACTGGCTATCATCACCGGCATGGTCAATTCAATTATGATATTGGGATGGCCGCTGAGCAGTTTTGCTGCTTATAGCCAGTGGTTGGCACTAAAGATATGTCTGGTGGCGGTCATGATAATGATTGCCTTATTTAATCGTTATTGGCTGGTACCGCGATTTCAGCTGGTGGGCGAGGAAGCACACCAGCGCTTCATCCTGATGACGAAGATTGAACTGGTGATTGCTATCGCCGTCGTGTTTGTGGTTAGCGTATACGCCACATTGCCACCCGCTTAAAAAATGGTGTGTTACCGACGTGAAAACTGTTTGCAGACAGCGACGTGGAGGCAGTCATCCAGACGGTAATGTGAAGTATAACGATATATTTTATTCTGCGCCTGAATGTTGGGTGCTTTCAGTGAGGTTAGAAACCCGATGAAAAAACTGGTTTGTTTGCTGCTTTCAATGGGGATTTGCGGTAGCGCGCTGGCGTCATCTCAAATTATTACCGTGAGTCGTTTTGAAATAGGTAAAGAAAAGTGGCCATTTAACCGCGAAGAGGTCATGTTAACCTGTACCGAACGGCACGAGTTATTGGCGATTAACCCCAGCACGCTGGCGAAATATCCATTAAACGATTCGGCTGCGGCGTCACTGAGAGCGGGGCAGATACAAATGCAGCCTATTAGCGTGATTCAGGCTGATGATGCGAAAAACCCCGGACAGAAAATGAGTCTTCAACCAATAATTGAGCGTGCAGCTAAGCTTTGTCATTAAGCGTATAACAACATTTTGCGGATGCCATGGAGGGCATCCCTCCCCGTTTTTCACGCGATACATTTCAGTCTACAAATTCAGTCGTGCTATCTGTATTCGGTTGTTACATGAACCCACTCCCGGTAATTTACCGATTTTGCACTGCGCTGCAACCCGAATGATTCTGGGCATACCGCTCACCTGCTAGCGAATGTTTCGAGGGTTGGAAAGGTTGTATTGAGATTTCTGCCATCCCGATCACAGAGTACACTTCTTTCTTTCTGACACAGCCTCTTAGCTGGAAATTCCATCCGTTTTGTCTACCCTTTAAAGGGCATGGCGACCTCGCCTGCATTAATGCCAACTTTTAGCGCACGGCTCTACCAAGAGCCATTCCCCTGGACCGAATACAGGAATCGTATTCGGTCTTTTTTTTACCCCCCCTTTCAGGTTTGAAAAGCAGTAAAGTTATTCAATCTCAATCAGTTAACGGAGTTTTTTTGCCCTGCATTACTCAGTCAGATTCTGTGTCGCCACTTTTTCGCGCCATGAACGTCAGTGGATCGCAAAAAATAGCCCCCGCTTTGATGGTGAAGATGGGAGTGTCGGTCGCTTTTTAGCATACCGGATATTCATTGGTTGGACTTAAACAGGCAGGGTAATAAAAACATTCCCAGGTTTTGCTAATCATTAAATTTTGTTAATCTATTTACTCTGTTACTTCATGGGATTAGGGATTAAAAATGGAAGAAGTTGAGTTTTTTAATGATGGTAAAGTCAGTGTTTCAAGCGCACGATTTCGTGTTGGTGCCAGCACATATGCAATGCAAGGGGTGACATCTGTAAAAAGGGGGCAAAAAGATGCTAATAAATTACCTGCGATACTCATGGTCGCAATTGGCCTGTTTATGCTAATAGGGGTTGAGCATTTTGGACCTAAATCCTTAGGTGTGCTTTTAATTGTAATAGGCGTTGTATTGTTTAAGAAATTAAAACCCGAATTCAGTGTTTATTTAAATAGTGCGTCGGGGGAAAGCCAGGCTCTGCAAAGTAAAGATAAAGGCTATATAGATAAGGTTATCGAAGCGCTAAATCAGTCTATCGTTCATAGAGGCTAACGATAAGTTATTGCCAGGTCACATCGGCACCACCTCTTAGAGAGGTGGTGATTAATGTCGAATAGCCTGAAAAATACGCGAGGAATATTCCTGTCTACGCATGGGCAAGAAAACAGCGACTAAATGATCGTTGGTGGCATCGGCACTTATCCTGATGGTATAGAGCATACACGGGCTGGCTATTTTTTTTAAAGCGCCCATCTCAGGCATTATGACAGCGTCAATAAAATACTGCGGGTTGAATGACGTTAACGCATACGCGGGGTTAATAGCAACGAAGCAAAAAACCAGCGGGTCTATCGTGTAACGTCGTGGAGGCGGGGAAGTTAAACGAATCCGCAACGTTATGAGGAAAAATTCTGCCTGTAAAGTGTTATTACCATGCTGTTTAAGTTCGATCTGTTGAAATGAGCGGAATATTCAAAATACGGTGATCGCATTATGTCACAGCTCATTTTATCACGGACGTCATCTACACCTGAAACTGGCTATCAACTACTTTCGGCTTTAGTGAAGGGTGATATCAAACCTGGTCATTCATGGAACCGAGCCGGATACCGTACTAAGTATTTACTACGAACCTTGACAATGCCCATGCTCAGCATGCAATTGTTAAATAATCTGGCTGCGACTCCGCATTTATCCCGTATTTTGCGGGTGCAACCCGCGCTGCCACTTAAGATGCATCGCCCCTATCTGGCAGCCACGTTAACGACTCAGCAAGTGGTCGATGCACTCAGTCAACATTATCACTACCTTGCGGCGGATTGCCCTTCAGCCATGTACGATGCCTGTCTTTCTGCCAGTGGTTTTACGCTGGTACGGATCGCTGGCAAAAACGATGAAAGTTATGTCATCAAAATGCGTTCAATGGACAAGTTAAACAAAGAAGGCGAGGTTTCACTGCTGTTTGAGACAGAAGATGGCACCATGCTGGGCTCCACTACTTTTTCTATATTTCAATTCAGACAGCGAAAAACACTGTTTATTGGTGGTATGCAGGGAGCAAAACAGGAAACACCCCATCAGGCTATTCAGCAGGCAACAAAAGGTTGCCAGGGACTCTTTCCTAAGCGCTTACTGATTGAAGCGATTTGCCGGCTTGCTCTGAGAATGAAAGTTGAACAAATTATTGCCGTCGGTAATAGCACCCATATTTATCAAAACTGGCGTTACCACTACAAGAAAAAGGATCAGTTGTTTGCTGATTATGATGCATTTTGGCAATCACTGGATGGTGAACGGATCGATGGCGATTATTTTCGTTTGCCTGATCATATTACCCGTAAAGACCTGGAAGAGATTGCCAGTAAAAAACGAGCGGAGTATCGCCGTCGCTATTTGCTGCTGGACAGACTTGAGGACGAGATAGATAACCACTTCAGTTAAGTCACGGACGGGATGATTTATGCTCCGTGCCAGACGCGGGGCATGGATTGCAAGTCGAAGGCTGGGCAGGAGGCACTATGGTGTATATCAGAAAGGTCAGATCAAACGACTCAGCGCAATAAAAACAGGAAAACGACGTTATTAATATTGTCGTTTTATACAGCATCGGTAAGAGCCCGCAATAAATTTCGTGGCCAATAGAACGTATTACCCCACGATAAATAAATGGGCTAACCTTGCTAAAGTTTCCAGCAGGAACAGACTGCTCATAAAAATCAGCAATAACGTTAGATAAAATTGTTTACGGTTCCCCACGATTTTCTCCCGAGCTTATTTCCTTACTGGTCGATTATGACTGGTGAGTATCCGCAGCTAGCCTCTTCTGGTTACTTCATGTCCACCTGACCACCTCGTGCTACTGCAATGAGTCTTGGCTTACAGATATAATAAATTGTGCGTTTCAGATGGCAGTACTCTTCTGACAAACATTTTGGGTAAACGTTCAGCAGGAAATCCTCTTTAAAAGGGTAATAAAATGCAAAAAATACTGACTATAGAAGGCGATAGCATCACAGACATCCCTTCATTTTATGCACAAATTAATGCGATTTTTATGCAGGGTGAAGACTGGGTCCTGGCAAACAGTCTTGATGCATTGGATGATTTGTTTTATGGCGGTTACGGTACGCTAAAAGGGGAAAAATGTGTCACGTTGATCTGGAAAAATATTGAAACTTCGCGGGTTACCCTTGGCTATGAGGTCACCCGGGCCTTTTATGAAAATAAGCTGCAATACCCTGAAAAATTTAACGTAAAACTGATCAATCAGCAGCTTAATGATCTGAAAAACGGGACAGGAAAAACATACTTCGATATTGTGCTGGAGATTATTGCCTCGCATCCGAATATTGAGTTTAGCGCGCAGTAAGCTGTCTGCACGTCCTGTTCACGCGGGCCGCGCGTTAGTCACATCGCCCACTTTAGTGACAACATAAGCGATACGACTTGAGATTGATAGTCTTGCCGCGCCTGCCATTCTATCGGCCGCGTGGCGAAACAATAGCGCAGGATAGTGAAGAGTTGCGATTAATACACTATTCTCAAGTCCCGCCTCAATTCAGGCTTTAAATAATTTACCGTCGCGGACCAATTCGCGCGGATAACTGTTTTTCAAGCGAGTGCTAACCTTCTTAGCCAGACCGATAGGACGTTGTTGATAAGTCACAATAACTTCGTCACGTGGCAAGGGCGCCGCAGGATAGATATCACGACCGCGATACCACTCTTCTGCTTCCGTTTCACTGAGTTCAACGCTATTGTCCGGCCGGGGTTGAGCCAGGGCGATAATGGCCTCATGCTGCCAGCGATATCCTTTAGGGAAGGTTTCGGCGAGTTTCAGTCCAATACGCGAGAAACGAACCTGACCGAACAGAGGGGTGATCGTTGTCGGGAATAACCAAACTTCTTTATCACGCAACCACGGGGAAAGCGCGCTATCCCAGATAATGCCTGCTTTATTGGCTGCAGCGCTAATATCATTGGCCTGCTGGCGGTTTGCTGGTGTGAAGGGGAACTGACCAACTTTATAGCCGGGTTTTTCCATCGGTGCTATAGACGCGGTTTTACGCAGGCGCGCAACAAAAAATCCTTCACTGTCGAAAAGGTGAGGAAAGACATGCAGAAAACCGTCGACGGTAAGTGCCTGTTCCGCGCCGTTGAACAACTGGGTGAGCGGTAATACCTGTACGGCCTCCGGATATTGCTGCAATAGCCAGTGCACGACCTGCTGATTCTCGGTGTGATTCAGTGTACAGGTTGAGTAGATCAGTACACCGCCGGGCTTGAGAGCATGAAAGGCGCTGTCGATGAGATCGCGCTGTGTTGCCGCAATATTAGCCGTGCTTTCCGGTGACCAGTTGCGTAATGCATCGGGATCTTTACGTATAACGCCCTCACCGGAACAAGGCGCATCCAGCAGAATGGCATCAAAGGTTTCAGGTAGGGCCGGGCCAAATACGCGGCCATCAAAATGTGTGATACCCGTATTGCTGACGCCGCAGCGGCTAAGATTTGCATGTAAGACTTTCACCCGACTGGCCGAATATTCATTCGCCAGGATGGCACCCTGATTAGCCATTTTTGCGGCCATTTGCGTGGTCTTTGAACCTGGCGCTGCGGCCATATCCAGTACCAGATCTGGTTGAGGCTGTGCATCAAAGAGTGCACTAACCGGCAGCATTGAGCTGGCCTCCTGGATATAAAACAGGCCACTAAGGTGCTCGGCGGTACTGCCAAGTGGCAGTGAGTCGGCGTCTTCTCGTGAAATCCAGAAACCATCTTTACACCACGGTATAGGCGTTAATGCCCAATGATAAGGCGCAACCTGCTTCAGGAAGTCATCTACGCTGATTTTTAAGGTATTAACACGCAGGCTACGGCGCAGTGGTTGCTGGCTTATCGCAATAAATGCGTCAAATGCTGCCGTATCAGGCAAGGCTTCACGCATGGTATTGAGGAAAGCATCGGGAAAGTAAACGGGAGAAGAGTGAGCCACTGACCGGGTTCCATACAAAAAAAAGTACGATGAGTGTAACACAGGAACGAAAAGGGTAGAAAAGCAGCGGGCGCAATGGACGCCCGCTGTAAACCAAAACTAGCGAGGAATTGCGGTTCCCCATTTACGCCACTCTTTGGGTTCTTCATCCTGAAGCAGGAAATGCTTGTTTGAAGTAGCTTGCGGTGCCAGCGGCACGGTCGGTGGTGTCGCAAACTGAATGCCACCACGAATAAACTGCTGCAGCGTTCCTGTTTTTACGACGCCGCCGATCAGACCAAAATCAAGGTTATAGCCGGAAGCCAGCCAGAAAACCGAATTATTACGCACCAGATGCTGATATTTTTTGCTGATACGCAACGTCACCTGTACCCGGTCCGCCATACTGCCGAGCGATGTTCCGGTAACGGTGCCGACCTCTATACCACGAAACAGCACCGGAGTGCCTATGGAAAGCGAACCTCCTTCCGGCGTATCCACGACAACACTTAGGCCATCAAGATAGCGCGCATCCGTAATGGTCGACTCCTGGAGTTCAAAGCTACGTGCTGCGCGTCCCTTGCCGGGATCGACATTAATATAAGGCTGCAGTAACGTTTCCAGATGGTTAACTCCGGTGGCGGATATCTCTGGGGAAACGACGGAAAAACGACTTCCCCAGCGGGCAAAATCATCAACATATTCCGGATAAAGAACCGCCTTCGCGATGACCTGATTTTTATCGGGATTCAGTGCCAGTGACTCTACCTGCCCAATATTAATGCCGAGATAGCGGATCGGCATACCTGCGGCGAGTTTGCTGGCATCAAAGGTTTGTAGTGAAATCTGGCTACCCACCGCGCGGGCGGCAGTTTCGGAAGCATAGAGCACCCGTTTCTGGTCGTCATTAAGACCCGCGCTGGCACCGCTCATGTTATCGAAGCTGATTGCCCCTTTCAGAGCGCGGTTAAGCGGCGAAGCCTGAACCGTCAGACCGCTGCCGTTGAGTTGTACGCGCGCGCCACCTTCGGCCCAAAAAACGCTATTCGGCGTCAGCAGCTTGCGATATTCAGGTTTGATATGTACAGAAACGTCAAAGGCATTAGCCTTAGGTGTGACATCAACAATTTCACCAACCTGAAATTTACGATACAGCACCACGGAGCCGGCCTGGATATCCGGCAGGCTGTTCGCGGTCAGCATTAGTGTTGTTGGTGGCCGATCGCTGATAATGCCTTCACGGGCTTTCTCCGCATCGGCGTATAGAGGATAGCTCTCTTTACGCTCACCTTTAGCACCGGGTTCCAGACGAATTCCGCCTTCTACCCATTCACTGGCGCTGGCACCTAAAACCTGCATGCCGTCGAGTCCGAATTTAACATCCAGACGGCTATTCATGATGAATTTACTGTCGCCATGCACCAACCGGCGGTATTCGGGAGCGATAGCAACCTCGAAGCTGACGCCTTTTTCATCTAACTGACGTTTGATAACCTGTCCAATCTTCATACCGTGCAGCATGATCGGTTGGTCAGCATCAATACCATAACTTTCGGGGGCGGTGAGCCTCACCGTTAATACATCCGGCTGTTGCAACATCGATTCACTACTGGCGAGTACCGTAAAGTGGCTTTGGTGCTCGCCTTCACCAGGTACCAGCTCCAACGTGTTGCCGGTCAGCAAACTGCTCAGACTGGTATCCTTCAGGCTGATTTTTGGGCTGCGCATCTCAATACGCGTACCGGTACGCATCAATCCCACGACCGAAGGATCGACCGTCATCTCGCCTTTGACCTTACCGCCAGGCTGTAATGTCAGCGCGGTGAGGGTGCCTACCTCAAGCCCCTGATACATTAATGGTGTACTGTTCGCTTTAAGATTTTTTCCATCTGGCAGGTCAAGAGTAATGCTTACCCCGCGCTGGCTATGGGCTAAATCAGGATAGAGCTCGTAATTTTGATCGGATTTTGCCTGTTCAGAGCCATCAGGCGAATCAAACGCCACGGCGCCGTTGACCAGTGCCGCCAGGCTTTCAAGCTGGACTTTCGCTCCGCCCAGACCGACGTCGGCTTTCACGCCGGAGACATTCCAGAAGCGACTCTCTTTTTTAACAAGATTGGTAAAGCGACGTTCGATGAGAATATCTACCGTGACGCCCTGATTTCCGGCGTTAATGCTGTAATCATAAACGCGGCCTACCGGGATTTTGCGGTAATAGACGACGGAACCCGTGTTGAGTGAGCCGAGATCGGCTGTATGAAGATGAATGAGCATCTCACCAGTGTTAACGCGGTATTTCGGTTGGGTGTCCAGCGCGACAAAGTTTTCTCGCGGCTGACCCTGACCCGGCATCATGCCAATGTAATTACCGCCAACGAGCGCATCAAGCCCGGAAACGCCCGCCAGCGAGGCTTTCGGGGTAACCAGCCAGAACTGGGTATTATCACGTAGCGCATCTTTCATATCGCTCTTGATGCTGGCTTTGATCTTAATCGTACGAAGATCGTCCGTCATGCTGATCCCCTGAACCAGACCAACCTCAACGCCTTGATAGCGAATTGGTGTTCTGCCCGGAACAATACCGTCAGCTGAAACGAAATCAATGGTAATCGTGGTACCGCGCTCCTGATAATTCGTCCAGAGCAGCCAGCCTGCAATCAGCAGCGCAATAAACGGTAGCAGCCAAAAGGGCGATATTCTGCGTTTATTACGCACCCGAGCTTTAGTCGGTGTAGTCGGCGTTTCCTGTTGCATGTGCATCCCAAAGTAATCGGCTATCCAGCCACTCAACGGCAAGGATAGTGAGAATAACCGCTGAGCCAAAGAAGAAGGCTGCCGGTCCCATGGTAAAAGCCAGAAGCTGATCGCGATTGACCAGCGACATGGTAAGTGAAATAACAAACAAATCCAGCATTGACCAGCGTCCAACCCAGCGTACCAGGCGTAGCAAACGCATGCGTGTTTTCAGACCGTGTTCACATTTAAAATGAATGCTTAACAGCAGCGTGAGCAGCACAATCACTTTTGTGAAGGGAACAAGGATACTGGCAATAAACACGACAGCTGCGATGGGGATATTATCCGAAGCCAGTGACAGTGTGCCGGAGAAGATAGTATCTTCCTGCCGCGAACCGTTAAGATAAATGATAGATATTGGCATCAGATTAGCAGGCAGCAGCAGTACTACGGACGCAATTAAGGCCGCCCAGGACTTTTGCAGACTTTGATGGCGGCGAAAATACAGCGGCGTGTGGCATCGTGGGCAGCGCCCATATCTATCCGGTGTGCCGGTAGAATGACAGCTCAGGCAAACCTGTAACTTCGACGTATCAATGTTGATGTGGCTTTCCGGCTGTGGGTAGAAGCGCTGCCAGAGTTGCTCAACGTTGAGATGAATAAGCGTAAGTAAACTGAGCAACGTCAGGGCAATAAAGGCGCTCAAACCCACACCTAACTCAAGATCTGCATAGTCCTGTACCTTAATGGCAGCAACGATGATACCGATCAGGTAGATATCCAACATTACCCACTCTTTCAGTCGATCCAGCATTAACAGTACCGGGCGCAAATTCATACCCAGCCGCTGACCAAAGAACAGATAGATAATGGCAAGCACCAGCGTGATGGGGGCGCCAACGGTGCAGAACGCTACCATCGAAGCCGTTAATACATCACCCTGTTGCGCCATTTGTATAATGCCACCCAGCAGGCTGGCGTTAATATTGGCGCCAAGAAGGCGAATATCGACCAACGATTGGCCAAAGGCGAATGGCATCAACAGTATCATCGTGGCAGCCATTGTTACCAGGCGCGCCATCGACCAGTCCCGGCCACCAGGAATTCTGGCATGGCAGCGTGGGCAATGTGCTGACTGGCAGGATTTCACATCCGGTAAGGAAAAAAGGGTATCGCATTGTGGACAACGCTGATAACGTTCACGGGGCAGGGCATGGCTGATGGAATGTATTTTCATATTATTATGATGCTGCAATGCCCATTTAGTACAGGTAATAAGCAGAAAGCGTTATCCGTTCAGGATACGCTGTCACGACGGTGAAGATTGAAGGTAAATGTTAATGTTAATGTTAATGTTAATGTTACAGTCTGTTTTACGACTAAAAGGTTATCTTATCTAACAGTATGATTCACCTTGTCTGCCTGGACAATTAATGCTTATTTTAACGGATGGTGCAACGGCAGGACACCATTCAATTGTATTCACAATGGTTAATGAATGAACAAACAAGAGTTTTATACGGATTTAGACCGTGATTTGCGCGCTTTGCTTACCGGCGAAACCAGTTTTCTCGCAATAATGAGCAATTGTAGCGCGCTTTTATATGAACGTCTTGAGGGTATTAACTGGGCGGGATTTTACTTGCTTACTGAAGCTAACACTCTGGTGCTTGGCCCATTTCAGGGCAAAATCGCCTGCGTGAGAATTCCTGTAGGGAAAGGCGTATGCGGCACGGCCGTGGCGGAAAAAAGCGTACAACGCGTGGATGATGTTCATGCTTTTCCGGGGCATATCGCCTGTGATGCTGCCAGCAATGCTGAAATTGTGCTGCCGCTGATGGTCAATGGCGAAGTTATTGGCGTTCTTGATATCGACAGCACGGTTTTTAATCGCTTCGATCAGGATGATGAAATGGGCCTGAAAACCCTTTGCGACGGGCTTTGTCAGGCCCTTTCCGGTAGCGATGTGGAAAAATTTATTCACATGAAACGCACCTAAAGCGCTGGATCACGTAGCAATTGCCGATGGGCTCATTATAATGTCGCCTGTTCATGCCTGCGCTGGTTGGCAAACCCGTTGTAATCAGGAAATTTCATGGAAAATCAACCTAAGTTGAATAGCAGTAAAGAAGTCATCGCCTTTTTGGCAGAGCGTTTTCCAAACTGCTTTAGCGCCGAAGGCGAAGCACGTCCGCTCAAAATCGGTATCTTTCAGGATCTTGTTGACCGTGTGCAGGGCGAAATGAGCCTGAGTAAAACTCAGCTCCGCTCTGCGCTTCGTCTTTATACATCCAGTTGGCGTTATTTGTATGGCATCAAGGTTGGCGCGTCGCGTGTAGACCTGGATGGCAATGCCTGCGGTGAGCTTGAGCAACAGCATGTTGATCACGCGCGCAAGCAATTGGAAGAAGCTAAAGCTCGTGTACAGGCTCAACGCGAACAACAGCAGGCGAAAAAGCGTGAAGCCGGTGAAGAAACAACGCCGCGTCGCCCACGTAAGCCTGCCGTGCGCAAGCCCGCTGCAGCCGCTGAAGGCGAACAGCCGCGTAAACCGCGTCCAAAGGCGCCGCGTCCTACTCAGGATCGTGCAGCTGCTCCGGTGGAGCATCAACCTCTGGCGCAGCCCGTTACCGATACTGCTGCATTACAAGTGGGCCAGAATATTAAAGTCAAAGCAGGTAAAAGCGCGATGGACGCGACCATTCTTGAAATATCAAAGGATGGCGTTCGGGTGCAGCTCGCTTCCGGCATGGCTATGATTGTGCGCGCAGAACATTTGCAGTTCTGAAACGGAGGCCAACCAGGGCATGAACAAAACGTTTAAAATGACAATGATTGCGGGCCTGCTGATGGCAGGCAATGTATTTGCCGCAGAAAATATCACGCGTGCGAACCAGATACCCCAACTGAGTCAGGAGCCGCAACATGCCACGGTTAGCGAGCGTGTTACCTCCCGCTTCACCCGTTCGCACTATCGCCAGTTTAAGCTTGATCAAGACTTCTCAGCCAAAATTTTCGATCGCTATCTGAATATGCTGGATTACAGCCATAACGTACTGTTGGCTTCAGATGTGGCGCAATTCTCCGATAAGAAAACGACGCTGGGTGACGAGTTTAAAACGGGGCAGCTACCGGTTTTTTATGACTTGTACAACCTGGCGCAAAAACGCCGATTTGAGCGCTACCAGTATGCGCTCTCTGTACTCAGTAAACCGATGAATTTTACCGGCAACGATACGATTGATATCGAGCGCGCGAAAGCGCCGTGGCCAAAAAGCGTGGCAGAGTTGAATGGGCTCTGGGATGCTAAAGTTAAATATGATGAATTAAGCCTTAAACTCACCGGCAAAGATGAGAAAGAGATCCGCGAGATTCTAACAAAACGTTATCAATTTGCTATCCGCCGTCTGGCGCAGAGCAACAGTGAAGACGTTTTCCAACTTGCGATGAATGCGTTCGCGCATGAAATTGATCCGCACACTAACTATCTTTCTCCACGCAATACCGAACAGTTCAATACTGAAATGAGTCTCTCTCTGGAGGGAATCGGCGCGGTATTACAGATGGATGATGACTACACCGTTATCAATTCAATGGTGGCTGGCGGGCCGGCAGCGAAGAGTAAAGCAATTACCGTGGGCGATCGCATTGTAGGTGTAGGGCAGCCGAATAAACCGATGGTTGATGTCATTGGCTGGCGCCTTGATGATGTTGTTGCGCAGATAAAAGGGCCGAAGGGCAGCCGGGTAAGGTTGGAAGTTTTACCTGCGGGTAAAGGCACCAAAACACGTGTAGTCACGTTAACCCGTGAAAAAATCCGTCTGGAAGATCGCGCAGTCAAAATGTCGGTGAAAAACGTCGGCAAGCAGAAGGTTGGCGTACTGGATATTCCCGGTTTTTACGTTGGGTTGACTGACGATGTTAAGGTTCAGCTACAAAAACTGCAGAAGCAAAACGTTGACAGCATCGTTATTGATTTGCGGACTAATGGCGGCGGCGCTTTAACGGAAGCGGTATCGCTTTCTGGCCTGTTTATTCCGAGCGGCCCGGTGGTGCAGGTTCGTGACAATAACGGAAAAGTACGTGAAGACAGTGATAACGATGGCATTGTTTACTATAAAGGGCCGCTGGTTGTTTTAGTGGATCGCTTTAGCGCCTCTGCGTCTGAAATCTTTGCGGCGGCAATGCAAGACTATGGTCGTGCCCTGATTGTGGGTGAGCCAACCTTTGGTAAAGGGACCGTGCAGCAGTATCGTTCGCTGAACCGTATCTACGATCAAATGTTGCGTCCTGAATGGCCTGCACTGGGCTCGGTTCAATACACCATTCAGAAATTCTATCGTATCAACGGTGGCAGTACACAGCGCAAAGGTGTTACGCCTGAATTGTTGATGCCGACCGGAGTTGAAGCGGTGGAAACTGGCGAAAAATTTGAAGATAACGCGCTGCCGTGGGATAGCATTAATGCGGCGACCTATGTTAAGACCGGCGATCTGAAGCCGCTGGAAGCGCAATTGCTGAAAGATCACAACGATCGCATTGCGAAAGATCCGGAGTTCCAGTACATCATCAAAGACATTGCGCGGTTTAATGCCCTGAAAGCGAAACGTAATATGGTTTCACTCAATTTCGCTCAGCGTGATAAAGAGAACCATGAAGAGGATGCACTGCGTTTAGAACGCATCAACGCCCGCTACAAGCTGGAAGGTAAAAAACCACTGGCGAATCTTGATGATTTACCGAAGGATTATAAAGAACCCGATCCCTATCTGGATGAGACAGTGAAAATCGCAAACGATCTGGCTCAACTGGAAAAATCAGTGTCTTCGGGTAATACCGTGACGAAATAAGCCATTTCCTTCCTGAAAAGGCACTGTTATCGCAGTGCCTTTTTTATTACCCGATGTGGCGTAATTATTCACACGATTCTGTTACTTTCTAAGCGTAACCATTATCAGTGTGGAAAGTGCGACAAAATGTAAAGTTATGTCTTTTTAAACACTTAAACGTTAAGGTCGCTTGAATTGTTGCCGCCAGCCCATAGGATATATATCCGTATAGCTGTACTCAATTAACCGAGGAAGATTAAATTTTATGATGCGTATTGCGCTTTTCCTGCTAACCAACTTGGGTGTCATGTTGGTCTTTGGGCTGATCCTCAGTCTGACAGGGATCCAGTCAAGCAGCGTGCAAGGCCTGATGATTATGGCAGGCCTGTTTGGCTTTGGCGGTGCGTTTGTTTCACTGCTGATGTCAAAGTGGATGGCGTTGCGCTCCGTGGGCGGTGAAGTGATTGAACAGCCGCGTAATGAGACGGAACGCTGGCTACTGGAAACGATCAGTCGCCAGGCACAGCAGGCAAGTATTGCGATGCCACAGGTGGCGATTTATCACGCACCTGATATTAACGCGTTTGCAACGGGTGCACGCCGTGATGCTTCGCTGGTTGCGGTTTCAACGGGTTTGTTGCAGAACATGAGCCGTGATGAGGCTGAAGCTGTACTGGCCCATGAAATTAGCCATATCGCAAATGGTGATATGGTGACCATGACCTTAATCCAGGGCGTTGTGAACACCTTCGTGATTTTTATTTCACGCATTATTGCGCAAGTTGCCGCTGGTTTTCTGTCGGGTGATCGTGAGGAAGGTGAAAGCAGCAATGGTAATCCGATGGTCTACTTTGTTCTGTCCATGGTACTTGAATTAGTTTTTGGTATCCTGGCCAGCATCATTACCATGTGGTTCTCGCGCCATCGCGAGTTTTATGCCGACGCCGGTTCGGCGAAACTGGTGGGACGTGAAAAAATGATTGCGGCGTTGCAGCGATTAAAAACCAGCTATGAGCCGCAAGAGGCCAGCAGCATGATGGCATTTTGCATCAATGGTAAATCTAAATCGCTGAGCGAGTTGTTTATGTCGCATCCAACCCTGGATAAGCGTATTGAAGCTCTCCGCAGCGGACAGTATCTGAAGTAACCGTGGTGTATCCCACCCGCATATTTAGCCGAATGGTGTGAGAGATAACGACGTGAAAAGCGACGCGATAGCGTCGCTTTTTTTATGTGGTCAGGAGCGGACTACCGTGGGTTGCATAAGACGCATAGAGCTAACAACGGCTGCCAGAGTGGAAAAACATCCGGCCAGAATCAGTGACGCGTGTGTACCGTGGCTGCCGGATAGGTTAAACATTAGCGCGACGAGTGCGGCTCCACTGCTTTGTCCGAGTAAACGCGCCGTGCCGAGCATACCACTGGCACCACCGCTACGGTGTCGGGGGGCGGAAGATATTATCGTGTGGTTATTGGGGGATTGAAACAGACCAAAACCAGCGCCGCACAGTATCATACGCCAAATGATATCCACATCACTCGGCGATGTGGGCAACAGCGCTAGCGCGAATAATCCTATGGCAAACACCGCCAGGCCTATCCCGCCCAGTAAGCCAGCATGGTAGCGCTCGATCAATCGTCCCGCGATCGGCGCCATCACCATGGTTGCCAGAGGCCAGGGCGTTAATAAAAGCCCGGTTGCCACCTCGCTACGGCCTAATACACTTTGTAGAAAGAAAGGTAAGGAAACCATGGCTAGCATTTGTGCGCAGAAAGAACAAACCGATGTGCCGATAGACAATGAAAAAACGGGAAGGCGCAGCAGGTCTACAGGAAGCAACGGAAAGGGCAGTTTTAGCTGCCGACGGATAAATAATGTTCCAATGATGAGTAAGGCTACAATCTCCGCTGCAATAATTTCTCCGCGCTGGCCTTGGGCAAAACCACTCAGTGCCGACAACAGTAAACCAAAAGTAAGTGCATTCATTATCGCGCCAGGAATATCAAATCGCTGACCCTGCGATTTTTGAGAATTATCCGGCAGGAAGCGTAATGCCAGCCACAGTGCTATTACACCGACGGGAATATTGATAAAGAATAGCCATTGCCATGAAGCTATTGACAGCACGGCGGCAGCGACCGTTGGGCCTGCAGCCGTTGACACTGCGACAATCAATGAATTAATCCCCATTCCTCGCCCAAGTAGCCGCTGTGGATAAATAATGCGGATGAGTGCGGTATTTACGCTCATCAACGCCGCCCCGCCAAAACCCTGCAACACGCGCGCAAAGGTGAGCATTTCAAGTGAGTTTGAGAGCGCGCAAAAAAGAGACGTACAACTGAAAAGCACCAACCCTGCCTGATAAATTCGACGATAACCAATGATATCGCCCAAAAAAGAGAGCGAAAGCAATGAAATGATAATAGCCAACTGATAGGCATTAACGATCCAAATGGATTCAGCCGGGCTGGCATTGAGATCGCGTGCGATTGTCGGCAGCGCAACATTGGCGATAGCGCCATCCAGTACGGCAACAGTAATGCCTATTGCGATAGCGATGATCGCGCCATAACGTTGGGGAACAGGTAAACCATCCATCTGAGGAATTTGCGGCATAATTGGGGAAGTCAATAGAGTGAATATCATCATGCTAATGATTTTTTTATCATAATGCACCGTCTTTAGCCGGGAAAGCACGCTTTGAGTGTATCGATACAATTCAACTGATTTCATTGCAGACTTTATTGATGAAATCGTATACTAGAAATAGTGTTCCATTTTTTGTAAAACAATTTTAGAAAGGTTAATCCTCATGGCTAATGCAGATCTGGATAAACAGCCGGATTCCGTCTCTTCCGTGCTTAAAGTCTTTGGTATCTTACAGGCGCTGGGCGAAGAGCGTGAAAATGGTATTACTGAGCTTTCGCAGCGCGTAATGATGTCCAAAAGTACCGTTTATCGATTTCTGCAGACCATGAAGTCACTGGGTTATGTTTCACAGGAAGGCGAGTCAGAGAAGTATGCGCTGACGCTAAAGTTGTTTGAGTTGGGTGCTAAGGCGTTACAAAATGTGGATTTAATTCGTAGTGCGGATATTCATATGCGTGAGCTGTCACGCCTAACCCGGGAAACCATCCATCTTGGCGCGCTGGAAGAAGGTAGTATTGTTTATATCCACAAGATTGACTCCATGTATAATTTACGCATGTATTCGCGTATTGGCCGCCGCAATCCATTACACAGCACAGCGATTGGTAAAGTGCTGCTGGCATGGCGAGACAGCGCAGAAACGCATGAAATTTTACAGGACGTGGAATTTAAAAGAAGCACTTCTCGCACGGTTGGTAGTGAAGATGAGCTGATGCTGGTTTTAGCGTTGGTTAAAAAGCAGGGCTTTGGTGAAGATAACGAAGAGCAGGAAGAGGGATTACGTTGTATAGCCGTGCCGGTATTTGATCGTTTCGGCGTTGTGATTGCCGGATTAAGCATCTCTTTCCCTACTATCCGCTTCTCAGAAGAGAGCAAAAAGGATTACGTCGCGATGCTACACCGTGCGGCAAAAGCGCTTTCTTCGCAAATGGGTTACCACGACTATCCCTTTTGATACTGTCGGGTAGGCGAATATTGCCTGTTGCGCCGTTTATCATGATGCCAACAACAACATGGGAATATAAGCGGGGAGAAGAGGCAGCCGCTGCCAATCGGCTGCTTCATAATTAATTATCGACCACTTCCGTACTCTTCTTCAGGATCGGGCAGTCCGTCACGCCAACGATACCGCTATCGGTATGCAGGTATTGTGCGGTGACCATACCACGCGCGGTTAAATACTGGCATTGCAACCCCATCCCAGCCACGTTTTTATTGCTGCCGATTAATACGCCATAGCCGGTTAACAGCATTGCCAGCCAAATAATGGCCAGCACCATGATGATACGAATAGCGAATCTCATTTCGTCTCCTTGTTGAAATTTGACAGCATTCCACGCTTTGCCGCCAGTGTTTGTCATAGCAGGATGCCTGCTGTTTCTTCCTGAATCGATCGGAGGAAGCTGAAAGAGGGCGCCAGCTAAAGGAATTTTTGAGGCTGGCTATCATTTCAGGTTATAGCAGGTAAAATCGACAGCGTTATGTTGGGCACCTGGTTCCGACGTGTGAAAGCACGGCAATATTGAGGCACGTATGAATGAGATAGCGAATGGCGCGATGGGTTTTGCGCCGATGGTATTGATTGTTGCTCTGATCGTTATTGGGTTGATCGCGTGGTTCTTTGTCAACCGAGCCAGCGTTCGGGCAACCGAACAGATTCGTCTTTTAGAGGCGCTGCTGGATGAGCAGAAAAAACAAAATGCAATGCTGCGTCGTTTAACGGAGCGTATGGTAGGGAGCGATCAAAGTAAAAAGCGTGACGATGATGAAGAAAGCAAGGATTTTACGCGGCTCATCCCAGAGCGTTAATCGGGAGTAAAATCGGTCGGCTTCACGCTGTCTTGTCTACCTTTTGGCAAACTTACCTGAGTTACCCTTGCGGCGATGCGCGGCGTCGCCATTCCTGACAGTAAATTGAATTATGCAGGTTGTATCTTGCGGAGGAGAGTGAGCGGTGGCATGGAAAAATCAGTGGTACGATCCTACGAAATTACACCATACGCCGGAAGGTTTTCGTAATCCGGAGGCTGACCTGCGGCAGCAGGGTGATTTACAACGCTGGCGTAAAGAACGTAAGGCGCAGGGGTTGCCGCATCCACCAATGGCCGGCTATGACGGTTTTATTTCTCAATGGTGGCAGCCCGCTGATGTTTCCGGCCATGATGATGCGGTTTGGTGGCTGGGGCACGCTTGTCTGATGCTGCGTATCAGTAATCGTTATATGCTCATCGATCCCGCTCTTTCTAAACGGGCATCCCCGCTACGCTTCTATGGTCCAAAACGTAAAACACCTGCTCCGTTAGCGATTGATGCGCTCCCTGCGTTAGATATCGTTCTGGTTTCCCACAATCACTATGATCACCTTGATAAGCCAACGATTAAAAAAATTCTGCAGCGCTTTCCCGATGTGCTGTTTATTGTGCCTTTGGGATTGCAGTCGTGGTTTCACCGGCTAGGCGCGCGCCATGTCAAGCAATTGGATTGGTGGGAATCTTATCAGAGCGATAGCGTGACGATACATGCGGTGCCCGCCCGCCACTGGAGCATGCGATCATTAAAAGATCGCAACCGCTCTTTATGGTGTGGCTGGACGATTTGCTCGGAAAAACTGCGCTTCTGGTTCACCGGAGACAGCGGGTACAGTGAAAATCTGCTGGATATCCATCAGCGTCTGGGGCCATTTAACCTCGCGGCGTTACCTGTTGGCGCTTATGCACCAAAATGGTTCATGCAGGGGCAGCATATGGATCCGGAGCAGGCCGTGTCGTTACATCGCGCCCTTGGCTCTCCGTTGTCTATACCTATCCATTGGGGCGTTTTCGAGTTGGCCGATGAGTCGTTGGATGCACCACCGCAAGAATTATCGCGGGCAATGCGTGCCGCGGGACTGGATGAGCGCCGATTCAATGCCTGGCGAATAGGGGAGCGGATGCTGCTCAATAATATTTACCAGGGATAATCCTAAACGGTAAAGTTAAAGCCAGAGAGACATTTCTTCGCGTTATTTGTTTATCACCGATAGAGATAGCGTGAATTAACTTATAACAAACATATTTGCATTTAATTGGGGCGGACTGAAATATAGTCTCCTGATTTTGGTGCAATTTAATTATTAAGCTGTACGACAAGAAGCTGAATTGTACAATTTTCCTTGCATCAGGTTTAACAACATTTCTTCTTCACTGTGCTAGTGGAATTTGGCATTAGCTTGCCATATTTGTGCAATACGCTTGCGATAAAGTAAGGCGTTAGCCTGAAAACACAATAGACTGAGCTGCATGTTCAGGCTAAAGTAATCCTAAGGTTACAGGCATGCTGGAGAGGGGTTCGCCCATTTGAATTGTGTGCTTTTGTGTAGAGGTTATGCATATTTGTGCAAACAGTGTGGTTGTCGCATTCAATTATGTGCGACGTGTCGATCACTGTTTAAAAATGGCTTGCCATTAATTTACGGATATGTGATAACCCTTTCTGGGTAAAACGAGGTACAGTTCTGTTTATGTGTGGCATCTTCAGTAAAGAAGTTCTGAGTAAAGACGTTGACGTTGAATACCGCTTCCTTGCCGAACCTTAATTAGTGCCTCATTCAGTAATGTCTCTGGTTTCTCTGTAAGTAAGCCTACGGGCGAATAAATCACTCTAAGGAATTTGCAAAATGGCAAAGATTAAAGGTCAGGTTAAGTGGTTCAACGAGTCTAAAGGTTTTGGTTTCATTACTCCAGCCGACGGCAGCAAAGATGTATTCGTACATTTCTCTGCCATTCAGGGTAACGGCTTCAAAACGTTGGCCGAAGGCCAGAACGTTGAGTTCGAAATTCAGGATGGCCAAAAAGGCCCAGCAGCAGTTAACGTAACTGCCATCTGATTTTGACCCCAGCCATAGCGTAGTGCCTGATGCATTTCGCCGCTGAATCTCAATAGATAAAGCCTCATCATTTATGATGGGGCTTTTTCTTTTTCCTCCCGGTAAATCTGACGGCTGCGCACCGTGCACAGGATAAGATTTGGTGGCGAGATTGTTGCTAAAACGGTGTACACTGCCGCCCTGTTTTTTTCCGGAGAGCTTGCATGCTATACCTCTGTCCACTTTGTCAGCAGCCGCTGGTGCTTCAGCACGCCAGTTGGTGTTGCAGCAACCAACATCAATTTGATCGGGCGAAAGAAGGTTATGTAAACCTGCTGCCGGTGCAGCACAAACGCTCAAAGCAGCCTGGTGACAGTGTAGAAATGATGCAGGCACGTCGTCAGTTTCTCGATGCAGGGCATTACCAGCCGCTGCAACAACGCGTTGCGGCCATGCTGGACGAAGTGCTGCCAGCGGACGAGGTCGCTTTGCTGGATATTGGCTGCGGAGAAGGGTATTACACTCAGGCCGTTAGTGAGAAATTGGGGAAAAGGGCGGTGAGTAGCATCGTTGGACTTGATGTTGCGAAAGTCGCGATCCGCTATGCGGCCAGACGCTATACCAATATTGACTTCTGCGTGGCATCCAGTCACCGATTACCGTTTGCGGATGCCAGCTTTGATGGGGTATTAAGAATTTATGCACCGTGCAAAGCCGAGGAACTATTCAGGGTGATAAAACCGGGAGGATATCTGCTCACGGTTACACCGGGACCGCAGCATCTGGTGCAATTCAAAGCGCTAATTTATCAGCAGACCATCCTGCACGCTGACAAAGACGAGCATATGCCGGGCTTCAGTCGAATCTCACAGCATCCACTGGGCTACACCATGACGTTGAAAGGGGATGAGGCATGTGCATTATTGCAGATGACACCTTTCGCCTGGCGGGCTCGTTCCGAGGTGTGGCAGCAATTGGCGACAGAGACGGCGTTTACTTGTGAAACGGATTTTGTTCTGACTCTATGGCAGCGAGCGGAAAACGAGCCAGAGCGCTAATCTTTAGGGTTGCAGGCGGAGTCGCTTGATTCCGTGCGTCTGCAGGATGAGCTAAAGGCTCACCCTGCAGCATAATAGGGCGGCTACAGCATCACGTTATAAATAGCGTCTAAATCGTCGATATGTCTGACGTGTATAAGCAGACGTCTCTGCTCCAGTTGAATGACCAACACGCCATCTTCAGATAAGTTCATCGTTTTAATTCGTGAATAGTCAATCCAGACGTTTGCATAGAAGAACCCCGATTCTTTAAACACTATTTTAGGTAAACGGACCCAGAAAATATAAATGGTAATAAATGCCAGAACCAGTAATAGTGTTGTGGTTAGCTGTGGGCCTCGTGATGAAACATTATTATAAATAAGGATAGCGATTAAGCCGATAAAAATCAGGCTATCTAATTTTGTACGACGCTGGAGGCGAACTTTCAGACGCGTCTTGCCTTTGCGCAGTTCCATGATGAATTCATCATAAATAGCATAAAGCAAGAGCAGAGTAATAAAAGCGATAATGACGTAGTCGGTTAAAAACATGCTGCCGCTCCCTGAAAGTCGTTTCGTTAACGTTTTATATAAGCGTTGGCGAATCGACTCTAATGAAAACCGGGAGCCATGCTCCCGGTCAATCCAAACAACAATGGTTAGAGTTACAAGCCCAGCAAACCAATCCAGTAGCCGAAAATACCTATGGCGAAGAAACCGATGATAATCCATAGCGCATTGACTTTACGCCGTAATAACCACATACACCCGAATGTAAGTAACAGTGGTACTAATCCTGGCATTAATTGGTCAAGAATTGTTTGTACCGTAGTGATATTGGTTTTACCCGTTTGATCGGTAATACGCGAGACCACTAACGGAATATTCACATGCGTCCACTTATTAACCAAGGCCCCCATAACAAATAAGCCCAGAATGGAGGCACCCTCCGTCAATTTTTGCAGGAAGCCACCGCCCATATCATTAACAATATCGACGCCTTTTTTATAGCCATATGCCACGCCGTAGTAGCGTGTGAGCAAACGAACCAGATTGAACAGTACAAAAAATAATACCGGGCCAAGTAAACTACCGCTCATGGCAATACCGGCGCCAAGCGCGGCAAAAACCGGGCGGACCGTACCCCAGAAGATGGGATCGCCAACACCTGCAAGCGGTCCCATCAATCCGACTTTGATACCGTTGATGGCACCATCATCAATCGGTGCACCGTTTGCACGCTGCTCTTCCATCGCCATCGTCACCCCGAGGACCGGTGCGGCTACGTAAGGATGGGTGTTAAAAAACTCCAGGTGACGTTTAATTGCCTGCTTGCGGTCGTCGTTATTTTCCGGATAGAGCCGACGAATCACCGGCACCATGGAGTAACAGAAGCCCAACGCCTGCATGCGTTCAAAGTTCCATGAGCCCTGAAAAAGGTTTGAGCGCAGGAACACATCGCGAATGTCGCTTTTTGTGAGTTTCTTCTGTGTTGTCGTGGTATCAACCATTTCTCTCACCTTTTCCTTAATCTAATTCGTTGTCGAGATCGTTATGCGCAGCAGCGGCAGGGCTACCCCCGGCAACACGGTTATATTTGGGACTCAACTGGATATAGAGCGCTGCCATGACAACGCCGATCACGCCCAACGCCACAAGGTTAAAGTCGGTAAACGCTGCGGTAACAAAGCCGAGATAGAAAAACGGCATCAGATAACCCGCGCGCATCATGTTAATCACCATTGCATAACCGACGACGACGATCATACCGCCTGCGATATTCAGACCATTGGTGACCACATCCGGAATTGAGTTCAGCAGTTCTTGTACGGCGTGTGTACCGACAGACACCGCGACAATAATGGCCGGGATTGCAATACGCATTGCCTGAAGGAGCAGAGCAGAGACATGAATCCACGAAATTGCACTAAGGTTACCTCTCTCTGCGGCTTTGTCGGCTGCATGCTGGAAGGCGACGGTGATAGTACGAACGATAATGGTAAGAACCTGACCTGCAGCTGCAAGAGGTATCGCCAGGGCAATGCCCGCTCCGACACTTTGCCCGCCAGCAATAACCAGAATGGTCGAAATGATCGAAGCCAGTGCGGCATCGGGTGCGACCGCGGCCCCAATATTCATCCATCCAAGCGCGATCATTTCCAACGTACCACCGATAATGATACCGGTTTTCACGTCACCCAACACAAAGCCAATTAACGTACATGCCACCAGTGGGCGGTGAAACTGAAATTCATCAAGGATAGATCCCATACCTGCAATACAGGCGACAATAAATATCAGTACAAGTTGAAGAGTGGTAATCTCCATTGCACTTCTCCTCTGACATTTCTACTTACTGAGTGTAAACCTGACGCATCAGGCAATGAATAAAATCATTCTCTATTACTGTTTTACCTTAGCAATCAGGTCCATCATTTTTAGTCTTTGATCGGTTGAAACCTTTCTTACTTCTAATTCAATACCGCGTGCATTGAGTTTCTTAAATGCATCAATATCTTTTTCATCAACCGAGACGGCATTATTTACCTGGGTTTTACCCTGGCGAAATGCCATACCCCCGATATTCACCGATTTAATATTTACGCCACCGGCAACAACGCGTTCGACGTCGGTAGGATTTGTAAACAGCAGCATCACCTTATCCTGGCCATATGTCGGGTTGTTATAAACACGGATCATTTTTTCGACATCGACAACATGAGCGGTTACACCGGGAGGTGCAACCTGGGTCAGCAGCGTTTTCCGGACATGATCGGCTGCAACCTCGTCACTAACGACAATAATGCGGGTAACGTTGGTTTCCTTGGTCCAACGGGTAGCGACCTGACCATGAATCAGTCGGTCATCAATGCGCGCCAGACCAATCTTCATATGATCCTCCGGGCCCATCGGTTTCACGGGGGCCGCCGCTGCGGCGGGTTTTGCCGCGGCGACCGGAGCGGGTTCAGGTTCTTTTGCTTTCAGCGCTTTTACGCCTTCACGTCCCGCTTCCACCGCAATTTTTATCAATTCATCAAAGGATGGGTTGTCATCACGGGCCATTAAGGTTTCAACCAACATGGGAATATTGACGCCGGCGATCACTTCATATTTATCTTTATCAACAACAATACGGCTTGCTGCGTTAAAGGGGCTTCCACCCCAAGTATCAACGAGAAATAGTACGCCCTGATTTGTATCCAAATCAGTGAGACGCGCATTGTATTTATCTATTATGGTTTCCGCATTTTCACCCGGGACAAAATCAATCCAGCCCACGTTTTGTTGCTCACCTAATAGCATTTCGGCGGTTTTCAGAAGCTGTTCCGCTGCCCAACCGTGCGTGCCGATTACAATAGCAATAGTCACTTGCTACCTCCGTTTTCAATAACGATGGCGTCAGTAGGATTTAACTGATGCACCAACAATTTCATCTGAACTTAACGAGCCCAGAATCAATGGACCTAAATTAAGACACTTACGATAACCGTTAAGAGCATTTACAGTGCCAAAGTATAAAGCTGTTACGTCGCGAATTATTTTAGACTGTGAAAAAATAAATTATGTGACGCCGCTCGGTAATTTAGAGGCTTAACCTACTGTTTTTACGTTCTGCTCATTTCTGGCGCAAAAATGTGAAGGCGAACGACGCTTGTAAGAAAATATTTTGTTGGCAATGCTTCAACTGGTAGAGTAGAGATCCTTTTATTGCTACAGGAGTAACGGGCCTCAGCCCTCCCTATGGACTGTCACCGACGTTGTTTAACCACGCCACCGGGCCATCCGGCTTATTTTTCCAGACTATTTAACACACGGGTTTTGCTTACCTGTTCCTGTTCTCTTCGCACGTCCGTTAAACGGATCGTCGCGTTGTCCTGTTCCTGGTTTCGGAGTCTGTAATGGAATTTCTCTTAGACCCCTCGATTTGGGCCGGTTTACTGACGCTTATCGTTCTTGAGATCGTACTGGGTATCGATAATCTGGTCTTTATCGCTATTTTGGCTGACAAATTGCCGCCTAAGCAGCGCGATAAAGCGCGTTTAATCGGTCTGTCACTGGCGCTGTTGATGCGTCTGGGTCTACTCTCACTCATTTCCTGGATGGTCACGTTAACGCGTCCATTGTTTTCCATCGGAGAGTTCGGTTTCTCAGGACGCGATCTTATTCTGTTGTGCGGTGGCCTGTTTTTGTTGTTTAAAGCAACAATGGAATTGCATGAGCGGCTGGAAAATAACGATCACAACAGTGATGGTAATAAAGGCTACGCCAGCTTTTGGGCGGTGGTCATACAGATAGTGGTGCTGGATGCCGTATTCTCACTCGATGCGGTCATCACCGCCGTGGGAATGGTCAATAACCTGGCAATTATGATGACGGCTGTTGTGATTGCGATGGGCGTGATGTTACTTGCCTCAAAGCCGCTGACCAATTTTGTCAACGCGCACCCAACAGTGGTCGTACTGTGCCTCAGTTTTCTGCTGATGATTGGTTTGAGTTTGGTTGCGGAAGGTTTTGGCTTCCATATTCCGAAGGGATATCTGTATGCGGCCATCGGTTTCTCAATTCTGATCGAATTTTTCAACCAGGTTGCACGGCGTAATTTTCTTCGTCACCAATCTCATCGGCCAATGCGTGAACGCACCGCAGAGGCGATTTTACGTCTGATGGGCGGGCGCCGTGGTTCATCACAGCCGTCCGGTAGCGAGACAACCGATGTGGCTAAGGCGATTCCACGCGAAGCATTTAAGGATGAAGAGCGCTATATGATCAACGGCGTATTGACCCTGGCTTCGCGATCTGTACGGAGTATCATGACGCCGCGCGGGGATATTTCATGGGTAGATACCGAACGCCCACTTGATGAAATTCGTATTCAATTGCTGGATACCCCACATAGCTTATTTCCAGTATGCCGCGGCGAACTGGATGAGATAGTCGGTGTCGTCCGGGCAAAAGAGCTCCTTGTGGCATTGGATCATGGTGTTGACGTAGCGATGTTTGCCTCATCAAACCCACCCATTATTGTCCCTGATACGCTTGACCCGATTAATCTGCTGGGCGTGTTACGTCGGGCCAAAGGCAGCTTCGTGGTCGTCACCAGTGAGTTTGGCGTTGTACAAGGATTGATTACGCCTCTCGATGTGCTGGAAGCGATTGCCGGTGAGTTCCCGGATGAGGATGAAACCCCCGATATTATCGCGGATGGCGATGGCTGGCTGGTGAAAGGCGGAACCGATCTCCATTCACTGCAGCAATTACTGGATACGCAGGAGCTGGTCAAAGCGGAGGATGATCATGCCTCTCTCGCAGGTTTGTTGATTGCGCAAAAGGGGCAACTGCCGCAGCCGGGTGAGGTAATCGAACTTCTGCCGCTACGTTTCCAGATTATTGAAGCGACGGAGTATCGTATTGATCTGGTGAGAGTGACGAAGGAACGCCCCGATGATGAAGACGAAGCGTAATGCCTGATCGTGATAAACGGCGCCGGTGGCGCCGTTTTTTATGTGGCCAATTCAGCCTGGTACTGTTTTAACCAGCCGGGGAAATCAGCAAGTGGCATCGGTTGTGCGTAATAGTACCCCTGCAGTAGATCCACTCCGCGTTCGCGCAGATAATTGACTTGTTCAATATTTTCAACACCTTCTGCAACTAGTCCGATATGAAGTTGCTGTGCCAGAGAAATCACCATATCCGTGACGGTTGCGTTAATGGCATCGGTACCGATCGCTGCCGTGAAAATTTTATCAATCTTTAATACGTCGGGGCTAAGGGTCTTCAGATATGACAGCGAGCTGTGGCCGGTGCCAAAGTCATCAATCGCCAGTTTGACCCCTTGGGCATGCAGCGCTGCGACTACCTGCTGGTCAACAATAGGAAGTGCATCCCGTTCGGTAAGTTCAATCATCAACTGCGGGCTGGGTTTAGCTGGCCACCAGTAGTTATTTAGGTCTGCCAGGATATCTTCGTCGCGAAAATGGCTGGCTGCAACGTTGATCGCGATATGAAAATTCGGTGAGGAGGGCAGTACCGGTAGCTGTTTCACCACTTCGCTGAGCACAAAGCGCGTTAGCGAGGCAATAAGATCCTGCCGTTCGGCCATTGGAATAAACACATCAGCGGGGATCCATCCCATACGTGGGTTATACCAGCGCAGCAGCAACTCTATCCCATTGCAATGGCCGTTACGGGGATTGATCAGCGGCTGGCTATAAACCATAAACTCCTGAGCAGAAAGGCCATAACTGATTTGCCAGGCAATACTCATCCGGTTGGCCGTAGCCAGCCAGACAATATAGGCCAATAATAGACTTAGCAGCAGGGCAAGGGGTAATTGTGAAGGCAGTGCCGCGAACGCCAGCCTGCCAGGTGAGGGCCCGAAGAGTGTGACGGAAAAAGGATAACGCAAAGATGCCTTTTGGTAGCTTACCTCATCTTCGGATGGAATGGCCGCTTCGATTAGCGGGTTGCCATACTCCAGGCTACGTCCTCCAACGTTGAGTACCGCGCGCTCAACCCAAGGTAATGCGGGTTCCAGCAAATAATTACCGATCATTTCGATATTGATGATCTGGAGGATACCTGAGGAGTAATCATCTGATTTAGGCGTCCAGAACAGCAGAATAGGGGACCCCTTTAGCAGATAATTGTCCACGCTCAATGTCATTCGCCGATTGTTGAGTGCCAGTTCCGGAAAGCGCTTGCTGAAAGAAATAGCCCGCTCTCCATAGATACTTGAACAATAGATTTGATCGTTGTTGATAAGTAATAACGAACGGACCGTTTGCAGAGCGGCCAGCTTCTCAACCAGCGCGGCACGTACGTCTGTACAGCGTAAACCGACGAGGCCCAGAGCGTTATTTGCTGCGACATCAAGGGGGGAAAACATGCGGTCAAAGCGCTGGATGGCGTTATCGGCAAAACTGCGCGAATGCTGCTCTATACGCAGTTTTTCTTCAAAAAAGCGAAAAGTTAATATGAGGATAAGTCCCAGTACGGCAACGAATAAAGCGATAAGAAATCGTTTTCGACGAAACTGTCCAACCAGCAGTTGGGACGCCTGCATCAATTACCACCCTTAAAGAACCTGCAAATGAGATATCGAGTCATTGTTATCGGCAAAAAGAGCGCTAAATTTATACCACTCTGCTGCGTTCGTTTGCCGAATCGCAAAGTTCAGATGTTGTTTACTGGGTTGACAGCCGAAACGCAAAAGCGGCCTGAACAGGCCGCATAGCATTACTTTATCTATTTACTGAAAGGACGGGTAGTGGATGTAATCACTATTTAGTCACATTGTACTTTGATCGCCAGACCGCCTCGTGAGGTTTCACGATATTTGGCGTTCATGTCTTTACCTGTTTCGTACATGGTCTCGATGACTTTATCCAGCGAAACACGTGGCTGACTGGTCCGCCGCAGCGCCATACGTGCGGAATTAATTGCCTTCACAGAAGCAATCGCATTGCGCTCAATGCAAGGCACCTGAACCTGGCCCGCAACGGGATCGCAGGTTAAACCAAGATTGTGTTCCATGCCGATTTCTGCCGCTACGCAGACCTGTTCCGGGCTGGCACCCAGCAACTCGGCTAACCCGGCCGCAGCCATTGAACAGGCAACCCCCACTTCTCCCTGACAACCGACTTCCGCACCTGAAATAGAGGCATTCATTTTATACAAAACGCCGATGGCACCACAGGCAAGAAAATAACGAATGAAAATATCAGGACTGACAGATTCAATAAAATGATCGTAGTAGGCAAGCACCGCTGGAACAATGCCACAGGCGCCGTTGGTTGGGGCGGTTACCACGCGCCCACCGGCGGCGTTCTCTTCGTTAACCGCCAGCGCGAACATATTGACCCAGTCAATGACGTTCATGGGATCGCTGGAGAGTTTATCAGAAGAGACTAACAGACGGCGCAACGCCGCGGCCCGACGCGGCACTCGCAAGGGACCCGGCAGTACACCTTCGGTATTTAGACCGCGATCGATACACTCACGCATGGCTTGCCAGACATCGGCAAAGTAGTGCTCGATCTCCTGGCGGCTGTGCAGTGCCAGCTCGTTTTTCATCACCATCCCTGATAGCGATAGCCCGGTTTCATGGCAGTGTGTCAGCATTTCTCTCGCGGAGTGGAACGGATAAGGAACGGTAACCTCGTCCAGCGTTGATTGACCAAAATGCTCTTCATCAACAATAAAACCGCCGCCGATGGAATAGTAAGTTTTACTGTAAATCAGACGATCGTTAGCAAAGGCATGAATGCGCATACCATTTTCATGGCGCGATAGATTTTCACTGCGGAATACCATTCCCCCTTCGCGAGGGAAATCGACTTCGTGTTCGCCATTGGCTAATAGCAGGCGCTGGCGTTGCTCAACATCACGGATAAAAGCAGGGATATTGTCAATGTCTACGCTATCGGGCGAAGCACCGGACAACCCCATAATAATGGCTATATCGGTATGATGGCCTTTGCCCGTCAGCGACAGGGAACCATAAACATCTACGGCAATACGCGTGACAGACGAAAGGTAGTCGTTGCTTACCAAATCATCGACAAACTGTTTACCGGCTTTCATCGGACCAACCGTGTGGGAACTGGACGGTCCAATACCGATCTTAAACATGTCGAAAACGCTAATCACGCTATACGCTCCTTGAATTTTTTAATATGGGCCTACCCATTAGGGTCTACAGGCGAGGCGCTAAGAAAGTCACAGTGGGTAATGCTGCTCTCTGCCACGAAGAATATATATGAAATGCCAGTATAAGTAAGTGAGTTGGATCGCTTGACGATAGTATACCAGTGAAAAATAGTGCATTAAGCGTTAATTGACCAATAATTGTTGGTTAATTGCGCATTGCAGTGCCACCTGATATCTGCTGAGACAATTGCCGGATAATGCCTGCCGTCATTCCCCAGATGAAATACTCCTCGAACCAGGAGAGCCAGACGCGATGCTGTATGCCCTCACGGTGAATATCCAGTGGCGAGTAACGTCCTGGCCGAAGAGCTTCTTGCAACGGCATTTCAAATACCGCCGCGACTTCGTCTTTATTGGCGTGATAACGCAGATTATCGGGGATAATGCCGACTATCGGGGTGACCTGAAAACCCGTGCTGCTGGTGACATTCGGCAGGGTTCCCACCACTCTTACGCATGAAGGCGGAATGGCGAGTTCCTCCTGGGTTTCACGCAGAGCGGTAAAAATCAGTGAATGATCGGTTGGATCCATTACACCGCCGGGAAACGCAACCTGACCAGCATGCGTGCGTAACGAATCCGCGCGGCGAGTTAGCAGTAGACCCGGCGCCTGGCGCGCAACAATCGGCACCAATACCGCCGCGCGTCGGGTAGGTAAAGATTGGGTTATTGGTTGAGGCGGCTGCAGCGTAAAGCGCGTCAGGAAATCATCCAGCGTCATGGGCGTTTTATTCATACTGTTTTCGTTGCCAGACACGGCAGAATACGGTTTATCTTATCAAAGGTTTCCTGGTATTCCGCCTGCATATTACTATCCGCAACGATTCCTCCTCCCGCCGCACAGAATAGCTCCCCATTTTCCGCAATCAGCGTGCGGATAGCGATGCTGGTATCCATCCGGCCGCAGACGCTGAGATAGCCAATACTGCCGCACCATGCATTACGGCGCTGTGGCTCCAGTTCTTCAATAATCTCCATGGCTCGGACTTTAGGGGCACCGGTTATCGAACCTCCGGGAAAGCAGGCGCGCAGGAGATCACAGGCATGCAAGTCATGATTAAGACGTGCATGAATAGTGCTGACAAGATGGTGGACTGCCGGAAAAGCTTCAACAGCAAATAGTTCCGGGACGCTGACGCTGCCTGGTTGAGCAACACGTCCAATATCATTGCGTAGCAGATCGACAATCATCAGGTTTTCCGCACGATCTTTTAGGGAGTTGGCCAGTTTTTCTGCTTGCTTCCGGTCCTGCTCACTATCATTCAGACGTGGCAGAGTTCCTTTTATCGGGCGGGTTTCAATAACACGCTGATTGAGGCTGAGGAAACGTTCAGGGGAGAGGCTGAGAATAACGCTTTCTTCCAGGCGAATAAACGCACTAAATGGTGCCTTATTCTGCTGATTCAACAACATAAATGCTTGCCATTCGTCACCCTGATAGCGCGCGCGAAAACGCTGGGCAAGATTCACCTGATAACAGTCGCCTGCCAGTAGGTAATCCTGTATCTTAGCAAACTTCTCGCCATACTGCTCCTGTGTCATGTTAGATTGCCATGGCGAGGTCAGATGAAAAGGGGCTATGTTTTTGTGACGCGGTAACGCTGCCAGCCACGTAAGCCTGATATCCGCTGAACCTTGGGTAATCAGGGTCAGCGTGTGGCGCTGGTGGTCAGCAATTAGCGCCCAATCATAGATTCCGACTGCCATATCAGGCGTCGTTAAATCATGCTCTGCGGTAACAGGTAACGCCTCATAGCGGCGCCCTAAATCATATCCAAATAGCCCTAACGCACCACCCTGGAAAGGGTAATCTTCATGTGGTTTCACCGTTAAACTTAAGGCGTTCAGCGCATCCTGTACCAGCGATAATGGCTCCGCGATTGACTCAGTGACAACGTCACCAAGACGCTGTCGTGTGACTTCGCCATACGTTTCAAATGTGGTGACAGGATCCGCTACCATGATGTCGAATCGGTTATCCGCATGATCGGCAAAACCTGAACTGAGCAATATCGCCCAGGGTAAATGTGACGCGTGTGCAAACAGATTGTGCAGCGCGGCTGGCGTATAGTCTAAGGTATGGTAAACAGGAGGCATGGGCACGTAACAGACCATCACAACATAAAGATGCAAGCTTGGCATATTTTTCTGCTGCTGGCATCACTTAGTTTGGCATGAAATAATTACCCTCTAAGCGTAAGGAGTTCCCCATGATTACGGGTTTACCAGCATTATCCCATGAGCAGCAGCAACAGGCCGTGGAGCGGATTCAGGATTTAATGTCTCAGGGTATGAGCAGCGGCCAAGCCATTGCGCAAGTGGCGCAAGAGATTCGCGCCACGCACACGGGGGGAGTTATATCAGCGCGTTTCGAAGACGAAGAAGATGAAGACGAATAGCGCGCCGGGAGCGTTATAGCGCGGCGATTATTTTAATTTCTACTTTATACTTAGGGTTCATCAGCCTGGCCTGAACGGTGCAGCGTACTGGCGCATTGCCAGGTGAAACCCAGGCATCCCACGCGCGGTTCATGGCAGGAAAGTCGTCCAGATTTACCAGAAAAAGGGTGGCATCCAGGATACGACTTTTGTCGGAACCGACGCGAGCTAAAAGTCTATCGATGACCGCCAGTGCATTTGCCGTCTGGGCTTCTGCATCTTCATCCAGGTTTTCCGGTACGCTGGTGTAGTAGACCGTCTGATTATGAATCACAGCTTCCGACATGCGATGCTCAGGATCGATACGTTCAATACTCATCAATGGTTCCTTATTTCCGATAAAATTAGCCAATAGCCTGGCATAGAAAGAATCCCACTGTCATCTATTGTGGAGCAGGCGGCGGGATACTGACATAATTACAGTATTCGGGTGGCCGGGCCTGCAGGACACCTCAGTGATGTTATCGCGGCCTTTGCCGACATTACAGACCGTGTAGGCATAACAGCGATAAGGTTGGCCAGAGCCAGCTTTTTACTTCGTTAGAGAGGGTGTGTGACAGACGATTTTGCAGAAGATGGCGCGCTGGCGCGGTCAATACCGGGATTTAAACCCCGCGAAGCACAGCGACAAATGGCCAATGCTGTGGCCAGCGCCATTGAAAAACGTAGCGAACTGGTTGTTGAGGCAGGAACGGGCACCGGGAAAACGTTTGCTTATCTGGCACCGGCGTTACGTTCTGGTAAGAAAGTGATCGTTTCTACCGGCTCTAAAGCATTGCAGGACCAACTCTACAGCCGCGATTTGCCCACCGTGGCGCGGGCGCTTCAATTTAAAGGTAATCTGGCCTTGCTGAAGGGGCGCTCTAACTACCTTTGTCTGGAGCGTATGGAGCAGCAGTCAATGGCGGGCGGGGAGCTGGCCGTGCAGGCAATGAGCGATCTGGTGCATCTGCGCGGGTGGTCAAATGAAACCGTTGACGGTGACATTAGCACCTGCGGGGGAGTGGCCGAAGACAGCACGATCTGGCCGCTGGTCACCAGCACTAATGATAACTGCCTCGGCAGTGACTGCCCGCTGTATAAAGAGTGCTTCGTGGTTAAGGCGCGTCGCCGCGCGATGGATGCAGATATCGTGGTGGTTAACCATCATCTTTTTCTTGCTGATATGGTGGTGAAAGAGAGCGGTTTTGCCGAGTTGATCCCTCAGGCTGATGTGATGATCTTCGATGAAGCGCATCAGGTGCCTGATATTGCCAGCCAGTATTTTGGTCAGCAGCTCTCCAGTCGACAGTTACTGGATTTAGCTAAGGATATTACTATCGCCTATCGTACCGAGGTGCGTGATGCTCAGCAGTTGCAAAAATCTGCGGATCGTCTGGCGCAATGCGCTCAGGACTTTCGGCTGGCATTAGGCGATCCCGGCTTTCGCGGTAATTTGCGGGAGTTGCTGAATGATACCACCATACAGCGTGCATTAACGCTGCTGGATGATGCATTAGAACTCTGCTATGACGTCGCTAAAATGTCATTGGGGAGGTCTGCACTGCTTGATGCCGCGTTTGAACGTGCGGCACTTTATCGTAATCGGCTGAAACGGCTGAAAGATGTTTCGCAGCCAGGTTTCAGCTACTGGTATGAATGTAACTCTCGTCACTTTACCCTTGCGCTTACGCCGCTATCGGTATCTGCACGCTTTCGTGAAGTCATGGACGAACGTCCCGCAGCCTGGATCTTTACTTCAGCAACGCTTTCGGTTAATGAACAGATGACCCACTTCGTTGAGCGCTTAGGTGTTAATACCGCGGATTCTCTGATTCTTTCCAGCCCGTTTGACTACGCAAGCCAGGCGCTGCTATGCGTACCTCGAAATTTACCTTCTCCCAACCAACCGGGCGGGGCAAGACAGTTGGCACAGATGCTACGACCGCTAATTGAAGCGAATAATGGGCGCTGTTTCTTTCTGTGTACCTCGCACCAGATGATGCGTGATTTAGCTGCACAATTTCGCACAATGCTTACGCTTCCGGTATTGCTACAGGGAGAAACCAGTAAAGGACAACTGCTGAAGCAGTTTGTTGCCGCTGGCAATGCGCTATTGGTGGCAACCAGTAGCTTCTGGGAAGGCGTTGACGTTCGGGGCGATGCGTTATCACTGGTCATCATAGATAAATTACCCTTCACCTCACCAGAAGATCCGCTGCTTAAAGCCCGTATGGAGGATTGCAAAATCCGCGGTGGTGAACCTTTTGATGATGTGCAACTTCCCGATGCGGTCATCACCCTTAAGCAGGGCGTTGGCCGTCTGATCCGGGATGTGAACGATCGTGGTGTGTTGGTGATTTGTGACAACCGACTGGTGATGCGTCCTTACGGCGAAGTCTTCCTTAACAGTCTTCCACCAACGCCCCGCACCCGCGATATACAGCGAGCCGTCGCGTTCCTGACATCGGAACCGGCGGAGTAATCTGCTAAACCTTATGCTAAGATGCCGCCGAAATTTTTAACCTGCCAGAGGCTTGTATGTCCACGCGAATTTTAGCTATTGATACTGCAACAGAAGCCTGTTCTGTTGCGCTGCAATCAAATGAAAACATTGATGCTTATTTCGAGTTATGTCCGCGCGAGCATACGCAGCGTATCCTGCCGATGGTTCAGCAGTTACTTTCGCAGAATAATATTAACCTACAGCAGCTTGATGCTCTGGCATTCGGTCGTGGGCCTGGTAGCTTTACCGGCCTACGTATCGGTATCGGCATTGCCCAGGGACTGGCGCTGGGCGCTGGGCTGCCGCTAATTGGTGTTTCAACTCTGGCAACTATGGCGCAGGGGGCCTGGCGACTGACAGGCGCAACGCGAGTGTTGGCTGCGATCGATGCGCGAATGGGCGAAGTTTACTGGGCAGAATACTCACGTGATGAGTTTGGCTATTGGCACGGTGAGGCCAGTGAAGCAGTGCTGACTCCTGAAGCAGCATTGGCACGCATGGCGTTACTGGAAGGTGAGTGGGCAACCGTTGGTACTGGCTGGCAGGCATGGCCGGTATTATCCGGGCAGAGTCAGTTATCGCTTCAGACAACGGAGGTTTCCTTGCCTGCCGCAGAGGATATGCTACCGCTGGCGGCGATGGCACTGGCATCGGGGCATACGGTAAAGGTTGAAAACGCGGAGCCGATTTATCTGCGAAATGAAGTGACCTGGAAAAAGTTACCCGGTCGTGAATAGACGGCAACTTATCTTTCGTCTGAAGGTCTAAAAATCACTCTTACAGGGAGATCGTCATGCGTAAATATTTAACCGGCACGGTCAGTGCACTCATGCTGTCTACAGTTCTACTTTCCGGCTGCGTTTCTATCCCTAATGCCGTTAAAGGGAGTTCGCCCACGCCGCAGCAGGATCTTATTCGGGTAATGAATGCTCCGCAGCTGTACGTTGGTCAGGAGTCACGTTTTGGCGGTAAAGTTGTCAATGTTACCAACCTTGATGGACGTACCCGTCTGGAAATTGCCACCCAGCCACTGGATGAAAGCGCACGTCCCATTCTCGGCTCGGCTTCCGTCGGGCGTATTTATGCCGATATCAACGGGTTTGTTGACCCGGTCGACGTGAATAACCAAATGGTAACGGTCGTTGGGCCCATTAAGGGGAGTGAAAAAGGTAAAATCGGCCAGGCGGTTTATAACTTTGTCATCGTTAGCGTCTCCGGCTATCAGCGCTGGCATTTGACGCAACAGGTCGTTTCACCACCTCAGCCAATCGATCCGTGGATTTGGTATGGCCCTCGGCGCGGTCGGCATGGCGGTTACTGGGGACCAGCGCCTTGGGGCGGATACTATAATACGGGCCCCGTACAGGTGCAGACTATCCTGACAGAATAGACGCGGGCGCAATGATTTTCGCTATTGAACGATAGCAGGCAACGCTACTCTCACTGCGAATATGAGCGCACGCTATGCGCGGTAATTACTGAAATAACACTTTTTACGGTCCGGTCGCGACATACGTGAACGGACCTTTTTATTGGATTTCTCAGGGGAAGAGAAATTTAGTGATGGGCTTCGCAACCTGAAAATTGAGTCATCTACAAACTGGTACGCTGAGTTAAAATATTGTTAATAACCGCGTATCGGTAGAGGCTGCGATGATAACAAATTATAATTTCCGAGGTGAATCCTTGAAAAAAGTTTGGCTTAATCGCTACCCGGCCGACGTTCCGGCTGAAATTGATGCACAGCGCTATACATCGTTAATCGATCTGTTTGAGCAAGCGGCTGCACGTTACGCCGATCGCCCCGCTTTTATTAATATGGGACAGGTAATGACTTTTCGTAAGTTGGAAGAGCGCAGCCGCGCTTTTGCCGCTTATTTACAGGAAGGGTTAGGCTTGAAGAAAGGCGATCGTGTCGCACTGATGATGCCAAACCTGCTGCAGTATCCTATTGCGATGTTTGGCGTTTTGCGTGCTGGCATGATTGTCGTTAACGTGAATCCCCTTTATACCCCGCGTGAACTGGAACATCAGCTTAACGATAGCGGTGCCGCAGCGATCGTTATTGTCTCTAATTTTGCCCATACGCTGGAAAAAGTGGTGGCGAAAACCCAGGTGAAGCACGTCATTCTGACACGGCTGGGCGATCAACTTTCACCGGCTAAAGCGACATTGGTTAATTTCGTCGTTAAGTACATCAAGCGGCTAGTGCCAAAATATCATTTGCCGAACGCTATTTCTTTTCGTAGTGCGCTACAAAACGGTTACCGTATGCAATATGTTAAGCCTGAAATGATCAATGATGATTTGGCTTTCCTGCAATATACCGGCGGTACCACTGGCGTGGCGAAGGGCGCGATGCTGACTCACCGTAATATGCAGGCCAATCTCGAACAAACCAAAGCTACCTACGGGTCGTTACTGCGCGACGGGAAAGAGACGGTTGTGACCGCGCTGCCGCTATATCATATCTTCGCATTGACGGTAAATTGTCTCTTATTTATTGAACTTGGTGGATGCAGCCTGTTAATTACGAATCCGCGCGATATCCCCGGGCTGGTAAAAGAGCTGGCAAAAAATCCGTTTACCGTCATAACCGGGGTTAATACGTTGTTTAATGCCCTGTTAAACGATAAAGATTTTCAGCAGTTAGACTTTTCAACAATGCGTCTTGCTGCTGGCGGTGGAATGGCGGTACAGAAGGCGGTAGCGGAACGTTGGGAAAAACTGACGGGCTGTTATCTGCTTGAAGGCTATGGTTTGACCGAGTGCTCTCCGCTGGTGTCGGTTAACCCTTATGATATTACCTGCCATAATGGAAGTATTGGTCTGCCGGTACCGTCAACGGATATCATGCTGGTGGATGACGAGGGCAATGAAGTTATCGGCGATGAACCCGGCGAGTTATGTATTAAAGGTCCCCAGGTGATGGT
The DNA here is from genome assembly GCF_022647505.1 of [Pantoea] beijingensis. Classification (NCBI taxonomy): domain Bacteria; kingdom Pseudomonadati; phylum Pseudomonadota; class Gammaproteobacteria; order Enterobacterales; family Erwiniaceae; genus Erwinia; species [Pantoea] beijingensis. The sequence goes on from NZ_CP071409.1 coordinate 1,851,985, forward strand.
GGGATACTGGCAAAATCCGCAGGCGACCGATGAAGTGTTAAAAAATGGATGGCTTCACAGCGGTGATATTGTTACCGTTGACCATGAAGGTTTTTTGCGTATTGTCGATCGAAAAAAGGATATGATTCTGGTCTCAGGTTTCAATGTCTATCCGAATGAGATTGAAGATGTGCTGATGCAGCATCCTAAAGTGCGGGAAGCGGCGGCGATTGGTGTACCCAGTGACATTTCCGGTGAAGTCGTGAAGATTTGTGTGGTGAAAAAAGAAGCATCACTGACCGTAGATGAGCTTATTACGCACTGTCGCCGGCACTTAACCGGCTATAAGGTGCCCCGAATTGTTGAGTTCCGCGATGAATTACCGAAGAGCAATGTCGGTAAAATTTTACGTCGGGACCTCAGAGATGAGGCAAGCAGGGGATAGGCCGTCAGCGGATAATTTGCCCTGACTGGCACAGAAGATTTAAAAACGCCGGATTGCCCGGCGTTTTTATTGCTATAAATATTGGCCACCGTAGCGCTGATGTCACGGCTAATGGCGAGAGAGAACAATTGAATTACACATTAATCACTTCTAATGACGCGCTGGCTGAAGTTTGTCGCGCCGCGCGCCAATTTTCGGCACTGGCGCTGGATACCGAGTTTGTTCGCACACGGACCTACTATCCCCGTTTAGGGCTTATTCAACTGTACGACGGTGAAAAGTTATCGCTCATCGATCCGCTCTCCATCACTGAATGGACACCTTTTGAAGACTTACTGAGTGATGCCCGGGTGATTAAATTCCTGCATGCAGGAAGTGAGGATCTTGAGGTTTTTATCAATGAGTTTGGCGTTATGCCACAGCCGATGATCGATACCCAGATTCTCGCTGCATTTAGTGGTCGTCCGATGTCCTGTGGTTTTGCGACTCTGGTGGAATCGTTTACGGGTATCGCACTGGATAAGAGCGAATCCCGCACAGACTGGATGGCGCGACCATTAACCGAAAGACAGTGTGACTATGCTGCTGCCGATGTGTTTTATCTGTTACCCATTGCTCACAAGCTGGTGGCTGAAGCGCAGGACGCAGGATGGATGGACGCCGCACTGAGTGAATGTGAGCTGCTGTGCCAGCGTCGTAGTGATATCCTGCTGCCGGAAGATGCCTGGCGCGACATCAGTAATGCGTGGCAGTTACGGCCTCGACAGCTGGCCGCTTTGCAATTGATGGCAGCATGGCGGCTGGATTTGGCACGCGAGAAGGACATGGCGGTCAATTTTGTGGTGCGTGAAGAGAATCTGTGGAAAGTAGCACGCTTCATGCCAGGTTCTCTGGGGGAGCTGGATCACCTCGGCTTAAATGGCCACGAGATTCGCTTTCATGGTAAAACGCTAATAGGCTTTGTTGCTCAGGCAACGGCTATGGCGGAAGATCAACTGCCCATGTCGCTGATCAATATCATTGATCATCCGAATTATAAACAGGCATTTAAGGCATTAAAGGCACTGGTTGTGACCACCAGCGAGCAGTCCGGATTAAGTCAGGAACTGTTGGCTTCACGGCGTCAAATTAATCAATTACTAAGCTGGCATTGGCGGATCAAGCCGCGCGAAAGGTTGCCTGAGCTCTTATTTGGCTGGCGTGGGGTATTGATGGAAACGGGTATTAAAGAGGTGCTGGCGCTTTATTAAGCTGCAAAAAAGCATTTTCCCCTGCATGGAAGCAGGGGAAAATTATGAACAGAAGAGGATCATTTTGGCGCTTCTTCTGCCTCAGGCAATGTGACGTTGAGTTCCAGAATGGAAATATCATCATCCTTTTGATCCAGCTTAACACTGAGCATTTCAGGATCAATTTTTACGTATTTACAGATTACTTCCAGAAGATCCTTCTTCAATTGTGGAAGGTAATGGGGCTCACTATCGCCCCGTCTACGTTCAGCTACGATGATTTGCAGCCGTTCCTTGGCTATGTTTGCTGTGCTCTTTTTACGGGATAAAAAGAAATCAAGTAAGGCCATGGTTTATCCCCCGAACAGGCGTTTCAGGAAACCCTTCTTCTCTTCTTCAATGAAGCGGAAGGGACGTTCTTCTCCGAGAATACGATCTACGGTATCGGCATAGGCTTTGCCAGCATCTGACTCGCTGTCAAGGATAACCGGCTCGCCTTGGTTTGACGCGCGCAGTACGGATTGGTCTTCCGGAATCACGCCAGCCAGCGGAATGCGCAGAATTTCCAGAACATCTTCCATGCTCAGCATGTCGCCGCGACTTACGCGGCCCGGGTTATAACGAGTCAGCAGGAGATGCTCTTTAATCGGCTCCTGTCCGTTTTCCGCCCGGCGTGATTTTGAAGCAATAATACCTAAAATACGGTCAGAATCGCGCACCGAGGAGACTTCCGGGTTGGTGGTAATGATCGCTTCGTCGGCGAAGTAGAGCGCCATTAGCGCACCGGTTTCAATACCTGCCGGCGAATCACAAACCACAAATTCAAAATCCATCGCTGACAGATCGTTCAGGACTTTCTCCACGCCTTCACGGGTCAGGGCGTCTTTATCACGGGTTTGAGAAGCAGGAAGAATGAAAAGGTTTTCAGTGCGTTTATCTTTAATCAACGCCTGATTCAGTGTGGCATCACCCTGAATCACGTTAACAAAGTCATACACGACGCGTCGCTCACAACCCATAATCAAATCCAGATTACGTAGGCCGATATCAAAATCGATAACGACGGTCTTTTTACCTTTTTGCGCCAGACCGGTAGCGATGGCCGCGCTTGACGTGGTCTTACCAACGCCCCCTTTACCCGATGTAACTACAATAATGCGTGCCATGTTGATTTCCTTAAAAAAGGGGCTTGAACTTAATTCAATGTTTGTATAGTCAACGCGCCGTCTTTTAAGCAAAGACGCGACGCTTTTCCAAAAAATTCAGTCGGGATCTGATCCATAATCCAGTATTCGCCGGCAATAGAAACCAATTCCGCTGATAAGCTGCTACAAAAAATCTGGCATCCTTGATCACCGCTGGCGCCTGCAAGTGCTTTACCCCGCATCATGCCGTAGATATGAATATTACCATCAGCCACTAACTCCGCGCCTGCACTGACGCTATTGGTGACAATAAGATCGGCATTACGTGCATAAATCTGCTGCCCGGAGCGCACCGGCGTGTTTACCACCCGGGTTTTTGCCACCACCTGTTCAACTGGTAACTCAGCCTGAATAACTGGCGCTGCCTCAGGTTTTTGCTTCAGCTCTTTACCTTCAGACAAAATGGGCAAACCGGCACGCGCAATCATGCTTTTGAGCGCATCGTCTTTACAACCGCTGACGCCAACGATATGCAACCCCGTTGAAGCAATCGCCGTCTGCATCTGCTTCCAGTTCACATCCCCCGAGAGTGTCGCCACATTAAGTACGACCGGAGCATTTTTCAGGAAGGCCGGAGCCTGATCAATTTTGTCCTGAATCGCCTGGCGCACTATCTCAGGTTGAGAATGGTGTAAATGAACAACAGACAGAGTAAAACTGCTGCCTTTTAACTCGATTGGCGTTTGCGACATCTGTCCTGACTCAGTCCTGTTTTGTTATCCCGCGGCTTAATTAAGCCTGAACCCATCACCAATGCAGTAAAATCAGTATTATCCCCTGCGAAATGGCTGCCCGAAGTCTGCGATTCGCTGTGGGACACGGCCTTACTTTAACGTTGGTGACTTTGGGTATATTTTGCAAGCGCTTAATCACTGCGGGGCAATATTCCGAAGTACTGCAAGCATGTTATAGTTACTGCTATATTCAGGCAAGCCACCATCCCGCTTAATTCGAGTAAAAAATATGTTTTGTGTGATCTACAGAAGCCCGCAGCGTGACCAGACTTACCTTTATGTCGAAAAAAAGGACGATTTTTCGCGTGTGCCACCGGAACTGTTAAAAGGTTTTGGTAAACCACAGCTTGCTATGCTGCTTCCTCTTGATGGCAGTAAAAAATTGGTCAATGCTGATATTGAAAAAGTGCGGCTGTCCTTGCAAGAACAAGGTTATTATTTACAGTTACCGCCGCCAGTAGAAAGCCTGCTTAAGATGCATCTGGAAAATACGCCGCAGGGCTAATTAAGAATCATCTGTAAATATATCTCCGTTGTATTCCAGCTTCGCCCGTTTATTATTTACGAGGGAAATACCCGTAATAATGCTCGTTGAAGGGGCTGGATGTCACGGCCATACAGAGAGGCGTGGCTAAAAAAGTGTAAGTCGGCAAGCCTGCAGCATGAAAAATGACGGGGATAACATCACTAAAAGGATGACCGTATGAAGCACCCAGCACTCAACGTCCTTACGCTCTCACTGCTATTGGTGGGGTGTGCCAGTAAAAATAGCGCCGCACCAGCACCTGCATCAGTCGTCTCACCAGCACCAGCAGCGCCTGTGATACAAAATGGGGGGGGACTTCAGCCTGTGCCGGGTAAAACAACACTGGCGCAACAGGGACGTGATCCTGCTGAATTTCCTGCCTATGTTGAACAACTTAAGGCCGAAGCACGTCAGCAGGGAATTAATGAAGCCACCCTCAACAGCGCGTTTGCCAATATTCACTTTGTTGACCGCGTGATTACGTCAGATCGTAATCAACTGGAACAAAAAGTAACGCTTGACGATTACCTGGCGCGCGTTCTGCCTGGCTGGAAAATTAAACAAGCAAAAGAGTTTTATCTGCGTTACCAATCGGCGTTGGTACCGGTAAGCGAAAAGTACGGTGTACCGCCGCAGTATATTGTGGCTCTGTGGGCTATGGAGAGCAGTTTCGGAAAAATTCAGGGTAAAGAGGATGTCATTTCGTCGCTCTCTACGCTTGCTTTTGAAGGCCGCCGTGAAGCCTTCTTTACCCGGGAGCTAATATCGGCTCTGACTATCATACAACAAGGTCATATTACGGCCGCGGAAATGAAAGGCTCCTGGGCTGGTGCGATGGGGCAAAATCAGTTTATGCCCAGCTCTTTTCTTCAATACGGCGCGGATGGTGATGGCGACGGTAAGATTGATATCTGGAGTAATGTAGATGATGTCTTTGCCTCAACTGCAAACTATCTTGCAAAAGAGGGATGGCACGCTGATGAAAGCTGGGGCCGCGAAGTTGTGCTGCCGGTCGATTTTGCAAAACAGCAGGCTGGATTGAAAACGGGCCAGGCGAAAACCGTCGGTGCCTGGCAGAAGCTTGGTGTCCGCATGACGAATAGCGTATCGTTGCCAGACACGGCACAGCGCGCCTGGATCATTCTTCCTGATGATCTGGAAGGGCGTGCATTCATGGTTTATGACAATTTCAGAACTATCATGCACTGGAATCGATCCTATTATTTTGCCATTAGTATTGGTCGTATGGCCGATGCTATTGCACAGTAACTCAATAACGTTGGCGTAGCTGGCGTTTGCATATCACTCAGAGTAGGGGAAACGTATGTATCAGCATCGTAACTGGCAGGGCGAATTGTTAGATTTCCCAGTCGGCAAAGTCGTTTGTGTCGGCAGTAATTATGCTATGCACATCAAAGAGATGGGAAGTGCAACACCGGATGAACCGGTTGTTTTCATTAAACCAGAGTCTGCATTATGCGATTTGCGTGAACCTATTTCGATCCCTAAAGATTTCGGCGCAGTACATCATGAAGTCGAGCTGGCGGTGCTGATTGGTGCCACGCTGAAACAAGCGACGGAAGAACATGTTTCCAGGGCGATTGCCGGGTATGGTCTCGCGCTGGATCTGACGTTGCGCGATATTCAGGCGAAGCTGAAAAAAGCAGGGCAGCCCTGGGAGAAAGCGAAAGCTTTTGACTATTCATGTCCGTTATCGGGCTTTATCCCTACAGCAAAATTCACGCATGATCCGCAGAATGTGGAACTGAAACTGATCGTCAATGGTGAAGTGCGCCAGCAAGGCAGTACCGCAGAGATGATTCATAAAATTCTGCCGCTTATCGCTTACATGAGTAAATATTTTACCCTGCGTGCCGGAGATGTGGTGATTACCGGAACTCCCGCAGGTGTGGGGCCGATGTTATCGGGTGATAAACTTGAACTCTCCCTGGGCGGTCACGGTATTTCAACGCGTGTACTGTAAAGGTTGCATCCGCCGCCTGAACTGTTTATAAGGTGCGGGTTTTAATTTAACTGGATATAACGATGACTGAGATCCCTTTCTGGCAACAAAAGCGGCTTGAACAAATGACCGATGAGGAATGGGAATCCTTATGTGATGGTTGTGGTCAGTGCTGCCTCAATAAATTGCAGGATGCTGATACCGACGAAATCTATTTCACCAACGTCGCTTGCGATCAGCTCAATATTAAAACCTGCCAGTGTCGCAATTATGAACGTCGCTTTGAGTACGAAGAGGATTGCATAAAACTGACGCGGGAAAACCTGCCTACATTCTCATGGCTGCCTCCAAGCTGTGCATATCGGCTGTTGGCGGAAGGGAAAACACTTCCGGTATGGCATCCGTTACGTAGCGGATCAAAAACGGCGATGCATGCTGCGCGCATCTCCGTACGCCATATCGCAGTGAGGGAGAGTGAAGTGGTGGACTGGGAAGATCACATTATGAATCGCCCTGGCTGGGCTAAGTAAAAAACGGACCTTCAGGCTAATGCCGATCGTTTAAGGATCGGGTGACCGATCCGGTGGCTGGTGTAAAAAGGGTTCATGTTCAGCATGGACCCTTTTTCAATGGAACGTTCAAATCTCACCGCTCCTGACGAGGTTCAGAGCAACGCTGACCTGCTTTCACCGCACCCAGCTCCGTTATTCCCCGCAGAAAAACACTCGGTGAAGACGCTATCTGAGTTTTGTTTGATGTTACTCAGCAACACTGCCATGAAGAAGCAAAACACCCCCTCGGGCACGGATTGACGCTTAATACCATCGATGGCGTGGTCTGGCATACACAAGCCACACCTGAAAATGCAGAGGCCTTCGGTAAGGCTTCGAATCAACACGGCTATCCGCAATCGCAAGGTGTGCCTGATGGCGCTCAGCAGACATTTGCTGAGCGGGAGCGTGTCGGGCCGCTATGAATGAAATGCAACCGGCAGGTTGTGACGTCAATGAGCGATGCCATGTGTTATCCGGCCGCCAGCGTGGCGGAGCTTTATAAGCTTCGCCGGGAAATCGAGTTGGGATATCCTGCGGACATATAACCTGGTGCGATACCCGATCATCAAGATGGCGTTCAGCCTGAAGGGGGATTATCTGCCTTATCAACGAAGTTTTAGCGGTGCGGTATCGGAGATATTGCGGTTATTAATCGGGTTACCCCGGGCATCGTCGGGAGCCATTACGGATCATCAGAAACACTTTTACAGTAGCGCAGAAATGCTGAAACTGCTCTCAAGACGGAAGCGGGAATATGCGAGAGAAGTGAGAGAAAAGGTCGAAATATCCCTTAAAAAAACAACGCCGGTCACCTTAAGCGACCGGCATCAGACCTTCAGGCCCGTTTTTTTGTGCGTTACCGAGAGAACAGATCGCGACGTTTGGGTTTAAAGGGTTGAGCAATAACAACCAGTAACGCGATAAGCAGAAACACCGAGAAAACCACAATCAACCATTGCGGCATTCCCAGTGTCAGAAAGGACCACTGATTTTCTGAACAGTCACCGGAAGCAACAAAAACAGAGGGCAACCATTTATTCAGTGGCAGCCAGCTCGGAAAGCGCGCAGCAAACTCACAGGTGACAAAGGGATTGGGGTGTAGCTGAATCATCGTATGTTCATACGATAAGCGCACACCCTCCCACGCACTGTAAAGCCAAATGAGGAGGGCGCCATAACGTAGGGGCGTCTTCGGCGCAATAGCGCCCACCAGGCCCGCCCCCATGATCCCGAAAAGCGCGCAACGCTCATAAATACACATCACACAGGGCCTTAACATCATTACGTGCTGAAAATAGAGCGCAACCATTTCCAGTATAAAAGCGGTAAATGCCATTAATAGCCAGGCACCACGTCCTCTGGAGCATTGATTTAAATATCTCAACATAAACCTTTCCATGCAATTTGCCGTGAAACGGCAGTGTAAACTAAAAGCTAATCGCTGCCAGCCACAGTAGCGAAAAAAGATAAATGGGGATAAATCGCAAAGTAAAAAAAATGTGAACTGATGAGTATGTATGCTGCAAAACGGTATTTTACCCATAAGTAAATGTTAAATACCTTGCTATTGAACGGTAATACGCAAACTTCTTCATATATTGGTCTGCTTTTATATTTTTTTAGCGTGATTGCTCCTTTCCAACCCGGACAGACTATGTCCTGCTCCAGGGCTCTGGTATGATGAGATGCAGTATAGCAGCCACTCTGTGTTGACGGGGCGGGCAGCGTTATTGCCTCTCCAAATAACGGAGAGTTGTTGACGAAGCGGGATGGCCCAGTAGCCGTAACGTCAGGGAAGCTGGGTAAAACAAAAGTCACGAGAAAAAAGCTATGGTGATCAAGGCGCAGAGCCCTGCGGGTTTCGCTGAAGAGTATATTATTGAAAGTATTTGGAATAGCCGTTTTCCGCCAGGTTCTATTTTACCCGCTGAACGCGAGCTTTCTGAATTAATCGGTGTGACGCGTACCACGTTACGTGAGGTGTTACAGAGACTGGCGCGTGACGGCTGGTTAACCATTCAGCATGGCAAACCTACCCGGGTTAATAATTTCTGGGAAACCTCCGGGCTGAATATCCTCGAGACGCTTGCACGGCTGGATCACGATAGTGTTCCGCAACTTATTGATAATTTGCTGTCGGTTCGTACGAATATCTCCTCGATTTTTATTCGTCGGGCTATTCGTCATTATCCACAGCAGGTACAGGAAGTGCTGGCAACCGCACGCGATGCTGACGATCGTGCTGATGCTTACACCGATCTGGATTACAGTATCTTCCGTGGGCTGGCGTTCGCTTCCGGTAACCCCATTTATGGCTTGATCCTCAACGGGCTGAAAGGGCTTTATACTCGAGTTGGCCGTTATTATTTCTCCAATCCTGAGGCGCGAAAGCTGGCGCAAGATTTTTATCAGCAGCTTTCCGTTATTTGTGAAAAGCAGCAGATTGAGCTAATTGTAGAAGCTGTTAGGGCTTATGGACGCCGTAGCGGTGAAATCTGGCACAGTATGCAAAACGCCATGCCAGCAGATTTAGCACACCAGCGACGCTAGACGTCGGGCATGAACGAGGTCGGGCCGGGTACAGATTAGCTACCCGGCCTTTTTATTGCCATTTATAGTACGGATGGGCGGGGCGGACAGCGCTCAAGAATCTCTGTACTTCCATCTTCATTTTGCTGTTCAAGATGGATATCGAATCCCCACAGTCGATGGACGTGTTTCAGGACTTCCTTGCGGCTCTTATCGAGCGGGGCGCGATCGTGTGGAACGTAGCGTAGCGTAAGGGAACGGTCGCCGCGTAAGTCGACATTGTAAACCTGAATGTTAGGTTCCAGGTTGCTCAGATTGTACTGTGCTGAGAGCTGTTGGCGAATGGCGCGGTAACCTGCTTCATCGTGTATCGCGGCTATCTCAAGGTAGTTGTTGCGATCGTCATCCAGTACGGTAAACAAACGGAAATCGCGCATGACTTTCGGTGACAGGAACTGACTGATAAAGCTCTCATCTTTGAATTCGCGCATGGCAAAATGCACGGTTTCCAGCCAGTCTTTGCCAGCAATATCAGGAAACCAGTAACGATCTTCTTCCGTGGGGGACTGACAAATCCGCTTAATATCCTGGAACATAGCAAAGCCTAATGCATAGGGGTTAATACCGTTATACCACTGACTATTATAGGGCGGTTGATAAACCACGTTAGTGTGACTGTGCAAGAACTCCAGCATAAAGCGTTCCGATACTTTGCCCTCATCATACAGATGATTGAGGATGGTATAATGCCAGAAGGTCGCCCAGCCCTCGTTCATTACCTGTGTCTGTTTCTGCGGATAAAAATACTGGCTAACTTTACGCACAATGCGAAGAACTTCACGCTGCCACGGTTCCAGCAGCGGCGCGTTTTTTTCCATAAAGTAGAGTAAATTTTCCTGCGGTTCCGAAGGATAGCGCACGACTTCGGCCTGTACTTCCTCTTTTTCACGACGGGGTAACGTGCGCCAAAGCGTGTTGACCTGGCTCTGCAGGTACTCCTCACGGCTTTGCTGACGAGCCTTCTCTTCCTGAAGCGATATCTTTTGCGGGCGTTTGTAGCGATCCACCCCGTAGTTCATCAATGCATGACAGGAGTCCAGTAACCGCTCAACGACTTCGACACCATAGCGTTCTTCACATTGTGTAATATAGTTTCGAGCAAATAACAGGTAATCCACAATCGAGCTGGCGTCAGTCCAGCTGCGAAACAGATAGTTATTTTTAAAAAAAGAGTTATGGCCATAGCAGGCATGAGCCATCACCAGTGCCTGCATTGTAATGGTGTTTTCTTCCATCAAATAAGCAATACAGGGGTTAGAATTGATGACAATTTCATAGGCAAGCCCTTGCTGACCGTGCTTATAGCGTTGTTCCGTCTCGATAAACTTCTTACCAAAGGACCAGTGTGCATAGTTGATGGGCATCCCGACGCTGGAATAGGCATCCATCATCTGTTCGGAGGTAATCACTTCGATTTGGTGCGGATAAGTATCGAGCCTATAGTGTTTTGCTACGCGGTCGATCTCTTCAAGATAAACATCAAGAAGGTCGAAGGTCCAGTCTGGCCCGTCACTGAGTCGTTTACTGTCCCTGATGTGATCGTCAAAAATTGTCGTCATAGCGCACCCCTCTTATGTGGGCCCGGTTGCACATAGCACATAAGCGCCAGATCCGGGACCATTACATTTTGAGACTTCCATGCGGTGTTTTACCAGGGAAGTTCGAAAAACTGAGTGAATACTTCAATGATAGTTCACTGTCTCCCATACGAAACAGGAAAACAAATGAAAATTTCCAACCGAAAATAGAGTGTTAAACAAAAAAACAGTAAAAATAAGCATAATATGCCGTGAAGTAACTTATTCTTGGTTCAAGTGTTTGTTTTTTTGCTGAATGATTAGCGGTTTTTTTTCTGCTGTCAGAAGAAAAATAAGCGAATATTGTTATTTTTTATCATCAAAAAGCCATTTTTAATAAAATAAGCTACTGTATCTCGTCACTCACCTTGTTTTTTATTACCTGTAAGGTAAAAAAGATGTGAAATGTATCACCGCCAGATGATGATACTTGCAGTAGTATCATCCACCGATTTTGCGCGGATAAAGCAGTATATTGTTCTATGCTAATTTTATTGAGCATGCCGCATTTATTGATGATGCTCGGGTACCTGCGATTCTGAGCATTGTCCGTGCAAGGGACTCATAAAATGACTGGGTGAGCTCGCCTCACGTAAGTGATTTTTCCTCTATTATGAACCGCCATGGAGTGTGTATGCGTGTTGTGATTCTGGGAAGTGGAGTTGTTGGCGTTACAAGCGCCTGGTACCTGTCACAAGCAGGCCATGACGTGACGGTGATAGATCGCCAGTCTGGACCAGCACTTGAGACAAGCGCCGGTAATGCCGGTCAAATATCCCCTGGCTACGCCGCGCCTTGGGCCGCGCCTGGGGTTCCACTAAAAGCGATCAAATGGATGTTTCAGCGCCACGCCCCGCTTGCTATCCGCCTTGACGGTAGTCGTTTCCAACTGGAATGGATGTGGCAGATGCTCCGCAATTGTGACATGCAGCATTACCAGCAGAATAAAAGTCGCATGGTGCGTATTGCGGAATATAGCCGTGATTGTCTGAAAGCTTTACGTGAGCAAACAGGCATTGCTTATGAAGGGCGGCAGGGCGGTACGTTGCAGCTATTTCGTACTGAACAACAGTACCAAAGCGCCGCCAAAGATATTGCGGTGCTGGAAGAAGCGGGTGTGCCATATCAGCTGCTGGAGGCGAATCAGCTTGCGCAGGTGGAACCTGCACTGTCAAAAACGCATCAAAAATTGAGCGGTGGTTTACGCCTGCCTAATGATGAAACCGGCGATTGTCAGCTTTTTACCCAGCGACTGGCAGAGATGGCGGCAGCCGAGGGCGTGACGTTCCGCTACAACATGTCGGTGGATCACCTTCTACGCGATGGCAATCATATCTATGGCGTCAAATGTGGCGAAGAAGTCATAAAGGCGGATAGCTATGTGGTGGCATTGGGATCTTTTTCGACTGCACTGCTGCATAATATTTTATCTATCCCGGTTTATCCATTAAAGGGCTATTCGCTGACGATTCCGATAAAAGATGAGTCGGCGGCTCCGGTCTCGACCGTTCTTGATGAAACTTACAAAGTTGCGATTACCCGTTTTGATAAACGTATTCGCGTCGGGGGCATGGCTGAGATTGTCGGTTTCAATGATAAGCTGCTGCCTGCCCGCAGGGAAACGCTGGAAATGGTGGTCCGCGATCTTTATCCCAGTGGTGGACATATTGAGCAGGCAACCTTCTGGAGTGGACTGCGCCCGATGACGCCTGATGGTACCCCTATCGTAGGCAGAACCCCGCTGAATAATCTTTTTTTGAATACCGGGCATGGAACACTCGGCTGGACAATGTCCTGCGGTTCAGGGCTGCTACTTTCTGATATCATTTCCGGTAAACGTCCGGATATTGCGGCAGACGACCTGTCGGTGCTGCGCTATTTACCAGGGTTCTCACCGGCCACGTCCCCTCTGTTACAGCGTGTTAACACCAGCAGGTAACACATTCAGGAACGATCCGATTTATCGGTTTGGTACACCTGTGTCGGGTACGGCATAAGTTGCAGGCTCTGCTTAGGCGGAGCGGTGGGCATATAACGCGTTACGGTTATTGAAGGAGAGGTTATGTCACGTCCGATTGTCGCAACCATCAATACGGCGGCGTTGCGACAAAACCTGGCGATCGCACGCCAGGCTGCGCCAAATTCACGCGTATGGTCTGTGGTAAAGGCTAATGCATATGGGCATGGTCTTGATCGTGTCTGGTCAAGTTTGTCCGATACAGATGGTTTTGCATTACTTAACCTCGAAGAAGCCATCTTGCTGCGTGAGCGTGGCTGGAAGAAGCCGATTTTATTGCTTGAGGGTTTTTTCCATGCGGATGAGCTGGAAATCCTCGATCGCTACCGTCTCACTACCAGCGTACATAGCAACTGGCAAATTAAGGCGCTTGCGGAGGCCGAGCTTACCGCGCCTCTGGATATTTATGTCAAGATGAATAGTGGCATGAATCGTCTTGGGTTTCAGCCAGAACAAATCGGTAATGTTTGGCATAAGTTGCGTGCGCTGCCGAACGTCAGCGAGATGACATTAATGGCGCATTTTGCTGAGGCAGAAAAAAACGAAGGTATTATCGCGCCGATGGCACGTGTTGAACACGTTGCTGAAGGGTTGGAATGTCCACGCTCGTTGGCTAACTCAGCGGCAACGTTATGGCATCAGCAGACCCATTTTGATTGGGTGCGTCCGGGTATTATTTTATATGGCGCATCACCCAGCGGCCATTGGCAGGATATTGCAGGTACCGGACTTAAACCGGTGATGACGCTTACCAGCGAAATCATTGGTGTACAAAATCTGAAACAGGGCGATGGCGTTGGATACAGTAGCCTTTATCGTGCCAGCGGTGAGCAACGTATTGGCGTCGTTGCATGCGGGTATGCGGACGGTTATCCGCGTCACGCACCGACAGGGACGCCAGTTATGGTTGACGGCGTTCGTACGCGAACGCTGGGCGCGGTATCAATGGATATGATTATGGTGGATTTAACGCCGTGTCCGCAGGCAGGGATTGGTACAAGGGTTGAGCTGTGGGGCGACACCGTCAAAATTGACGATGTCGCCGGCGCGGCCGGTACCGTGGGCTATGAATTGATGTGCGCACTGGCACCACGAGTACCGGTTGACGTTTCCTGAGCTTTCAGAGCGCGGTAATTTTGCCGCGCACTTTTTTACTGCTGCGCCAGGCGATAAAAATCGCGGTGGCACCAATAAGCATCATCAACGCCAGCGCGGTTTTCTCTCTGAGCGGTAACGCCATCATCAGTAATCCTGCTGAAGACCCCCCGGCCATCTGAATGAAACCAGCGAGCGCTGAAGCGACCCCAGCCTGTTGCTGGTAAGGCTCCAGCGCATAGCTGGTGGCCGGACCGACGGTGAATGCCAAACCTGCTACGGCGATTGCGACCGGTACCATATACAGAGCCCAGTGTATTTGCCAGCTTTCAGGTAGCAGCGTCTCGCCGCCATAAAGTAAGATCGCACCGATAATCATTGTCAGACTACCAATCGCCAGGCATACAGGGCGGCCTACTTTACGAATCATTTTGTTAACCAGCACGCTCACCAGCATGATCCAGAAACCATTTGCACCAAAGGCGATCGAGAATTGTAATGGACTCAGTTTCCCGGTGGTCATTAATACCTGAGGAGCCAGCGAGACATAGGTCAGCACCATTCCCATTGCTCCTGCATTAGCAAAGGTAAAAGCGAGAAAGAGCGGTTGTTTGAAAATTTGCCAGTACTGGCTCAGGGGCAAACTTTTTACCGGCTGCGTGTTTTGTGGGCGCGTTTCGGGCAAAAAGCCGATAACAATCAGGCTAACCAGTACTGCGTAACTGGTAAGAAACCAGAAAGGAGCTCTCCAGTCCAGGAGGTCGGCAAGGAAGCCACCAAGCATTGGTGCCAGGGCCGGTACAATATTTAATGCGCCGTTAAGAAAACCATAGGCGCGCGCCGCCTCATCACCGTCTAGCCGATCGCGTACGCCGCTAAACGCAACCACTGCGGTACAACAAACGGCCGTTCCCTGAATCAACCGAGCGATAAGGAACATTGGCCAGTTTACAGCGGTTGCCCCAAGGATACTCCCGACGACATAGAGTAGCAGGCCGACAATGGCGATCGGTTTGCGGCCAAAATTATCCACCAGCGGTCCGGCAACAATCTGCCCCAAACCCATAACCAGCAGAAACAGCGGGATCGTTGCTTGAATATTGCTTACCGGGGTCGTCAGCCCACTGGCAATTTGCGGGAGTGTGGGTAAATAGAGGTCGATACCTAGCGGTCCCAGCAGAACCAGACTGAGTAAAATCAGCGTAAATTTTTGCATTATAGGAAGTAATTTCAGATAACCAGCGAGCCGCACAGGGTAGTAGCTAGCGGTGGAAAAGGGAAGGAGAAACACAAGGTAAAGTCATTTACCCGGAGTAACCCGCTCATAAAAAAACCGCCAACACTAAAAAATGAGGGCGGTGGTGCTCAATTATGCGGGTTTTTTCAATATCCAGTGGTCATGCTCTTTATCATAATGTCCAATAGCAAGGTCGGTTTCCTTGCCATCAATCCAGGCGGGAACACTGGTCTCTGGGTCCCAACCGTCTAGTTGGTAGCTTAGTCCGGGATTGGTATGACAGGGGATGCTGATCGTTTCGCTATTTTCAGCTCCAAGCTCTGCATCAATAATCTCGTAACGGCCAATTTTGACAACATTGCCCATGATAGTCTCCCTTTGAAATGACACGAATATTAAGCATAGTCGCTCATAGCAATAACGGATCTGCTCCAGGATTATTCTTTCTCTATCGGCACGCGCACGCCGATTTTTACGACCTGATTATCTTCTTTTTCGGCCACGGTCCAGAGAAGATCCTTCCATTCAACCTGGTCACCGACGACAGGCGCACCACCTATTAGTCCTAACACCAACTGCCCCAGCGTTTGTTGATCGTCCGTATCTTCATCTAACTCCAAACCGTATATTTGCGAAACATCGCGCAGTCGTGCATCGGCCTCAAGGATAAAATCACCAAAGAAACGCTGATCCAACGATACCGGCGGTGACTGGCTAAACAATTTGCCCAGCGCGGGTAGATCGCGCTCACGTCCGATAACGCAGAGCACATCACCTTCTTTCAGGCGTGTGTTACCCGTCGGATGCAGTAGCAGATTATTGCGAAATAGTGCGGCGATGCGTGTTTCCCTGGGCATATGTAAATCGCGGAGTGCTGCACCGACACACCATTTATCGGCGCTAAGTTGATAGACAAACTGTTCCCATGGATTTTCAGGGTGGATATCCAGCCCGACACGGTTAATCGGTGATGCAGTAGGGGGAACAATGACGCGCGCCTTACGCGCAACGTATCCCAAGGATGTTCCCTGAAGCATCAGCGAGACTAATACCACAAAAAAAGCGATATTAAAGTACAAGGAAGCATTTTCCAGTCCGGCCATCATTGGAAAAACGGCAAGGATAATAGGTACTGCGCCACGTAAGCCGACCCAACTGATAAAAAAACGTTCCCGGGTATTAAAACCGCGGAATGGCAGCAGGCCAACCAGGATTGAGAGTGGCCGGGCGACGAGTATTAACCACAGTGACAGGATCATCGCAGGGATTGCGATATGCCATAAATCTGACGGGGTAACCAACATGCCCAGTACCAGGAACATGCCAATCTGGCTCAGCCAGGCCATGCCATCGAACGTTTGTAAAATCCCGTGTCGGTTGCGAATGGGGCGGTTACCGAGCAGAAAGCCACACAGATAAACGGCTAAAATGCCACTACCTTCCAGGACGGTCGTCAAGGCAAAAACCAATATACCTCCGCTTACGGCAAGCAGGGGATACAGGCCATTGGCAAGCGAGATTCGGTTGATGAGCTGCTGCAGCGCCCAGCCCCCTCCAAGGCCAAGTACAATACCGAGTCCGAATTGTTGAATAAGATGCACAATGAACATCCAGTCCAGCCCGGTCTGCCCTTTTTGTATCATTTCTATCAGCGTGATGGTAAGAAAAACCGCCATCGGATCGTTACTGCCTGACTCGATTTCGAGCGTGGCATTAACCCTCTCATTCAGGCCTTTACCGCCGAGTAGGGAGAAAACGGCAGCGGCATCCGTTGAACCGATAATGGCTCCCACTAAAAAGCCCTGCATTAAATCAAGCTTAAAGAGCCAGGCTGCCACTACGCCGGTTAATCCTGAAGTGATTAAAACCCCCACCGTCGCCAGCGAAAGCGCCGGACCAAGCGCGACCTTAAACGAACTGGCTTGGGTGCGCATGCCACCGTCCAGCAGAATTATCGCCAGTGCGAGGTTGGAAATCAGGTAGGCGGCAGGATAGTTATCAAATGCAATGCCACCAATTCCATCCACACCTGCCAGCATGCCCAGAACCAGGAATATCACCAGAATAGGAATGCCGAGACGTGATGAAAATGAGCTTAACAGGATGCTCGAAGCAACCAGCACAGAACCGATGATGAATAAACTGTAGATCGCGCTGGCTTCCAATTGTGCAAATCTCCTGTGTGCAAAACGGTGGGTATTTTTACAGTGTGTTGAAGGCGTAGGAAAATGTCAAAAGTTTACCGGAATGCAAGCCGTTGAATATTCACTTTTGATAGCGAACTAACATAACCCAATTTTGCTACGGGCAAATGATCATCAGTGCGTTAGGTGAGGGAATTTTGCGGATTGCTGGCAGGAAAGGAAAAAGCCAGACACGTTGTCCGGCTTAAGGGTTAATAATTTTCTTCAGCTTGTTTGTGAAACAGCTCACGGAAAACAGGATAGATATCTTCAGGTTCACGTATATGCTGGATCGCAAAATTATCAAATGTAGCCTGCAGATGTTCATATTCGCGCCATAAAGTTTGATGTGCTCGTCGGGTAATTTCGATATAGCTGTAATAGCGCACCACGGGCAAAATATGTTTCGCGAGAATATCGTGACATAACGGCGAGTCATCTGCCCAGTTATCACCATCTGAAGCCTGGGCGGCATAGATGTTCCACTGCGTTGGGTCGTAACGTTCCTTAACTACCTCATCCATCAATTTCAAAGCACTGGAAACAATAGTTCCCCCGGTTTCTTGTGAGTAGAAAAACTCCTGTTCATCGACCTCTTTTGCCTGAGTATGGTGGCGGATATAGACCACCTCCACATTTTTATAAGTCCGGCTCAGGAAAAGATATAACAGGATATAAAACCGTTTTGCCATATCCTTAGTGGCCTGATCCATCGAGCCAGACACGTCCATCAGGCAGAACATGACGGCACGGCTTGAGGGCTCAGGACGTTTTTCAAAGTTTTTATAACGCAAATCAAAGGTATCAATGAACGGAACCCGGGCGATACGTGCTCTTAACTCGGCGATCTCTTTGCGCAAGCGCTCTTCTTCTAGCAGCATGGCAGGTTCGGTTTTTTCGACCGCTGTCAGCGTCTCCTCCAGTTCATGCAGCATACGGCGCTTGCCTGCAGTCATTGCGGTTCTGCGTGCCAGCGAATTCTGTAGTGAACGTACCACGCTGATATTCGCAGGAACGCCGTTTGAGGTGTAGCCTGCGCGATGCGTTTTATATTCATTTAACTGGCGGTGCTGGTTTCTGCGTAAGTTAGGCAGGGCAAGATCCTCAAAAAGTAGATCAAGGTATTCATCTTTCGAAATCTGAAAAACAAATTCGTCCTGACCTTCGCCATCCTGGCTGGCATTGCCCTGACCGCTACCTGCGCCGCTGCCACCACCCGTAGGGCGTTCAACGCGATCGTTTTGTACAAAATGATCGTTACCCGGATGGACGCGGTGTCGGTGTCCCCCTCGCCCCTGATGAAAGCTGGGTTCATTGATATCATCCACCGGAATAGATACGGATTCACCACTTTCTACGTCGGTAACCGAACGCTTATTAATGGCCTCGGAGATCGACTGTTTTATTTGCGACTTATAGCGGCGTAAAAAGCGCTGACGGTTTACCGCGCTCTTATTTTTGCCGTTAAGCCGCCGATCGATAAAATAGGCCATAACTCCCCCAAACAACATTACAGGTCAGGCCGGGAGAACGCCGGCCTCCTTTGTTCATTGGTCTTGCTAAGACGATTTACGTACGCGCAGATACCACTCGCACAGCAGGCGTACCTGTTTGCGGGTATAACCTTTCTCCATCATTCGATCGACGAAATCATCATGTTTTTTCTGTTCATCCGTTGATGTCTTCGCATTAAACGAAATCACCGGCAGTAACTCCTCAGTATTTGAGAACATTTTCTTCTCAATGACGGTGCGAAGTTTTTCATAGCTGGTCCAGTTCGGATTACGGCCACTGTTGTGCGCGCGGGCGCGAAGAACAAAATTGACGATTTCATTGCGGAAATCTTTCGGGTTACTGATCCCGGCAGGTTTCTCAATTTTCTCCAGTTCAGCATTCAGTGATTCGCGGTCGAATAGCTGGCCAGTATCAGGATCTCGGTACTCCTGGTCCTGAATCCAGAAATCAGCATAGGTGACGTAACGGTCGAAAATGTTCTGGCCATATTCTGAATAAGATTCCAGATAGGCCGTTTGGATCTCTTTGCCGATAAACTCGGCATATTTAGGGATCAGGTAACCTTTCAGATGCTCAAGGTATTTTTCTGCCTGATCTTGCGGAAATTGCTCCCGCTCAATTTGTTGTTCAAGGACATAAAAAAGATGGACCGGGTTTGCAGCTACTTCAGCATGGTCAAAGTTGAATACCCTTGACAGAATTTTGAACGCGAAGCGCGTAGACAGGCCATTCATACCTTCGTCCACACCCGCATAGTCCCGATATTCCTGATAGGACTTCGCCTTCGGGTCGGTATCCTTCAGGCTTTCACCATCATACACCCGCATTTTAGAGTAGGTGCTTGAGTTCTCAGGCTCTTTTAGCCGCGACAGGATGGAGAACCGGGCGAGAGTTTCAAGCGTGCCGGGAGCACATGGCGCATGGGTTAGCTCGCTGTGATTCAGCAATTTGTCGTAAATTTTGATCTCTTCCGACACGCGCAGACAGTAGGGCACTTTGACAATATAGACGCGATCGAGAAACGCTTCATTATTCTTATTGTTGCGGAAAGTGACCCATTCAGATTCATTAGAGTGGGCGAGGATAATACCGTTGAACGGGAGGGCAGAAATCCCTTCGGTGCCGTTATAGTTCCCTTCCTGGGTCGCGGTTAACAGCGGATGCAGTACTTTAATCGGAGCCTTAAACATCTCGACAAATTCCATGATCCCTTGGTTTGCACGGCACAATGCGCCCGAATAACCGTAGGCATCTGGATCATTTTGCGCGTGATTTTCCAACTTACGGATGTCCACTTTGCCGACAAGTGCAGAAATATCTTGATTGTTTTCGTCCCCCGGTTCGGTTTTGGCAATCGCCAACTGCTCCAGAATAGAAGGCCAGACTTTTACAACTTTAAAGCGGGAAATATCGCCGCCATAATCATGCAAACGTTTTGCCGCCCAGGGGGACATGATGGTCCCCAGGTACCGGCGTGGTACGCCGTATTCTTTCTCAAGAATATTGGCATCCTCCTGCGGATTAAACAGGCAAAGAGGATGGTCATTGACGGGACTCCGTTCGCCGTCTGCGCTGAGGACATAAATAGGGACGCGCTGCATCAGAGATTTCAGTCGCTCCGCCAGCGAAGATTTTCCGCCCCCGACCGGACCTAACAAATAAAGGATCTGCTTCTTCTCTTCCAATCCCTGGGCGGCATGTTTCAGGTAAGAGACAATTTGCTCGATCGCCTCTTCCATACCATAAAATTCTTCAAAAGCTGGATAGCGTGCAATAACACGGTTCGAAAACAGGCGGGAAAGGCGTGGCTCCAGAGCAGTATCAACCATTACTGGCTCACCAATAGCCATTAATAGTCGTTCTGCTGCGTTGGCGTATGCGCTGCGATCTTGCTTACAGGTAGCAAGAAATTCCTGCAGGGTGAACTCTTCGTCCTTGGCAGCTTCATAACGCTGACGATAGTGATCGAATATATTCATAGCGATGCCCGTCCTTTCGTTTGTAGCACAGGAACCAGGAGCCTAATTAGAATGAGCTCCTGAAGGAACTTATAATTGAGTACAGCAACCCTTATGCCAACCTGACTTTTTTAATCGGTATACACAAATTTCGGTCACTCTGCTCACACAAATTTAGCGTGTTAGTTTAACTGTAGATGGCATTTAAAAAATTTCCTCAGGTCGCGATTATTTTCAATGAGATTTCAATAACAAAGTTATAAAAAGGATAAGTGTTACTGCATAATCAGACGGTGAAAGCATATATTGTAAATATGCCTTGACGTTCACTCCCCGATTAATGAAGGGGAAATTGATGCTAAGTGCTACTGAATATGTAAATTCCTGAACACTTTCCAAATGAATAGGTAAACTACAGGTTCTGATTGTTATATTTATGGAACGAATAAATTGTGAACTATTTCAAACTTAGCGCCCTTGCTGCACTCTTACCATGCTGTTTTGTTGCCACTTCTGCACACGCCAACCCACTTTCGTTGGGAGCTTCAGTTCTCTATATGCAAAGCCCTTATAAGGGTGGACAAGATCGATACCTGCCAGTTCCAATCATCAACTACGAGAGCGATAACTTTTACATTCGTAGTCTGCAGGCTGGGTATTACTTGTGGAAAGATCGCCAGGACCAGCTTTCGCTAACCGTCCTGGGATCGCCACAGTATTATGATCCTGATGATAACGACGACGGAGATATGAAAAGTCTTCGCAAACGCCATATGACCTTGATGGCAGGTGCTAGCTATAGTCATACAGCCGATTGGGGGATTATCCGCACTACGCTGGCGGGAGATGTACTCAATAACAGTAACGGTTTTATCTGGGATCTGGCTTACCTCTATCGCTTTGAATTGGGTGATTTTACGCTGACACCCGGCATTGGTGCGTTGTGGAGTAGTGCCAATCAGAACCGCTACTATTATGGTGTTTCCGGTTCTGAGTCGTCACGAAGTGGGTTGGGGCGGTATCGTCCGGATGATAGCTGGAGTCCTTATCTGCAGATGAGTGCCGACTATAAAATTAACGCCAATTGGCGAGCGTCTCTGGTTGGCCGTTATTCCCGTCTTGGTAGTGAGGTGAAAGATAGCCCAATGGTGGACAATAGTTCACAAGTGTCTCTTTGGACGGGTGTGAGTTATACCTTCTGATCGTTATGTTGCACCAAAATGGGGCTAATAAGCCCCATTAATGTAGAATTAAGCCTTCAAAAGGTGCGCAGGAGGATGGGTGGCTAAGACGGTGATTTTTCCTTGTGGCTCGACTCTGCCAGCAATAGGTCAGGGCACCTGGTATATGGGGGAAGACAGCAGCCAGCAGAAAAAAGAGGTTGCTGCGTTACAAGCTGGTCTGGAACGTGGCCTCCGTATTATCGACACTGCCGAAATGTATGCTGAAGGGCGTGCAGAGAAGATTGTCGGCGAGGCGCTGGCAGGGCGGCGGGACCAAGCCTGGCTGGTGTCTAAAGTATATCCCTGGAACGCGGGTGAGGTGGACGTAAGTGACGCCTGTGAGCGTAGTCTGCGGCGCCTTAAAACCGACTACCTTGATCTCTATCTTTTACACTGGCGGGGCAATATTCCTCTGGCGGAAACGATTCGTGCGATGGAAAGTCTACAGCGGCAGGGGAAGATCCGTCGCTGGGGTGTTTCCAATTTTGATATCAATGATATGCAAGAATTATGGCAAGAATCGGGTGGGGTTCAGTGTGCAACGAATCAGGTGCTTTATCATCTAGCCTCGCGAGGAATTGAGTTCGATCTTATACCTGCATGCCAGCAAAGACGCATACCGATTATGGCATATTGCCCCCTGGCGCAGGCAGGACGCCTGCGAGGTGAGCTAATCGGCCATCCGCGACTTAATCAGCTTGCGCAGCAGAAAAACATCAGCGTTGCACAATTGCTCTTAGCGTGGGTGATACACACAGAGGGCGTTTTGGCTATCCCGAAAGCGAGTTCGCTCGCGCATATTAAAGAAAATGCCGATGCGCTTGAGGTGGCGTTTACCGAAGAGGAATTGAGGGTAATCAATCACGCTTATCCGCCGCCACAGAGCAAAATAGTGCTCGATATTGTCTAATATGCCCCGGCAGATGAGATGACTGACGCGGAGTTAGGCTGGCAGTATCAGTGAAGGCGATTATCCTCAGGCATCCGGATCTCCTTACCTTCAAATTAAGGGCGAACATCTCGCCCTTTATCTCAGGCTTTCTTGCGTAGACGCAGCGTTGCCGCCAGTCTTGCAGGCTTTTCACCCGCGCTTTTCATTGGCGTACTGATGTGCGCTGTTTCCACGCAGACAAAGGTTTTATATCCATCATCTGCCATATCGGCCATGCTGGATGACAATTCAGCACCCGGGTTCCAGGTCACGACATCGCTATGATAGTGATGGTAAACTTCAATCAAGCGATTACCGACTTTGTCACTGATCACACTACAATCTTCGGGATGAGTATAAATGCGATCGATACGGTTCGGATAAGTCTGCTTACCGTCTGGTGAGTCGCCAGTGACTCCCGAATTGACTTTATCGATGAAGGAACGGCCAAGGCCACTCACCTCAACGCTATCAATGTCAGCGACGGCAAAGTAGGTATGCAGTGCGGCCGTGGAGTTATAATCGCCATGGGCTTCTAACTCAATCTCACAACGATCGCTTAACCTGAAGCGGGCAAAAAGCGTAAAATCGTGCGGCCAGAGTTTTTGGGTTTGCGCGTTACTTTCCAGTGCAAAAGTGAGGATGACCCCGTCGCCATCTTCATCATGTGCCGATAACACCCACGGCATGCTCCGGGCAAAACCATGAGCAGGTTCGCCTTCCGGTCCAAACCATGGCCAGCAGATTGGAACACCCCCACGAATCGCTTTACCCGCTGCGTAAGGTGTTTTCTCACTGAGCCAGATAACGGGTTGTTCTCCGGCAGGTCGCCAGGCGATCAGGTGTGCGCCTTGTAATGTGATAGCCGCCTTAACCTTGGGATGATTGACCACAATCACTGGCAGGTCGCCGATCTGGCGCTGGGAAAGATAAGGTGTAATTTGATGAATGACCGGCAGTGAAAAGAGTTTCTCGTTCATAATGAAACCTATTTGTTTTCATACTGGCGATAAAAAAGGGCGACCGCAGTCGCCCTCAGTATTCAGATTTTCATTCTCACGACGCTTACTTAGCGATATGAGTAATCAGATCCAGCACCTTGTTGGAATAACCGGTTTCGTTATCATACCAGGAAACCAGTTTCACAAAAGTGTCGCTCAGGGCGATGCCTGCTTTCGCATCGAATACGGAAGTCAGTTTTTCACCGTTGAAATCAGTAGACACGACTTCATCTTCGGTATAACCCAGAACACCTTTCAATTCACCTTCTGCTGCGGCTTTGATTGCATCACAAATTTCTTTGTAAGAAGCAGGCTTAGCCAGACGAGCAGTCAGATCAACAACAGAAACGTTTGGCGTTGGTACACGGAAAGCCATACCCGTCAGTTTGCCGTTCAGCTCAGGAATCACTTTACCGACAGCCTTCGCTGCACCGGTAGATGATGGGATAATATTCTGAGACGCACCACGGCCACCACGCCAGTCTTTGTGAGACGGGCCATCAACTGTTTTTTGCGTTGCGGTAGTTGCGTGAACAGTGGTCATCAGCGCTTCAACGATACCGAATTTATCGTTGATTACTTTAGCCAACGGTGCCAGGCAGTTAGTGGTACAGGACGCGTTTGATACGATGTCCTGGCCAGCATAAGACTTGTGGTTTACACCCATAACAAACATTGGGGTGTCATCTTTAGAAGGACCGGTCAGAACAACTTTCTTGGCGCCCGCCTGGATGTGTTTACGTGCAGTTTCGTCGGTCAGGAAAATGCCAGTTGCCTCTGCAACAACATCCACACCGATTTCGCCCCACTTAAGGTTAGCCGGATCGCGCTCAGCGGTAACACGGATGGTTTTACCGTTAACAACCAGATGACCGTCTTTGACTTCTACGGTACCGTTAAAACGGCCATGGGTAGAGTCGTACTTCAGCATGTAAGCCATGTACTCTGCGTCGAGCAGATCGTTGATTGCAACGATTTCTACGTCAGAACGCTCTTGAGCAGCACGAAAAACAATGCGACCGATGCGGCCAAAACCGTTGATACCTACTTTGATAGTCATATATTCCACCAGCTATTTGTTAGTGAATAAAAGGTTGGCTGTAAAATTACAAAAACCTTACCAGGCGTCAAGCGGAATCGTGTCAATTGTTGCTACAAATCAAACCATCGAACAGGAATTATTCGTATCAACTCGCTCCGTGACGACGTATATCTCTTGAAATTGGGGCGGTCCCCTAGAATATAAAGGGGCATTCATCGTTAAGAGTGATCTGTGTCACAAATTTGTATTGGCATCTCTTTAAGACATGCGCCGGCACGAAAAATTCACCTGACCTTGTTAAGTGTTTGTTAGAATACTAGCTGATTATTTCAAATTAACACTGCCAGAGACTATCAAAATGGCTAAAGAACCGTCGCATGCCACGCCCGCAAGCGAACTCACTGAAATGCAGCGCTACGTTACTCAGCAACGAGGAACCGAGCCGCCGTTTTCCGGGGCGCTTTTACATAATAAAGCGGAAGGTATTTATCACTGTCTGGTCTGTAATGCCCCACTGTTTTTATCTGAAACGAAATACGATTCCGGTTGTGGCTGGCCGAGTTTTTATCAGCCCTTCACCGATGAATCAATCCGCTACCTTGATGATGATTCGCACGGTATGCACCGCGTTGAAATACGCTGTGGCAGCTGTGATGCGCATCTGGGGCACGTCTTTCCCGATGGCCCTCAGCCCGGGGGCGAGCGCTATTGTGTCAATTCGGCGTCACTGAGTTTTATTGATGATGAAGGCAAGCAGGTCAGAGGCTGAAATGTATGAATAACGACCTGGATCGGATGATTGAGATGATGACGCCGGAGGTTTACCAGCGGTTGTCAACAGCAGTTGAAATCGGTAAATGGCCTGATGGTGTACCGCTTACGGCAGAGCAAAAAGAAAATAGCATGCAGTTGGTACTGCTCTGGCAGGCTAAATATAACGATCGACCACAGCATATGAGCGTTGGGCAGGACGGTCAAATCGTGATGAAGACCAAACAACAACTCAAAGCGGAATTTGGTATTGATGATTCGGACGTTACCCGAATCAACCTGCAATAACAATCTGTAAGCCACTCTGTGCCGGAGTTTGCCTGTTATAAAGACAGATACTGGCACAGAGTAGATGACGGCAGACCGCTCTTACTGGTTACAGCACAGTCGCGCCACGCGTTGCCATTTCACGTAACGCGTTGTTGCTGTCTTCCGGAAGAGTATTTACCCCACGGCAGCCTTGACGAATGACTTCAACGTTGTAACCCAATGCCAGTGCGTCGAGTACGCTGAATTTCACGCAATAGTCGGTCGCCAGCCCCATCATGACCAGCGAGCTTATGCCGCGTTGTTGCAGCCAGCTGTGAAGCTGAGTTTGTCGTTGATGGCCGTTATCAAAGAAGGCACTGTAACTGTCAACATCGGCATATTCACCTTTGCGAAAGACAGCATCAAATACGGAAACATCAAGATCCGGGTGGAAGTCAGCTCCAGGCGTGTGCTGGACAGCGTGGTCGGGCCACCATCTCTGGGATAGCCCGTTTAATTCTCCCACCTCGCCAATAGGTTGCTGTGCTACCGAAGCAAAACTCCCATGATCAGCAGGGTGCCAATCCTGGGTAGCGATAACTAAATCGCCACGTTGCCTGAATTGTTGCGCCAGTTGATTCGCGATAACAATTACTTCGTCACCTTGCTGCACGGCGAGTGCGCCGCCGGCGCAAAAGTCATTTTGTAAATCGATCAATACCAGCGCTCGTTGCGGCATCGTTTCCTCCAGGTTTATTCATCGGGGGTAAGTTCACCACGCAGGTTACGTTGCATTTCGCGACGAACCTCGGCCGTGGAAAGATTCTGGCTCAGCAGAAAGTGCAATTTAGTCAGTGTTGCTTCCACCGTTAAATCAAAACCGCTGATGACCCCGGCCAGCGCCAGGGCATTACCGGTAGCATAACCGCCCATATTCACTTTGCCCGACATACACTGTGTCAGATTGACGACTACGATCCCACGGGTGGCGGCATCCCGCAGCTCCTGCAAGAACTCCGCATTCTGTGGCGCATTGCCCACACCATAAGATCGCAGAATCAAGGCTTTTACGGGCTGGCGTAAGAAGTTACGCACGACATCAGCGGAAATACCAGGATAAAGCGTCACCACGCCAATCGGTTGGGGCGTGATCGGATGCACGATCAACGTTCCCTGCTGCTGTGGTAACGGCGTAGTATGCAACCGGCGAATATGAATTCCTGCCTCCAGCAGCGGCTGAAGGTTGGGCGAATCAAAAGCATTAAAGCCATCGGCATGAGCTTTGGTTGTGCGATTACCGCGAAAAAGTGTGTTGTTGAAGAAAAGTGACACTTCATTAACAGGATAATTGGCGGCGACATACAGCGCGTTGAGCAAGTTCTGTTGACCATCAGATCGTAGAGCTTCAAGCGGTATTTGTGACCCTGTCACGATAACCGGTTTTGCCAGATTTTCCAGCATAAAAGAGAGCGCAGATGCGGTGAAAGCCATAGTATCTGTGCCGTGAAGGATGACGAAACCATCATAATCATCGTAATTTTGCTGAATATCATCAGCAATAGATTGCCAGTCCTCAGGCGTCATATCTGATGAGTCGATCAGGGGGCAATACTCATGAATGGTAAAATCAGGCATCTCAGGGCGGTGGAATTCCGGCATATTAGCCAGTTGGCGTTGCAGATGACCAGAGACCGGGATATAGCCCTGCGTTGAACGTTGCATACCAATAGTGCCGCCGGTATAGGCAACGTAGATGGATTTTTTTTGCATGACTAAACTCAGATTTGCCGTAAAAACAGGATTATATACTTTTCACACCCGAAGTTGCAGCGACATCCGGCGAGAATTATTAGCGCATTGTCATGTGATGAGCGACAGGGAGTTGGGAATGGATAACCGCGTTAACTGGCAAAAAAATAGCCCGACCATCGGTCGGGCTATTTAAGGTTAGCGTATGTCGCTGCAGGTCAGACAGAGCGCATAGCGATTTTGCGGATCGTTCATATTATCAAACAGACCGGACTGTTTTTTCACCACGCTCATCATATCTACCATAGGGACCGGCAGATAAGCCTTCAGGGCTTCAGGAAGGGCAGCACGAGCAGAGGCATCCATCTGTCCGAGAATAACGTCAACCAGGCTCGCATCGTCCTGTGACCAAACCAGTTGGTAATTTTTTAACTTAGCCAATTCGGCCGTTTTTGCGACAGCATCATCAAAATCACCCAGCGCATCGACCAGCCCATTTGTTTTCGCATCGCTACCCGTCCAGACGTGACCTTGGGCGATTTCATCGATCTGCTCGGGTGTCTTATTGCGTGATTTAGCAACCAAATCAATAAAGTTCCTGTAGCCGTTTTCGATCGTGAGCTGCATGATTTGCTGAAATTCAGGGGGGAGCGCTTTAATCGTGGCTACGTCGGCTAGCGGTGAGGTCGACACGCCATCGGTATGTACACCAATCGCATCCAGTGAGTTCTGAAAGGTATTGATCACGCCGAAGATACCAATGGAACCCGTGAGAGTGCTGGGACTCGCGATAATATAGTTGGCCGGTGTTGAAATCCAGTATCCTCCGGATGCAGCCATGCCGCCCATTGATACCACCACCGGTTTTCCGGCAGCGCGTGCCGCGGCCAGCTCTTCGCGAATCGTTTCTGACGCGCTGACGCTGCCTCCAGGGCTGTTAACACGCAAAATGATGGCTTTAATTTTATCGTCAAGGCGGGCATCGCGAATTTGCTTCGCAGTGGTATCACCTCCTACGGCTCCCGGGGTTTCCTGCCCGTCCATAATAGCGCCATTTGCCATGATAACCGCAATATTGCCGCTACCCTTGGCCTCGCTGCTTTTTATTGGATAGTCATAAATACTGATACTGTTGTAATCATTATCCTGCTTATTTAATCCGAAGGTTTTCACCAACTGTTGATCAACATCCGCGCGAGAAGCCAGCTCATCAACCAGTTTGTTATCCCGGGCATAAGCAGCGCTGTCACCGTTGACCTTTTGTAAACCGTCCAGTAAGCCCTGTGCACCAGGGAATGCCTGCTGTGTTGTAATTGCGCGGTTGGCAGCAATAGTATTCAGGTAGTTCTGCCATAGCTCACCGATCCAACGGCTGTCGGCATCACGTGCGGCAGGGGACATATCATCCCGCAGGAAAGGTTCAACGGCAGATTTGTACGTTCCTACACGGAAAACATGCGAAGTGACTTTCAGTTTGTCGAGTAACGATTTGTAATACAATCCGTTAGTGGCAAATCCATGCAGATCAACCGTACCCTGCGGCGACAGATAAACCTTATTGGCGAAACTGGCCAGATAATACTGTGCCTGGGTATAGCTATCAGCTGTTGCATAAATGGGTTTGCCGCTGTCACGGAATTCACGCAGTGCTTTACCTACATATTGCAGAGACGGTTGATCTGCACCGGCAAAGTCGCGCAGATCTAACACCATCCCGGTAATATTTTTATCGTCTTTACCCTGACGAATGGCATCAATAACATCAAATAGTGAATTTTCTTTAAGGCGATCGGTATTTGCGCCCAGCAATTGGCGGCCAATTTTACTTAAGCGGTTACTGACAGCTGGTTGATCGACAATAACCCCGGTTAAATCGACTTTTAAAGCACCACGGGGCTCTTCGGCGGGAGTATTACTACTTTTAACCTGAAAATAGATGCCAACGCAGATAATAATAAGAAAAATAAGAAACAGGTTCAGAATGAACTCACGAAAGAAGTTCAGCACTCGCCATGTCCATTTGAAAAAACTCGCGATAATTCGCCACAAAACGTGCATGTTATCTCCATAATCGCAAAATAAAAGCCCGTAGCGGGAGAGTTACGGGGTGAGCATTGCCACATCCTAAAGAGCAGTAGGCCAATTGTCAGCAGGAAAAACCGGTATACTGTAACAAAATGGCGGGCTATGTTATTTTGCTATGAGGTAAATGCTAATCATTATCAGGAGTAATTAATGGATGCATTGGAATTATTGATTAACCGTCGTTCAGCCTCGCGCTTAGCCGGGCCTGCACCCGCAGGTGAAGCGTTACAGAACATCTTGCGTGCAGGTATGCGGGCACCGGATCATGGTACGCTGCAGCCATGGCGCTTTTTTATTATTGAAAATGAAGGACGAGACCGTTTCAGTGCGCTGCTGGAAAACGCTGCGATCGCTAACCAGATGGATGAAAAAGCGGTCGAGAAAGCGAAACAATCGCCGTATCGGGCGCCAATGATTATCACTGTTGTGGCGCATTGTGAAGAACACCACAAGGTGCCGCAGTGGGAACAGCTTGTCTCTGCCGGTTGTGCGGTAATGGCGATGCAGATGGCCGCTGCGGCCCAAGGATTTAATGGTATCTGGCGCAGTGGTGACTGGACGGAAAATGCGCTGGTTCGCGCGGCATTTAATTGCCGTGAACAGGATGCAATTGTGGGATTTCTGTATTTAGGTACGCCTCAGCTTAAGTCTTCAACTACCGTTTTACCGCCTGATACTTCTTCGTTCGTCAGTTATTTCTAAGTGTGCGGTTCTCTCTGGCGCAAGGGTTGTGAGCAACCCTGCGTTTCGTCGTGATAATAGACAAATAATCCACGAAATCTGACGATACGCTTATCATGCACTAACGAAAAAGTTAACATAGCGAATAAATGCTAATAGGGAGGTGTCATGAACGATCACGCTATTCGTCTTACGCAATACAGCCATGGTGCAGGTTGCGGCTGTAAGATCTCGCCGAAAGTGTTGGAAACCATTTTGCATAGCGAGCAGGGTGTTTTTCACGATCCGAACCTGCTAGTTGGCAATGAAACACGCGATGATGCTGCCGTATACGATCTGGGCAACGGAACTGCTGTGGTTAGCACGACGGATTTCTTTATGCCGATCGTTGATGATCCCTTCGATTTTGGTCGTATTGCCGCTACCAACGCAATCAGTGACATTTATGCAATGGGTGGGAAACCTATCATGGCCATTGCAATTTTGGGCTGGCCGATCGGTACGCTGGCACCTGAGATCGCGCGTCAAGTTATTGAAGGCGGGCGGCACGCTTGCAAAGAGGCGGGTATAAGCCTTGCCGGTGGGCATTCCATCGACGCACCTGAACCAATTTTTGGCCTTGCGGTTACCGGCATTGTAGACAGTGCACGGGTGAAAAAAAACAGCGGGGCTCAACCCGGTTGCAAGTTGTTCCTGAGCAAACCACTCGGGATTGGTGTGCTCACGACTGCAGAGAAAAAAGCGCAGTTGCGACCGGAGCATTATGGCTTGGCGACCCAAGTCATGTGTCAGTTGAACAGCGCGGGAACCCGTTTTGCGGAACTGGACGGTATAACGGCGATGACAGACGTTACTGGTTTTGGTCTATTGGGGCATCTCAGTGAAATGTGTCAGGGCTCGGGCGTGCAGGCAACGCTATGGTTTGATGCAATTCCACGTTTACCTGGCGTTGATGAGTATATTGCCGCCGGATGTGTTCCTGGCGGTACTGGACGCAACTTCGAAAGTTACGGCCATTTAATCGGCCACATGAGTGAAGCGCAGCGTAAATTGCTCTGTGATCCGCAAACGTCTGGTGGACTTCTACTTGCTGTATTGCCTGAGGCGGAATCGGCCCTGCATGAGATAGCTGCATCATGTCACCTGACGTTAACGGCGATTGGAGAGTTGTTGCCAGCCGAAGAGGCGCGTTCTTTAATAGAGATTCAATCGTGAAGCGCAGAGTTATTACCCACTGATGCGCCTCTTTATTGCTGAAAAACCCAGTTTAGCCCGCGCAATTGCGGATGTTCTGCCAAAGCCCCATCGCCGTGGGGATGGTTATATCGCATGTGGTAACGATCAGGTTGTTACCTGGTGTGTAGGGCATCTCCTTGAACAGGCTCAGCCGGATAGCTACGACAGCCGTTTTGCGCGCTGGTCGCTGATTGATCTTCCTATCGTACCGGAAAAATGGCAGCTGAAGCCGCGTCCCTCAGTGGCAAAGCAGCTGAATGTGATAAAAGGGTTGCTTGGACAGGCCACCGAAGTTATCCACGCAGGCGATCCGGACCGCGAAGGGCAATTGCTGGTGGATGAAGTTCTGGATTACCTGGCATTGCCACCGGAAAAACGTGAAAAGGTTCAGCGCTGTCTGATTAATGATCTTAACCCGCAGGCTGTGGAGCGTGCGGTAGGGCGCCTGCGAGAAAATCGTGAGTTTATACCGCTATGTGTTTCTGCGCTGGCACGTGCACGTGCCGACTGGTTATATGGGATTAATATGACGCGAGCCTACACGTTACTCGGGCGTAACGCGGGCTATGACGGTGTATTGTCGGTTGGACGGGTGCAAACGCCCGTATTAGGCTTGGTCGTTCGGCGCGATGAAGAGATTGAAAATTTCGTCGCGAAAGATTTTTTTGAGGTGAAAGCACATATCGTCACCCCGAAAGAGGAGCGGTTTGTCGCCTTATGGCAACCCAGTGACGCTTGCGAGCCCTATCAGGATGAGGAAGGGCGCCTACTACATCGAGCGCTGGCGGAACATGTTGTCGGTCGGATTGGCGGTCAACCCGCACAGGTTACCAGCTATAATGACAAGCGAGAGAATGATACTGCACCGTTGCCGTTTTCCTTGTCAAGTTTGCAAATAGAAGCGGCAAAGCGCTTCGGATTGAGCGCTCAGACGGTACTTGATACCTGCCAGCGTCTTTATGAAACCCATAAGCTGATTACCTACCCACGTTCAGACAGCCGTTATTTACCGGAAGAGCATTTTGCCGGACGTCATGCTGTTCTGAATGCGATTAACATTCATCAGCCCGCTCTTACGGCACCTGCTGATTTTGACAGCGATCGCAAAAATCGGTGTTGGGATGATAAAAAGGTCGATGCTCACCACGCAATTATCCCAACCGCCAGAAGCAATAGTTCGCACCTGACAGAAAATGAATCCAATATTTATGGGCTGATTGCCCGACAATATCTGATGCAGTTTTGCCCTGATGCGGTATATCGCAAATGCGTTATTGAGTTAGATATCGTCGGTGGCAAATTTATTGCCAAGGCGCGTTTCCTCGCAGAGGCAGGTTGGCGCACTCTGTTGGGAAGCAAAGAACGTGATGAGGAGAACGATGGTACGCCGCTCCCTGTGGTAGTGAAAGGAGATGGGCTACTGTGTGAGCGAGGAGAAGTGGTGGAAAAGCAGACACAGCCCCCAAGGCCGTTTACCGATGCCACATTACTTTCAGCTATGACCGGGATTGCACGCTTCGTTCAGGATAAAGACCTAAAGAAAATACTGCGGGCGACAGATGGTCTGGGCACCGAAGCCACGCGTGCCGGCATTATTGAACTACTTTTTAAGCGTAGCTTTCTGTACAAGAAGGGGCGTTATATTCATTCGAGTGAGCCTGGACGCGCGTTAATTCATTCACTTCCTGAAATGGCTGCCAGGCCAGATATGACTGCCCAGTGGGAATCCACACTAACCAAAATTAGTGAAAAACAGTGTCGCTATCAGGATTTTATGCATCCTCTGGTTGAGACGCTGTACAGTCTGATACATCAGGCGCGCCAGCAGCCAGCAGCTCATGCATTTAGGGGGTTGCCGGCAGCAAGCAAGAATAAAAAACCTCGCCGGAATAAAGTAGCGAAGGCTCAGGATGCAGGTAAACGATCAGGCAGTGCGCCGGAGGCGGGGGTTTAACGCGTTAAGGACCGGCTTTCATGCCTCACGGGTACTCTCGCAGAGACGCCGGATGGTCGCGCCAAAAGAAATTTAGGATACGGCGCAGCAGAGATTAACGTGTGATTGAGGGGCTGAGACTATTGCTGGTCCAGCCCGCTGAAGCTTCCGTTTGATTAAAGCGTAAACTCAGCCCAAATCGGGGCGTGATCGGAAGGTTTTTCCATGCTGCGGATCTCGTAATCAATACCGGTTGCAACGCATCGTTCAGCGAGCGGATTACTGGCCAGAACCAGATCGATGCGTAGACCGCGATTATCATCAAAACCTTTTGAGCGGTAATCAAACCACGAAAAGCGGTCGGTGGTATCTGGGTGCTGCTGACGCCAGGTATCCACCAACCCCCAGTCCATAAGACGATTCATCCATTCGCGCTCTTCAGGCAGGAACGAACACTTGCCGGTTCGCAGCCAGCGTTTACGATTCTCTTCCCCAATGCCGATATCAAGGTCCGTTGCGCTTATATTGACATCACCCATAACGAGTACCGGGTTTTCTGGCTGGAGATGATTTTCAAGATAATCCTGCAAGTCTCGATAGAATTTATCTTTGGCAGGGAATTTTGTCGGATGGTCGCGACTTTCCCCTTGCGGAAAGTATCCGTTAATTACAGTCAGAATGCCGAGCGGCGTAGCCAGCTCAGCCATAATCAGACGACGTTGAGCGTCTTCATCATCACCGGGAAAACCGCGACGTACCATAATGGGTTGTTCTTTGGTGAGAAGCGCTACGCCATAATGGCCTTTTTGCCCGTGATAGAAAACGTGATATCCCAGCTTACTTACCTCTTCGAGTGGAAACATATCATCGTGGACTTTGGTTTCCTGCAGGCCAATAACATCTGGCTGGTGCTGTTCGATAATGGCTTCAAGCTGATGAGGACGGGCGCGTAGGCCATTGATATTGAAAGAAACAAATTTCATTTCGGTTGCCATTTCACAAAAGAAAGATGCCGCTGATGGTAGCAGAGTTTCTGTGTAAATGTCACATTAAGCCCCGGATAAGCAAAAGATTAAGCGAGGCTTCTCAGCTATCCTGGAAGGGAATATATGAATGCAGGCGACGTGCAGTAA
Organism: [Pantoea] beijingensis; assembly: GCF_022647505.1. Classification (NCBI taxonomy): domain Bacteria; kingdom Pseudomonadati; phylum Pseudomonadota; class Gammaproteobacteria; order Enterobacterales; family Erwiniaceae; genus Erwinia; species [Pantoea] beijingensis. The sequence continues at coordinate 1,886,825 of NZ_CP071409.1, forward strand.
TTGGAGAATATTTAAATGGTGGTGGGGGAAGGATTCGAACCTTCGAAGTCGATGACGGCAGATTTACAGTCTGCTCCCTTTGGCCGCTCGGGAACCCCACCAGGGGAAGCGTAATACAATTAAATCAGATGCTGTAATCACTGGGGAAACGCACCACACTTTCACCCATGTCGATCCACAAGGCAGACGCATTATTGATAAGACATAATGCGTAAATGGTGGTGGGGGAAGGATTCGAACCTTCGAAGTCGATGACGGCAGATTTACAGTCTGCTCCCTTTGGCCGCTCGGGAACCCCACCACTGGCCTGATTACTATGCTCGTAAGCGGGGCGCATCATATCAAATGAATGGAGGCTGTAAAGCGCTGGATAACGGAAAGTTTATCGTTTGCCGGTTTTTTACCCGTAGCGCTGTTTTGCTATTCAATTACAGCGCTACCATCCTCATAAAATGATAGTGCGGTTACCGTACACAAAGACACGTTGTGCCAGTACCTTGTATAACGCTCTACTGAGGGCGTTTTTCTCGACATCACGCCCTGCACGCATCATATCTTCAGCGGTATAGGTGTGATCGACGTGGATGACGTCTTGCATAATGATAGGGCCCTCATCGAGATTATCATTAACGTAGTGCGCCGTAGCGCCGATGATTTTTACGCCTCGCTCATAAGCCTGGTGATAAGGACGAGCGCCGATAAACGCGGGAAGGAAGGAATGGTGGATATTGATAATCTGGTTCGGGTAACGCTGCACAAACCCCGGTGTTAACACGCGCATATATTTAGCCAGAACAACATAATCGGGTTGAAACCGATCGATCTCTACCGCCATTTTACTGTCATGTTCTTCGCGGGTATAACCTTCGTGACTAACCAGAATAAACGGAATATCGAAGCGCTCTACCAGTGTGCGAAGCGTTTCGTGATTGCCGATAACGGCAGCGATTTCTACATCCAGCCCGCCATAAGCACATTTCATCAATAGATCGCCAAGGCAATGCGCCTCCTTGGTCACCAGGATGACAATCCGACGGCGGCCTGCTGAGTTCAGTTCGCGTACGGAGCCTTCTGGCAACGCACTGTCAAGATCCGCCAGCAGCGTATTGTCATTGAAAATGCCTTCCAACTCGGTGCGCATGAAAAAGCGCCCGGTACGATGGTCGACAAATTCGTTATTCTGAACAATATTGAGCTCATGCTTATAGCAAATATTGGTAATTTTCGCGATAAGGCCTTTTGCATCGGGGCAAATTGTACGTAAGACTTTTCGTTGTAGCGGTTGCACTTGCATTTCGATCCGGATCCTGTTGACGCAGTTTCACCCTGTTTAATTAACGTTTGCGTCCGGCAGCACGCGATTGCCCAAGTGACGGAGATGCTCCAGTTCAGCGGGCTTTCGGGTAGCAGCTTGCTGCAATACCAATTACGTTGGGCACATGATTGTATATAAACGGCAATAACTTTACTGACCGCAACATTTTTTGTGTTTTTTTTCAGAACCACAAGGGCAGCGATCGTTTCGACCCAATTGTGGGTGCGTGCCGTCAATATAGTACCAGCGTTGATCTTCGCGGACAAAGCGTGAACGTTCGTGAATCGCCCCGTTTTTATGGTTTTCGAGGAAACGCGCAAAAAAAGTAACGAAAGCTTCGTTATCATGGCTTCCTGCTTCAGTAGAGACTACATTCAGGTTAAGCCACTTAGTATGGTCAAAACTCGCCTCAATATCGGCTTGCAGCTGGGGAGCGCGAGTGCTGCGATGCCAGGTGGATATCAGCCATTCAATATTCTGCTTCGCGTAAGCGGTATAACGCGATCTCATCAACTGCTCAGCAGTAGAGGGCGCAATTGCCCCATTCAGAAAGGATTTACAACATGCGTTATACTCAAGTCCGCTACAGCATGGGCATTTTTCAGACACATTAACTCCGAATTATTGAATAGCAGGTATACGTTATACCCGACACTGCGGGATTAACATCATTGGGTAGGGGAAATGCTACCAGGTCTACTGCAGAAGCGCTAATGATGATGAAGGGTATAACGAGTACTATGTTAACCGAGTGGTCACCCGTTAGTCATTTCGCGAGATAATTTATCGTCAGGGGTTTAATGAGACAGGTAAAAATAGGACTTGCGCTGGGTTCAGGCGCAGCCAAAGGATGGGCACACATCGGCGTGATCAATGCGCTTGAGAAGGCTGGTATTGAAATCGATGTGGTTGCAGGTTGCTCGGTCGGCGCGTTAGTCGGCGCTGCTTATGCCAGCGAACGCTTACCGTTAATGGAAAAATGGGTACGTTCTTTTGGCTATTGGGACGTTATTAGGCTCATGGATTTTTCATGGCGGCGTGGGGGGTTATTGCGGGGAGAACGTGTATTTAAACACGTAAAACGTCTGATTGAACATGAGCAGATTGAACAGTGCAAAATGCGCTTTGGCGCTGTTACGACTAATCTAAGTACCGGGCGTGAGTTATGGCTTACCGAGGGCGATCTGCACCAGGCCGTGCGAGCTTCATGCAGTATGCCAGGCTTATTGGCGCCAGTCAGCTACAATGGATATTGGCTGGTGGATGGTGCTGTTGTTAACCCCGTCCCTATTTCGTTAACCCGCGCGCTGGGGGCTGATATTGTCATCGCAGTGGATCTTCAACATGATGCGCACTTAATGCAGCAGGATTTATTATCGGTATCGCCGCAGGCGATGGAAAAGAACGCGACCGCAGAGCCTGTGACCACATGGAGTGGGAAGTTGCGCCAACAGTTGTCCAGAATGTCTCAGCGTCGGGTAAATCACACGCCGGGTGCCATGGAAATTATGACCACCTCGATTCAAGTATTGGAAAACCGTTTGAAACGTAATCGAATGGCGGGTGACCCGCCTGATGTACTCATTCAACCTTTTTGTCCGCAGATCTCAACGCTCGATTTTCATCGTGCTGATGAGGCAATCACAGCAGGCAGAGAGGCTGTAGAAAAAAAAATGGATGAACTATTACCACTTGTTCGAAACAGATAGCGATGTCAGGTCAAAAACAGCGACCCGTTCAGGCAATTCTGAAAGGCGAAAGTGCGTTTTTTGAACCACTATTGAGTTATCTGGCTTACAGGGGGGAACAATGGAAAAACCATTAACAGGAAAAGGCATTCTTATCGTTGAAGATGAGCGTGTTTTCCGTTCCTTGCTGGAAAATTTTCTGCAAGCATTGGGTGCAACGATCACGACGGCAAATGATGGACAGGAGGCACTTGAGGTACTCAGTCTGAGCCAGCCCGACCTGATTATCTGCGATCTTGAGATGCCGCGAATGAATGGTATCAGGCTGGTCGAACATCTTCGTACACATGGTGATCATGTTCCTGTTCTGGTTATTTCAGCAACGGAGAATATGTCTGATATCGCCCATGTATTACGCCTTGGCGTACAGGATGTACTGCTTAAACCAGTCAGAGACCTGGAGCGTCTGCGTGAGGCCGTGTATGAATGCCTTTATCCCTCCATGTTTACTTCAAAGGTTGAAGAAGATGAACAGTTATTTCAGGACTGGGATGCACTGGTGCGTAACCCTTCAGCTGCAGCAAAACTACTTAAGCAGCTCCAGCCCCCTGTACAGCAGGTTATTGCCAATTGCCGTATTAATTACCGACAGCTAACCATGGCCGAGCAGCCTGGGTTAGTGCTGGATATTGCCGCGTTGTCGGATAAAGATCTGGCATTTTATTGTCTGGACGTAACGCGGGCCGGAGATAATGGAGTGCTTGCCGCACTGCTTTTACGCGCGCTGTTTAATGGCTTACTCCAGGAACAACTGTCAGGACAAGGGCATCGCCTGCCTGAATTAAGCGGTTTACTCAAACAGGTTAATGTTTTATTACGTCAGGCCAATCTGGAAGGGCAATTTCCTTTACTGGTTGGTTATTACCATCAAAGTTTGAAAAATTTGGTTTTGGTCTCAGCGGGATTGAATGCCACGCTTAATATTAATACTCACCAAATTCAGTTAAATAATGGTGTTCCACTCGGCACAACAGGTAACGCCTATCTAAATCAAATAAGCCAACGGTGTGATGCATGGCAGTGCCAGGTATGGGGTGCAGGTGGCCGCTTACGGTTAATGTTGTCTACTGAATAACCAAACTTATCTCCCTTTTTTCTGCAATCATGTTGGGGCGCTGGATTTTTCATCTGAGTTGATTACGTCATTGGCTTTTCCGTCCCCATTTGCTTACAACACACTTTCACCTCCCTTATTTAAATCGTAACATTACCGATTCAGCCTGCGGGACAACGCAAACCATAAGCTTTACACTTGGGTAATAATCTTAATTTCGTTGTAAAGGGTTTAACCAGGATAAATCCGGCGCCCCTGAGCTGATATACTCATGTCGTTTTTAAATCGACATATCAAGTAATAACTTGAACGGCCTAAAGAGAGGTATCTTGATGTCTGCCTATAAGTCAAAAGTAAAAAAAGCGGTAATCCCTGTAGCGGGTTTGGGAACGCGTATGTTGCCTGCTACGAAAGCTATTCCTAAAGAGATGCTGCCGTTGGTTGATAAGCCGTTAATCCAGTATGTCGTTAACGAGTGCATCGCAGCCGGAATTAATGAAATTGTGCTGGTTACGCACTCCTCAAAGAACTCGATTGAAAACCATTTTGATACCAGCTTTGAGCTGGAAGCTATGTTGGAAAAGCGTGTTAAACGCCAGCTGCTTGATGAGATCCAGTCAATTTGCCCACCGCACGTTACTATCATGCAGGTTCGTCAAGGTATCGCTAAAGGATTGGGGCATGCGGTAATGTGCGCGCTTCCGCTGGTTGGTGATGAACCTTTCGTTGTTATCCTGCCTGATGTCATCATTGATGAATATGAATCCGATCCAACTAAAGATAACCTGGCCGAAATGCTGAAGCGTTTTGATGAAACGGGTTATAGCCAGATTATGGTTGAACCGGTAGAAGATGTGACCGCCTATGGCGTCGTAGACTGTGAAGGTCGCGAACTGCAGCCGGGTGACAGTGCGCCAATGGTTGGCGTCGTTGAAAAGCCAAAAGCATCGGAGTCACCTTCTAATCTGGCCGTCGTCGGCCGCTACGTGCTTTCTGCCGATATATGGCCTCTGCTGGCGAAAACACCTCCGGGCGCGGGTGGTGAAGTTCAATTAACTGATTCTATCGCGATGCTGATGGAAAAACAGACGGTTGAAGCCTATCACCTGAAAGGTGTTAGCCATGATTGCGGTAATAAATTGGGCTATATGCAAGCTTTTGTCGAATACGGTGTGCGTCATGCGACTCTGGGCCATGACTTTAAAGCGTGGTTGGAAAGCGCCGTAGATAATAAAAAGTAATTCATTCTAATAGCGGGATAATACAATGAAAGTCACCGTATTTGGTATCGGCTATGTTGGTCTGGTTCAGGCTGCGGTACTGGCCGAAGCGGGGCATGACGTCCTTTGTATCGATGTCGACGCACAAAGAGTTGAAAACCTTAAGCAAGGTATCATTCCTATATTTGAGCCTGGCTTAACGCCATTAGTTACGCAGAACTATGACTCGGGTCGATTGAAATTCAGCACCGATGCGGAAGAGGGCGTAAACCACGGTGTGGTGCAGTTTATTGCTGTCGGAACGCCTCCTGATGAAGATGGTTCAGCGGATCTGAAATATGTGACCGCAGTAGCTCGCACTATCGCGCAGTACATGCGCGATCACAAAATAGTGATTGATAAGTCTACCGTACCGGTTGGTACTGCCGATCGCGTGCGTAATGTCATGCAAGAGACATTAAAAGCGCGTGGCCAGGAAGTGACATTCGATGTGGTTTCGAATCCGGAGTTCCTGAAAGAGGGGGCCGCGGTAGCCGATTGTATGCGTCCGGAACGTATTGTTATTGGTGCGGACAATGAAGAGGTTGTTGAGTTACTGCGTGAGCTCTATGAACCTTTCAACCGCAACCACGACCGTATGATTGTGATGGACATCCGCAGCGCCGAGCTTACCAAGTACGCCGCAAACTGTATGCTGGCGACGAAAATTAGCTTTATGAACGAAATGTCTAACCTGGCTGAGCATCTGGGGGCTGATATTGAAAAAGTGCGCCTGGGTATTGGTTCCGATCCCCGTATTGGCTATGACTTCATCTATCCCGGTTGTGGCTACGGTGGTTCCTGTTTCCCGAAAGATGTACAGGCGATGATCCGTACGGCTGAATCTATCGGTTATCAGCCCCGTTTGCTGCGTGCGGTAGAAGACGTCAATGATACGCAAAAAACCAAACTGCCAGGGTTCATTAAACGTCATTTTGGTGATGATCTAAAAGGCAAAACTTTTGCACTTTGGGGGTTATCATTTAAACCTAATACTGACGATATGCGTGAAGCTTCAGCGCGAGTCCTGATGGAAACATTGTGGGCGGCAGGTGCTTCGGTTCAGGCGTACGATCCGAAAGCGATGGATGAAGCTCAGCGTATTTACGGTCATCGTTCAGATTTGAAATTGATGGGTACCAAAGAAGCTGCGCTTCAGGGGGCTGATGGACTCGTTATTTGTACTGAATGGAAAAGTTTCCGCGCACCGGATTTTGATGTGATCAAGGCTGCATTAAAAGAACCGGTTATTTTTGATGGCCGTAATTTGTACGAGCCAGAAAGAGTTAGCAAGCGTGGTTTTGTTTATTATGCTATCGGTCGCGGTGCTTCTATAAATAATGCGTAATTATCCAATTCGGTAATTTGTATTATATGCTCAAAATAATTCGAGTTGCGCAGTGGAGGAAAACTCGGGAGGCTCCGGGAACTTACTCAGGTAAGTGAACGGGGGAGTGAGTGTAGTCTACTAACCTGCAACATGAAGTATGATTAGCCTTGAACGGCACCAGACAATTGAAACGACATAAGCCCAGCACAGACATTGAGTGAAGCGTTAGTGCTGGGCCTTCCCATCGGATAATCTCATTGCGTTGCTCCACAGAGCCTGCATTAACCAGAAATAAACCTGAGCCGATAAGCCCGTATAGAAAGAGCGCAGTGCTTACAGAAAAGGCTACATGAGAATGTGACTTGTGCTGAGGGCTGTATATGGCGCAAGGGCTTAGCTCTGAACTGGCATATGCAGCTATTTTTAGCGCAATGCACGAGGGAACCTTGCCATAAGAAAAAGGAAGCTTTCGCTTCCTTTGAGCCTGACGCCAGTATGAACGGGGGGGATCGAACGAAATGTGGATGCAGTAGCGACTTGCGAAGCTAAAACCCATCATTGAATTACCCCAATGCATACCGGGCAGGCGATTTTATCTGGGTGTGTAGTACTGTCTTACAAATCAATAATGCCAAAAAAATAACCCCATACTTAAAATGGAGTTATTTGGAAGCACCCTGGACAAGTATTACAGTAGGAAATCATCCAACTGTTTACCTTGTTCCTCAATTGCTTTTTTGATTACTGCTGGTGTGCGTCCCTGACCGGTCCAGGTTTTTGATTCGCCATTCTCATCGATATATGAGTATTTTGCTGGGCGCGCTGCGCGTTTAGCCTTACCCGTTGCTTTAGTCGCAGCCATGGTCTGCAGCAATTCATTTGGATCGATGCCATCGGCAATCAGCATTTCGCGATATTGTTGCAGTTTACGAGTGCGTTCTTCAATTTCAGCCTGAGCTTGAGAATCTTCTTCACGACGTTCGTTAACGACAACTTCCAGCTTTTCCAGCATCTCTTCCAGCGTTTCCAGAGTACATTCTCTCGCCTGGGCACGTAGTGTACGGATGTTGTTCAGAATTTTAAGTGCTTCGCTCATTGTCCAAATCTCAAAATTATATTGGGTGGGGGAAATGTTCTGCCTGATAATAATAGAGGCCGAAAATAAGAACTGCAATAGCTAATTTTGTAAGAAATCCCAAATAACTAATTAAAGTGCGATGAAGATAACGCTATTAGCTAAGATTTAAAGCTGAATGTTGTAGAAATATCCGGAATGATTAAATAAGCCTTAAAAAACCCGTGAAATGACTGTGCAAATCGACAACGGTTGAGGCAATAGATATGAGGTGCCAGTCACATGAGTTGGTGATTGTCGGACAGAATAACAGCGCTAAATATACCTGTAAGCGTCACGAAGACACGGGCATCGCCCACACTAAACAGAGTTGAATCGTTTACGCAGGTTTGCCTGTTGGGCGTTGCGGTTCTGGTGTCAGGGTGTCATGGCGATTATTTTGCCAATAAAGAAAATCACAAAAATATTATCGGATAAAAATTAAGAATTTTGTCTATAAATGCCTTATGGCTATTGAGCGTAATATCTGCGTTTGTCTCGATATCGGATGAGGGAACCCCTCCAGAAACCCAGCCATTGGGGACGTGGTTGCTTGCCCGGGGAGGGGCTGTGATACACTCAATAACAGACTATTCTGAACAATCTTAATGCGGGGTTAAGCTGATGGCTCAGCTTTATTTTTATTATTCGGCGATGAACGCGGGTAAGTCCACTGCATTGTTGCAGTCTTCTTATAATTATCATGAGAGAGGGATGCGTACATTAGTGTACACGGCGGAAATTGATAATCGTTTTGGCCGGGCTAAAGTCACTTCACGTATAGGATTATCATCACCTGCAAAACTGTATAATAAGCAAACTTCACTGTTTGATGAAATTAGCGCAGAGCATAGCCAGCAACCGATACACTGTGTTTTGGTTGATGAGAGTCAATTTCTTACCCGCGAACAAGTTAGAGAACTTTCTGATATCGTTGATGGGCTGGATATTCCTGTGTTGTGTTATGGTTTGCGTACTGATTTCCGTGGGGAATTGTTTAGCGGGAGTCAATATTTACTGGCCTGGTCAGATAAGCTCGTTGAGTTAAAAACAATCTGTCACTGTGGACGTAAGGCCAGTATGGTATTACGTTTGGACAGCAATGGTGCGCCATATAAAGAGGGTGAACAGGTGGTGATCGGAGGAAATGAACGCTATGTATCCGTTTGCCGTAAGCACTATAAAGAGGCATTAGACGGTGGTTCGCAGTTGGCCATTCATGGAAATCGCGCTGACAGAACGTAGAGCACATAATGCCGCTGCGCGGGGTTTACTTTAAGTATTTGTAGAGCGTTTGCCTGCTTAACTGATGCTCGGCATCCTGATAGTTGGCAGGATAGATAAAGGAAGTGTCGTTCAGAAAGGTAAACCAGCGTATGGCCTGTAGTCGCATCAGCATACAGGCTTTAAACGGGGCGGTAACGTAACCCCCCGTTTAAAGGTGAGTGTGTAATGTGGCGCTATCGCGCGGCCGTATGGCCGCGCTGTGTTAAGCACCGAGCTTTACTTTTTTACTTTCTTTTCGGTTCCCTTTACCAGCCTGATAGGTTGTTCCGCTATCGCTTCGGCAACATTCGCGAAAGGTTCTACAAATTCACGACCATAATAAGTATCTAGCATGATTTGTTTTAGCTCAGCAATCAGAGGATAACGCGGGTTAGCGCCTGTACACTGGTCGTCAAAGGCATCGTCAGCCAGTTTATCCACTTTCGCCAGAAAATCAGCTTCCTGCACACCCGCTTCACGGATCGATTTCGGAATTCCCAGTTCAGCTTTAATGTCTTCGAGCCAGGCAAGCAGTTTCACAATTTTCTGTGCAGTGCGGTCACCGGCAGCGCTTAACCCCAAGTGATCAGCAACTTCAGCGTATCGACGGCGCGCTTGCGGGCGGTCGTACTGACTAAAAGCTGTCTGTTTTGTCGGATTGTCATTGGCGTTATAGCGAATAACATTCGAAATCAGTAGGGCATTCGCCAGACCGTGTGGAATGTGAAATTCTGAGCCCAGTTTATGCGCCATCGAGTGACAAACACCGAGGAATGCATTCGCAAAAGCAATACCCGCTATTGTCGCTGCATTGTGAACGCGCTCGCGAGCAACCGGATTTTTAGCGCCTTCGTTGTAACTCGCAGGTAGATTCTCTTTAAGCAGCTTCAAAGCCTGTAGTGCCTGACCATCAGAATATTCATTCGCCAGCACGGAAACATAGGCTTCCAGTGAATGGGTGACGGCATCCAGACCACCAAAGGCGCACAGTGATTTTGGCATATTCATCACTAAATTGGCGTCAACAATGGCCATGTCAGGTGTTAATGCGTAATCAGCCAGAGGATATTTCTGACCTGTCGCATCATCGGTTACAACAGCAAATGGCGTTACTTCAGAACCGGTGCCTGAGGTGGTGGTAATCGCGATCATCTTCGCTTTTACACCCATTTTTGGGAATTTATAGATACGCTTACGGATATCCATGAAGCGCAGCGCCAGCTCTTCAAAGTGCGTTTCAGGATGTTCGTACATGACCCACATGATTTTCGCAGCATCCATTGGAGAGCCCCCGCCCAGTGCGATGATGACATCAGGCTTAAAGGAGTTCATTTGCTCAGCACCTTTGCGTACGATACTTAACGTTGGATCAGCCTCAACCTCGAAGAAGACTTCCGTTTCAATGCCGTGAGATTTTAGTACTGAGGTAATTTGGTCGGCATAACCGTTATTAAATAAGAAGCGGTCTGTCACGATAAAAGCGCGTTTTGCACCATCCGTGGCCACTTCTTCCAAAGCAATTGGTAGCGAACCACGGCGGAAGTAGATCGATTTCGGAAGTTTATGCCACAACATATTTTCAGCTCGCTTGGCTACGGTTTTCTTGTTGATCAGATGTTTAGGTCCGACGTTTTCAGAAATCGAATTCCCTCCCCAAGAGCCACAACCGAGCGTCAATGATGGGGCCAGTTTAAAGTTATAAAGATCGCCAATGCCCCCCTGAGATGCTGGCGTGTTAATCAGAATACGGGCGGTTTTCATTTTGTCGCCGAAATAATTCACGCGTTCACGTTCATTATCTTGATCGGTATAGAGACAGGAGGTATGGCCGATACCTCCCATGGCAACAAGTTTTTCGGCTTTACTGACGGCATCTTCAAAGTTTTTTGCCCGGTACATTGCCAGCGTGGGTGATAACTTTTCATGGGCAAATGGCTCTGATTCATCAACCTGCTGGACTTCCCCAATGAGGATTTTGGTATCGCCGGGAACATCAATACCGGCCATCTCGGCAATTTTGACCGCTGGTTGGCCAACAATTGCTGCATTGAGTGCGCCATTTTTCAGAATAATATCCTGAACAGCTTTCAGTTCTTTACCTTGCAGCATATATCCGCCGTGGCTGGCGAAGCGTTCGCGCACGGTTTCATATGCGGAATCCACCACGATAACCGACTGCTCGGATGCGCAAATAACGCCGTTGTCGAAGGTTTTAGACATCAGGATTGAGGCGACAGCGCGTTTAATATCGGCGGTTTCATCAATAACTACTGGTGTGTTACCGGCGCCAACGCCTATCGCAGGTTTACCCGAGCTATAGGCTGCTTTAACCATTCCCGGACCACCTGTGGCCAGAATGAGATTGATGTCCGGGTGGTGCATTAACTGGTTCGATAGCTCAACCGAAGGAACGTCAATCCAGCCGATGATATCTTTTGGTGCGCCGGCCGCGATAGCCGCCTGCAACACGATGTCTGCAGCTTTATTAGTCGCTTCTTTTGCTCGTGGATGTGGAGAAAATATAATACCGTTACGTGTTTTCAGGCTGATGAGCGCTTTAAAAATGGCAGTAGAAGTGGGGTTAGTGGTAGGAACAATACCGCAAATGATACCGGTTGGCTCGGCAATAGTAATGGTCCCGAAAGTATCATTTGTTTCGAGGATGCCGCAGGTTTTCTCATCTTTATAAGCATTGTAGATATACTCTGAAGCAAAATGGTTTTTGATCACTTTGTCTTCAACAATCCCCATTCCTGACTCAGCCACTGCCATCTTGGCCAAAGGAATTCGGGCATCTGCCGCGGCGAGAGCCGCCGCGCGAAAGATTTTATCGACTTGTTCTTGAGTGAAGTTGGCATATTCACGCTGGGCTTTTTTTACACGTTCTACAAGTGCGTTTAGTTCAGCGACATTAGTAACGGCCATAATGCTCTCCTGGAAAGTTAAACTCTATTAGTAAACAAACCTGAGCTGATGAGTATAGTTACTGACTAAGAACTGTGCTGAGAAGCACGGTTTCAAGGCATTGAAATACGCATTAAAATCAGACCGATTTACTGAGAGAGTTTACTGGATTTGTTTCCAACGACCGTTTAAACCGTTTCCAGACCTGCTCTGTGGTAATGAGCTTACCTATTTAGGGGTAAGCGTTTCATGATTTAAATCATGTTTCATGTAAGCTGACACCATTCAGCTCACTATTTGCAATAACAATGCTTAACAGCAAAAAAACATGCTGATTACAAAGGGTCGCGGCCGACTCAAGGAGCTTACAACGTCAGGTGTGATCAGAAAGTCATGCATGTTGTGCGGATAAACATCACCATTACTTCCGCAGCATCAAGGGGGACAACCCGGTGAAGTTTGATATTACTGGCGATATTCACCATTCATGCGGGTTATTCCAGTGATATCGACTGCTCCGGGGTATGGTAACTAAGCCGTTTTTCCATTAGATTAAGCGCCTGATTTTAGTTCAGCTTGGGAGCGCCAGGTGAACCCTGCATTACTTGATTTATCCGGCTATATTAAATTTTTCGTAGGGCTATTCGCATTGGTGAATCCGGTGGGGATTATTCCTGTTTTTATCAGCATGACCAGCTATCAAACTGCCCTTGAAAGGAATAAAACCAACCTGACAGCCAACTTAGCTGTCGCAATTATTTTGTGGACATCACTGTTCCTGGGTGATGCAATTTTGCATGTGTTTGGTATTTCTATAGATTCATTTCGCATCGCAGGTGGCATTCTGGTTGTAACAATTGCGATGTCGATGATTAGCGGCAAGCTGGGTGAAGACAAACAAAACAAACAGGAGCGTTCAGAAACGGCCATCCGCGAAAGCGTGGGTGTGGTGCCGCTTGCGCTACCTTTGATGGCAGGCCCCGGCGCAATCAGTTCTACCATCGTATGGAGCACGCGTTACAACAGTTGGTTAAATCTCTTCGGTTTTAGCCTGGCTGTCGCGCTATTTGCTTTCTGCTGTTGGTTGCTGTTTCGTGCGGCGCCGCTGATGGTGCGTGTTCTTGGTCAAACGGGCATTAACGTTATAACCCGTATTATGGGGTTATTACTGATGGCGCTTGGGATTGAATTTGTCGTTACGGGGGTAAAAGCAATTTTTCCCGGTTTACTGGCATAAGCGGAAAGGCTCTGTTTTTTTTAAAATAAGCGCATTATATGCGCTTATTTTTTTACGTGTGCGATTCCATTGTTCCAAATTAGTGCATTTTCTGCATTTAATGCACCATTAAGGTGCGATTATTCATGTTGCTTAATGACACTCATATCAGATTAGAATAATTGCTTTGCACCTGAGTTCTCCATCATGACTGCCAAAATCATGTTATTTTTTTTACATTATTCTCTGAGGAAAATAAGGGTCTTTATTGGATTTTTATCACCCATTACTTTTAAATTGCAGTTTAAGATACTGATTTAACCATCTGTTATAGAAAATTGTGCATTTTGTGTTCGGTTGGTGGTGGTAATGCTAAGGTGTTAACAGGTATTTTTACATAAATGATTATAAATCAATAAGTTAATTGTTATTTTGTTTTTTGAAATAACGCTTTGTTGCCGAGTGGCAACGTGATAAAAGAGAATCAGTTAACATTTCTGTCATTTTACTTTGGCACCTGTCGTCTCCTTCTGATAGTTTTCGACGGGACGTGACGTTTTTTTTACGTCTGATGGCAAAATGAGAACGAATTTTGCTTATTGCTTTAAAGCACTCAGTTAAGGGTAATTAGACGTTTCATGAAATTAGTCAGCACACCAAAGCGTATTTCAACTGCTGTTGTCCTTTCTCTTATTCTGATTGGATCTTCCTCTGCCGCCGATGTGCCGAAAAGCGTTGTGCTTTCCGCACAACAAACCATTGTTGTAAATAATGGAACGGAGGTTGCGTCACTCGATCCGCATAAAACGGAAGGTGTCCCGGAAACCACCATTATTCTCAATCTGCTTGAGGGCTTAGTTTCCAACGACAATTATGGTCGCGTCGTACCAGGGGTCGCCGAGCGCTGGGAGAATAAAGAAGGGAAAGTCTGGACATTTTGGTTACGCCCTGATGCACGCTGGAGCAATGGCGATCCCGTTACGGCACAGGATTTTGTCTATAGCTGGCAGCGTCTGGTTGACCCGAAAACGGCATCACCTTACGCCAGCTACGCGCAGTACGCGCATATCGAAAATGTTGATGCGATTATTGCGGGTAAGGCTTCGCCTGACACCTTGGGTGTAAAAGCGCTTGACGACCATCGTCTGCAGGTCACGTTAGCCGAGCCTGTACCCTGGTTTATCACCATGCTGACTCACACCGCGATGAAGCCGGTGAACCGTAAGACAGTTGAAGCTTTTGGCGAGAAATGGACGCAGCCAGAACATTATGTAGGTAACGGTGCTTACACCCTTAACAACTGGGTAGTGAATGAAAAGATTGTGCTAAAACGGAATCCTGGCTACTGGAACAATGCCAGTACGGTGATTGAGCAAGGGACATTTTTGCCTATTGCTTCTGAAACCAGTGATGTAAATCGCTATCGCAGCGGCGATACGGATATAACCAATAGTGCGATTCCGCCCGATCTTTTTCCGATGCTGAAAAAAACGTTGGGGGATGAGATGCGCGTGAGCCCGTACCTCTGCACGTTTTATTATGAAATTAACAACCAGCGTCCGCCGTTTACCGATGCCCGGGTTCGGGCTGCCCTAAAATTGACGATTGATCGTGATATTATCGCCAGCAAAATTATGGGGCAGGGACAAATACCTGCCTTCAGTTTTACACCGCCCTTTACCGACGGCGCCACTCTTACCCCTCCAGCATGGTTCCGCTTAACGCAGGCGGAGCGTAATGCCCAGGCAAAAACATTACTCGCGGAAGCCGGATATAGCGCCGATAAACCTTTGACTTTTACTTTGCTGTATAACACCTCTGACCAAAATAAACGGCAGGCTATTGCTGCAGCTTCAATGTGGAAGAAAAACTTAGGTGCTGAGGTGACGTTGCAAAACCAGGAATGGAAAACGATGCTGGCGACGCGTCATGACGGGCAATATGACGTTGCACGCGCCACCTGGTGTTCAGATTATAATGAGCCGTCAACGTTCCTGAATATGTTGCTGAGTAACTCTTCAACGAATACCGCGCTGTATAAAAGTACTGTATTTGATAGCTTAATCGCACAATCGTTAAATGCCCGCGACAGTCAAGTACGAACGGACCTGTATCAGCAGGCGGAACAGCAACTCGATCATGATTCGGCCATCGTGCCAGTTTATTACCGAGTGAGCGTGCGACTGGTAAAACCCTGGGTTGGTGGCTTCACGGGGAAAGATCCGCAGGATATGATCAATCTGAAGTATTACTACATTACGAAACATTAGTTTGCCGGGTACCGGGCGAAACAGTCCGGGCACGGCGAACAGTGCAAGACCATTTTTAGGGGTCGATATAACGCTATGGCTGATGTTTTTCGTTCCGGCATCATCCATAGTTTGCCCGGTCGCCGGGAGATAGCTGAAGGCGCACTGCATCAGCAATGATAAAAACTGGAGTAGGTATAAAAATGACCAACATCACAAAAAAAAGCCTTATAGCTCTTAGCGTTATGGCAGGGCTGGGCGTTATGGCTGGCAATGCTGCGTGGGCGGCACAGGTTCTGGCAGGGGTTGAACTGGCAGCTAAACAAGAGCTGGTGAAAGGGAACGGCGCGGAGTTACAATCGCTGGACCCGCATAAAATTGAAGGTGTGCCGGAGTCCAATGTTAACCGCGATCTGCTTGAAGGCCTAATTATCAGCGATGAACAAGGCCATCCTATCCCAGGCGTAGCGGAAAGCTGGGATAATAAAGAAAGCAAAGTATGGACATTCCATTTGCGTAAAAATGCCAAATGGTCAAATGGTGAGCCCGTCACCGCACAGGATTTCGTCTATAGCTGGCAGCGGTTGGCCGATCCTAAAACCGCATCCCCTTATGCCAGTTATTTGCAATACGGGCATTTAGCCAACGTTGATGACATTATCGCCGGCAAGAAAAGCCCAGATCAATTGGGGATAAAAGCCATTGATGCCAATACACTCGAAGTCACATTAAGTGAACCCGTTCCCTATTTTTATAAGCTGCTAATTCACCCGTCCATGTCCCCGGTTTATAAACCAGCGGTTGAGAAGTTTGGCGATAAATGGACGCAGCCCGCTAATTGGGTTGGTAACGGCGCATTTAAGCTTCAGGACTGGGTGGTAAACGAACGCATCGTGATGGTGCGTAACCCTGACTATTGGGATAACGCAAATACCAAACTGGATAAAGTGACTTTTTTGCCAATTTCATCTGAAGTCACTGATGTGAACCGCTATCGCAGCGGCGGCAGCGATATGACTTATAACAATATGCCGATCGAGCTGTTCCAGAAGCTGAGAAAAGAGATTCCAACTGAGGTGCATGTCGATCCTTATCTATGCACCTATTACTACGAAATTAATAACCAGAAACCACCGTTTAATGATCCCCGCGTGCGTGCTGCGCTCAAACTGGGTATCGATCGTGACATTATCGTCGATAAAGTGAAAAATCAGGGCGATTTGCCAGCCTATGGTTATACTCCACCATACACTGATGGCATTAAGCTGACTCCGCCTGAGTGGTTCACCTGGACCCAGGAAAAACGCAACGAAGAAGCGAAGAAGCTACTGGCTGAGGCAGGTTACACCGCGGATAAGCCACTGACTTTCAATCTGTTGTACAACACCTCCGATCTGCATAAAAAACTGGCGATTGCTGCAGCCTCTATCTGGAAGAAAAATCTGGGTGTTGACGTGAAGCTGGAAAACCAGGAGTGGAAAACGTTCCTGGATACGCGCCATCAGGGGAATTTTGATGTTGCACGTGCGGGCTGGTGTGCTGATTATAACGAGCCAACTACCTTCCTGAACACCATGCTTTCAGACAGCAGCAATAATACTGCACACTATAAGAGCCCAGCCTTTGATAAGGTAATGGCTGAGACGCTGCAGGCGCCTGATGAAGCTCAACGCAGCGAGAAGTATGCTGAAGCTGAGAAGATCCTTGATAAGGATTCTGCCATCGTTCCGGTTTATTACTACGTCAATGCTCGCCTGTTGAAACCTTATGTGGGCGGCTATACGGGTAAAGATCCGCTGGACAACGTCTACGATAAAAACCTGTATATCATCAAACACTAATAAGTCATTGCTTATACCTCAAGATGCCTGAGGTATAAGTCTGGCCCCCAATTATTCGTTGCCGCCAATAAATACCTGGCAAAAGGATGAGCGGGGGCCCGTGCTCTGATATGACAAGATAAAGGGAGCATTGGTAGTTAACACCAATGCACGGCCTAAAAGCATTGGCAGGTATGGTGGTGACCCGGAGAGGCAATATTCAAGTGCTTCCGGGGGCGAAGGACGCATGCACCGCTGCTGGTTTAATGCATAAGGTCAGGCTCTGTTGAGCCGTGCGGCAGGATGATGCCGCGTGAGTTGATAGCGTTCGTTGTTATAGCCAAATTACGCCAGGTCGCAGGTTTATATCCCTGACGCGCTGGAGGATAATGGACATAAAACAAACGCTACATTTATATTGAAGTACAGCCAGGTAGGTACGGGCAATGTTAAAGTTTATCCTGCGTCGTTGTCTGGAAGCGATTCCGACGTTATTTATTCTCATCACTATCTCTTTCTTTATGATGCGCTTAGCACCGGGAAGCCCTTTTACTGGCGAGCGCACGCTTTCGCCTGAAGTAATGGCTAATATTGAAGCCAAATATCATTTAAATGATCCAATCATGACCCAGTATTTCAGCTATCTGAAACAGCTGGCACACGGTGATTTTGGTCCATCGTTTAAGTACAAAGACTACTCGGTCAATGATCTGGTTGCGGGATCGTTTCCGGTATCGGCCAAACTGGGGGCTGCTGCCTTTATTTTCGCGCTGGTGCTGGGCGTGACCGCGGGTGTCATCGCGGCGCTTCGGCAAAATACCAAATGGGACTATGCCGTGATGGGGATTGCCATGACGGGCGTGGTGATACCCAGCTTCGTTGTTGCTCCGCTATTGGTATTGCTGTTCTCCATTACCCTTAAATGGTTGCCCGGCGGCGGCTGGAACGGTGGGGCGCTGAAATTTATGATCCTACCGATGGTGGCGTTGTCGCTGGCATATATTGCCAGCATTGCGCGTATCACCCGTGGCTCTATGATTGAAGTCTTACACTCCAACTTTATCCGCACTGCACGCGCCAAAGGCATTCCAATGCATCGCATCGTGCTGCGTCATGCATTGAAACCTGCGCTGCTGCCGGTGCTCTCCTATCTTGGGCCGGCGTTTGTGGGCATTATCACCGGTTCAATGGTGATAGAAACCATCTACGGTCTGCCTGGTATTGGCCAGTTATTCGTTAACGGCGCGCTGAACCGCGATTATTCACTGGTTTTAAGCCTGACCATCCTGGTCGGGGCGTTGACTATTTTATTTAATGCGATCGTCGACGTGCTGTATGCGGTTATCGATCCGAAAATTCGTTACTAGCGGAAGACTTGCCATGATTTTGAGTAAGAAAAATAGCGAAGCTCTTGATGCGTTCAGTGAAAAGCTGGAAGTCGAAGGGCGTAGCCTGTGGCAGGACGCGCGCCGTCGTTTTATTCATAACCGTGCCGCGCTGGCCAGCTTATTTGTGCTGTTACTGATTGCCCTGTTCGTTGCTTTTGCACCGATGCTGGCGTCATTTACCTATGATGATACTGACTGGGCGATGATGTCTGCTGCACCGGATATGGCCTCTGGCCACTATTTCGGCACGGATTCCTCCGGGCGCGATCTGCTGGTCCGGGTGGCGATCGGTGGGCGTATTTCGCTGATGGTTGGTGTTTCTGCTGCTCTCGTTGCCGTACTGTTGGGCACGTTGTATGGCTCGCTGGCGGGCTATCTGGGCGGTAAAATTGACTCGGTAATGATGCGTCTGCTGGAGATCCTGAACTCCTTTCCGTTTATGTTTTTCGTCATTCTGCTGGTTACCTTCTTTGGGCAAAATATCCTGCTGATCTTTGTGGCGATTGGTATGGTTTCCTGGCTGGATATGGCGCGTATCGTACGGGGTCAAACATTAAGTCTGAAGCGTAAAGAGTTTATTGAAGCGGCCCAGGTTGGCGGTGTATCGACCTTTAACATTGTCATACGGCATATCGTGCCGAACGTACTGGGTGTGGTGGTGGTCTACGCCTCACTGCTGGTGCCCAGTATGATCCTGTTTGAGTCCTTCCTGAGCTTTCTTGGTCTGGGGACGCAGGAACCGCTGAGCAGCTGGGGAGCACTGCTGAGTGATGGTGCAAATTCCATGGAGGTTTCACCGTGGTTGCTGCTTTATCCTGCCGGTTTTTTGGTCGTGACCCTGTTCTGTTTTAACTTTATTGGCGATGGCCTGCGTGATGCCCTCGACCCGAAAGATCGTTAAGGAGTTTCCCGATGAGTACCATTGAAATACAGCCAGCAATGGCGAAAAGCGCGGGAAGCGATACGCTGCTGAGTGTAAAAGACCTGCGTGTCACCTTTTCCACGCCAGACGGTGATGTCACCGCGGTAAACGATCTCAATTTTAGCCTGCGAGCCGGTGAGACACTGGGTATTGTCGGCGAATCAGGTTCAGGTAAATCGCAAACGGCTTTTGCGTTAATGGGACTGCTGGCGAATAACGGGCGTATCGGCGGCTCGGCGTTGTTTAATGGCAAAGAGATCCTCAACCTGCCGGAAAAACAGCTTAACAAACTGCGTGCTGAGCAAATCGCAATGATATTTCAGGACCCCATGACCTCACTCAATCCTTATATGCGGGTTGGGGAGCAATTGATGGAAGTCCTGCAGCTGCATAAAGGCATGAGCAATAGCCAGGCATTTGAAGAATCCGTGCGTATGCTGGATGCAGTAAAAATGCCGGAAGCGCGTAAGCGTATGAAAATGTATCCGCACGAGTTTTCCGGCGGGATGCGCCAGCGTGTGATGATCGCGATGGCATTGCTTTGCCGCCCTAAACTGTTGATTGCCGATGAGCCAACCACTGCGCTCGACGTTACGGTTCAGGCACAAATCCTGACGTTACTGAATGAGCTGAAGCGTGAATTTAATACCGCTATCATCATGATAACGCATGATTTGGGTGTGGTTGCGGGTATCTGTAATAAGGTACTGGTGATGTATGCCGGACGTACCATGGAGTATGGGCAAGCACGCGATGTCTTTTATCATCCTGCGCATCCCTATTCGATTGGCTTGCTAAATGCCGTACCACGTCTTGATGCTGAAGAAGGTGAGTCGCTCATGACCATTCCGGGTAACCCACCGAACCTGTTGCGTTTACCAAAAGGCTGTCCCTTCCAGCCTCGCTGCGCGCATGCGATGGATATTTGTTCTACTACACCACCACTGGAACCCTTTGGTGATGGGCGCCTGCGCGCCTGCTTTAAACCAGTGGAGGCGTTAGCATGAACACTGTTGTCGAGAAAAAAGTCCTGCTGGAAATAGCCGATCTGAAAGTGCATTTTGATATTAAAGATGGCAAACAGTGGTTCTGGCAACCATCAAAAACCCTGAAGGCTGTCGATGGCGTAAGCTTACGACTGTACGAAGGGGAAACGCTGGGCGTAGTGGGCGAGTCTGGCTGTGGCAAATCAACACTGGCGCGCGCGATTATCGGTCTGGTGAAAGCCACCGATGGGCGCGTCGCCTGGCTGGGGCGCGATCTTCTGGGACAGAGCGAAGAGGAGTGGCGTAAAGCGCGCAGCGATATCCAGATGATTTTCCAGGACCCGTTAGCGTCACTCAACCCGCGTATGACCATTGGCGATATCATCGCCGAGCCGCTGCGCACTTATCATCCCAAAATGGCACGTCAGGAAGTCAAAGATCGCGTTAAAGCGATGATGATGAAAGTTGGACTATTGCCTAATCTGATTAACCGATACCCGCATGAATTTTCTGGCGGTCAGTGCCAGCGTATCGGTATTGCGCGAGCGTTAATCCTCGAACCAAAACTCATTATTTGCGATGAGCCTGTCTCGGCGCTCGACGTGTCGATTCAGGCACAGGTCGTGAATTTGCTGCAGCAGTTACAGCGCGAAATGGGGCTTTCGTTGATTTTTATCGCACACGATCTGGCGGTGGTGAAACATATTTCCGATCGTGTTTTGGTCATGTATCTGGGGCATGCGGTCGAACTGGGAACCTATGACTCGGTATATAACGATCCCCAACATCCGTATACGCGAGCACTGATGTCGGCAGTCCCCATTCCTGACCCGGATTTGGAGAAGCAAAAAACTATCCAATTGCTGGAAGGGGAGTTGCCGTCACCGATTAATCCGCCTTCAGGGTGCGTATTTCGGACTCGTTGTCCGATTGCCGGGCCGGAGTGTGCGAAAACACGGCCTTTGCTCGAAGGCAGTTTCCGCCATGCGGTCTCTTGCTTAAAAGTGGATCCGTTATAAAGAAAAAGCCGCCTCTCAGAGAGGCGGCTTTTTTACTAAAAGGTCAGTGCCGGCGAAAAATTACTCGCGCCACAGGATATGACATAGCTTGTGATCCTTCTCACGACAAAGCAATACGCGGGCGAAAACATCCGTAATCGGTTCGCCGTCAGCCTCACCTAAACCAATAACCACTTCTGAGAAAAAGTCGGGATTTAGATCGAAATCGACGTGTTCGTGCCAGTCTTCAGAAGGATCAAACAGCTCGGCACCCCCACGTTCTTCGAATTGCAAATTGAAAAGAATAATATCTGCCGGATCGAGATTATCACCTGCCAGTTCAAGGAAAATATCATAAGCCTGTTCAAGGGTTTCATCTTCGGTAAGGCGATTCGCTAAATCCATGTTTTATCCTGTTTGCCCCGAGGGCGGTTTACAATTTTGCGCGTTTACAATAACGGACTGAAGAAGTAAAACAGTCGCTCCACGATACGCTGCCACCAGGCACGGCGTGACCAGCGTTTCGCGTCAACCAGCCGGGAACGGGCGATATAATCGTCCTGTACTCGGGCTAAATCACTACCAAATCCGTCATCGTCAATGACTAACGTAATTTCAAAATTAAGCCACAGACTACGCATATCCAGATTAACGGTACCGACCAGGCTCAGTTGACCATCAACCAGCACGCTTTTCGTGTGCAGCAATCCACCTTCGAACTGATAAATTTTTACGCCAGCGTCCAGCAGTTCAGCAAAAAAAGCGCGGCTTGCCCAGCCTACCAGCAAAGAATCATTGTGATGGGGCACGATCAAATTGACGTCCACACCTCGTTGGGCTGCGGTACAAATGGCGTGCAGCAAATCGTCACTGGGAACGAAGTAGGGCGTTGTCATGATCAACTGCTCCCGCGCGGAGTAAACCGCCGTCAGCAACGCCTGGTGAATCATATCTTCCGGGAAGCCAGGGCCGGAGGCGATAACCTGAATAGTATGCCCGCTCTCTTGTTCAAACGGCATTATATTATCATCAGGCGGCGGCGGTAGAATGCGTTTGCCCGTTTCGATTTCCCAGTCGCAGGAGTAGATAATGCCCATGGTCGTCGCCACCGGACCTTCCATGCGTGCCATCAAATCTATCCACTGGCCGACTCCCGCATCCTGTTTAAAATAACGCGGGTCGACAAGGTTCATGCTGCCGGTATAGGCAATATAATTATCTATCAGCACCACTTTACGATGTTGGCGAAGGTCCATGCGTCGAAGGAAGACGCGCAGCAGGCTGACCTGTAGTGCTTCAACAACGTCTATTCCTGCATTGCGCATCATGGCGGGCCATGGGCTACGGAAAAAAGCGACGCTACCCGCAGAATCGAGCATCAGCCGGCAGTGAACGCCGCGGCGGGATGCTGCCATCAACGATTCAGCTACTTCATCCGCCATTCCACCAGGCTGCCAGATGTAGAACACCATCTCAATATTATGCCGCGCCAGTTGGATATCGCGGATCAACGCTTTCATCGTGGCATCGGAGGTAGTGAGTAGCTGTAGCTGATTGCCTTTGACGCCCGCAATCCCCTGACGATTCTCACAAAGTTGAAACAGCGAACGTGCGACGTCACTATTTTCAGTGGCAAAAATATGGTGACTGGATTTTAGGTCGCTAAGCCATTTAGCCGTTGAGGGCCACATGGTACGTGCCCGTTCGGCACGTCTTTTGCCCAGATGCAACTCACCAAAGGAGAGATAAGCAATGATACCGACCAATGGCAGGATATAAATAATTAATAACCATGCCATGGCGGAGGTTACCGCGCGGCGCTTCATCAGGATCCGTAGCGTCACGCCGGCAATCAATAGCCAATAACCAAATAACAATAACCAACTGACTAAGGTGTAAAAAGTGGTCATCAAGTGGAAGTCCTGTTCACGCTTTCGTTATCGAAGTTTACGTGGAGATGGCATATCGTGAAACCCCTTAACGCCTTTTCCATTAACAATCGTCACGATATCTGCCCCCCATTATGCTATTAATTGGTATAAAGCCGCGTAAACGTCATGTGGGGAGAGCTATCGGGGTTGGAACATGGCATGTAAGAGATATAATACATCGCGTACTTTTTAGTGAAAGAGGGTGAGATGAGGCGTAGCAGGAATGAAGTGGGGAGATGGCGAATGGTACGCCAGGTGCAGCGTCGCAGATCGCGTTGGCTGGAAGGGCAATCCCGTCGCTATGGTCGAATGCACGCCTTCCGTCGTCAGGCTAGCCAGCAGCACCGCCGTTCAATCCTGTTTATTTCCCAATATGAATAAGCAACCTTGAGGGGAAGGTTTGCTCGGCGACGAGCAATTCTGTAAAGGTCATACGCTTTATTGAAGGTAGATTGGGACGTTTCTAACGATATTGACTACGGGTAGGTATGCCAGAAGTAAAATGGCGGCAATTCAGTTTAAGCAAAAGCGAGCAAAAGACTTTGTTTGTCAGAAAAGACCCTGCTCACTTTTATTTTTTTTCTGCAGATTAAAACACCCTTTTGAAGGGCTTAACTGCAACTTGCCTGTAGACACCAGCCGCAACATAGGGATCGTCTTCTGCCCATGATTCTGCCGCTTCCAGTGATGGAAACTCGGCAATAACTGTTGAACCGGTAAATCCTGCTGCGCCGGGATCGTTGCTATCAACAGCTGGCAGCGGTCCGGCGATAATCAGGCGGCCTTCATCATGTAACAATTGCAGCCGTGCGAGATGAGCAGGGCGTACGGAGGCGCGTTTTTCCAGCGAGTCGGCATTATCTTCAGCGTAAATTACGTAGAGCACGTTCTGAACTCCTGTCGGGGCATTGAGATACGGCAATCACGTTAAGTCATCGTTAAGTATTGTGCAATTGAAAGATAACGTACGGTTGATTACGCGCAGGATATGTACAATTTACACGCTTTTCCCGTTTGTAAGCAGGATGATTATTGAAACTGATTGCTATTTGCATTTACTATTAGTGCCTCACTAAAACAACCGAATGCTTATGACGACGCTAACAATGACATTACCCCGACGTCTCTCTCTGCCAGTACTGCTTTCCATTGCATTACATGGCTCGGTGATCGCGGGTTTGCTCTATGCCTCTTTCCACCAGGTTGTTGAAGTGCCGAAAGCGTCTCAACCCATCAGTGTGACTATGGTGGCACCTGAAGTACAACCGGAGCCCGTGGCGGTCCCGGAACCAACACCACAGCCACAGCCACAGCCTGAGCCTGAACCTGAACCAGAAACACAACAAGAACCAGCCCCGGCACCAGAACCGCCCAAGCCAGAGTCGGTGCCGATGCCAAAGCCGGAGCCTAAACCGAAGCCAAAACCGGTAAAAAAAGAAGTCGTTAAGCCGAAACGTGAAGCTAAACCCAAGACTGAGCCGCGTGAAACATCGCCGTTCAAAAGCGATACGCCTCCACGAGAGACGCCACAGCCGCCTTCTGCACCAAAGGTCGCCAACAATCCACCGAAGCAAGCGGTATCAACGGGGCCGCGTTCATTGAGCGTAGAGAAACCCGCGTATCCACCCCGTGCGTTTGCGCTTCATGTTGAGGGGCGTGTTCGCGTCCAGTTTGATGTTGATAGTGATGGCCGGGTAGATAATGCGCGCATCCTTTCCGCCGATCCCAAAAATATGTTTGAGCGTGAAGTGAAAAGGGCCATGAAAAAGTGGCGCTACGAGCCAGGGAAACCAGGCCAGAATATTACGATGAATATTATTTTCCGCCTTGATGGTGGCACCCGCGTTGAATAGACAACGGGCACTGAACGACTAAAATCAGAAGAGCAAGGGTACGCATTGCTCTTCTGATCTTTGTGCGGATGGTTTACGATCGTCAGGAACCATTGCTAAGCGGCGTGGCGGTAGGGACACAGGCGGCTTACGCTGCTATTGTCAGGCGTCTTGCTCATCGATGTGGATGAAATCGCTTTTTCCGGGGGGGAGCGGGCGTGATTTACCTTCAGCATCAACCGCGACGTAGACAAAAACGGCTTCGGTTGCGCGATAGCGCTGGCCGATAGGCTCTGAGGAGACCTTTTTAATCCACACCTCAACATTGATGGTGATGGAGCTGTTACCGGTTCGCATACAGCGGGCATAACAGCACACGACGTCTCCTACAGCGACCGGTTTTAAGAAAGTCATACCATCAACGCGAACGGTGACTACCCTGCCTTCAGCAATCTCTTTGGCGAGGATAGCGCCCCCCATATCCATCTGCGACATCAACCAGCCACCAAAAATATCGCCATTAGCGTTAGTGTCGGCGGGCATTGCCAGCGTTCGTAGCACAACTTCGCCTTGCGGCAGTTTGCGTTTATCGTCCATTGCTTCGCTTCTTCTAAAATAGACGGCTAATTAGCCAACAGTCCCCGGCACCAACAGATGCCGGGGAAAGATCATTATTTTTGTTCCTGCGGCATTAATCGATAAATATAAATGCCGCTTACCAGCGTAAATAACAGCGTGAAGGCTGTTAAGCCGAATACTTTGAAATTTACCCAAACCGTTTGTGGCAACCAGAAGGCGACATAGATATTTGCCAGGCCGCAGGCAAGGAAAAATAACGCCCAGGCGACATTTAGCTTCCGCCAGGCGGCGGCGGGAAGAGTGATCTCTTTCCCCAGCATGCTCTGAATCAGCGGCTGCTTCATAAACAGCTGGCTGTAGAGCAGGGCAACGGCAAACAGGCTATAAATAACCGTCACTTTCCATTTGATAAACTCATCATTATGGAACACCAGCGTCAGTGTTCCAAAGATGGCTACCAGAACAAACGTAAAAATTGTCATCTTCTCCAGCCTGCGATAAAGCACCCAACTGACGACAAGCGCCAGTCCGGTTGCAACTATCAACGCGCCGGAAGCAACAAAAATATCGTAGAGCTTATAAAAGACGAAAAAAACCACCAATGGGAGGAAATCAAGTAACTGCTTCATAGTCGGTATCCAGATAACAAACGGCATTTGCCCGTGGTACGTCAGGCTGCAGGTTTGCTGGCTGCTGTCACTCACCCGAAAACCTACACAAGTAAGTTCATCGAGACGCGTTCCCTTGCCACCGTCCTGCGGCCCAGGTTATTTTTAGGGCATTTGCCCGCAACTCGTCGTGTTCATCGTTCTCTTCAGACTAATCCAAGTGGCACGCCCGATAAAGGGCATGCCCACGGATTAACGTAACAGCATATAAAGACGAAACAAATAGATAATCAATATTGCTGAAATCAGATTACTGATGGCATTGAATATCACAGAAGCGAAAGTGGGTGGAAGTACAGTGAATGAAGAGGCCAGCAGCATGAGCACAATTTTCGCCAGCAGCCAGAGAACTACCGCAGGCGCGACCAGTTTCATTTGTCCCCATGCCAGACGGGCGCTGGCACGCATCGAGGCAAATACCCCGATTTTTTCCGTGGCGGTGATTATAGGCGAAAATGAGAACACAATCGCCAGAAGCACGCCAGGAACCACCAGCACCATAAAGCCGAGTTGAACCAGCAGCGTAATCAAAAAGGTCATTAACAGCAAACGGGGCAGAAGCGGCGCTGAAGCACCAATGGCCCGCAATGCACTGATGCGCTGACCAGCAGAAACCAGCGGAATTAAGCAGAGCATACCACCCAGTAACAAGACATTCCCCGCCAGTGAGGCAAAGGTCCCGGCAGCCGAAGCACGAAGCAGCACCTGTTGCTGTTCTGGCGACATATTTCTCACCATTTCAAACAGAGATGCGGCGCTGCCGCTTTCGCCTTCACCCAGGATAGATAGCTGGTCAGCACCTGGCGTCAGAGCATGAGCGATGATGACCGTAATGAAAGACGTCAGTAGCGACAGCAAAACAACTGTAATTAACTGATGACGAAGAAAATTCCCCGTGTCACGGTATAACGAGCCCGCCGTGATAGACATGTACACTCCTTGGGTCAAACTGGGTTTATATATCCTTAGTAGTTGAAGACGCTTACCCTAATCCGGAAGAGTACCAGTGGCTTGGGATAAGCGTGCTTTTTGCCATTATGGCAACTTCAATTACGTTGGCTACAGACCCAGCGATTGTACATCGTCTGGAAGGGCGCTGGCACCCCGACTTACATAACTTTCGGTTATTGTTGGTAATGATGAGTGAAAAAGCGGCGGCAGGCCATATTTAGCTCGGGCACGATCGCAGGCTTCATTCTGCTCACCATCCTCTCCTGACATTTTAAATTCACGGCAAGGCGTCGGCCTGTTGTTATAAATACCGCAAGAGACGCACTCACCAATCTGTCCCTGAAGCGAAGTGCAGCGCGGATTTTTACTGTTAGTCCCCGCCATAGCCCGCAAAAATGGTGTTAAAGGCTCGGTCAAATCAGCAGGTACGCAGCCGCCGCTGTCATCAGCTTCAGCCCAGTAAAAAGAGACACGAAAATAGGCGCAACATGCGCCACAGGTAATGCAAGGATTGAGATTATCGCTCATTTGATCGCCCACCCCTCCGAGGCTTCGAACCAAAATCACATTGATGGAGGCAAGCAAAATATCTGCTCGTTCAGCTTTCTACAATAGGTATCTACGTCCCATAAGGGTTAAGGAAATTGATCTAAATCAATTCATTGTTTTTTAAGAAGTTTAAAAAAAATGATTTGCATGATTTTTCGGGAGAATAGCGGTAAAAGAGTCGCGGGAATTGTTCTTTTACCCCCAAAGGGGTATTCGCTTATTATTGTTCTGAAAAAGGAGTTTGTATGAAACTGACACCATTCATACTGATGTTAGCAACGGCAATCCCGGGAATAGCAGCGGCCCATCAGGCTGGGGACTTCTTTATGCGCGCGGGTTCTGCTACGGTGCGTCCTACGGCGGGTTCGGATAACGTGTTAGGGATGGGGTCGTTCAGCGTCGATAACAATACTCAGTTGGGTTTAACTTTTACCTGGATGGCGACTGATAATGTGGGTATTGAACTGCTAGCGGCAACGCCGTTCCGTCATAAAGTGGGGTTGGGGGCGACGGGTACTCTGGCAGAGGTGCGCCAGTTACCACCGACGCTGATGGCGCAATGGTATTTCCTCGACAGTACCAGTAAAGCCCGGCCTTATATTGGTGCCGGCATCAACTATACCCTGTTCTATGATACAAAATTTAATAGTACGGGCCGCGAAGCCGGACTCAGCGATTTGAGTGTAAAAAACTCATGGGGGATTGCGGGACAGGCGGGGCTTGATTATCAAATTAATCGTGACTGGATGCTTAATATGTCGGTGTGGTACATGGATATTGATACCGAAGTTAAGTTTAAAGCCAATGGTGAGCAGCAAAATATCAATTTGCGCATCGATCCATGGGTGTTTTTCTTCGGAGCTGGTTATCGGTTCTGAATAAGCAATAAGGTCCGTCAGTCGATCGACAGTGTAAGACTTTTTGCTGGGCGGCTGCGAGATAAAAACCGCCCGAATAAGGCGGTTTTTACATTATTGAAGTGTGCTATTTGATCTGCATATTATTGACGACGGATTTCACGCCTGCTACGCCGCGCGTCACCTCAACGGCACGATTTGCCATCTGCGGAGAGGAGACAAAACCGCTCAGTTGTACCCGACCTTTAAAGGTTTCTACGTTGATTTCGGTTGATTTTAATGATTCATCACGAAGTAACTGACCTTTTACTTTCGTGGTGACTACGGTGTCATCGATATATCCACCCGTACCTTCCTTTGTCGACGTCGGCGCACAGGCGCTTACTGACAAAGCAACGACCGCTGCTATAACCGTACCCGTTAAGACTTTAAATAACTTCATGTCTATCTCCCTGTCTTATCACAATGATATACCCTCTCTGCATCACCTGCGCCGTTCCTTTTGCGCGTCCGAAACACCCATAAGGTGCTTACCGGCATACGTTCCCTGCTTTAACGTCGGTCGCTTTGGGCTGCCATCTCCGTCAGTGGTGACGGAAACACTGTAATTGTGAAACAGAAGTGGAAAATGTACAAACGAGAGATGAAAAAAAACAGAAAGGAAATAGCACGTTACGCGGTAGGGCGATTGCCAGGCTATTCCAGCGAGTATCATACAGATTCCCCACCCGAATAGCCTGCAGTGATTAGCCGCGTGAAGCCGCTTTCAGGCTGCTGACAAAGTGATGAAGTTCGTTCAGCATTACCTCGGGTTGGCCATGGTGCATCTCGATAATTTTAACAATTGCCGAGCCTGAAATTGCGCCGGCAGCACCAGCCGTAACCGCCTCTTTCACCTGTGAAGGTTCCGAGATGCCAAACCCCTGCAAAGGAGGAGCTGCATGATATTCACGCAACTTTTCAATAAGGTGCTGTAACGGTAAATTAGCACGTTTTTCTGCCCCGGTTACGCCAGTGCGCGAGAGCAAGTAGGTATAACCGCGACCATGTGAGGCGATTTCCCGCAGAAGATCATCATTGGCGTTAGGGGGACAGATAAAAATTGGATCGATGTTATGGCGGAGCGCGGCCTGGCGAAAGGGGGCCGACTCTTCGATCGGAACATCGGCAACCAGTACGGAATCCACCCCAACCGCTGCACAGCGCGCATAAAAATCATCCACCCCTTTAGAGAACACCAGATTGGCGTACATTAACAGGCCGATGGGTATCGCAGGGTATTTCTGACGAATCGCTGCCAGCATCTCAAAACATTGTGACACTGTAACTCCTGCGGTAAAGGCGCGCAGGTTTGCATTCTGAATAGTTGGACCATCGGCTAGCGGATCAGAGAAAGGTACGCCAAGTTCTAATGCATCAGCACCGGCGGCTACCAGAGTATCGATGATTTTCAATGACAACTCAGGTGAGGGGTCGCCAAGGGTCACGAAAGGAACAAAAGCGCCTTCTTTTTTGGCATCAAGACGGGTAAACAGTTGCTGATAACGTCCCATTAGATTTCTCCCTTCGCTTTCAGAATATCATGAACGGTGAAAATATCTTTATCTCCACGTCCTGAGAGATTGACTACAAGCAGTTGTTCTTTCTCCGGATTCTCGCGGATCATTTTCAATGCGTATGCCAGCGCATGAGAAGACTCCAGAGCAGGGATAATCCCTTCAGAACGACACAGCGTTTTAAAGGCATCCAGTGCTTCGTCATCGGTAACTGAAACATATTCAGCCCGGCCAATGCTGTTAAGGTGCGCATGCTGGGGCCCGACAGAAGGAAAATCCAGGCCGGCCGAAATAGAGTAGGACTCTTCAATCTGCCCCTCGTCCGTCTGCATCATTGGTGATTTCATACCAAAGTAAATGCCGACACGACCATGTTTTAGCGGCGCGCCATGTTCACCGGTTTCAATACCGTGTCCGGCAGGTTCAACACCAATCAGGCCAACGCCAGCCTCATCGATAAAATCAGCGAACATGCCGATGGCATTCGAGCCGCCACCAACGCAGGCAAGAACCGCATCAGGTAAACGACCTTCTTTTTCCAGAATTTGTGCTTTAGTTTCCTCACCAATCATACGCTGAAATTCACGGACAATGGTGGGATAGGGATGTGGGCCAGCAGCGGTGCCGAGCATGTAATGGGCGTGCTCATAGCTGCCAGACCAGTCGCGTAACGCTTCATTACACGCATCTTTTAATGTGGAAGAGCCGCTGTGAACCGGGATCACTTCGGCTCCCATCAAACGCATACGGAATACATTGGGTGACTGGCGCTCAATGTCTTTTGCGCCCATGTAAACCCGACATTTCAGACCGAGCAGCGCGCTTGCCAGTGCAGAGGCTACGCCGTGCTGTCCTGCGCCGGTTTCCGCTATGATCTCTGTTTTACCCATACGTTTCGCCAGCAGGGCCTGACCTAATACCTGGTTGGTTTTGTGGGCACCACCGTGAAGCAGATCTTCACGCTTCAGATAAAGGCGGGTTTTACTGCCTTTTGTCAGATTCTGACACAGAGTTAATGCCGTAGGGCGGCCTGCATAATTTTTCAGCAGCCCGGTAAATTCGGCCTGAAACGCCGGATCGCGCTGAGCGCTAACAAAGGCTTCTTCCAGTTGATTAAGTGCTGGCATCAAAATTTGTGGTACATACATACCGCCAAATTCACCAAAATAGGGGTTCAGTAAAGTCATTTTGCGTCTCTTTTCTCTATTGGATTGGCGCGACCAATTCACAATGATGATGCGGGATCACCCGGCCCTGCTAATTAATACGCTTTTAGGGTTTGAAAAACCGCCGCGATTTTAGCGTTATCCTTGATGCCAGGCTGGCTTTCCACGCCCGAATTAAAATCCAGCCCCGCACAGCCCAACCGTGCTGCTTCAACACAGTTATCCGCGCTTAAACCGCCAGCCAGCAATACATTGCTGAGTTGTTGTCCAGCGAGCAGGGACCAATCAAAACGTTGTCCGCTACCGCCGTTACCGTTATCAAATACGTAGCGATCGACATGCTGCCAGTCGCGTGTTGGTAAGTTATCTTTCACGCTGAAGGCTTTCCAGATTTTGATCTCCGGAGGCAAGACGATGCGCAGCGCAGTAACATAGTCGCGATCTTCTTCGCCGTGAAGCTGCACGGCATGAAGTGCCAGCGAGGTTGCCGTAGCGACCACATCATCGATAGCGACATTACGGAAGACACCCACATACTTCAAGGGAGCCGCCGCCATAATCTGCTGTGCTTGCGCGCGCTCTACAAAACGCGGTGAACCTTCAGCGAAAATTAAGCCGCCGTATATTGCCCCGGCAGCGTGCGCGGAACGTGCATCTTCGCTTCGCGTGAGACCGCACACTTTATTGTCGCCCAAAATGACCCGGCGCACGGCAGCATGCAGATCGGGCTCAGCCATCAGCGCTGAGCCAATAAGGAAGCCATTGGCAAAGTGACTGAGTTCACGTACCTGCGTATAATTATTGATGCCGGACTCGCTGATTACCGTTACGCCGTGGGAAAGGCGAGGCGCCAACTGGCGGGTGCGATTCAGGTCAATCGACAAATCGCGTAAGTCGCGGTTATTAATGCCGACGACTTTGGCACCCAATGCGGTGGCACGTTCTAATTCCTCTTCGCTGATCACCTCGGTCAGCACTCCCATGTTCAGACTGTGCGCTACGGCGGCTAACTGACGGTACTGTTCGTCGCTCAGAACAGAAAGCATCAATAAAATCGCATCGCCTTGATAGTAACGAGCCAGGTAAATCTGATAAGGGTCGATGATGAAATCTTTGCATAATACCGGTTGGGTAATGGCGGCCGAGACGATGGGCAGAAAATCAAAGCTGCCCTGAAAATATTTCTCATCGGTTAATACCGAGACTGCAGATGCGTAGTGTTTATAAACGCCTGCGATAGTTTCCGGATCAAAATCTTTGCGGATCAGTCCCTTAGAGGGAGAGGCTTTTTTGCACTCCAGAATAAACACGGTACGCGCGCCTTGCAGTGCGTGATAAAAACTACGCGTAGCGGGTTTTACCTCATTCTGAAAAGAAGCCAGCGGCTGCTGTGCTTTGCGCTCTTCAATCCAGACTGCCTTATCCTGCACGATTTTATTGAGTACGGTTTCCTGCATGATTATCCTCTTGCTGCCAGTGCAACAACACGTTGATAGGCCTGCCCACTGCGAATGACTTCCAGCGCGTGTTGGGCGTTCTCACGAAGATCTTCGTGCCCAAAGACCTTTAACAACATTGCAACATTTATTGCTACGGCCTCTTCATGGGCGCGCTCGCCATTACCCTGAAGTAATCGGGTCAGAATGTCACGATTTTCTTCCGGCGTGCCGCCTGCCAGTGCTTCTTGCGGATGAAAACTCATACCGAAATCTTCCGGCGTCAACGGATAGCTGGTGATTTCACCGTCACGCAATTCTGCAACATGCGTCGTACTGTGTAGGGCAACTTCATCCATACCACCGCCGTGCACCACTGCTGCACGCTGATAACCCAATACACGCAGCGTTTGTGCGACTGGCAACACCAGTTCCGGACTGTATACACCAATCACTGCAAGTGGGGGACGCGCCGGATTAATCAATGGGCCCAGGACATTAAATAGGGTACGCGTTTTTAACTGCTGGCGAACCGGCATCGCATGGCGGAAACCGCTGTGATACTGCGGTGCAAACAGGAAACAGACGTTGAGATCATCCAGCGCCTCGCGAGCTTTTTCCGCGGGCATGTCCAGACTGATACCAAAAGCAGCCAGCAAATCAGATGACCCTGATTTACTGGAAACACTACGGTTACCATGTTTTGCCACTTTTAAGCCACAGGCTGCCGCAACAAAGGCGCTGGCAGTGGATATATTAATGCTATTACTGCCGTCACCGCCGGTACCGACGATATCGGCAAAAGCATAATCCGGTCTTGGGAATGGCTTCGCATCTGCCAGTAGCGCCGTTGCCGCACCTGCAATCTCTTCAGGTTGCTCACCGCGTACCTTCATGGCAATAAGGGCAGCAGCTAATTGCGTGGGTTCTAACTGGCCGCTAATAATGGCGGAAAATAGCGTCTGGCTCTCTTGCTGGCTGAGCGTTTGCGCCTGATAAAGTTTTTCCAAAATGGTTTGCATCATATTCTCCTGAGATTACGCCAGCGCCCAGCTGAGGGTTTGCTCAAGCAGACGCGCACCCTGAGAGGTGAGGATTGATTCGGGATGGAACTGAAATCCACATACGCGATCGGTATCATGGCGAACTGCCATCACCATGCCGTTGAAGGTAGCATTGACTGTTAATTCTTCTGGCGTATTGCTACCGACAAGCGAGTGATAACGGGCTACCGGCAGAGGATTACTGAGTCCGGCAAACATGGCTTGCCCGTCATGGTTTATTGATGAAGCTTTACCGTGCAGAATCTCACCTGCCTGGCCCACATGACCACCGTAGGCTTCCACAATTGCCTGATGGCCTAAGCAGATACCAATAATCGGTAACTGTCCTCGCAGGCGTTGTAACAACGCGGGCATACACCCCGCTTCTGATGGCGCACCCGGTCCAGGAGATAGCATTAACACCGGATTTTCCATCAGTTGTAGACGGGCAATCAGCGTATCGACAGGCACATTATTGCGGTAGATCACCACGTTATGACCAAAGGCACGTAATTGATCGACGAGGTTGTAAGTAAAAGAGTCGATATTGTCGAGAAGCAGGATATCGGCCATTAGAAAATCTCCGGGCAATGATGGGCAGTCGCGATGGCGCGTAATACTGCGCGTGCTTTATTGCGACTTTCGTCGGCTTCCGCCTGTGGATTAGAGTCGAGCACAACGCCCGCACCAGCCTGTACAGTGGCAATTCCGTCTTCAACGTATGCGGAGCGGATAACGATACAAGTATCAAGGTCGCCCTGAGCGGTGAAGTATCCAACAGCACCACCGTAACTGCCGCGTCGAGTACCTTCTGCATGGGCAATTAACTGCATAGCGCGGACTTTTGGCGCACCGCTTAGCGTTCCCATATTCATGCAGGCGCGATAGGCGTGTAGTACATCAAGATCGTGACGCAGCGTGCCGACCACCCGGGAAACCAGATGCATCACAAATGAATAGCGATCAACTTTTGTCAGATCGGCGACATAGCGGCTGCCCGGCTCGCAAATACGTGCCAGGTCATTGCGTGCCAGGTCGACAAGCATTAGGTGCTCAGCCATTTCTTTATGATCTGTACGCATTTCCAGCTCAATACGGCTATCCATATCGCGATCCAGTGAACCATCTGCATGGCGTCCGCGTGGCCGCGTACCGGCAATTGGATAGATTTCGATCTGGCGCTGCGTTGATTCGTATTTCAACGAACTTTCCGGTGAGGCGCCAAATAGGCTGAAATCCCGGTCCTGCATAAAAAACATATATGGGCTGGGATTACTGTTTTTCAGATTGTCGTATGCGGCCAGCGGCGACGGACAGGGCAACGAGAAGCGCCGAGAAGGGACCACCTGAAAAATTTCACCAATGCGGATTGCTTTCTGCATGTTACGGACGACGTCGCAATAAGCTTCATCACTTTGGCTGCAGCTCAGTGCCATTTTCTCGACGCGCTGTACCGGTAACGCTGGCGCAGGTTGTAGCATTTGAACATGCAACTGCTCAATGCGGCGTTGCAGACGCTGGAACTCAGCAGTAGAGGGCACAAAAAGACTGGCCTGCAAGCGTGATGTTTGAGTCTGGTGATCGATAACCAGTAATGTTTCCGCAAGGTAAAAGCAGTAATCCGGGCAGCGCTGATTACTTTCCAGTGCGGGCAGATCTTCGAACCCGGCAACCAGGTCATAGGCAAAAAGGCCGCCCAACAGCATTGCTTCACGCTCTTCTTCGGGCGTATTAATCAACTGTGGAAACAGACGCAGCGCATCAAACACCGACAGTGATTGTAAACGGGCATCTTCATCCTGCAGCAGCGTGATTTCAGGGAAAATTAGCTCGCGACCGTCTGGACGAACGTGGTTGATAACTTCGGCAGGCAGTACCTCATCAAGTAAGGGCAACAATGCACGACCATTTTCTGAGAGCGCCTGAATGGTCACTCTCTTTTCCTGCGCGGTAATGCGCAAGGCACTGTCGACGATTAGCAGACTTTTAAGATTACGTTTGCTGTCAATGTCCGCTGATTCGAGCAACAGCGTTGCCGGACGAGCTCCGCATAGCTGATGGAACACGGCGGCCGGATCTTCGCGATAAGGCGCGCTGCCGGTAATCAACTTCAATGTAGGTTTCGCGTTTGACATGATGTTTTCTCTAAATTTCGCTCAAAAAAAAGCCCGCTTGCGGCGGGCTCGGGTATCTGCACTTCTACACGGAATGTGCGCGATGACGTCGCCCTGTCAGGGAGAAGTGCGCCACCAACCATTCATAAATGTGTAGAGATTCATCATCATTTAATACCCTGTGCGTGAACTTGTGTACTAGTTAACTGGTTCGCAGGAAAAAAGTCAATACCCTTTTTCCCCTCAGGCGTAATTATCGCTATCATGCGCTACTCAATTCCTACAATATCGGAGTACTTTTGACAGCCGTTACGCCCCTCAATCATTTCACGATTTACGATCTCCACAGTCATACGCAAGCCTCAGACGGCCTGTTAACTCCGGAAGCGTTGGTATTGCGCGCGGTAGAGATGCGTGTAGGGGTGCTGGCAATTACCGACCACGATACGGTAGCCGGTATTCAATCTGCACGTGACGCGATTGCAAAGCATCAATTAGCACTGCAACTGATTAACGGCGTGGAAATTTCAACGTTGTGGGAAAATCATGAAATCCACATTGTTGGGCTCGGTATGGATATCCATAACCCGCAATTTGCTGATTTTCTTCAGGGGCAAAATGACAGTCGATTGATACGTGCGCAACTGATTGCTGAACGGCTGGCCAAGGCGCAGATCCCGGGTGCGTTGGAAGGCGCTATGGCATTGGCCGACGGCGGCGCTGTGACGCGCGGCCATTTTGCGCGTTATCTTATCGCCCAGGGGAAAGCGGATAATATGGCGCAGGTGTTTAAAAACTACCTTGCGCGGGGTAAAACCGGTTATGTCCCTCCCCAGTGGTGTACAATAGAACACGCTATTAATGCCATTCACCATTCTGGAGGCCGAGCGGTGCTGGCGCATCCTGGTCGTTATGGTTTGTCTGCTAAGTGGTTGAAACGGCTGATTGCTCATTTTGCCGAATGCGGCGGAGAAGCAATGGAAGTGGCGCAGTGTCAGCAGCCACCTCAGGAGCGCAGTCAACTGGCGCAGTATGCTCAGGAACATCATCTGGCGGCATCACAAGGATCGGATTTTCATCAGCCCTGTCCATGGATTGAGCTAGGGAAAAAATTGTGGCTGCCCGGCGGTGTTGAGGCCGTTTGGGCCCGTTATCCTGATATGGTTAGTTAAGATTTCGTCGCGCGATGCGGCGGCATGAGGTTTTTATGAGTCAATTTTTTTATATCCATCCGGAAAATCCGCAGCCGCGGCTGATTAAGCAGGCGGTAGAACACCTCGTGAAGGGGGATGTGATCGTTTATCCGACCGATTCTGGTTATGCATTAGGTTGCAAGCTGGAAGATAAAAATGCGATGGAACGTATTTGCCGTATTCGTCAACTGGATGGCAACCACAATTTTACTCTGATGTGTCGCGATCTCTCTGAGCTGTCGACTTACGCACATGTTGATAACACGGCATTCCGGTTGATTAAAAATAACACCCCGGGGAATTACACGTTTATTCTCAAGGCGACAAAAGAGGTACCGCGCCGTTTGATGAATGAGAAGCGCAAAACGATTGGGTTGCGTGTCCCGTCAAATCCGATTGCGCTGGCGTTACTGGAAGCATTGAATGAGCCAATGATGTCGACTTCGCTAATGTTGCCGGGTAATGATTTTACGGAGTCCGACCCGGAAGAGATCCAGGACTCAATTGGTAAACAGGTCGATTTAATTATTCACGGTGGTTTTTTGGGGCAGCAACCGACAACGGTGATCGATTTAACCGAAGATATCCCCGTGGTGGCCCGAGAAGGCGCTGGTGATGTGAAACCTTTCCTGTAAACCTG
Organism: [Pantoea] beijingensis; assembly: GCF_022647505.1. Lineage (NCBI taxonomy): Bacteria > Pseudomonadati > Pseudomonadota > Gammaproteobacteria > Enterobacterales > Erwiniaceae > Erwinia > [Pantoea] beijingensis. Next base: position 1,924,909 of record NZ_CP071409.1, read on the forward strand.
TGAGATGCGTGCTTTAACAATAAGGTTACAACGCGATCCTAATGCTGTATAATGGCACACATTAAACGAGCTAACTCCTTGTTTTTAAAAGATTTACACCCATTATTATGACGCCTGGGAAGGCGGCAACGAGGTGCTCTATGAGCGAAAAGTTACAAAAAGTACTCGCGCGAGCCGGTCACGGTTCACGTCGTGAAATCGAAACCATGATTTCCGCAGGTCGCGTTAGCGTTGATGGCAAGTTGGCCACGCTGGGCGATCGTATTGAACTCGATAAGTCGCTGAAAATTCGTATTGATGGCCATCTTGTTTCTATCAGTGAATCCGCAACCGAAGTTTGTCGTGTCCTGGCTTACTATAAGCCGGAAGGTGAACTCTGCACCCGTAATGATCCTGAAGGCCGCCCAACCGTATTCGATCGTTTGCCAAAACTGCGTGGCGCGCGCTGGATTGCTGTCGGGCGACTGGATGTGAACACCTGCGGACTTTTATTGTTTACTACCGATGGTGAGCTGGCAAATCGCCTGATGCATCCCAGCCAGGAAGTTGAGCGTGAATATGCGGTGCGTGTTTTTGGCCAGATTGATGAAGATAAGATTCGCCAACTGAGTCGTGGCGTGCAGTTAGAAGATGGCCCGGCGGCGTTTAAAACCATTAAATTCGCGGGCGGTGAGGGAATCAACCAGTGGTATAACGTAACCCTGACGGAAGGGCGTAACCGTGAAGTGCGCCGCCTCTGGGAAGCTGTTGGCGTGCAGGTAAGTCGCCTGATTCGCGTACGCTACGGTGACATTTCACTGCCGAAAGGCCTGCCGCGCGCGGGTTGGACAGAACTTGACCTGCAGCCTACTAACTACCTGCGTGAACTGGTAGGGCTGAAGCCTGAAACCGTGAGTAAGGTGCCGGTTGAAAAAGATCGTCGCCGTACTAAAGCGAATCAGATCCGCCGTGCGGTAAAACGTCATACTCAGGCAAGCGGTAATAATCGTCGTCCTGCAAAAAGTGCGAAGCGATCTTAATTAATATCCGGCTGGTACCGTGCCCCCGACGGATTTAGGGGCTGATTATTAAAGCCGTGGTAGGGTAATCATCCGGAGACGTATACCGTATCCGGATTTTTTTTGCTGGTATCTTTTTGCATCGCTGATGCACTGAATGACGGATAAACAACAGACCGTTTTATACGATGGGCATCTCCGTTACCAGTCAATGCCTCGCTGCGCCTGAATTCCATTATCAAACGCGTGTTTCACCGGGCGCATTTCAGTCACCGTATCTGCTAAGGCAAGCAGATCGCGATGACAGCCTCGACCGGTTATAATCACACTTTGGTGAGTAGGGCGCTGAGTTAATGCCTCGACCACTTCAGCTAATGGCAGGTAATCAAAACTTACCATGTAGGTCAGCTCATCAAGGATAACCAGGTCAAGCGCGGGATCCTGCAACATGCGCTTGCCGTGCTGCCAGACCTCGAGGCAGGCCAGGGTATCGCTTGCACGGTCTTGTGTGTCCCAGGTAAACCCCGTTGCCATCACCTGGAATTCGACGCCTGCAGGCTCAAGCAGATTGCGTTCACCGTTTGGCCATTCACCTTTAATAAACTGAATAACACCCACCTGCTTTTGGTGGCCAACCGCGCGCGTTGCAGTACCGAACGCGGCGGTCGTTTTACCTTTACCGTTGCCGGTAAATACCATCAGTATGCCGCGCTCTTCGGTTGCCGTAGCAACACGGGCATCAACGTGTTCTTTCAGGCGCTGTTGGCGCTGTTTATACCGTTCATCAATAGCCATTATTCGGCAGCCCCCGGTTTACGTCCAGGTTGTGCATCAAAACTGATACCGGTTTTACGACGGCTGTCGTCGCCCATAAGATAAAGATACAATGGCATAATGTCGGTGGGCGTTTTCAGCTTGTTGGCATCTTCATTGGGAAACGCGCTGGCTCGCATTTTCGTCCGGGTACCACCGGGATTAATGCAGTTCACCCGTAAATTGCGGCTGCGATACTCCTCAGCGAGTACCTGCATCATACCTTCAGTTGCAAACTTTGACGTTGCGTAAGCCCCCCATTCAGCTCGTCCTGTTCGTCCGACGCTGGAGCTGGTAAAAATCAGTGAACCAGCTTCGGATTTCAACAACAGTGGCAGTAAAGCCTGGGTCAGGAAAAATGTCGTGTTAACGTTGACTCGCATGACATGTTGCCAGACATCCGGCTCTATTTGCTCCATCGGCACAATGTCCCCCAACACGCCTGCATTATGCAGCACGCCATCCAGTCGCGGATAGTACTCTGCAATCCGGACAGCAAACTGGTGACAGTCATCGGGAGTCGCGCTATCTAAATCAAGGGGGAACGCGCGCGACTCCACTTTCCCCAGAGAATTAATTTCATTACTGACATGTTGTAATTTCTCAGCATTCCGGCCTGACAGCACCACTTGGGCGCCGTAGCGGGCGTAGGTCAGTGCGGCTTCGCGTCCAATCCCATCGCTGGCACCCGTAACCAGTATGATGCGATGGTCGAGCAGATCGCTTTTCGGTTGGTAGTGCACGACATTGTCCTCTGGCAATTAGCGAATGCAGAAATAGGGGGATCTTTCTGCAACTCGAATGGTTTAGGGGATCGCGGTACGATAAACCCGAATAAGGTGTGTTATGCCTGAAATTATCGGGCAGTTCAATGTTTCCGGGTCTCAATTCGGGCGATCTGCATGGTTATCTGGCGACGAAGCGCATCGACTCGGTTACACTAAGCGGGGATCCTAATGCTATGTTAAATAAGGCGGATTGAGTGGACTTACTTTTTTATTATGGCCTGTTCCTGGCTAAGGTCGTGACGGTAGTCGTCGCGGTTGCTGCGATTGGATTAATTATCGTCAATCTGGCGCAACGTAAACGTGGACAGAGTGGCCAGCTAAAAGTGACTGATATTGGTGAGCAATATCGCAATATGAAAGATGACATGATGCTGGCAACGATGAAGCATCACGATCAAAAGCTGTGGCATAAAGCGCAGAAGAAAAAAGAGAAAACGGAGACAAAGGTAGCAAAAGCACGCATCCGACAAGGGATCAAAAGTGAAAACGGAAAGTCGACGCTTTACGTGCTGGATTTTAAAGGCAGCATCGACGCTAGTGAAGTGGCTTCTTTGCGTGAAGAAATTTCGGCAGTAATGGCGGTGGCGAAAACCAATGATGAAGTGTTGCTGCGTCTGGAAAGCCCGGGCGGCGTGGTGCATGGCTATGGGTTGGCCGCTTCACAGCTTCAGCGCCTGCGAAGCAAAGGTATCCGCCTCACCGTTGCCGTTGATAAAGTGGCGGCCAGCGGGGGATATATGATGGCGTGTGTTGCCGATCGTATTGTGGCTGCGCCGTTCTCAATTATCGGCTCTATCGGTGTTGTCGCACAAATCCCTAATTTTAATCGCTTACTGAAACGTAATGAGATTGATGTCGAATTGCATACGGCCGGAGAGTATAAGCGGACACTAACGCTCTTTGGTGAAAACACGGAGCAGGGACGCGAGAAGTTCCGCGAAGATTTGAATGAAACTCATCAGTTGTTTAAACAATTCGTCCATGAAATGCGTCCGTCACTGAATATTGATGCGGTCGCTACCGGCGAACACTGGTTTGGTACCCAAGCCCTGGATAAGGGGTTGATCGACCATATTGGCACCAGTGATGATCTGATTATTGCTGAAATGAGCAACCATGAGGTGATCGGCGTGCGTTATGCACGTCGCAAGCGCATGATGGATCGCTTCACATCCAGTGCCGCAGCCAGCACTGAACGCCTGCTACTGAAATTATGGCAGCGTGGCGAAAAGCCATATCTGTAAGTGCAGTGAAACGCCCGCTTCGCCGGGCGTTATTTTTGCAGGTAGTAGCGCGGAGATAATTCCTGGGCTAGAAATTTAAACATGTTAAACACAAGCGTGCTTTTCGCGGTTGGCAACCCCTGTTCATCAAGAAAGTAATCGCCACGAAAAATGAGCACATTCCCGTTTTGCTCAACATCATTAGCCTGTAGTCCGTCAAAATAATCTTTATGTTCGACAATCATTGCATTGGCTTTTTCCAGTAAGGCCTGGCGTTGAATTGCTTCGGCTGCCACATACATATTTTTTTCTCCTTTTTACAAACTGAAATTTCCTTCTATATTACTTGCCAGCAAACTGAATACGCAAACTGTCGTCGCCTTTTTTGATTTGGCACAAACAAACAACATGCCGGAACAGAAATGGAGAGGTATTGCTAATTAAGTTGCGTAACAGATTTTATCAGGTACAGTGTGGGCGTTTCTGGTTTCGAGCGTAAAAAAGGGTTTACGATTGAGACGGTAAGCGCGAAGAAAATGCTAAAAGTTTTCGCAAATCAGCAGGTTGGCGCTAAGCTTTATAAGGTAATTGCAGGTGCGGCAGCCCGTGTTGCAAAAAAACAAGTCCGCCGTAATATTATCATCGCGCCGCTGGCAACATGAAAAACGCCACCACTTACATTCGAAAGTTATCATTAGGTAAAGGTAATTATGGGCAAAGCTCTCGTAATAGTTGAGTCCCCGGCAAAGGCCAAAACAATCAATAAATATCTCGGTAATGACTACGTGGTTAAGTCCAGCGTCGGTCATATACGCGATTTGCCGACCAGTGGTTCAACAGTTAAAAAGAGCGCTGACTCTACAACCAGTAAACCGGCCAAAAAGGTTAAAAAAGACGAAAAAACCGCGCTGGTTAATCGCATGGGTGTCGATCCCTGGCACGGTTGGGATGCTGATTATCAGATTCTTCCCGGAAAAGAAAAAGTTGTTGCTGAGCTGAAATCGCTGGCGCAGAACGCAGAACATATTTATCTCGCAACCGACCTTGACCGCGAGGGGGAGGCCATTGCGTGGCACCTGCGGGAAGTGATCGGGGGTGATGAGTCACGTTACAGTCGCGTAGTGTTTAATGAAATCACCAAAAACGCGATTCAACAGGCTTTTGAAAAACCCGGCGAGCTAAATATCGATCGGGTTAACGCTCAGCAGGCCCGGCGTTTTATGGACCGTGTAGTGGGATATATGGTTTCCCCGCTATTATGGAAAAAGGTGGCTCGCGGGCTGTCAGCCGGACGCGTTCAGTCTGTTGCCGTCCGCCTGGTTGTTGAGCGTGAGCGCGAAATTAAAGCATTTGTTCCTGAGGAGTACTGGGAATTAAATGCAGATTTGACGACGCCAAAAGGCAGCGAACTGCCGATGCAAGTGACGCATCAGGGCGATAAACCGTTCCGTCCGGTTAATGGTGAACAGACCCATGCGGCGGTGGCCCTGCTCGAGAAAGCACGCTATGCCGTGACCGATCGTGAAGATAAGCCAACCAGCAGTAAACCGGGCGCGCCTTTTATTACCTCCACGCTGCAACAGGCTGCCAGCACGCGCCTGGGCTATGGCGTGAAAAAAACGATGATGATGGCACAGCGCTTGTATGAAGCTGGCCATATCACGTATATGCGTACGGACTCCACCAATCTGAGCCAGGATGCGGTGAGTATGGTGCGCGGTTATATTGAAAGTAGCTTTGGCGATAAATATTTGCCAAAGGCCGCGAATGTTTACACCAGTAAAGACAACTCACAGGAAGCGCACGAGGCGATACGCCCTTCAGATGTCAACGTGCAGGCAGAACAGCTCAAAGATATGGAAGCTGATGCGCAAAAACTGTACCAGCTAATTTGGCGCCAGTTTGTCGCCTGTCAAATGATGCCGGCACAGTACGACTCCACAACGTTGACGGTATCGGCAGGTGATTTCAAGCTAAAAGCGAAAGGTCGTACCCTGCGTTTCGACGGCTGGACGAAAGTGATGCCGGCGTTGCGTAAAGGGGATGAGGATCGTACCTTGCCACCGATTAATGTTGGTGAAGAGCTTAATCTCCAGCAGTTGGTGCCAAGCCAGCACTTCACCAAGCCACCCGCTCGTTTTAGCGAAGCTTCACTGGTTCGTGAGCTGGAAAAGCGAGGTATTGGTCGTCCTTCTACCTATGCATCAATTATTTCAACCATTCAGGACCGCGGTTATGTGCGTGTAGAAAGCCGCCGCTTTTACGCGGAAAAAATGGGTGAAATCGTCACCGATCGACTGGAAGAAAATTTCCGCGAGTTGATGAATTATGATTTTACCGCGCACATGGAAAGCAGCCTCGATCAGGTAGCAAATAACGAGACGCAGTGGAAAGGCGTTCTGGATAAATTCTTTGGCGAGTTCAGCCAACAGCTTGAGCAGGCTGAAAAAGATCCTGAAGATGGTGGAATGCAGCCAAATCAGATGGTGCTGACTTCAATCGATTGCCCAACGTGCGGGCGCAAAATGGGTATCCGAACGGCCAGTACCGGTGTTTTTCTCGGCTGCTCTGGTTACGCTTTACCCCCCAAAGAGCGCTGCAAGCAAACCATCAACCTGATTCCTGAGAATGAAGTGCTGAACATTCTGGAAGGTGATGATGCGGAAACGAATGCGCTTCGTGCGCGGCGCCGCTGCCAGAAATGCGGGACAGCAATGGACAGCTACCTGATTGATAATCAGCGCAAGTTGCATGTATGTGGTAACAACCCTACCTGCGATGGTTATGAAATAGAACAGGGCGAGTTCCGCATTAAAGGGTATGATGGCCCGATCGTTGAGTGTGAAAAATGTGGTTCTGAAATGCATCTCAGGATGGGACGTTTTGGTAAATACATGGCTTGTACTAACGACGAGTGTAAAAATACGCGGAAAATCCTGCGCAATGGTGACGTCGCCCCGCCAAAAGAAGATCCGGTTCCGTTACCTGAACTGCCCTGTGAAAAATCGGATGCGTATTTTGTATTGCGTGATGGGGCGGCTGGTGTGTTCCTGGCGGCAAACACCTTCCCTAAATCCCGTGAAACTCGCGCACCGCTAGTGGAAGAGTTGAAACGCTTCAAGGATCGCTTGCCAGAAAAGCTACGTTATCTTGCTGATGCACCCGAGGCCGATGAGGAAGGAAATAAAGCTGTAGTCCGCTTTAGTCGCAAAACCAAGCAGCAGTATGTTAGTGCTGAGAAAGAGGGTAAAGCGACCGGATGGTCGGCCTTCTTTATTGAGGGTGAATGGAAAGTGACGAAGAAATAGTCATTATCGGGCCAGCATCAGGCTGGCCCGTTTTCTTATCGGTTTAACATTTTTCACGATATTTCTCTCCCTCATAAGCAACACTGATCTGAAAGTAGACAGTCTGTCTATATATCCAAAAGCTATACTTATTATATAAAAATGATATAGTTGTTATAAATAATATTGGATTAACAATCCTGTAGCATCGGGGTGCGCAGAAGTTTGCATCACGTACTGCGACGGGTAGCGGCTCTCCGATCCCGCTGCGCGAAGGTGTAGTTTTCTTTCCGACGTGGACAGTTCTTCGGCGTGTTGCTTCAAACCTCTGAACGGAACGAAAATATGAAATTGCAGCAGCTGCGTTATATCGTTGAAGTGGTTAACCATAATCTGAACGTCTCTTCAACCGCGGAAGGGCTCTATACCTCTCAACCGGGCATCAGTAAGCAGGTCAGGATGCTGGAGGATGAACTCGGTATTCAAATTTTTGCACGTAGTGGAAAACACCTTACGCAGGTTACGCCTGCGGGAGAGGAAATTATTCGCATTGCGCGTGAAGTGCTATCCAAAGTTGATGCCATTAAATCCGTGGCAGGTGAGCATACCTGGCCCGATAAAGGGTCTTTGTACGTCGCCACGACCCATACCCAGGCACGCTATGCACTACCTGGCGTCATTAAAGGTTTCATTGAACGTTACCCGCGGGTGTCGTTGCATATGCATCAGGGATCACCGACGCAAATTGCAGAAGCTGTTTCCAAAGGTAATGCTGACTTCGCTATCGCTACCGAAGCGCTTCATTTGTATGACGATTTGATCATGCTGCCGTGCTATCACTGGAATCGCGCCATTGTGGTTACGGCCGATCATCCTTTGGCAGGGAAAACAAAAGTTTCCATTGAAGAGCTGGCTGATTTTCCTCTGGTTACGTATACCTTTGGCTTCACGGGGCGCTCGGAGTTGGACACGGCTTTTAATCGCGCCGGTTTAACGCCAAGGATCGTTTTCACCGCCACTGACGCTGATGTGATTAAAACCTATGTGCGTTTAGGGCTTGGTGTCGGGGTTATCGCCAGCATGGCGGTTGATCCCGTTTCCGATCCGGATTTGGTGCGTATCGAGGCTACCGATATCTTTACCTATAGCACCACCAAGATAGGTTTTCGCCGCAGCACTTTCCTGAGAAGTTATATGTATGATTTTATTCAACGATTTGCGCCACATTTAACTCGTGACGTGGTGGATGCTGCGGTTGCGTTACGTTCGAATGAAGATATTGAAGCTATGTTCAAAGATATCAAATTACCTGCAAGATAAAACGTGTGTACGCCAGTGATTCTCCCGGGCCGCTTATGCGGCTCTTTTCATTGTGATTGACGATAAAACCCCTATTCTGTTTAAGGGCGTTTATTATTTTTCAGTAAATGAAACGTGCATCACATGTTTCCTTATCGTTATTCATTAAATGAGAAACGGTACACATTTTTAAACGGACGTCTTTGCAGCATGCCAAAAGTATTCCCATAATCAAGCTGTACAAAGCGGCAAATCACAGCAGGGATAAGGGAAAGAGGGCGATAATAGTCTTGTTTTTTGTGGTGCTAATTTGGTGCTGTTATCTGATAATTTGAGTTAATGTTTAATTAATATTTAATATGCAAGTTTACGTTTAATGATAAATCTTCACGCTACACATAAATTAAGTTTTACCGTTTCGCCAAACAAATAACTGGATTTTTAGCGATAAAGTGATTAGGATTATTCTCATATTCCAATTCACGTTAACGACTACGTAATGAGAGTGGTTATCACAAAGCTATGATTACAAGATTAAGTATCCAGTCCGTTGTTGAAACAGAAACAACCAAAACCAGGCGCATTGTTAGCACTCGCCGTAAGGCATGGCTCGCGGCATTTGCTATCTCAGGACTGTTTTGGGTTGTCGTTGCACTCATCATTTGGCATTTGTGAGGTTAACTCATGTCGGAACAGGTAATGATCGCTAAGCAAAAAAATGTGTGTGAAATGCAACCGTGCTGTTATCCGCAAAGCCCGGTTACCGATGAAACTATCATTCCTGCGTCGTGGGAGCTTAGCGAACCGCAGCGGAATTTTATTGAATCGATGGTAGAAAATAAAAATCAGTAATAATCACCTCATTTTCAATTTGCGCTAAGCCGATTCCGCAACGCAATATCATCAATGACTTAATCAGTATCCGTTATCCCAGTTAAGACAACATCAAATGTTGTTACCCTTTTCCAATCTTAAATAAACTAATCAATTCGAGGTGATTTGATTAGTGGTATAACGCCACGGCCATAAGGTCTGAGCGAGGTAATAATGAATCTTATTAAAATTTCATGGCTGAGCACTTTCCTCTTTTCTTTTATTGTCTGGGCAAGTGCGGCATGGATAATAATGCAGTAAAAATGCATCTATATTAATAAAGCGCCTTGGTTAAGTTTTTATCCGGGGCGCTTTTGTTTTAAAAGAATGTTAGAACTCTTGTCATTTTGTGTTGCAATCAAAACGTTACCTCTAATTTGTACTATCTTTAATGCTGACCTTGTATTTACTCAGGTTATTGTTAAAAGCAGAATAAAAAGGAGGAGCTATGTCGTCTACCCTACGCCAAATCAGCCAGCATACGTTGGAAGTGGAAGGGCGGTATTACCGCTATTACAGCCTGCCCCGCGCTGCCCAGCAGCTTGGTGATATTGCCCGCTTACCTAAATCGATGAAAGTATTGTTGGAAAACCTTCTGCGCTGGCAGGACGAAAGTTCGGTGACGACAGAGGATATTCATGCACTGGCTGGCTGGCTGGAAAATGCCCATGCCGACAGAGAAATTGCCTACCGTCCGGCGCGCGTGTTAATGCAGGATTTTACCGGCGTACCCGCAGTTGTTGACCTTGCCGCAATGCGCGAAGCCGTTAAGCGGCTGGGCGGCGATGTGAATAAAGTTAATCCACTTTCCCCCGTCGATTTGGTCATCGATCATTCGGTTACTGTCGATCATTTCGGTGATGATGATGCTTTTGAAGAAAATGTTCGCCTGGAAATGGAGCGTAATCATGAGCGTTATGTTTTCCTGCGTTGGGGGCAAAAAGCATTTAACCAGTTTCGTGTTGTCCCGCCTGGAACGGGTATTTGTCACCAGGTGAACCTGGAATACCTTGGCCAGTCTATATGGCATGAAGTACAGGATGGCCATGAAGTTGCCTATCCGGATACTTTGGTGGGTACTGATTCTCATACCACAATGATTAATGCACTTGGCGTACTGGGGTGGGGGGTCGGCGGTATTGAGGCGGAAGCGGCGATGCTCGGCCAGCCAGTATCAATGCTCATCCCTGACGTGGTAGGTTTCAAACTTTCCGGCAAACTGCGCCCCGGGATCACTGCAACAGATTTAGTTTTGACCGTGACGCAAATGCTGCGTAAACACGGTGTTGTCGGTAAATTTGTCGAATTCTATGGGGATGGACTTAGCGATCTTCCGCTGGCCGATCGGGCAACTATTGCCAATATGGCACCCGAATATGGTGCAACGTGCGGTTTTTTCCCGGTTGATGATATCACCCTTGGCTATATGAAGCTGACAGGCCGTAGCACTGAGCAGGTCGCCCTCGTAGAGGCCTATACCAAAGCGCAGGGAATGTGGCGGAATCCTGGCGATGAGCCCGTGTTTACCAGCTCGCTGGCGCTTGATATGAGCACGGTTGAGGCCAGCCTTGCCGGGCCAAAACGGCCACAGGACCGGGTATCATTGGGCGACGTGCCGCGTGCGTTCCAGCAAAGTAATCAACTCGAGGTCAATCAGGCACAGAAACCTCATAAAGCGATTAATTACAGCGATAAGGGACAACAGCATCAATTAACGGATGGTGCGGTAGTGATCGCGGCAATTACGTCCTGTACCAATACATCAAATCCCAGTGTATTAATGGCCGCGGGCTTACTGGCCAAAAAAGCGGTATTGCTGGGGCTGACGCGAAAACCCTGGGTTAAAGCCTCGCTTGCGCCCGGTTCAAAAGTGGTTTCTGACTATCTCGCCGTAGCGCGACTGACGCCATATCTGGATAAACTTGGCTTTAATCTGGTGGGTTACGGTTGTACAACCTGTATTGGTAACTCCGGCCCGTTGCCAGCCGCGATTGAAGGCGCGATTAAAGAGGGTGACTTAACCGTAGGTGCGGTGCTTTCCGGGAACCGCAACTTTGAAGGGCGCATTCACCCTTATGTGAAAACCAATTGGTTGGCTTCTCCACCACTGGTGGTTGCTTATGCGCTAGCAGGGAATATGAATATTAACCTGCAAACTGAGCCGCTGGGTGAAGATAAAACCGGTAAGCCAGTCTATCTCCAGGATATCTGGCCTACGCCGGAAGAGATTGCAGAGGCGGTTCAGCAGGTTTCTACCGATATGTTCCGTAAGGAATATGCTGAAGTCTTCGAAGGTACGCCGGAATGGCAGCAGATTAAAGTGAGTGAGGCAGCGACTTACGATTGGGATGACGGTTCAACTTATATTCGCCTTTCACCGTTTTTCGACGATATGGGTAAAACGCCCAAACCTGTAGAAGATATTAAAGGCGCTCGGGTGTTGGCAATGCTGGGTGACTCGGTCACGACCGACCATATTTCTCCTGCCGGCAATATCAAAGCAGAGAGCCCCGCGGGGCGCTATTTGCTGGGGCACGGTGTTGAACGCGGCGAGTTTAACTCATACGGCTCAAGACGCGGCAATCATGAAGTGATGATGCGTGGTACTTTCGCCAACATTCGTATTCGTAACGAAATGGTTCCGGGCATTGAGGGTGGCGTAACGCGTTATATCCCGGGCAATAAGCAGCTTGATATTTATGATGCGGCTATGCAATACCAGCAGGATGGGGTGCCACTGGCTGTTATCGCAGGCAAAGAGTACGGCTCTGGGTCAAGTCGGGACTGGGCTGCTAAAGGCCCTCGCTTACTGGGCGTTCGGGTAGTCATTGCTGAATCATTTGAACGTATTCATCGTTCAAATTTGATCGGTATGGGGATCCTGCCACTGGAGTTTCCACAGGGCGTTACGCGTAAGACACTCGGCCTGAGCGGAGATGAACAAATTGATGTGGAAAATTTGATGCAGTTGAAGGCAGGGGGCACGGTTAAAGTTACACTAACGTATGCCGATGGTCGCCGGGAAACACTGGATACCCGCTGCCGTATCGATACAGGTAACGAACTTACCTATTATCGTAATGATGGCATCTTACATTACGTCATCCGCAATATGTTATGACCGATCGATAGCGACGGTTGGGCAATAAAACTAAAACGGGCCGAAACCTGGTAACAGAAGACGGCCCGTTAGATTTTGAATATTAAGACTTGGGCAGCAAATGCCCCATCTTAGCGGCCTTGGTATCAAGGTAATGCGCATTCTCCGGATTACGGCCAACGACTAACGGCACGCGCTCCACGATGTTTATGCCGGCTTCGCTCAGAATCTCAACTTTACGCGGATTATTGGTCAGCAGACGGACCTCGTTAATGCTCAATAATTTAAACATGTCCGCGCACAGCGTGAAATCACGTTCGTCAGCTGCAAAGCCGAGTTGATGATTTGCCTCAACCGTATCGTAGCCTTTATCCTGAAGCGCGTAGGCGCGGATCTTATTGAGTAAACCAATATTGCGACCTTCCTGCCGGTGATAAAGCAGCACCCCGCGGCCTGCTTCCGCAATCGCGGTGATTGCGGCTTCCAATTGAAAACCGCAATCACAACGTAAGCTGAACAGCGCATCACCGGTCAAACACTCGGAATGTACACGAGCCAGTACAGGCTCACTATCCGTAATATCACCATAAACCAGTGCAAGGTGGTCATGGCCCGTGGCCAATTCTTCAAAACCGACCATGAGGAAATCGCCCCATGGCGTTGGCAGTTTGGCTTCTGCCACCCGTTTAAGCTGCATGTGACTCTCCAGAACCATCATTTGTTGCGCTATCGTCATGGTAGCGCGGTGTCAGCAACCTGACTGAAAAAACATCCTGTACCTGTGACACTTCTCGTTGCTGGCGAAATGCACCCGCTCCACTGGATAAACCTGCGTACGTGTTTGACATTATCGCCTTACCACAATCGGAATTATTTAGTGAGTATTTTGCCACAACCAGGGCGTTGCCGGGTAATGTGTATCCCCGATTGTAGTGATCCAGCACGATTATCCAAGTGTAAATCGTTATGTTATTATTTTTTATACTAATATTAGATGAAGTTTGGCTCAATTACAGTTAACGGCTAGGATGAATAATGCTTGATATTGCGAAGCGCACGCTGCCCGGCGCATTGTTATTACTTATTATGCCCGTTTCACTGTGGATTTCAGGCTGGAAATGGCAGCCTGGCGAGAGTGGGGTATTTTTGCATGGGTTGTACTGGGTGACCGAAACCGTGACACGCCCATGGGGAATTCTAACCAGTGCTATTCTTTGCGCCTGGTTTTTATGGTGCTTGCGATTCCGCCTCCAACCTGCAATTTTCCTGCTAATTATCATGGTCGCCGCTATCATTGCCGGACAATATACCAAGTCATTTATTAAAGAGCATGTGCAGGAGCCGCGGCCTTACGTGTTGTGGCTGGAAAAGACCCATGGAATTAATGAAGACGCCTTCTATGCGCTGAAGCGGAAAGCGCGTGGCGAAATGGTCACACAATTAATCGCGGATGATTCACATTTGCCGCGCTGGCTTAAAAGGCATTGGGCTTTCGAGACCGGATTCGCGTTTCCTTCTGGTCATACGCTCTTTGCTGCCAGTTGGGCATTATTAGGCGTGGGACTGCTTTGGCCAAGGCGGCATGTCAAAACGGTAATAGTGTTGCTGATATGGGCGACAGCGGTTATGGGCAGTAGAGTATTATTGGGGATGCATTGGCCGCGTGATTTGGTTGTTGCCACTCTTATCAGTTGGCTGCTGGTTACTGTAGCGACCTGGCTGGCGCAATGCGTTTGCGGGCCACTTAGCATCCGGCCACAAGAACAGGGTGAAATTAAGCAGCGAGAAGATGAAGGGGCAAAATGATTGTAAATGGCAGTCGTTGCCCCCATAACACTCATTATTGTGACGGTAACAGGCTAAGGAGCAGCCGGTATGCCATTTATTCTGAATGTTATCACTCTCATATTTTGACTTGGGGTAGTGAGAGAGACTGCGTGAGTAGCGTGCCTGGATATTGAGTCGGCGCGGTTGTTATCTTCGTATAACCCGAATAATTTAAGGCATATCATGCAGCATCCCTTCAATTTTTTTGGCATAATTCTTTTGGTTAACACCAAATTATGGGACGAAATGTGAAATATTTGCTGATCTTTATATTGGTTTTAGTGATTTTCGTCATCTCGGTGACGCTCGGTGCGCATAACGATCAGATTGTTTCTTTCAATTACCTGCTTGCGCAGGGTGAGTACCGTGTATCGACGCTTGTGGCAACACTTTTTGCCGTTGGCTTTTTGCTTGGCTGGGCCGTTTGTGGCCTGTTTTGGCTCCGCGTGAGAGTAACGTTGGCGCATTCACAGCGTAAATTAAAACGTCTCCAGCAGCAGTTGGGGCAGGCGGAAGAGTCAGTGACAGTGTCACAGACTTCTGCCGTTAAGGAATAATCACACATGTTGGAACTGCTGTTTCTGTTATTACCCGTCGCTGCCGCCTATGGTTGGTATATGGGGCGCAGGAGTGCGCAGCAGGATAAACAACAGGAGGCCAGTCGCTTATCTCGCGATTACGTGACCGGCGTAAATTTCCTGCTTTCAGATCAGCAGGATAAAGCCGTTGATCTGTTTCTTGATATGCTCAAAGAGGACAGCGGAACCGTTGAAGCACACCTTACACTCGGTAACTTATTCCGTTCTCGTGGGGAAGTTGATCGGGCGATCCGTATTCATCAGTCATTAATGGAAAGCGCCTCGCTGACCTATGACCAGCGGCTGCTGGCGATACAGCAACTTGGGCGTGATTACATGGCTGCTGGCCTCTACGATCGTGCCGAAGATATGTTTGGTCAATTGGTGGACGAAACGGATTTCCGCACCAGCGCCCTGCAGCAATTGTTGCTGATTCATCAGTCAACCAGCGACTGGCAGAAAGCCATTGATGTAGCTGAGCGGCTGGTTAAGCTCGGCAAAAACCAGCAAAAAATGGAGATTGCCCACTTTTATTGTGAGCTGGCATTACAGGCGATGGGAAGTGACGATCTTGATCGTGCCATGAACCTGTTGAAAAAGGGCGAAGCAGCCGATCGGCAAAGTGCTCGAATCTCAATCATGATGGGCCGTATTTTGATGGCTCAAGGCGATTATTCGCGCGCTGTTGATCATCTGCAACGCGTTATTGAACAAGATAAAGAATTAGTCAGTGAAACTCTGGCGATGCTAGAAACCTGCTACCAGAGGCTTAATCAGCCACAAGCGTGGGCTCATTATCTGAAACGTTGCGTTGAAGAGAACACAGGGGCAGCGGCTGAGCTTTATTTGTCGGATATACTTGAGCGCGAAGAGGGCGCAGAAGTCGCTCAGGTGTATATTAATCGCCAGCTTCAGCGTCATCCCACTATGCGTGTCTTCCACCGCTTAATGGATTTTCACCTGCATGAGGCTGAAGATGGCAGAGCAAAAGAGAGCCTGATGGTGCTGCGTGACATGGTGGGCGAGCAAATCCGTACGAAGCCTCGCTATCGCTGCCAGAAATGCGGGTTTACCGCCCATGCACTTTACTGGCATTGTCCATCATGTCGGGCCTGGTCCTCCGTGAAGCCAATCCGTGGGTTAGACGGGCAGTAAATAAATTCTCGCGGTGATTTTCTTCCCTGAATTTAAGGATGTCTCCGCGTGAAGATAGCGGCCAGTGATTTACCTTCATTGGCAGTATTCCCTTTCATCTTAGTTACAACATACAAATTAATATCAAAAATAGTTACGCCCCCTTAGCGACAGAAAATCCTTCGCTTAGCAGCCAGTCGCGCGAATTAAGGCGCAAGCGGATAAACTCCCGGTATCGCTGTAAACTTAGGGCGGGCAAGGGTAGAATGCTTGCCGTTTATCCTATGCGCCGCGCCGGTGCTTCACTGTCAAAGGGTTATCTTATGCCATCCCCCCAAACTGTAACCGACTCGCCGATACTGGTAGCGCTGGATTATGCGAACCGCGAAAGTGCAATGGCCTTTGTTGACCGTATCGATCCTGCGTCTTGCCGTCTGAAAGTCGGCAAAGAAATGTTTACGTTATTTGGCCCGCAGTTCGTCCGTGAACTGCAAGGGCGTGGTTTTGATATTTTTCTCGACCTGAAATTTCATGATATTCCTAATACTGCCGCTCATGCCGTAGCAGCTGCGGCGGATTTAGGTGTCTGGATGGTCAATGTACACGCAAGCGGGGGAACCCGAATGATGACGGCAGCGCGAGAGGCGTTAATGCCCTTTGGCAAGGATGCTCCGTTATTGATAGCCGTTACGGTATTAACCAGCATGGAGGCTGAAGACTTGCGAGATATTGGCATTACGGCCGCTCCCGCTGACCAT
Source organism: [Pantoea] beijingensis (assembly GCF_022647505.1). Taxonomy (NCBI): domain Bacteria; kingdom Pseudomonadati; phylum Pseudomonadota; class Gammaproteobacteria; order Enterobacterales; family Erwiniaceae; genus Erwinia; species [Pantoea] beijingensis. Next base: position 1,941,587 of record NZ_CP071409.1, read on the forward strand.
GCCGAACGTCTGGCACAGCTGGCGCATCAGTGCGGACTGGATGGTGTCGTTTGTTCCGCTCAGGAAGCGCGAAGGTTCAAAACCGCTATCGGGCAGGATTTTAAATTGGTCACCCCAGGAATCCGCCCCACAGGCAGTAACATTGGCGATCAGCGCCGCATTATGACGCCGGTTGAAGCGCAGCGGGCTGGCGTTGATTATATGGTCATCGGGCGTCCGATTACGCAGGCTGCTGAACCAGCTACTGCGCTGCAGGATATCCTGGCAACATTGCAGGGGGCGTAATGAAAGTGGAAAACAACCGTCTGGTCTATTCCACCGAGAGCGGTCGCATTGAGCAGCCTAAAGCCAGCATCGCTCGGCCCAAAGGTGATGGCATCGTACGAATCCAACGGCAAACCAGCGGACGTAAGGGAAAAGGGGTTTGTCTGATCACTGGCATTGACCTGGATGACGTGGAATTGACAAAACTGGCTGCAGAATTGAAGAAAAAATGCGGTTGTGGAGGCGCGCTGAAGGATGGCATTATCGAAATTCAGGGTGATAAACGTGACCTGCTCAAATCTCTGCTGGAAGCGAAAGGCATGAAGGTAAAACTGGCCGGTGGATAATTGAAAAAGCCGTGGAACTGAATTCGCGTCTCAACCAGACAACCGGATTCAGATACCACGGCCTTAGATAAGTAGATGCGCTGCGCTAGCCGGAATATTATTATTGTTGAATCTTTATTTACTTATCTGGTGGCCGATAATACCACCAACCGCGGCACCACCAAGAGTTCCCAGCCCACTTCCATTTGTCAGAACAGAGCCACCGATTGCACCGGCACCTGCACCAATCGCAGTATTACGATCGCGCTTTGACCAATTTGAACAGGCGCTTAATGACAGCACGAATGTTACGGCCAGAACGGCTGCGGTAATACGCTTGGCATTGATTGACATAATAACAACTCCTTTCTAGTTTCCAGCAGAGACAACTCTTTCATTATAGTTGCCATTCCCTGCGCGTGGGTCCACTTACTGTTTCTTTACCTTAGCCTGATATCTCTGCTACATCGGCAGTAGGGATGTCAGCGCCAATCGTTATCGTACGCACAAGCGCGTAAAGCTATCCCCCATCCTTTCCCGTTTACACTTGCAAAAGACGCGTCAGATAGAAAGCAAGCTAACTATTACGTGGTTGGCTATTACGTAAGGATATTGTAGTGAGTTGGACACTTTCTTACAGGTTAAAAACTCCTAATTCTTCTGGTTAAAAAACCATCATGGCACAAAAGGTACAGGGTGATATGCGTGCTTCAGCGCGGTTATCGTTTTTTTTTTGCGTGAAGAGGATATCAGGCTGAAAGCCTCTGTATGTGTGCGGTGTATGAAAAACGTAAGAGACGGCATTCAGAGAAAAGTGAACTTTTCTGATGATAACCCTGAGCATTCATCAAAATAATGAAATTAACTACCTTTTAAAATGAAACGATGTTTCAAAAACAAGCTGGCGATCACTTTTCTTACTTTATTTTAACGTTATCTTTCTCTCACTCGCTATTGGGGCAACTGCACATAAACACTGTTTCGTCTTACTCATATGAGGTGAAAGGCACCATGCAAATTAAACGCGCAATCGACAAAATCCCCGGTGGTATGATGCTTGTGCCACTGTTTATCGGTGCGATCTGTCACACTTTCGCGCCTGAATCCGGGAAGTATTTTGGCTCTTTTACCAATGGTCTTATGTCCGGAACCGTGCCTATCCTGGCCGTATGGTTTTTTTGTATGGGAGCATCCATCAAGCTAAGCGCGACGGGAACCGTGCTACGCAAATCAGGAACATTAGTGGTAACCAAAGTCGCCGTCGCCTGCATTGTTGCGGCAATTGCGGCGCGCATAATTCCTGAACAGGGTATTCAGGTCGGGATGTTGGCAGGCTTGTCAACGTTGGCGCTGGTGGCGTCAATGGATATGACTAACGGCGGTCTGTACGCTTCAATTATGCAGCAATATGGCACCAAAGAAGAGGCGGGCGCCTTTGTTTTGATGTCTCTGGAGTCCGGGCCACTGATGACCATGATAATTCTGGGTACATCGGGCATTGCTTCCTTTGAGCCGCATGTGTTTGTCGGGGCGGTATTACCCTTTATTATTGGCTTTGCGCTGGGTAACCTGGATCCGGAATTGCGTGAGCTCTTTGGAAAAGCGGTTCATACTCTGATTCCTTTCTTTGCCTTTGCTTTGGGTAACACGATTGACCTCTCCGTGATCGCGGAAACGGGATTACTGGGTATCTTCATTGGTATCGCAGTGATTATCATTACCGGTATTCCATTAATCATTGCCGATCGCCTGATTGGCGGTGGGGATGGCACCGCGGGTATTGCAGCGTCCAGTTCGGCAGGCGCGGCGGTTGCAACGCCGGTCCTTATCGCGGAAATGGTGCCGCAGTTCAAACCGGTCGCACCTGCAGCAACTGCACTGGTAGCAACCTCGGTTATTGTGACCTCGGTTTTGGTGCCGATTATTACCGCAATGTATTCAAAACGCGTGAAAAGTGCACGGCTTGTTGTGGGCCAGCGTGCTGCCATTAAATAAATTACTTCCGCTATTTCAATCCATCCCTTGCACAAATTCCCGGTCATTACACCGGGAATTTTCACGTCTTTTATCTTAAAAATCAGTCAGTCGTTTAGTCCATCATCGCGCTGAATTACGCTGATGATGTAGGTATTCCCGCCATACTTCTGGCGGCAGGTTTGTTGACCCCCTCGCGGCATCCAGTCACGCAATAAGCCGCTGGATGCTGCGTAGCGGCTACCTGCTGTGTGAATTATTTTGGGTACCACGCATCACACTAACTGAGGATGAGACGATGACTGTAATAAACCAGGCGACCTGCCGCTTATTTACCGAAATGGGAAAAACTACGCAATTGTCCGCTTATTATGAAGAGGAGCGCCGAACCATGTGGATGATGCTGCGAGCGGAGCCGCGACCCAGTTTTAATCATGCGCTAATTGAAGAGATCATGAACCTCAGCTATGCCGCACAGCAATCGGGGCTTCCTATTGACTTCTGGGTCACGGGTTCCTTGATACCTTCAATGTTTAATGCAGGTGGTGATTTAGGATTTTTTGTTGAATCAATCACCAATGGTCGCCGTGAAGCTTTACGCGCCTATGCCCGGGCCTGCGTTGATTGCATTCACGCCGCCGCGAAAGGATTTGATACCGGCGCGGTTACCATTGCTATGGTTGAGGGAAGCGCGTTAGGTGGCGGCTTTGAAGCCGTATTGGCACATCACTTTGTCCTGGCGCAAAATACAGCGCGGATGGGCTTCCCTGAGATTGCCTTTAATCTCTTTCCCGGGATGGGCGGTTACTCACTGGTTTCTCGCCGGGCGGGAATGAAGCTGGCGGAGGAACTCATCATGGATGGCGAATCACATACCGCCGAGTGGTATGCGCAGCGTGGTCTGGTTGACCGTTTATTCCAGCCAGGAGAGGCCTATCGTACCACCCGGACATTTATTGATACGCTTAGGCCAAAACTTAATGGTGTAAAAGCAATGCTTAAGGCACGCCAGAGAGTTCTTCAATTAACGCGTGCCGAACTCATGGATATCACGGAGGATTGGGTTGATTTCGCATTTACTCTTGAGCCAAAAGATTTAGCGTATATGGAGCGCCTGGTTCAACTACAAAATCGTCACAGTGCGCAACTGCGTAAAGCTGGATAACCGCTAACTCAGGCAGGATGCCGCTGAAGCCAATGCTCGAGCTCGGTGGCGGGCATTGGCTTCGCATACAGAAAACCCTGGCGAACATCAACACCGCTGGCGACCACGAAAGCTTCTTCTTCCGTTGTTTCGATACCTTCTGCAATAATATTTAGTTCCAACGCTTTAGCGACGGCAACGATGGCACGAACCAGTGATTGAGAAACGGTACGATGGTCAACACCGCGAACAAAGCTTTGGTCCAGCTTAATCGCATTGATCGGGACGCGAGCCAACTGAGATAGAGAGGAATAGCCTGTACCGAAATCATCCAGATGCACCTCTGCTCCCAGTTCCTGAAATTGTCGCATCAAAGCTAAAGCTTGTTGTTCATTTTCAATCAGGCAACTTTCCGTGAGTTCAATATCAATCGGACAGCGTGCAATCCCGCTTTCCTGCAATGCCTGCTTCAGGTCACTGTAAATGCTCTGATCGATTAATTGCCGTGCGGAAACGTTGACCGCGACGCGCAGAAAAAGGCCTTGTTTTCGCCATGTAATAATCTGCGCCAGTACGGTCAGCATCACCCATCTACCCAGAGGGACGATAAGACCGGACTCTTCAGCATAGGAAATAAAATCCTTTGGGGGGACCAGCCCACGCTCGGGAGATTGCCAGCGAACCAGGGCTTCTGCGCTGGTGACGCTGCCATCACCGTTCACTTTGGGCTGATAATGAATGATTAACTGTTGTTGCTCCAACGCCTTTCGTAAATTTGTATCCAGCCATAAATATTCAAATACTCTCTGATTCATCTCTGCAGAGAAAATGCAAAATTTGCCACGGCCATTCTCCTTCGCCATATACATTGCGGTATCCGCGTTGCGGATTAACGCTTCCCGATCGTTTCCGTGCTGCGGTGATATGGCGATGCCTATTGAACAGCCGGTATACACTTCGATTAAGCCGATGCGGAAAGGGCGTTTAAGGCGATCGAGGATCCTGGAGGCCATCGCTTCCATGGCGGCTTGGGTAGTATCTTTAGCCAACACCACGAACTCGTCACCTCCCAGTCTTGCCAGCGTTTGCTCCCGATTCAGGCAGCTTAAAATAGCCAGCGATACGGCTTGCAGCAGCTGATCGCCAAACATATGCCCATAGGCATCGTTAACTTTTTTAAAGTTATCAAGATCCAGATAAACCAGACCCAGTTGGGTTTGTTCACGCGCTTTAATTGACTGCGAAATTTGCTGGTGGATGGCATTCCGGTTGGGTAGGCCGGTGATGGTATCGGTATTTGCCAATTCACGCAGGCGCTCTTGTGCGCTGCGTTCTTCGGTGATATCAGTACCTGAACAAATCAGAAAAATTTCGTTTTTACCGCTACCGCTATGGACGAATTTATTGCGGAACAAAAACAGCCGTTGTCCTTTACGCGTCTTAACCCAGCGCTCGACTTCATAAGAGCTACCATTACGAAAAAAACCGCTGATATTACGGCGTGACGCGGTAGCCTCCTGCTTCGTCATAAACAGCTGGAAGACATTACGTCCAATAACTTCCTGCTCCTTGAGGCCGGTATACTCTTCGCTTAGCCGATTAAAGCGCTGAATATTGCCACGCTGATCGAGGATCACAATGACCGAATTGGCTTCCGATACCACCTGTTCAGCAAACGAAAGTCCGACGGTTAAATCCCGGGCGACTGAAGACGTATCCCCCCAGGCTGATGCGGTACCTGCCCATTTATGTTGATGCACTTTGCGGCCAACAAGGTGCAGTGCTATCTCATTCCCTCGCAGGACAATACTCAGGTTGACACTACAGGTCATCACCGTCATCGAACGGATCAGGCTAGCCTGCGGGGGCGTTAAGGCAATAGCGATATTAATACTGGTATTTTCATTTTCTGAAAAATTGAGAGCATCGCTGTCTGAAGAGAGATGCCAATGAGGGCTGGTTGTACCAAATAAGGTATACAGTAACGTTTGCCCTGATTCATCGGTCATTTACGTATCCTCCATAAGATGCTCGGTAAGTTGTATGTTATTATTTTAGCAACAGTATTCGGCAAGATGCAGAAGAACAATACGCAAATAGAATATATTTTTATTCTGGTTTTCATTGGCGCGAAAAAAGCCCTCCGAAGAGGGCGTAGGTGCGTATCAGCAAAGAACCTTTTTCGGACTTCCTTTGCCGAAGAACCATACATCATACGTGGTGAGAATCCTCGCGTAACATCGTGGTGGATTCGTGGGTTGTTGGCTGGTGACTGCTGAGCGCACGACGGATCACAAAGAATGCGGAAATTAACATCGTCACTGCAACCAGCATAAAAAAGCCACACAGCACCGCATTGATTTGATTGCTGAGGACGATTGTTTGCATATCGCCAATGGTTTTGGCTGGGGCGATCATCACGCCATCAGCAATGCCTTTTGAAAACCTATTGGCCTGCGCCAGGAAGCCAATGGCGGGTTTTTCGTGGAATATTTTCTGCCATCCGGCGGTCATTGAAGTAATAAACAGCCAGGCCGTAGGCAAAATAGTTACCCAGGCATAGCGCTGCTTTTTCATTTTAAACAGCACTACCGTACCCAGAATCAGCGCCATTGAGGCGAGCATCTGGTTACCAATACCAAAAAGTGGCCACAGGGTATTGATACCGCCCAGCGGATCGACCACGCCCTGATAAACGAAAAACCCCCATCCGGCAACGGCAACGACAGTTCCTGCGATATTACCCAGCCACGAGCGGTTATTCGCCAGCGCGGGTATGACGGTACCGACCAGATCCTGAACCATAAAGCGACAGGCACGGGTGCCCGCGTCGACGGCAGTCAAAATAAACAACGCTTCAAACAGAATGGCAAAGTGATACCAGAATGCCATCATCGCGCGGCTGTTAAAAACCTCTGTAATGATATGGGCCATACCCACGGCAAACGTCGGGGCGCCACCCGCGCGGGAAAGCACCGAAGTTTCCCCAACATCTCTGGCAATAGCGGAGAGGATTTCTGGGGTGACCACAAATCCCCACCCATTAATCGCCTGTGAGGCACTCTCAACCGTCGTACCAATCAGTGCCGCGGGAGAGTTCATGGCGAAATAAACCCCGGGATCAATAACGGAGGCACAAATCAACGCCATGATTGCTACGAAGGACTCCATCAGCATTGCGCCATAACCGATAAAGCGAATATGGCTTTCACGCTCTACCAGTTTCGGTGTTGTTCCGCTGGAGACTAGCGCATGAAAACCTGAGATCGCGCCGCAGGCAATAGTAATAAACAGGAAAGGAAACAGGGCACCTGAGAACACCGGGCCACTGCCGTCAATAAAGCGAGAAACAGCGGGCATTTTCATTTCCGGCATTGCGAATATAATGCCAATGGCAAGACCGATGATGACGCCGATTTTTAAAAATGTGGAAAGATAATCGCGCGGTGCCAGCAGTAGCCAAACCGGCAGAACCGACGCCACAAAACCGTAGATCACCAGCACCCAAGTCAGTGAGGTACCCTTTAGCGTGAAAAAGGGGCCCCAGTAAGGGTGTTGAGCAATATCTCCACCATAAATAATGGCCGCCATCATCAGTACAAAACCGATAAGAGATACCTCAGCGATTTTTCCGGGACGCAGGAAACGCATATACACGCCCATAAACAGCGCAATAGGGATCGTTGCCGCAATGGTAAATAGCCCCCAGGGACTATCCGCCAGAGCTTTTACCACCACCAATGCCAGTGCGGAAAGGATAATAATCATCACGCCGAGCGCGCCGAGCATGGTAATCACACCGGCAAACGCCCCCAACTCCTGCTTGGCCATTTCACCCAGTGAACGGCCATCACGGCGTGTGGAGATAAACAGGATGAGGAAGTCCTGCACTGCACCGGCGAGCATCACACCGACCAGAATCCAGATAGTACCCGGCAAAAAACCCATCTGTGCTGCGAGAATGGGGCCGACCAGCGGACCTGCGCCCGCTATTGCAGCGAAATGATGGCCGAACAAGACCCATTTATTGGTGGGAACATAATCCAGACCATCGTTATAACGCTCAGCAGGCGTCAGACGGCGATCGTCCAGCTCAAAGATATTATTGGCAATAAACCGGCTGTAGAAGCGATAAGCGATGCTGTAACAAGCCACGGCGGCGATCACCAGCCATACGGCGTTAACATGTTCGCCGCGGCTGATAGCCAGCATAGCAAAGGCGAACGCACCAATTAACGCCACCACTAACCAGATAACCCCGGTTTTGACGTTCTTCATGGCAAAACTCCTTGTTGAGTCCAGAGGGAGGAAAGATCGGATGAGCAACAAGGTAAAAGTAATGTAATTATTTGTTAATGAAAGTTAACGTGAAAAGAAGTGTGAACTGCGAGGGTTTTTAATCGGTCGCGGGAAGGGTGAAAATAGCGGGGTAACTTTGGTTACCCCGTATAAAAATAGGCTCAAATCGCCGGGCGAGCGACAACGCTACGAGTTTCCATCCGAACTTCGGCGATGGTTACGTCGATAATGTCAGTCACGCGGAAAACGACCTCACCTTTAATCTGCACTGTGCCACTTTCCTGGCTGCATACCATTTCGTCACGCACTGCATGCAGGAAAGGCGCAGGGATAAAGGCCATCGCGCCAATATCTTGCAAACGCACGCGCATCCCCCCGCGTGAGATATCGATAATTTCTGCGCTAAAACGGGTATCGGTACCCGCAGATTTTTCCAGATAACGAGAGTAGAGCCAGTCACCGACATCGCGTTCAGCCATACGGTTTTGTCGACGTCGTTCTGCCATTTTCAGTGTCAGTTCATCAACCGGACGCGCTGCCTCTGTCCCTTTAATAATCGCTTTTAGCAAGCGGTGGTTGACCATGTCGCCATATTTACGAATAGGCGATGTCCAGGTGGCATACGCTTCAAGACCTAAGCCAAAGTGCGGACCGGGTGCAGTTCCGATCTCCGCAAAGGATTGAAAGCGGCGGATGCGACTATCAAGGAACTGCGTAGGTAATGCATCCAGTTCGCGACGCAGCGCACGGAATCCTTCCAGCGTGACGATAGCCGTAGGGTCAACGGTCACACCGTTTGCCGCCAGGATTGCAGCAGCCTGTTCAGCATTGGTGTTGTCAAAACCGAGGTGCACGTTATAGATGCCAAAACCCAGTTTTTCTCGCAGGGTGATTGCCGCGCAAATATTGGCGGTGATCATCGCCTCTTCAACGATTCGGTTAGCAATGCGACGTGGTTCCGCCACGATATCCAACACTTCGCCTTTCTCGCCAAGCAGGAAACGATAGTCAGGGCGATCTTTAAACACCAACGCATGGTTTTGTCGCCATTCGCCACGCGCCAGGCACAGACGATGCAACAAATGAATTTGATTAGCTATTGCCTCTGACTCAGGTTGCCATTCACCGCTATTTTCCAGCCAATCGGAGACATTGTCGTAGACCAGTTTGGCCTTCGATTCGATCCAGGCAGCAAAAAATTGAATATCATCAGATAAGGTGCCGTCTGCGGCTACGGTGACACGACAGGCCAGTACAGGACGACGTTCACGTGGGCGCAGTGAACAGGTATCATCCGAAAGCTGGCGAGGCAGCATCGGGATATTAAAGCCCGGCAAATAGTTGGTAAAGGCTCGTTCAGCAGCGATGTCGTCCAGGACACTGCCTTCGGCGACGTAGGCCGTAGGATCGGCAATTGCAATCGTCAGGCGTAGCGTACCTTCGGGCGTCTCTTCGACGAAGAGCGCATCATCCATATCTTCGGTACTGGCGCTGTCAATGGTAACAAATTCAAGCGCGGTTAGATCTTCGCGCGTGAGCTGTTCGTCCAACATCGTATCCGGTGCTGCGACGTCAGGCGCTTCGCGCTCCAGATTATGGCGCGACAGCGTCACCCACCACGGTGCCAGGTGATCGTCACCGGTGGTGATAAACTGCGTCAGTTCAGCATAAAAACCGCGATCGCCTTTCAACGGATGACGACGCATTTCCGCAACGGCCCAGTCACCAGCCTGAAAATCGTGCTGTACGCTGCGGTCAGGGCGGCACTGAATGGCATCTTTAAGCAACGGATGGTCGGGAACGATCGACAAGCGATCATCCTTTTTCATCACGCGTCCCACGAAGCGTGTCAGAAAAGGCTCGACCAGTTTTTCCGGCTCGGCGATTTCGCGATCCTTGTCGGTTTGCACCACGGCAATAATTCGGTCGCCGTGCATGACTTTCTTCATCTGCGGTGGCGGAATGAAATAGCTTTTTTGTGCATCGACTTCAAGGAAGCCAAATCCTTTTTCAGTACCTTTTACCACGCCTTCAACGCGTGGCGTTTGAGAATGAAGCTTCTCTTTAAGCTGCGCGAGCAGCGGGTTATCCTGGAACATAATTAAGTCGTTTTCGTGGCCTAAGAGCGGCTGACAGTTTTACGCGATTAACCGCCTGTGGGCAAGGGAAAATCGGCGAAGGATAGCCAGAGAGAAGGGGACATTAACCGGGGGAACGAACCAGATTAATATCCCGCTGAACTAAGCAATACGTTGGTTTGCTAGTTGGGGAGTGAGAGAAATTTTCACCGGGACGGATTTCGATGTGGGCGTACCGCTGCTATCACCAAAACTGGAAAGGGGAACCAGTGGATTGGTCTCGGGGTAATAAGCTGCCAGATTACCACGTGGGATAGCATAAGCGACCAGCTTGAAGCCGCTTACTTTTCGGATAATGCCATCATTCCACAGCGTTTCGATATCGACGTTTTCACCGGCTTCCAGACCGAGTTCCGCGATATCCTCCGGATTAATAAACAGCACCTCCCGCTGTACGTAAACGCCACGATAGCGGTCATCCAGGCCATAAATGTAGCGGCTCGCGTTTATCGGTTTTTTGCTGACATTAACTGCAACTTACAATTCACCTCTCGACGCCACCAATCGTTCATTTTGGGTATACCACAACCAGAAAAAACCATGGGATACGGAAATGTCTCATGGTTTTTTGTATATGCTGGCATTAACTGCCCGCTCAGAAGCGGTACTGTAGACCCGCTGTCAGGCTATAATTTTTATTTTCGATACCAGCTACATCGCCGCCCTCATGGCTCGATTCGCCACTTACACGGTCAATTACCTGCGTCCCCCCTTTACCCTGAGAGTATTTGCTCCAGGTAAACTCGGTGAATACTTTGGCGTTAGGGGTAACGTAATAACCTACATCCATCGAGGCCGAATAATAGTTGGAGCCGCTGGTCTTTTCACGGAAGGTCAAATCACGCATGTAGTGCTCATCGTTGTCTCTGGCTTCAACCCAGGGGCTGAACTTCAACAATGCATTAAATTCAATATCCCGATACCGATAGCCGCCAGCCAGACCGACGTATGGCATACTGAATTTTTGCTGGTAGCCAATTCCGCGCTCTCCGCGAGGGAAATCGCCGACGTAGTTGCCGTTATCATACTGGTAGTGACCGCCAAAAGCAGTCCAGCTAAAACGGGTCTGTTGGTAACCAACTACCGCACCTACTTTATAATCAGAGCGTTTTACCAGCCAGGCTTTGGCATTGATATCAAATTCATTAGCATGATTAAGGCGGGTATTCGGGCTGTTTGACCAGTCAGTCCAATGTGACTGGCTGGTATCCAGCCAGTCGTAATCATCCATTCCCGCTCCACTTGAGGCCAATGTGGTCCAACCCCTTGCATTCAGCGTTAACCAAAAAAGCGGATCCCAGGAAATATCACCTTTAATGATGGCTGTATTGTTGATCTTCCAGTTGAGTTCGCTAACCTTTCTGCCGTTATCGTCGTCATACACAAACTCTTTAGACTCACCGCCAAGCCAACCCAACGAGGTATTGACGGTTATGCTATCGGCAGCAAAATTAACGGAATAAGGTCCTTTCTCATTTTGAGCCAGGGTGACATTAGTTGCCGCTAAACCTAAAATTCCAAACTTTATCATGTATTTATTCATCATTAACCATTCCTTTGACAATAGACGAGGACCTGATTTCAGGCCGGTCAGACCTGAAAGCAAGTAAGTTGCCTCTGGCACTGTTAAAGGCAACTTACTTGCTTATAAACCCTCAAATTGGCAGCCCGATGGCCAGCAGCCGATCGCGGAACTCTGACGACCTGACAGGGTCGAGCTGATTATTGAAGAAGGCCCGAATCTCTGCCAGCCTGGCGTCAAACAATTCCCCCATTTCTTTCAGACGATACCCATGACGCGTCAGGGCAGGTTCCAGATCATTCAACAGCCGCGAAAGTACCGACTCAATCAACGATACTGTTATAGGCTTCTCTCCGGTCTGATAACTGGCTTCAATGGCCAGCGTCAGATGCAGATGGATCTGCAAAGGCGTACGCAGTATCTCAGCCAGCAGTTCGATAGCTTCGGTTGTCAGGGTATCTCCGGTTTGCAGTGTTCCGCGCAGGCACTGAGCAGCCAGTGGATATCATGGTCGAACTCCACGAACATTTCGTCGTCAAACAGATCCCACTTGAGAAAAACCGTTTCAACGGCCATATCCGGCTCCACTTAATAGACGGCGCCGTCGACCGTCACTTGAGCATCTCCCCCAACAATATTCCTGATAGGTGACGCCACTGCGATCGTATACGACGCTGAATATCGTCAGTGTCGGTACTCCATTTTGGCGGGATCAACCCATTCTGGCTGTTCAATATGTTTGAGATCGGAAAGAGACATATCGAACGGCCAGCAGTCATTGCTGTATTCCGCCTGAAACCTGACGGCCGGAGGTTCCCGTAATAAACGGGACTGGTCGAGGCGAAACCGGGAGATATAACGTCCACTGTCTGGCGACGTTGCAATCCTGGTGGCACTTTGATCAGCCCCTGACCAATCTCGACTCCATGCTCCTCAAGTAATTATATCGCCCTGGACGTCGACAGGTGACGATCGTATTTGTTGGTAGTACTCAGTTTAAGGGCGGCAATAATCTTGCAATACAGCGCCGAGGTGGACAACACCCTGGGTTTGCCATGATCGCGGCGGTATGCGGTTTCAGGTCACGCCGGAGAGCCCGGTAGACCGATGCCCGATCAATCCCAAGCGTACGGGCGATGGTGGTTGCCCCATTTTTCATCCACATAGAGGCGATGGACTTCGGCCGGATCAATGTAAGGTTTGCGGTCACGGTAGACACCGCGCACTTTTGCCGCGATCCCCTCCAGCTGCCATTCGGAACACCCCTTTCGACTGACACCGCTGGCTTTTTCTGCACGAATAACTTCACAGCCGGCATCGCGCAGGATTTGCGTCTGTAAGACCAGATCCTGAGCGTTGGTTGAAACGCGGGCGTACCCATACATAATGGTCATATTTGCTTGAAATGTATCATTTGCCTCTAGATGGAAGGAAGATAGCGCGAGGGTACATTAAAAAAAACGTTTAATTAGACATAAAAAGCGGTTCATGGTTTTTTCTGGTTGTGGTATACCCAAAATTAACGATTGGTGGCGTCGAGAGGTGGATTTTGATTTGCAGTTATTGTGAGCACGGGCACGGGAATGGTGATTGCGAGCATGAAAAGATAAACGCGAGCATGTGGGTTTTCAGACGCGACCCGCTACACATACGGTTGACGTTGGCATTGGTTTTTTGAGCTTACTACGCTGCGTGAACTTCATTTTCAGGTCGAATCTCTGAAGGATAATGGCACTGAGCTGTTATTCCATCCCCGGCATTTTCCTCAACTGGTCGATGAACGACCGCTACAGCTCGATCAGGTAGCAGGCATTCCGCTTTGTTTAGCGGAATCGACGCGCTACTTTCGTCGTTATCTTGATGTGCATTTTCGCGAGGCGGAAGTTCCTTTGCGACTGATTATGGAAAGCAGTTCTATTTTCCAGTTATTGCAAGGTGTACAGGTAGGTCTGGGGTGTTTGATTACGCCGGTTGGTCATTTACTCACGGAAATGGCACCGGAGTTAGGCTGCCGTAGGCTGGCTATCGCGCCTATGTCGCGCCAGGCTGCGGTGGTAATTGCCGAACCAGGCTGGGCGACGCCGTTGTCGCAGCATTTTTTTGATGAGGTTCGACGCTGGCTGGCGACAATGTTAGCGGAATAGAGCCGCAGCATAATACAGACATCGCCGGCCAACAAAAAAGCTTATCTCCCCAGCGTTTGCATCAGCCGGTTATTCCAGTTAGCTATCGCGACACTCAGGACCACACGCATGATTTCGCACGGTGATAGCCCCAAATCCAGCAAGGGGCGCAGGTGCGCTGCGCTAAAACGATCGGGTGAGCGGGTAAGTTGGGCCGCAACGTTAATCAGTGCGTGTTGAAGTGGCTGGCTCCCCGCCGCATCCAGCGCTTCACCCACTCCCAGACGCAAAGCATCACGCAGGGGGCCCTGATAGCGATTAAAGCAGTTTGCGCTGCCGTTAATTCGTGCGCTCACCGCCGCGCTGAGGTCCGCATGTTCCGCGACCCGTTCAGGTTGCAACACATCCATCAAATGCGCCCAGCCATACAAGGCTTTAGCATCATGAGCCAGCAGCCAGAGGCAATGTTCTGGCACCTGTAGCGGTTGCGAATAGGTGAGAGCCTCCAACTGTTCCACACTGGCATAACGCAATTCAACCGGCGACAGTGTCGGTTGTTTCGGTTGTTGATTGGCAAAACAGCGGATATCAGCATCCGTTGGGGCATGTGCGCCGGGGATCCAGCGTACCGGTAAGCCCATTAATGCCTGAATGCCCGCAACAATGCGTGCCTGATAACACACATAGCCAATTACGTGGCTAAAGCTAACGATATCGGGCTCGGTAAGCCCCACGTCTTCCAGGCGTTTCAGCGCCGCGCCGTCAATAAGTGTCGGCTGGCTGGCAAGTTGGCGGGCGTATTGCGTGATCTGCGTCAGACGATTATTACTTTCGCGTGAAGAATCGGGGCCAGGCAGCGGGTTGAGACGGGCGGCATAATGGTTGCAAAGACGCTGGATGCCTGCAACCTGCGCGACGGTTAGCGCAGTACTCAGGCGATCGTACAGTGTCAGCGTGTGGGTAAGCGAGGTGTGCAACGTATCCGGAAGCAGTAGAAGACTAAGATCGCGGGAGGCTAAAAAAGGTGCACGAAAGTATTGCAGTGCCTGCAACAATTCACCCTTAAGTTGCTGCATTAAGCCCAGCAAAAACCGATCTTCAACTTCAGCGGCTTCGGGAACCAGCGGCGATTCCTGTTCAGCGCAAGCACTGGATTGCGTTTCATGGTACCAGTGGTTGTTGCCAGAATAACGGCGTTGTTCCATGGTCATTCCTTTTCAAGTTTACTGGCCCGAACGTTCAACTGATTAAGGAGAGGGAAAAGCGGTTACGTCGGGCCTGAATGGCTTAGCTATCCTCGCTGAAGCCGGTGTGTAAACCAAAGAATGTTAAGTGATAATTAATAGCGAGAAGTTCTATGCCGTAAACGTGAGCAGGCGTGCTGAAAGATATTTTACTGACGGCGCATCAACAGATTAGAGCGGTTTAAGGTAACCCGATAGATTCTCAGGCTGAGGTATTGCGGAAGTGCCAGCAAAGCGATGGAAGCGAGCGCAGGGATAATAATCAGCAGTAAAAGTGGGCGAGGCCATGTGAGCCCCGCCACAACGATTATTTCAGTTCCAGCTCGTTCATGGCTGCAATACTGAAACCGCCATCAACGTGCAGAACTTCACCCGTTACACCAGCGGATAGATCGGAACACAGGAAGGCGGCGGAGTTACCGACATCTTCAGTGGTCACGGTACGACGAATCGGCGTCACGGCTTCGCAATGCGACAGCATTTTGCGGAAATCTTTAATGCCGGATGCGGCGAGAGTACGGATTGGGCCTGCAGAGATCGCGTTGACACGAATGCTTTCCGGACCCATAGCGTTCGCCATATAGCGCACGTTCGCTTCGAGAGAAGCTTTTGCCAGACCCATGACATTATAGTTAGGGATGGCACGCTCGGCACCGAGGTAAGAGAGCGTCAGCAATGCGGAATTTGGATTCAGCATAGTGCGGCACGCTTTAGCCATCGCGACAAAGCTGTAGGCGCTGATGTCGTGCGCGATTTTAAAGCCTTCACGCGTCACTGCATTAACATAATCACCATCCAACTGGTCAGCCGGAGCGAAGCCGATGGAATGCACAAATCCATCAAATTTTGGCCAGGTTTTTGCCAGTTCAGTAAATAGCGCGGTGATGCTCTCATCTTCGGCGACGTCGCAAGGCAGGACAATATCGGAACCCAGTTCTTTGGCAAATTCCTCTACGCGACCTTTCAGTTTGTCGTTTTGGTAGGTGAATGCCAGTTCCGCGCCCTGTTTGTGCATCGCTTGCGCAATACCGTATGCGATAGAGAGTTTACTGGCAACGCCAGTTATCAGAATGCGCTTACCGGAAAGAAAACCCATAGCTGTAATCCTTATGGTCATTGTTGTTGGCGGCCGCTTCGTTTAAAAAGTGAGCGACCGACGTTAATCGACCCGGCGATTCTAGCACGAGTCGTGGGGAGGAGTAAGCAGACCTGTGATGTCAGCGGCCCGACGGCAAAAACACCGCGTTTGCCGAGGCGGAGTCAGAGGTCGCGCCGCCATGCATCTGCGGTTAATGCTTCACCAAAATGACTGGTGATAAGACGCCGGGTAAGCTCGTGTAGCGGAGATGCCAGCACATCGGCGGTACTGCCACGTTCGACCACTTCTCCCTGGTGCATCACCAGCACCTGATCGCTAATATGTTTCATCATGCCGAGATGCTGAGTCACATAAATATAGGCGATACCGTGTTTCTCCTGGAGTTCAAGCATCAGGTTAATCAATTGAGAGCGCATCGACATATCCAGCGAAGCAAGGGCTTCGTCAGCCACAATGACTTTGGGTTGCAGGATCAACGCTCGGGCAAGGCCAACACGCTGGAGCTGTCCCGGTGCCAGCATATGTGGATAGTGTGCTGCATGATCGCGTAACAAACCAACCTGGCGTAGCGTCGTGATAATTCGTTTCTCACGTGCTTTTGCATCAAGATCGGTATTGAGACGCAGCGGTAAATCAAGAATTTGGCTAATACGCTGACGTGGATTGAGTGAGGTAGAGGGATCCTGAAAAATCATGCGGATGCGTTGGCTGCGATAGCCATAGTCACCGTATTCCAGCGGATGATCGTCTATCATAATTTCACCGGCGGAAGGCGCGATCATACCGCTAAGCATTTTTGCCAGCGTCGATTTCCCCGAACCATTCTCGCCAATAATCGCCAGTGTCTGTTTTTCCCGCAGCGTAAAACTAATGGCCTTTACCGCTTCCACGTGCTGGCGGCGAAACAGACCGGTTCGGTAACGGTAGGTTTTGGTTAAATTTCGCACTTCAAGCAGCGTTTCGACCATCACTGACTCTCCATGTTAAGCGGGAAATGACAGGCAAAAAGGTGTGATTTTGTGCCAGATAATCGTGGCGTGTCGATACACTTCTTCTGGGCATAGGGGCAGCGCGGCCCCAGACGGCACCCAATAGGTAAATGTTCCAATGAAGGGATCGCGCCCGGTAAGGTATTCAGCCGGCTTTTATGCGGTAATGAACGCCCAAAATCCGGCATGGCGCGGATCAGCGCTTGGGTATAAGGGTGATGAGGCGCGGCAATCAGTTCCTCGCTTTCGGCGGTTTCTACCGTTTGTCCGCAATACATGACATTAATACGATCCGCCCATTGGCTCAGCATCTGCAAATCGTGGCTGATCAACAAAATCGTGGTGTTATTGTTCTGGTTAAGGCGCGACAGCAGACGGAATATCTGGGCTTGAGTCGTCGGTTCCATGGCGTTTGTCGGTTCGTCGGCGATCAGCAAACGCGGCTGATTGGCCAGCGCGATGGCGATCATGACTTTCTGGCACTCACCATCGGTTAATTCGTACGGAAAGCTGCGCATAATATCTTTATGGTCTTTGATGCCCACTCGATGTAACAACTCCATGGCGCGGCGTTGGCGCCAGCGAAAGCGCTGATACCAGCGTCCTTTATAGGTCCAGCCTGGGATAGCTTGTATAATCTGGCGGCCAATGCTTTCTGACGGGTCCAGACAAGACTGTGGCTCCTGAAAGATCATCGAGACGTTATGCCCAATAAGGCGACGTCGTTCACGTGGTGAAAGGTGCAACAAATCGATATCATCCAGCCGCATGCGGTCAGCCGTGATACGCCAGTTGTCTTTAGTCACACCACAAATCGCTTTGGCAATAAGGCTTTTGCCTGACCCCGATTCGCCGACCAGACCACGCACCTCTCCTGCGCTCAGGGTAATACTGATACGGTCAACGGCTTTGACCGGCCCGTCAGCGGTCATAAACTCAATCGTTAGATTGCGGATATCAAGTAACGGCATTATTCCACTCCCGCTTCAATGGCACGGCGGACACCATCGCCCAGCAGGTTAACAATCAACACGCTGACCATAATCGCCGCGCCGGGCAGCATCACCGTCCAGGGCGCAACATAAATTAATTCCAGTGAATCCCCTAACATCGCGCCCCATTCTGGTGAGGGGAGCTGGGCCCCTAAATCAAGGAATCCCAGTGCCGCAATATCGAGAATAGCCAGCGACAGCGCGCGGGTAAACTCGGTCACAAGTAACGACAAGATATTGGGGAGGATCGCGTGCCAGAGAATATTCAGGCTACTTGCCCCATCAAGTCGCACTGCCGTCACGTAATCTTTTTCCAATTCATCGTGTACCGCACCGTAAATAGCACGCACAAGGCGAGGGAGGATCGCCAGCCATACCGCCAGAAGAGCGTGTTCAAGACGTGGTCCAAGAAAGGCGACGACCACGATGGCCAGCAGCAGCGAAGGGATGGATAACAGCGTATCCAGGATGTGGTTCATTACTGCTGAACGCAGGCCGTGGGTGAGTCCGGCAAACACGCCCAACACCATCGCGCACAGTGCAGCAAAAATGGTGACCAGGATGGCTGAGCCGACGGTAGGTGCCGTGCCGCTGAGCAGACGGCTCAATACGTCCCGCCCGAGATCATCGGTCCCAAGGAAAAATGAGACATCTCCGTAACGTGACCATGAAGGCGGAAGTAATTGATAGCCAAGAAATTGTTGATCCAATCCATAAGGCGCAGCCAGGCCGCCAAAAATGCACAGTAACAGCAGCGCGGCAAAACCGTACAGGCCGATCATCGCCGTAGTATCGCGATAAAACAGCCGCCAGGTATGGCGAAACGGGCTGGGTAACCGCTTTTCAGCGTAAATGTTATCGGAGGGCATACCACTCCTTATGTTTCAGCGGATTCATGATGGCACCCAGGATATCAGACAGAACATTGACGGTGATCACCAGACCACCAACGAGCATGACACCCGCGGAGATAGCGGCATAATCCTGCTGGCGAATGGCATTAATCAACCAGCGGCCTAAACCTGGCCAGTTGAAAACCATTTCGGTAATCATCGCCAGCGTTAGCATGGTAGAGAACTGTAAGCCCAGACGTGGGATCACCGGCGGCAGGGCATTGTGTAAGACATGGCGACGAATAATCGTAAAACGGGAGAGGCCACGTGTCGCTGCCGCTTTAATATAGTTTTTATCGATCACATCACTGGTGCTCAGGCGTAGCAAACGAATCATTTCGGTAGTGGGTGCCACGGCCAACGCCGTAACAGGCAACACCATATGCGTCACTGCGCTCATCAGCATCTCATGGCGCCATGGCGAATCTGACAGCCAGGCATCAATCAGAGAAAATCCCGTGATGGTTTTCACCGGGTAAAGTAGATCGACACGACCGGAAACCGGCAGCCACCCGAGGTTTAACGAAAAAAATAGCGTCAGCAGTAGCGCCAGCCAGAAAATTGGCATTGAGAACCCCAGCAACGCGAATGCGCTAATGAGTTTGTCCTGCCATTTATTGCGCATCACACCCGCGATGATACCTAAAGGAATACCCGCTATAAGTGCCATGCTAAAGGCCAGAATACACAACTCCATGGTGGCGGGGAAAACCTCACGAAGTTGCAAATTAATCGACTGGCCGTTGATGCTTGAAACGCCAAAATCAAGTTGCAGAATCCCCTTAAACCAGAACAGCAAGGCATCCAACAGAGACGCCCCCTGTAGCGGGGCATGCGGGGTAAAATAACTCAGGCTAAAACCAACCAGCGTCAGCATAAAGAGTGTGATAATCAGTAACACCATTCGACGCAGCGTATAGATAATCATGGTTTCTCCTTTCCTGCATCGTTGCGATGCACGCCAGCAAAGGAGGCGTTACCGAACGGGCTGAGTACCAGACCCTGTATATCGTGGCGATAGGCCTGTAAACGTAGCGATGATGCCAGCGGCAACATAGGTAGTTCCTTCTCCAGAATGCGTTGCGCTTCGTTATAACGATCGATACGTGATGATAGCTGTGGCGTCAGCAACGCCTTGTGAAGGACCTCATCAAACGCCGGGTTGCACCAGTGCGCCAGGTTAGTCTGTGAATTAATTCCCGCACAGCTCAGCAGCGGGCGGAAGAAGCTGTCAGGATCGTTACTGTCAGTTGACCAGCCGCTTAGCGTCAGGTCATGGTTTGACTCCATCAACTGGGCTTCCTGAAACCGTCCTTCAACTTGCACAATGGTAACCTGCACGCCGATTTGCGCCATATCAGCCTGGATTAGCTCTGCTGTCTTCATTGGGCTTGGGTTCCAGGATTGCGAAGCAGAGGGCACCCATAGGTTAAAATGGAGCTCCCCAATGCCCAGTCTTTTTAACTCTTCCCTGGCCTTTTGCGGATTATAAGGTGTGACGTGCGCATTACTGTCATAGGCCCACGACGCACGTGGCAAAATGGATGCAGCGGTTTCTGCAGTACCATAATAAATCGATTCCATCAGACGTTCATTGTTGATCGCCAGCGCCAGCGCCTGGCGAACTTCAGCACGATCCAACGGTGGTTTGCGGGTATTAAAGGCGAGATAGGCGATATTCATGCCTGGACGTAGCGTTAAACGTAGGCGTGGGTCATCACGTAAAATGGAGAGCTGACTGGCTGCGGGGTAGGCCAGTACATCGCACTCACCGGTCAGCAGCTTGGATAAGCGGCCAATGCCACCCGCGCCCAGATCAATTACCACCTGGGGCATACCTGGCACGCCGCGCCAGTAGTCACCGTTACGGGCCAGCCGAATATATTGCCCGGAACGGTATTCGCTCAGCATAAAAGGGCCGGTGCCCACGGGTTGGCGATCTAACTCTTCCTGGCGATTAGTTTTACTGAGATTCGCGGCATATTCAGCAGACAGCACTGGCGCATAGTGAGTGGCAAGATGCCAAAGAAATGCGGCATCCGGACTGTTCAGGCGGATTTCTACCGTCGAGTTATCCAGTTTGGTCACGCTTTTGACCGAATCGGTAAATTGCAGACTATCGAAATAGGGATAGCTGCCGCCGTTGACGTTATGCCATGGATGATGACGATCGAACATGCGGGCAAAACTAAAGACTACATCGTCAGCGTTCATCGTACGTGTCGGCGTAAACCATTGAGTATGCTGGAAAGCGACATGACGCCGCAGATGGAAACGATAAGTTGCACCGTTGTCCAGTACTTCCCAACGCTCAGCCAGTTCAGGCATTAGGCGATAGGTATAAGGATCGACATCAAGCAGACGATCGTAAAGCTGAGCGGCAAGCGTATCGACCACCAGCCCACCACTTGCCAGTTGAGGATTAAAAGTGTTCATGAGGCCATTGACGCAATAAACAAAGCCGCTTTGGCGGATGTCTGTTGGTGCTGCGGACCACGCAGAAACACTTATCACGCTGAGTCCGAGGAGCAGAGTGGAGAATATTTTTCGCATTAGGCTACTGAGGTTCACGGGCAATGTGCTGAGTGTATCGTACTCTATGCGTTGCCCCAAAGTTTGATGAGATAACAGACGCGTTCCAGCTGATTTTATGCTCATTCTGATGATGACAACAGTTAGCAGGCAGAGAATAGTCCTGATAATATTGTGGAAATGAGAACTATTCTCAAAAAATGCTTTACAGATGATATTGAGAATGATTACTATTCATATGCGCTTCGACGGTGGCTCTACCGAAGAAGAGCACGACATTGCTCACATTGCTTCCAGTATTGTTTAGCCCGCCCTGCGCGGGCTTTTTTTTGCCTTCGGAGGGCTCATCGGGTACTGACCCGATTACCTCTCTTGCTGAGGTCGAACACCGTGTTTTTTCAACATGGCTCTGAACTGGTGGTAAGTGACCCCAAGAAGCTCGGCGGCACGGCGCTGGTTAAAGCGCGCTTGCTGCAGACTGTTCTCCAATAGTTTTTTTTCCTGTTGATTCTGCCAGTGACGTAAATCAATCGGCAGTTCGGGAGACGCGGGATCGCGCGATTCCGGCTCGGAGTACGGGGGGGGCCGGTGAAAAGGGTTAAGAATAATCGTATCCAGCGCTTCATCCGTGCTGCTGTGACGATATACCGAGCGCTCCACCACGTTTTTTAGTTCGCGCACATTACCAGGCCAGTGATAATCCAACAGCACCTGCTGTGCCGCAGGCGAGAAGCCAGGAAAAAGCGCCATGCCCAGTTCACGGCACATCTGAATCGCAAAATGCTCCGCCATCACTAAAATATCGCTACGCCGCTCGCGAAGCGGGGGAAGCTGGACCACATCAAACGCCAGCCTGTCGAGCAGATCTGCACGGAATCTTCCTCGGCGCGCAAGCTCAGGCAGATCATCATTTGTTGCGCACACCAGTCGAACACTGACCTGCAAAGGTTGGCTACCGCCAACACGCTCAAGCTGACCGTATTCAATGACACGCAGTAATTTCTCCTGCACCAGCATCGGTGCCGTTGCCAGTTCGTCAAGGAACAGCGTGCCGCCATCAGCGCGTTCAAAGCGCCCAAGATGGCGTTTTTGCGCGCCGGTAAAGGCGCCCGCTTCATGGCCGAAAAGTTCGGAGTCGAGCAAATTTTCATTCAGCGCTGCACAGTTGAGAGAAATAAAAGGACCCTGCCAGCGGTTGGATAGGTAGTGTAACCGGCTGGCAATCAGCTCCTTACCGGTACCGCGTTCGCCAGTGACCAGTACCGGTTTGTTAAGTGGAGCCAGGCGTGAAACTTGCTCAAGCACTTCAAGAAAGTTATTTGATTCACCTAAAAGGTTATCGCGGTGTTCTGACATGATGAATTTCACCAGGTGTTAGTGTTTAAAACTAAATTACGCGTTCAACAGCATCAAGTAAAGCTAATGAATGCTATAAAATCAATAAGATAAAAACTGGCACGCATTTTGTATTAAAAACAACAGCGCATGGCGCAACACAGACAATATGAATGAGGATGTTAATTATGGGTATTTTTTCTCGCTTTGCCGACATTGTGAACGCCAACATTAATTCGCTGTTGGAAAAAGCTGAAGATCCACAAAAGCTGGTACGCCTGATGATTCAGGAAATGGAAGACACGCTGGTTGAAGTGCGTTCAACCTCTGCACGTGCTTTGGCGGAAAAGAAACAGCTGGTTCGTCGTATTGAACAAGCGGAGGCCCAGCAGAACGAATGGCAGGAAAAAGCTGAGCTGGCTCTGCGTAAAGACAAAGATGATTTAGCACGCGCAGCACTGATTGAAAAACAGAAGCTGGCCGATTTGACAGGGTCACTGAAGCACGAAGTCGCGTTGGTGGAAGAGACGCTGGACCGTATGAAGGGTGAAATTGGTGAGTTAGAGAAAAAACTCTCTGAAACTCGTGCCCGTCAGCAGGCGCTGACGCTACGCCATCAGGCGGCATCCTCTTCACGCGATGTTCGTCGTCAGCTCGATACCGGTAAACTGGACCAGGCGATGGCGAGATTTGAATCTTTTGAACGACGTATCGATCACATGGAAGCGGAGGCAGAAAGCGTAGGTTTTGGCAAGCCTAAATCACTGGATCAGGAGTTTGCCGAACTGAAAGCTGACGATGCGATTAGCGAGCAGTTAAATGCATTAAAAGCCAAAATGAATAACCGCAGCGAATAATGCTGCAGGGATCGGGCATCTTCATCAGATGCCTGCCCGTGACCGGTTTCGGGTAGAAAAGATCAAGGAGAGGGAATGAGTGCATTATTTCTTGCCATACCGTTGACAATTTTTGTGCTGTTTGTGGCACCTGTCTGGTTATGGCTTCATTACAGCAATCGCCAAAATAACGGCGCTGAACTATCCCAAAGCGATATGCAGCGCCTGCAGCAACTGACGCATGATGCGAAACGCATGCGCGAACGTATTCAGGCGCTGGAAGAGATTCTGGATGCCGAACATCCTCGCTGGAGGCAACCATGACAGGATTTTCATTAAAAGGAAAAAGCCTCTGGCGCATTCCGCAACAGGGCAAGATTAAAGGTGTTTGCGCCGGTATTGCTCATTATCTCGATATCCCGGTGCGGTTGGTACGGGTAATGGTCGTGCTTTCAATGATTTTCGGTCTGTTTTTCTTCACGATCGTGACCTATTTTATTTTAAGTTTGGTGCTGGACCCGATGCCCTACGGCATGGAGCAGGAAGAACGTCAGCCTACGACGGGAGAATTACTGAACGATCTTAGCACTGAGCTGACATCAGGCGAACAACGCCTGCGTGAGGTTGAGCGTTATGTCACCTCGGAAACTTTTAGTGTCCGCAGCCGTTTCAGCCAACTGTAGCGTTGGTCTGACCGGTTTGACTGTTTTTCGTAAGGAGTTTGTTATGCGCCAGTGGCAACAACGTTTTCGCCAGCATGCCGCCCCTGCGTTGAAGTCAGTGGGTAAATTTATGTTGATTAATGCTATCTCGTATGGCCCGGCAGGTATCACTGGTTGGGCCGTTAAATCGGTGGCGCGGCGTCCTTTAAAAATCGCACTGGCCGTTGTGCTGGAACCATTACTTAAACGCGCGACCGCTAAAATAGTCCGGGCCGTAGCAAGACGAGCCGGTGGGGCGGCGTGATAATTACGCATGCATCACGTCGGGATAGGTGAAAATAGCACGATGCATGTTACGCTTCCGTCATCAATGACTCATTGCCATGCGCCGATGGGTCATCCTTCCCCTACGATCAGGACCTTCCGATGACGCTCAAAAATATCACCACGCGACTAGCCAGATTGCAGGATGCTGAAAACATTGCCGACTTACTGATTGCGAATTCTGCTGATAATGGCGGTGAGCTGTATGGCAACTATTCTGTAGAGGTCGTTGCCGAGTGGATCGAACGCGCGACACCGACGCTGGTCGCATTGGATGAGGGCAGAGTGATTGGGGTGCTTTTTACCGCTGAAAAAGCGCGGGTAAAAGCCAAGCCAGTCGTGGAGATGCTCAAAGTGTGGCCTGGTGATGCTGATGCGTATCTCTATGGTCCGGTATGTATTGATGTGGATGCACGAGGCCAAACGGACCAGCAGCAAAAACGTGTTTTCACCGAGCTATACCGTGAATTAAAACAGCAGTTTCCAACGCGAGAAGGCCTGCTGTTTATTAACACGGAAAATACACGATCGATTGCCGCCCACCAACGTCTTGGCATGACCCGAGTGGCGGATTTTACCTGCGAAGGTACACAATTTGTGGTGATGACCGTGTAGCGGTGATGAGCACAGGGCCAATAATAATGATGATGGGGTGCTAACACCTGAGATGAAACGACTGCAAAATGAATTGATGTCGCTTATGAACCGTGGCGTGGATCGCCATTTACGTCTTGCCGTCACCGGGCTGAGCCGAAGCGGCAAAACGGCTTTTATCACGTCGATGGTTAATCAGCTGCTTAATGTGCATGCAGGCGCTCGATTACCGATGCTGTCAGCGGCACGCGAAGCGCGATTGTTAGGTGTTAAACGCGTTCCACAGCGCGATATGGGCATACAGCGTTTCACTTATGATGAAGGGCTGGCGCAACTTTATGGCATGCCGCCTAACTGGCCAACGCCAACGCGCGGTGTCAGTGAAATGCGTCTGGCGTTGCGTTACCGTTCGCGGGAATCGCTATTGCGGCATTTTAAAGAGACATCCACGCTCTATCTGGAGATTGTTGATTATCCCGGTGAGTGGTTGTTGGATCTGCCGATGCTGGCGCAGGATTACCTGAGCTGGTCACGCCAGATGGCTGGGTTGTTACAAGGTGATCGTGCAAGTTGGGCCAAACCCTGGCGCGATCTTTGTGCATCGCTTGACCCACTGGCCCCGGCCGATGAAAATCGGTTGGCTGAGATTGCTCAAGCCTGGACCGATTATCTGCTACTGTGCAAGCAGCAGGGGCTGCACTTTATTCAGCCCGGTCGCTTTGTATTACCGGGAGAGATGGCGGGTGCGCCCGCCCTGCAATTTTTTCCCTGGCCTGACGTGGACGCAGACGGTGAATCAAAGCTGGCGCAGGCGGACAAGGGCAGCAATATTGCGACGCTACGCGCACGGTTTAACTACTATTGCCAGCATGTTGTGACTGCATTTTATAAGAACTATTTTTTACGTTTCGATCGGCAAATTGTACTGGTTGACTGTCTGCAACCGCTCAATAGTGGGCCACAGGCGTTTAATGATATGCGGCTGGCGCTGACGCAACTGATGCAAAGCTTTCACTATGGTCAGCGTACGCTTTTTCGCCGTCTTTTCTCGCCCGTTATTGATAAGCTGCTGTTTGCCGCCACGAAATCCGACCATGTAACCGCCGATCAGCACGCCAATCTTGTCTCTCTTTTACAACAGTTGGTACAGGATGCCTGGCAAAATGCGGCCTTTGAGGGCATCAATATGGATTGCGTCGGGCTGGCGGCTGTGCAGGCGACGCAAAGCGGCATCGTGGACCATCTCGGCGAAAAAATCCCGGCGTTACGCGGTCACCGCCTGGGTGATGATGCGCCTCTGACCTTTTATCCGGGAGAAGTGCCACCGCGCCTGCCAGGCAATGCATTCTGGCAGCAGCAGGGATTTCATTTTGAACAATTCCGGCCACAAAATCTCGATGTGGACCGTCCGTTGCCACATATTCGTATGGATTCTGCGCTGGAGTTTTTACTGGGAGACAAG
Source organism: [Pantoea] beijingensis (assembly GCF_022647505.1). Lineage (NCBI taxonomy): Bacteria > Pseudomonadati > Pseudomonadota > Gammaproteobacteria > Enterobacterales > Erwiniaceae > Erwinia > [Pantoea] beijingensis. The sequence continues at coordinate 1,968,339 of NZ_CP071409.1, forward strand.
CTGCGATGACTACACCAATTAAACCGCGCATTGATTTTGCAAAACCATTCGAGATGGAGTCAGCACGGCCCATTAAAGCTTCCCGGGCTTTTAGTGAGGCAGAGAAAACGCCTTTTATTGCGCTGCATGAAGACGCGAGTCTGGAACCGCTAAATGAAGGCGCAGGCGAACGCGCCGTTGATGCGGCGTTGCGGCCAAAGCGCAGCCTATGGCGCAAAATGGTGACCGCGGGATTGGGCGTATTTGGGATCAGTGTGATTGCTCAGAGCGCACAGTGGATACACCATGCCTGGCTGACACAGGATTGGATCGCTCTTGGTGCTGGTACCGCGGGAGGGTTGATTATCGCGGCTGGAGCAGGGGCGCTTGCCACGGAATGGCGACGGTTATACAAATTGCGTGAGCGGGCGGAAGAGCGCGATGTCGGGCGCCAGTTACTGGATAGTCATGGTATCGGACAGGGACGCGTCTTTTGCGAGAAGTTGGCGCGTCAGGCGGGGCTCGATCAGGGACATCCGGCCCTCCAGCGCTGGCAGGCCTCGCTGCATGAAACACACAACGATCGCGAAACTGTCGAGCTCTATGCGCAGCTGGTACAACCGGTGTTGGACCGACAGGCCCGACGTGAAATTAGCCGTTCTGCGGCGGAATCAGCATTAATGATAGCCGTTAGCCCTCTGGCACTGGTTGATATGGCATTTATCGCCTGGCGTAACCTGCGACTGGTCAACCGTATAGCGGCGCTCTACGGCATCGAGCTGGGCTATTTTAGCCGCATACGTTTGTTTCGCCTGGTATTGCTGAATATTGCCTTTGCAGGAGCTTCAGAGCTGGTGCGCGAAGTCGGGATGGATTGGGTGTCTCAGGATATTGCCGCCCGACTTTCCGCCCGTGCGGCACAAGGCATTGGAGCAGGATTACTAACCGCACGCTTGGGTATTAAAGCTATGGAGCTATGTCGTCCGCTCCCCTGGCTGGCAGGTGATAAGCCTCGACTGGGCGATTTTCGGCGGGAATTAATAGATCAGTTAAAAGATACGTTGCAAAAAGGCGGCAACAAAACAGAGAAATAAACTTTCGGGTGGCGTATTTTTCGCCATCCGCCATATAAATGTCCAGTTTTGCGTTAGCGTGCTGAAAAAATAGTATTAAGCATGATTAACCCTGACACCTCAGCTACTATTTTTTTGCCTCTTGCGGCAAACTGTCAACTTTTCATGACAGGCGCTTCTGACCTGCCGTATGATGGCATATTATTTGGAAATTTGTTTCTTATACATTGAATAAGGCCATCCCATGCGCTTGGAAGTCTTTTGCCAGGACCGAATCGGTCTGACGCGTGAACTGCTGGATTTGCTGGTCGAGCGGAGTATTGATCTTCGCGGCATTGAAATTGCCCCTATAGGGCGTATTTATCTGAACTTTTCCGCCATTGCCTTTGATCAGTTTAGCAATTTGATGGCTGAAATTCGTCGTATTTCCGGGGTGACCGATGTACGTACCGTGACATTTTTGCCCTCTGAGCGCGAGCATCGAGCGCTGAGTGCGTTGCTGGTTGCGCTACCGGATCCGGTATTTTCCATCGATCTGAAAAGTAAAGTTGAGCTGGCTAACCCTGCGGCGCAAATCTTATTTGATCTTGACGACCAAAAAATGCGCGGCCATAGCGCGGGTACGCTGATCCCCGGTTTCAATTTTATGCGCTGGCTTGAAAGTGAACGGGTTGAAGCTCAGGCACAACATGTGCTCATTCAGGGGCGAGATTTTCTGATGGAAGCACGGCCTATTTATCTGAATGACGTCAAGGAACAACCGGAAGGCCCGGTGGGCGCGGTAGTTATGTTGAAATCTACTGCGCGTATGGGGCAGCAGTTGCAGAATCTTGCGGTAAACGATGATTCTGAGTTTGAACACATCGTCGCGGTCAACCCGAAAATGCGTCAGGTTATCGATCAGGCACGCAAACTGGCTATGTTGGATGCGCCGTTGCTGATTGTAGGCGATACCGGCACGGGAAAAGATATGCTGGCGCGTGCCTGCCATTTGCGCAGTTCCCGGGGTAAAAAGCCGTTTCTTGCATTGAACTGTGCTTCTCTACCGGATGATGTCGCCGAAAGTGAACTGTTTGGTCATGCAGCAGGCGCTTACCCCAATGCGCTGGAAGGAAAGAAAGGGTTTTTTGAGCAGGCGAACGGCGGATCGGTATTACTGGATGAAATTGGCGAAATGTCGCCGCGTATGCAGACTAAATTACTGCGTTTTCTTAACGACGGCACCTTTCGTCGCGTAGGGGAAGAGCATGAAGTACATGTCGATGTGCGCGTGATTTGTGCGACCCAAAAAAACTTGACTGAATTGGTTCATCGAGGTGAGTTTAGGGAAGACCTTTTCTACCGGCTTAACGTATTGACGCTGCATTTGCCGCCGTTGCGTGAGCGACCGCAGGATATTTTGCCACTGACGGAAATGTTCGTTGCGCGCTTTGCCGATGAACAGGGCGTGACATGTCCGAGACTGTCATCGCAGTTGAACGGATTTTTAATGCGCTACAGCTGGCCCGGTAACGTACGTCAGCTCAAAAATGCGCTGTATCGTGCGTTAACGCAACTTGAAGGTTATGAACTACGGCCGCAGGATATTATTTTACCTGAATTGACGCTGGAGTTATCCCTGGGCGATGAAGCGATAGAAGGATCGCTTGATGAAATTACCAGCCGTTTTGAGCGTTCGGTGCTAACGCGACTTTATCTTTCCTACCCGAGTACGCGTAAGTTGGCGAAACGTCTGGGCGTGTCCCATACTGCGATTGCTAATAAGTTGCGTGAATATGGACTGAGCCAGAAAAAAACGTAGCGCCGAGCGATAACGGGTCAGCAAAGCCGACCCGTTATTTTATCGGCAGAGGCTTATTTTTTCAAAATGGCCAGTGCAGCATCGTAATCAGGTTCATTAGTGATTTCATTCACTAATTGGCTATATAACACCTGATCTTTATCATCCAGCACGACAACCGCGCGAGCAGTTAACCCTTTTAGTGGGCCATCCGCAATTGCGACGCCATAATCTTCTTTAAATTCGTCATTGCGCAGCGTAGATAAGGTCACGACGTTGCTTAAACCATCTGATCCGCAAAAGCGTGACTGTGCGAAGGGAAGGTCGGAAGAGATACACAATACAACGGTATTCTCTAATTCATTTGCCAGTTGGTTGAACTTACGCACTGAAGCAGCGCAGACACCGGTATCAATACTGGGGAAAATGTTCAGGACTTTACGCTTTCCGGCATAAGTGGAGAGCGTAACATCAGAAAGATCTTTTGCGACGAGAGTAAACGGCTTCGCCGCCTGACCAGGCGTTGGAATCTGACCGGCAACAGCAACAGGATTACCCTGAAACAGAACTGATTGAGACATACTGGTTCCTTATACATGTGTTTGACACGTCGGCCAGTGTAAGGCAATCCGGCGGGCTGAGACAGAGAAATTATGTCTGCCAGAGTTCAGGCAGCAGATTTTAGATTTCACTGCCTTTGCCCGCCTGCCATTATCCAACCGATGAGGGTGATGTTCATGGCGTACAGTGAGCTGTTAAGCGTGGCACAATTTTAATATTTTGCGCGGTACGAAATAGCAACAATGGTCATGATGCGCTAAAAAATCAACATCATTTAACCTAAGGATACATGGATGATTGCTGTAAAAATTTACCCTGAAGCCTGGCCATTACATTCACCGTTTGTTATCGCGCGCGGGGCCCGAAGCGAAGCGGGTGTGGTGGTGGTTGAGCTGGAAGATAACGGCATCAAGGGCATCGGTGAATGCACGCCTTACCCTCGCTATGGTGAAAGTGAGGCTTCGGTGTTGGCACAGATTTGTGCAATTTTGCCCTCGCTGGAACGAGGAATAACGCGGGCAGAGTTACAGGATATTTTGCCTGCTGGCGCTGCGCGCAATGCGATCGACAGCGCAATGTGGGATCTGGAAAGCCGCAAAGCGGGGCGTTCACTTTGGCAACTCACCGCAACGGCTATGCCTGATGAGGTGACAATGGCACAGACCGTCAGTATCGACGAACCTAACGTGATGGCCAGTAGCGCGCTGGCGTTATGGCAAAACGGTGCCCGCCTGCTCAAAATCAAACTTGATGATCACATGATTACCGAGCGGATGATGGCAATCCGCACAGCGGTTCCGGAAGCACAGTTAATTGTCGATGCGAACGAGTCATGGAAAAGCGAGGGGCTGGCGGCGCGCTGCCAGCTTCTCGCCGATCTCGGTGTCGTTATGCTGGAGCAACCGCTACCGGTGCATGAGGATACCGCGCTTGAAAATTTCATCCATCCTCTGCCGATTTGTGCTGATGAGAGCTGCCATACCCGCAACAGCCTGAATATGCTGCATAATCGCTATGAGATGATTAATATCAAGCTGGATAAAACCGGTGGTTTGACGGAAGCCCTCGCGCTGGCAGAGGCGGCCCGTGCGGCGGGATTTGGCATTATGCTTGGCTGTATGCTTTGCACATCCCGAGCGATCAATGCCGCGTTGCCATTGGCGCCGCTGGCGCGCTTTGTCGATCTTGATGGTCCGACCTGGCTGGCGGTTGACGTTGAGCCAGGGCTGCATTTCTCCAGCGGGAAAATTACTCTCAGGGTTGCCACGTAAGTAAATCAATCATCGCGTGCAGAAAGGTTTCGCTGGATTCATCAGCAGAGATCGCGGGGAGTTCGGCGGTGATACAGGGCAGGCTTAAATCGGCGCACCAACTGCCAAATGACCCCGGTGTTGCATAACCGACGCTAGTGACCAGCGGGAGCGTCATTTTTTTGGCCAGCCACTGGCCAAGCATACTGGTGTGAGGATCTTCAACGCAGCCCAGAGGCTCATGAAACGTAACGACCCATGCCGGTTTAAGTTGATGGATCAAATTACATAAAGCCTGCGTTTCTGGCTCAGAAGCGGGGGCATTTCCGGCAGATAAAATGACGTCCCGCTTTTCGGCTGCGCTGTTCCAGCGGTACACAGTATCGCCATGTTGCCAGTTAGCTGCGGGAAAATTGCGGTTGAGATCGACACCCTGCGCGTTTGCGCGTAGGCCCAGTTGGCACCCATCGGGATTCACCGCCAGGACTACATGATGACGCCGATGCGACGCTTGTAGGGTACGCATGGCGCAGGAGAGGGTCACAACGGCGGCTGTTTCATCACCGTGTGTGCCAGCCAGGATTAATCCGCTATCGTCATCGGCTTGGGGCGCAGGAAACCAAAGTAGTGGAGCACCCAACCGTGATGCACCGTAATTTTCCATCTGAGCATCAAGCTTACCGCGCCGCGTTCGCGGATGTAACAAAGACATAATGTAACCCCTGAACTTATCACCTACCCAATAAGATGTTCTACGCTAGCGGAAAGACGGGCTGGCGGCAATCACCCTCCGATACGAGGATCGTTTTCAGTGACGATCATCTGTTTTAAGACGCTTTATTGATGTCGGGTGCGCAGATTTTAATCAAACACGCCGCTGAACCAGGGGAAATATGTGAGCCCGATCGTTTCGCGTAAAATAGCTATTTATCGATCAATGATTTGCGCTAAAGTGCCAGACAATATGATTTATCCTGGACATTTAAGTAACAACAAACGGGATCTGTGTTGGCTGGCTATGCGCTGCTCAACATCGCGTAGGACGCACTAAAGTCAGTGAACAAATGTGGCCGGACCAGGTCTCTTCGGGATAATTTTTTTTATTTTCCTTCGACAGGCTAAGGGTAAGTAATGATGACACCTTTTCGCTTTACGTTAGGCGCACTGCTGGCCGCCTGCGCAACTTCCTCTGTTCTGGCGGCCACCGTGCCGACGGGAACCGCGTTGGCAGAGCGGCAGGAAATTGTTCGTCATATTAAGGACGAACCGGCATCGCTCGATCCGGTAAAGGCGGTAGGATTACCTGAAATTCAGGTTCTTCGCGATCTGTTTGAAGGCCTCACTAATCAGGACGCACAGGGAAATATCATCCCAGGAGTTGCGCAGAACTGGCAAAGTAATGACAGTAAAAGCTGGATTTTCACCTTACGTAAAGATGCAAAGTGGTCAAACGGCGATCCGGTAACGGCCAGTGATTTTGTCTACAGTTGGCGCCGGCTGGTCGATCCCGTGAACACATCGTCTTTTGCCTGGTTTGCCGAACTGGCCGGTATCTCTAATGCTGGCGCCATTACCAAAGGTGAAATGACGCCAGATAAACTTGGGGTGGTTGCACTCGATGCTTACCACCTAAAAGTCACGCTTGAAAAGCCGGTGCCTTATTTTGTTAGCCTGACAGCCAATGTCAGTCTCTTCCCTGTGCCGCAAAAAGTGGTTGATGCGCACGGGAGTGACTGGACTAAAACCAGTAACCTGGTTGGGAACGGAGCCTATAAACTTCAGGAACGGGTAGTAAATGAAAAGCTGGTATTGGTGCCTAATGAACACTATTGGGACAATGCGCATTCCGTTCTGACAAAAGTGACCTTTCTCCCCATCAATGAAGAATCCAGTGCCACCAAGCGTTATCGGGCTGGGGATATTGATATTACGGAGTCCTTCCCTAAAAACCTTTATGCGTTGCTGAAGAAACAGATTCCTGCTGAAGTTTATACTCCCGACCAACTGGGCACCTATTATTACGCCTTTAATACCCGGAAAGGGCCGACGGCTGATGTGCGAGTACGTAAAGCGCTCTCCTGGACCATCGATCGCAACATCATTGCGCAGAAGGTGTTAGGTACCGGGGAAAAACCCGCCTGGCACTTTACACCTGATGTCACATCGGGCTTCAGGCCAAAGCAGAGTATTCTGCAGCAGTACTCCCAGGAGGAGTTAAATGCTCAGGCAAAAGCGCTACTGGCAGCAGCGGGCTACGGCCCGACAAAACCGCTAAACCTGACGTTGCTGTATAACACGTCAGAAAATCACCAGAAAATTGCCATTGCAGTCGCATCAATGTGGAAAAAGAACCTGGGGATTAATGTGAAATTACAGAATCAGGAGTGGAAAACCTATATCGACAGCCGTAACAGCGGTAACTTTGACGTGATCCGCGCTTCATGGGTGGGGGACTATAATGAACCTTCAACCTTCCTGAGTCTGTTAGGCTCCCGACACAGCGGTAATATCGCGAAATTCAGTAACGCCGAGTACGACGCGGTATTAGATAAAGCAAGCCGGGAAAGTAATGCTGCTGCGCGTAATGATGATTACAACCAGGCGGAGCAACTCATCGCCGATCAGGCTCCTATTGCGCCGATTTATCAATATACTAATGGCCGCTTGATCAAGCCGTGGGTGAAAGGCTATCCGATCGAAAATCCTGAAGATGTGGCTTATAGCCATGAGTTGTACATCCTTAAGCACTAGGTAAAAAGAGCAATTGTAGATTGTTATCAAATGAGTTTGATGCGGAAATCGCCGCCTTCTACGGGGCATTAACATTTTGTGAAAAAGTGGCATATTGCATCTACCTGGTGTCAGGCTAGACTGTATCGTATTGATTATGTTGATGCCGGGGCATGATGTGGACGTTATTGAAGGTAAAGCGCTGCAGGTTTCTGATGCAATCATCTCTTGCCAGCTTGATGGAAAGGGCGGGCTGATCCCGATTGAAGATAAGGATGTGATCAATTGCGATCGCCCTTGCTGGCTTCACCTTAACTACACTCGCCGTGAAAGCGCGGACTGGTTGATGTCTACGCCGCTATTACCTGATTCGGTGCGGGCGGCTCTCTCTGGTGACAGTATGCGCCCGCGGGTCAGTAAGTTAAGCGATGGCTTCATGATCACGCTACGCAGTGTCAATTTAAACACGGAATCACGTCCCGATCAGTTGGTTGCTATCCGGGTATTTATCAATGAAAAACTCATTATTTCCACGCGGCGACGTAAAGTTTTTGCTATTGATGAGGTGTTATCCGATCTACAAAATGGCAACGGTCCTGTGGATGGGGGAAGCTGGCTGGTTGATGTCTGTGAAGCGCTGACCGATCACGCCAGTGAATTTATTGAGCAATTGCATGATAAAATCATTGAGCTGGAGGATGCTTTACTGGAGCAGCAGGTGCCGGCACGCGGTGAATTAGCGCTAATACGTAAACAGATCATTGTCATGCGACGTTACATGGCGCCACAGCGCGATGTCTATGCCCGCCTTGCCAGCGAGCGTTTGGCATGGATGGATGACAACGAACGACGGCGTATGCAGGAAATTTCCGACCGGTTGGGGAGGGGATTGGATGATCTGGATGCCAGCGTGGCACGTACAGCGGTATTAGCCGATGAAATTACGACCATTATGGCGGATGCGATGAATCGTCGAACCTATACTATGTCGCTACTGGCGATGGTGTTTCTGCCGACAACATTCCTTACCGGGCTGTTTGGCGTTAACCTTGGTGGTATTCCCGGTGGGGCATGGCGCTATGGTTTTAGTGTTTTTTGTCTGCTGCTGGTGCTACTGGTCCTGGGTGTTGCATGGTGGTTAAGAAGACGTAAATGGTTGTGATAAAACAAATAATTAATTGCGTAAAACAGAGAAAGCGGAAAAAAAAGTGATCGACATCAATAAAACCGCTACTGCTTTGGCGCAGAATCAGTTCCGCAGGTGAATGCAACGTCAAGCGATGGGCGTTGCGCTCCTTAATTGTCTTACTTCCATTTTCGAATTACTGCATAGCACTTTTAATTCGTACGACGCCGGCTTATTTGGCCGGCTTTTTTTATGGTTTGTCGGCTCGTCCTGTCGTTCCTATACTTACCTTTCTAGTTAATAGCCGCACGGCATCCCGTGATTACATTGGTCATGCGCCTATTATTCAGGAATACGAGAGGAGGAAGCATGTTTATGCTTAATAACGCTGAATGTTTACACATGTCAGATCCGGTTCCCACCGACCCTGTGCCCATACCTAATCCGATTCCACAACCCCAGCCGATACCTGAACCACCACCGACAGAGCCGGACCCCCACCCAATCATCGATCCACCGCCGTACGTCTGGTAATGATTGTTCAGCGGGCAGACCTCTTTTCCTTGCTGAAGAGAGGTCTGCGTCAGTATCATCTAATTTCTAAAATATCCAGTCGCTGGGCAGATGACATCTCATCGTCATCTTGCGGTTGCCATCCCGCAGGCTGGACCGGCAGGGGTTCACGATCGAAAGCCAGATCGCCTCCGTCAACCACCTCACTTCCATGTTGAATGCCTTTAAAATCAAATAGCGCAGTATCTGCCAGATGCGAAGGAACAACATTTTGCATTGCGCTAAACATCGTTTCAATACGCCCGGGATAACGCTTATCCCAGTCACGCAGCATATCGGCAATAACCTGACGCTGAAGGTTAGGTTGAGAGCCGCACAAATTGCACGGAATAATCGGATATTCGCGCGCAATCGCAAAACGTTCGATATCTTTTTCCCGGCAGTAAGCCAGTGGTCGAATAACAATGTGCTTGCCGTCATCACTCATTAACTTAGGCGGCATGCCTTTCATTTTTCCGCCATAGAACATATTCAGGAAAAGCGTTTGAAGAATATCATCCCGATGGTGGCCGAGGGCGATTTTAGTGGCACCTAACTCGCTGGCAGTACGATAAAGAATACCCCTGCGAAGACGAGAACACAGGGAACAAGTGGTTTTACCTTCCGGGATCTTATCTTTAACGATCGCGTAGGTGTTTTCTTCAACAATTTTGTATTCAACACCTAACGTTTCAAGGTATTGCGGCAGGATATGCTGAGGAAAACCTGGCTGTTTCTGATCCAGGTTAACGGCTACAAGTGAAAAGGAAATAGGGGCGCTTTTCTGCAGGCTGCTCAGCATTTCCAGCATGGTATAACTGTCCTTGCCGCCGGACAGACAAACCATAATGCGGTCACCATCTTCGATCATATTAAAATCAGCGATAGCCTCGCCAACATGACGGCGCAGGCGTTTCTGCAGTTTATTCAGATTGTACTGCTCTTTTTTTGTGGTTTCTTGATTTTGTTGCATAATTTAACGACTCATTGCAATGTGGGGCATGAAAGCTGTTGTTCCAGCTTAGCGTTAAGTATAGAAATTGTTTCGTTACTCATTTCTTTCGCCCGGACTCCGTATACGTCATATATCGCTCACCCTCTGGTTAGTGATAAAAGAGGAGCCCGCGCCAGCTGACAAAAGCCTGCAGGTAAAAGTCTGTCGCGTATGGTACGGATTACGACGCCGAATGCCAACGCGTTTTATCAATGCTTTCCGGTGTGCCCCCTGCAATTGCTGATACAGTCAGATGCACCGGTCATCCCCCCCGAAACATCGCCTCGCAAACAGATGGCAAAGGAAGCTGTTAGGATGGGCTTGGGTGCTTAATGACAAAGATTGCTATCTGATTAATTGACTACTGATTTCATCACTCCGCCGAATGGTGCAGGTAAACGGGACTTTTCTGGTAAACTGCGCGCCACGATCCCCCGATTTTATGTAGAGAGTTTTCCGTGACCGCTTTTTCAACCCTGACGACACTGCCCGCCAGCCAGCTTGCCAATCTCGAAGAGATGGGTTACCAAACCATGACACCGATTCAGGCAGCGGCGCTTCCGGCCATACTGGCCGGACATGATGTCCGTGCGCAGGCCAAAACGGGGAGCGGAAAAACCGCTGTTTTTGGTCTTGGCATTCTCCAGACCATTGATGCTTCAAGTTTTGTCACCCAGTCGCTGGTGTTGTGTCCAACGCGTGAACTGGCGGACCAGGTGACCAAAGAGCTGCGTCGACTGGCGCGTTTTACCCAAAACATCAAAATTCTGACGCTGTGCGGTGGCCAGCCAGTGGGAGCACAGCGTGACTCTTTAGTTCACGCGCCGCACATTGTGGTAGGTACACCGGGCCGTATCATCGATCATCTCAAACGTGAAACCCTGAAACTGAATAGTCTGAAAAGTCTGGTGCTGGATGAAGCCGACCGCATGCTGGAGATGGGATTTCGTGAGGATATCGACGACATCATCAGCTTTGCGCCGTCTACTCGGCAAACGTTACTGTTTTCCGCTACCTGGCCGCAGAGCATTGCGCAGATTAGTCAACGCATCCAGCGTGATCCGCTAACCATTGAAACCGGGGACGTATCCGAGCTGCCAACGATTGAGCAAACATTCTATGAAGCCGGGAATCGAGAAAAAGTAGCGCTGCTGGCGGGCCTGTTGAGTACGCAGCAACCTAAATCCTGTGTAGTATTTTGTAATACTAAACGTGAATGTGACGATATTGCTGAAGCGCTGGAAGGTCATAATATTAGCGCGCTGGCATTGCACGGCGATCTTGAACAGCGCGATCGCGATCGGGTATTGATCCAGTTTGCCAATGGTAGCTGTCGGGTGCTGGTTGCGACCGATGTGGCTGCGCGCGGCCTGGACATTAAAGAACTGGCGCTGGTGGTTAACTACCAGCTTGCTTTTGATCCTGAGGTACACGTTCACCGTATTGGCCGTACCGCGCGTGCGGGGCAGCATGGTGAAGCGGTGAGTTTTGTAGCGGCGGATGAGATGGTAAGAGCGCATGCGCTGGAAGATTATCTGCAGATGACACTGAACTGGCAACCGAATGCGGCGTTGAAGTCAGCGCCCATCGTGGCGCTACCGGCTGAAATGTCGACTTTATGCATCGAAGGTGGACGGAAAGCTAAAATTCGTCCGGGTGATATTCTGGGTGCGCTAACCGGCGAGGCTGGATTGAACGCAGAGGTCGTGGGTAAGATCGCTATCACCACCACCCATGCTTATGTTGCCATTCGGCAAGATGCGGCCCGCCAGGCGATGAAACAGCTTCAGCAAGTGAAAATCAAAGGTAAAAGCTGTCGCGTTCAGTTACTAAAGTAACTGACTCGTAGCAATCGGGGCTATGTTCATAGCCCCGACGCGAAAAGCGAGCCTTGCCTGCCTCAGCACGTTTATGCCGGAAGCAGGGCGCAGCTGCAAAATTTAAAAAACGTTGACTTCAGCAGGCTGCTTAAGCAGAGATTCTGTATCAACAATGACCTTTTGGAGATGAGGCTGCTGGTTATGATGGTCAAGCGCTGCCTGATCCTTCCAGGTCTCATGGAATAAGAAAACGTTTCCATCTTCAATGCTGCGATACAGATCGTAATGAATACAGCCTTCTTCGGCGCGGCTTGGGGCAAGAACGTTAGTTAATACTTTTTTTAGCGCATCGGCCTTGCCCGGTTGTGCCACAAACTTTGCGATTACTAATTTCGTATTGTTGCTCATGTTCATCCTCTATATTTATTGAACCAGACTCTGCTGGCAAAGGGCGCATTACCCGTCAATTTTATCGCTTTTACCAGCCATTTGCGCGAGTAACGCATAACGGCGTTTTACATCTTCTGCCGCATCATGCCATAGCTGTTTAGCCACTTCAGGCTGTTGCGTGTTTAATCTTCTGAAACGTTGCTCATTCATCAGCGCATCATCCAGTTCACTAGAAGGTGGACGGGAATCAAGGGAAAGCGGCAACTTGCCTTCATCAGCACGTCGCGGATCAAAACGATAAAGTGGCCAGAAGCCGGACGCAGTAAGCTGACGCATTTGATCGTGGCTCAGCGCCAAATCATAGCCATGCTCTTCACATGGGCTGTAGGCAATAATCAGCGAAGGGCCAGGCCATGACTCCGCTTCCTGAATGGCTTTCACTGTTTGATTCAACTGTGCGCCGAGTGAAATCTGTGCGACATAAACATGGCCGTACATCATCATACTTACGCCTAAGTCTTTACGTGATTTGCGTTTTCCATGTTCGCCAAATTTGGTCACAGCCCCCAGCGGGGTGGCCTTAGAGGCTTGACCGCCGGTGTTGGAATAGCATTGGGTATCAAGTACCAAAATATTGACGTTCTCCGTCAGACTAAGGACATGATCAAGCCCACCAAAGCCAATATCGTAAGCCCAACCATCCCCCCCAATCAACCAAATCGATTTATCAACCAGCGCATCAGCATCGGTAATTAATTGCCGGGCAGCAGGCTCATCTACGTGACTTAGCAGCGCACGTAGTTCCGCGATCTGCTGACGGCGCTGTTCTGTCGTGACGCTGTCACTTTTTAATGCTTCCAGCAATGTCTCTGGCAGGCGGTCGGCATAACTCTCCAGCAGACGAGTAACGCGGTGACGGTGTTGATCGACGGTTAGACGAAAACCTAAGCCAAACTCAGCATTGTCTTCAAAAAGCGAGTTAGCCCACGCGGGGCCTCGACCGTCGGCGTTAGTGGTGTAAGGTGTAGAAGGAAGGTTGCCACCATAAATTGATGAGCAACCGGTGGCGTTAGCAATCAATAGTCTATCGCCATACAGTTGGGTCAGTAACTTGATGTAAGGTGTTTCACCGCAGCCGGAACAGGCGCCGGAATATTCAAATAATGGTGAGATCAACTGTGATGTACGAATATCAATACGCTCGAGCTGAGCGGCATCGATTTCAGGTAGATTGAGGAAGAAATCATAGTTCTCTTTTTCTTCTTCAACGTGGTCAAGGCGCGACATCATATTGATGGCTTTAATTGACGGATCCTGCCGATCTTTTGCCGGACAAACTTCTACGCACAGGTTGCATCCAGTGCAATCTTCCGGTGCGACCTGCAGCACATATTTTTGCCCGCGCATATCGCGTGCTTTTACATCAAGAGATTGCAACTGGTCCGGTGCATCTGCCAGTGCTTGCGGCTGTACAACTTTGGCGCGAATAGCCGAATGGGGGCAAGCTGCAACGCAGTGGTTGCATTGGGTGCACAGTTCGGGCTTCCAGATTGGCACTTCTTCCGCAATATTCCGTTTTTCCCATTGCGTGGTTCCTGTCGGCCAGGTGCCGTCCGGCGGTAGTGCAGATACCGGGAGGGCATCGCCCAATCCTGCCAGCATGGCTGCGGTAACGGTTTTAACAAAATCAGGGGCGGCATCGGAAACCACAGGCGGGCGCACCGGGCTAGTGCTATCAACGGGCTCAAGTGGCACAGGCTGTATGGCCTCCTGTGCAGTTGCAAGCGCCTGCCAGTTGCGTTCAACCAGTTCCTGGCCTTTACTGCTGTAACTGTTAGCAATGGCATTTTGCAGCGCGGCCAGCGCCGTCTCACCGGGTAGAATCTGGGTTAACTGGAAGAATGCCATCTGCATAACGGTGTTAATACGTGCGCCGAGCTGGCAGTCACGGGCGATTCTCGCCGCGTTGATCACGTAGAATCGCGCCTGTTTCTGATTCAGTACCGCCTGTACTTCCTGGGGCAGGCGTGACCAGACCTCGTGGGCTGCATATGGCGTATTAAGCAGAAAAATACCACCGGGTTTTAGCTGCTCCGCCATTTGATATTTATCGATAAATTGCAGTTGGTGGCAGCCAACAAAATCGGCGCTATTAATCAGATATGCAGAGTGGATTGGCCGATCGCTTACTCGCAGATGAGAAACGGTTAACCCGCCCGCTTTTTTTGAATCATAGACAAAATAGCCCTGCACATTGAGCGGCGTCGCATTACCAATAATTTTGATGTTATTTTTGGTGGCGGAGACACTGCCATCGCTGCCCAGTCCGTAGAATAGTGCTTCCAGCTTCGCATGGTTTGGTAACGCATGTTCGGGTAGAGGAAGCGATAGATGTGTCACATCGTCATAAATGCCGACGGTAAAGCGCGCTGGGGGATGATCACCGGCCAGAGCATGAAATACCGCCAGGACGCACTCGGGACCGAATTCTTTTGAGGATAGGCCATAACGTCCGCCGATGATGCGCGGCATGCTGCGACGCTCTCCACGGCTGAAGGCTTCAGCCACTGCGGTCATCACATCAAGATAGAGGGGTTCCGCCAGTGCGCCGGGTTCTTTTGTGCGGTCGAGTACCGCGATACTTTTCACGCTTGTCGGTATAACTTGCAGTAAATGTTGCGCTGAAAAGGGGCGATAAAGGCGGATTTTCACCACGCCGACCTTGTCACCCTGCTGTAGCAATTCATCAATGACTTCTTCGCATGTACCAATGGCTGATCCCATTAGCACGATTACGCGCTCTGCTTGTGGATGACCATAGTATTCAAAAGGATAATAGCGGCGTCCTGTTTCTCCTTCGAACGCCTCCATCGCCTGTTCGACATGTGCGAACGTGGCGTTGTACCAGGGATTAGTGGCTTCGCGTGACTGAAAATAGGTATCGGGATTGGCTGAAGTACCGCGTATCACAGGATTATCAGGCGACAGAGCACGTTGACGATGTGCATCAATTGCTGATTGCGGCATCAGCGTGCGCAGTGTGTCATCGGAGAGTGGCGCAATTTTGTTAATTTCATGCGAAGTACGGAAACCATCAAAAAAGTGAATGAAAGGGATGCGACTGTTCAGCGAGGCTATTTGCGCTATCAATGCAAAATCCTGCGCCTCCTGCACGTTGCTGGCACACAGTAGTGCACATCCTGTCTGTCGTACCGCCATCACGTCAGAGTGATCGCCAAAAATTGACAGTGCGTGAGTTGCTATGGTGCGTGCGGCTACATGCAGTACAAATGGCGTCAACTGACCTGCCAGTTTGTACAGCGTGGGGATCATCAGCAGCAAGCCCTGCGAGGAGGTAAAGGACGTGGAGAGGGCGCCGGTTTGTAAAGCGCCATGTACGGTAGCGATCGCACCAGCCTCGGACTGCATTTCGACGACGCGCGGCACATCGCCCCAGATATTTTTCCGGCCATCACCCGCCCAGGAATCTGACAGCTCGGCCATAGTTGAACTGGGAGTAATAGGATAAATAGCGATCACTTCGCTGGTGCGAAAGGCCACAGAAGCAGCCGCGCCATTACCATCAATGGTTATCATAAAAAGCCCTTAAACTAGAATACCGGGTCATCTGCCGAGTACGACTGATGCGAATATGCTAAGTCTAGCAAAGACGCTTTGAGGGAATTTTGACTTTTATGATAAAACGCTGGTAATAGCACCAGAGATCAAATGGGTATAATTTTAATGCATCTCCAGTGACTCTACGCCTTTAACCTCTAACAAACTTTCATACAGCATGCTGGTCGGTATTTTTCGTGACAGTGTCACGTCAATCATCAGCTCACACACCCCGGATTCTTTATCACGATTAACCACTGTGATCTGACCGTAGCGCACTCGCTCTCTTTGTAATGCTTCCAATACGCCGGGCACGCTCTTCGGTTTAAGCTGAAAAATAAACGTATGGTGATGGCCAACAATCCAGTGGCTGATGCGACGAAACGTTTCCAGCACAACTAAAGCCATCAGCGTACCGTAAATACCGATCTCATACATGCCGCTACCGATGACTAACCCGATCGCGGCGGTTACCCATAAACCTGCTGCCGTCGTCAGGCCTTTGACGATCTGCTTCTGGATAATGATGGTGCCTGCGCCAAGAAAACCCATACCGCTGACCACTTGCGCGGCGATACGACTGGGGTCCAGGCCTATATGCGTTTGCGAGAGAATGTCGTCAAAACCATATTTCGAAACGATCATAAACATCGCACTGCCAATGCCCACTAAAATATGTGTACGCAAGCCAGCTTCTTTAGCACGTAGCTGACGCTCCAGTCCTATCAGACCGCCTAGCGCGCCTGCCAGGGCAATACGTAATAACAAATCCATTAGCATAGTTTTTCCTCTTTCTCATAGTGACATCCGTTATCCTTGACGCAGCCCCGTGTTGATCACATCGGTACGTGCTTCAGAGGTGTTAGCGCTTTACTGCCATGCTGGTAAAAAAACAGAGTAAACAGGAATTTTACGATTGCTATTTTCATAATTTTTTTTTGGTAAAAAGTTATGTTGCATATCGACCTGACACAAAACGTGGCTTATGCTGGCAACGTCTTTTTTTTATACTCTTTTGGAGCCTGACAGATGAAAGTCACGACCTTTCTGCTTGTCGGCGCTGCCTTCGTGCTTTCAGCATGCAGCAGTGCAGACAATGAGCCGCCACAACAAGCCACCGCCGCCCATGTGCCACCTAAAGTCGTGATGTCCGAGCTGGCGGCAAGTAGTTGTGCCAGTGCCGGAGGGGCGCTTGCCTTATCACGTCAACTGGATGGTTCATCCGTGGGAATGTGCCAGTTGGCAAACGGACGCCGCTGCGGGGAAAGCGCGTTACTTAATGGCTCCTGCGCGCGTTACTAACCTGCAGCCATGATATCAGCGGTAATGGCTTCCAGAGTACCTGCGTGTCAGGTTGTTAGCATATTGCTGCAGGCGATACCCGTATCCAGTTGCCTGATATTTTCTAAGGTCGTTTCCGAAATACTGATTAGCGCTTCAGCAGTTAAGAAAGCCTGATGGCCAGTGAACAGGACGTTATGGCAGGCAGAAAGCCTGCGGAAAACATCGTCCTGAATAACATCATTCGACTTATCTTCAAAGAATAAATCGCGTTCGTTTTCATAGACATCCATTCCAAGAGCACCAATTTTTTGCTGTTTCAGTGCGTCGATCGCGGCTTGCGAATCGATCAAGCCTCCACGACTGGTATTAATAATCATCACACCCTCTTTCATCTGGCTAAATGCTTGTGTGTTCAGCAGATGATGGTTTTCATCCGTTAGCGGACAGTGGAGGGTGATAACGTCCGCGTGGCTGAATAGGGTGTTGATATCCACATATTCAGCACCAAGTTCCAGCGCTTGTGGATTGGGCCAGGGATCGAATGCGAGAAGACGCATGCCAAATCCTTTAAGGATACGCAGCGTGGCAACGCCAATTTTCCCGGTACCGACGACGCCCGCCGTACGCCTATGCATATTGAAACCAATTAAGCCTTCCAGCGAAAAATTAGCATCCCGGGTGCGCTGATAGGCACGGTGGATATGGCGGTTTAAAGCCATCATCATACCAACAGCATGTTCTGCAACGGCTTCAGGGGAATAGGCGGGAACCCGAACGACTTTAAGGCCGAGCGCGTTTGCCGCATCAAGATCGACATTATCAAAACCGGCGCAACGAAGAGCAATATACTTAACGCCTTCAGCGGCGAGCGCTTCAAGTACGCCCCGACTTCCCTCGTCATTCACAAACATGCAGACGGCATCACAGCCCGCGGCGTTGACCGCAGTTTTCTCGGTTAACAAAAAGTCAAAAAACTCCAGCTCAAAACCGTAATGCGCGTTAACGTGTTCAAGGTACTTTCGGTCATATTGTTTTGTACTGTATACCGCAAGTTTCATATTGCCTCCTGCTATCCGATTATGGCGCGCAACCAGTACTGTTGGTATCACTTCGCACCTGAGACGTCTCATTTGCCGTGTAAGAGGCCGGCCCTCAATAATTAATCTGTTTATCTTGTGCTGTTACTTAAAAGTGCGCTTTTACGTGGAAAATGCCGCCGGTAGTTCTATCGTCATTATCGGAGGAGTCTGTTGATTCGTCGATAAAAACTTCACCAGTGAGCCGTTACGTGCCATCATTTATACTAAGGATCTATGAACATAATGGATATTCAGTGCCATGACTCGGGGCTTTAAAGTTTTCTGTACGGCGACGTTGGCGCTGGCTCTCCTGATACTGGGCTTACTGCTAAGCGTAAGCCAGTGGTTACCTCGCCTTGCGGGGATCTGGCTGCCGCAGGATACTCGTATCATACTGGACGGCAATCCACGCTGGCGCAACGGCGGCATCTGGTTACCGGGTATTCGTTATGCTGTCGGAGATTGTGAGATAGCCGCCGTGCAGGCGGCGACCCTGACCAGACATGCCGGTCGCTGGCAGGCGGTGGCCGAAAAGGTGGCGCTTAATAGCCACTGCCTGGGTAACCTGCCTGCCAGTAATACGCCAACCACGCCCCGTTCTGTTGCAGAGTGGCAAGCGCTGTTACCCGGAGCCGATATTACGATCCGGCAGTTTGTCATTTCTCCCTATGAAACCTATGCTGGCGAGTTGCAGTTGGCGTTGGATGCACAGCATCAAAAACTGCGCTACAGCGGTGAGAACCTTGAATTGGAGCTAAACCTCACAGGCCAACAACTGGCGATCCAGCGCCTGAAATTCAATTATCCAGCGCTAAAAGCGCCCGTAATGTTGAGCGGTAAAATCCGGTTGCCTGCGTATCCTGAGGGGATGCCACAGGTGGGGGCGTTACAGGGTAACGTTATACTGGACACTTTCCCTCAACCGCTGACGTTGGCCATGAACTGGCGGCAGAAACAGGGGCAATTCACGGTTTACCAACAGGATGATAAGCAGCCGTTGCTTATCTTTCCCTGGCGAGTTTCGGGTGAAACTATTGCGATTCAACAGGGACAGTGGCGTTGGCCCTATGCCATACAACCACTTTCTGGCGGTGTGAATCTAACGCTAAGTCAATGGCGGCAGGGATTACAGGCAATGGAGATCCGCGCGCGTCTGAACATGGTCACTCAAGGGCGCGGTGGCAAAGGTAATATTGTGTTGAGCCTTGGACCGGGCCGCCTCGATCCGAACAATAGTCAATTACCCTTCCAACTAACCGGGGAGAGTAAACTGGCAAATCTGCAATTTTATACATCAATGCCAGGAATGCTGGCAGGATCTGTCCTTAATCCTTACGTCACGCTACAGCCGGGCGCACTGCTGCGTATGCGTGGCCGACTGCTGTCAACGCTGGAAGTGGATGAAGCCCGCTGGCCGCTGGCTGGCGTAAAAGTTTCATCATCGGGGATTGATGGTCGCTTACAAGCGATCCTCAACGCACATGATCCACAAATGGGACGCTTTGACCTGCATCTGGATGGCCGAGCCAGTGATTTCTGGCCAGATAAGGGGCGCTGGGTCTGGCGCTATTGGGGTAAAGGTGAGATGGCACCGTTGGCGGCGAAATGGGATGTTGGTGGTACCGGCAGCTGGCAGGATACAATGATTGAACTCAACACACTGTCGACGGGGTTCGATCGACTGAGTTATGGAATGGTTGACGTCAAATCACCGCGCCTGACGTTAAATGCCCCTGTTCGCTGGGAGCGTTCCGCAGAAACCCCCTCATTTAATGGCGAATTACAACTTGCTGCGCGTGAAACTCGCTTTTCCTCTGGCGGTTATTTACCGCCATCCACGCTGAATATGGTGGTAAAAGGTCGTGATCCGTCGGACTTTATCTATAACGGAGCGCTGGAGGCGGGAGCGATTGGTCCGGTACGGGTTAATGGCCGCTGGGACGGTGATCGCCTGCGTGGTCAGGCATGGTGGCCACAGCAATCACTGACGGTTTTCCAGCCGTTGCTGAGCCCGGACAGCAAAATGAAAATTCAGTCGGGTACGCTGAACGCTCAGGTTGCCTTTTCTGCAGCCAGCGAGCAGGGCTTTGAAGCCGGCGGTCACTGGGTAGTGAAGGACGGTAGCGTTTGGATGCCGGATAATGAAATCAATGGTATCGATTTTTCGCTACCGTTCCGTCTGAAAACGCATCAGTGGTACTTCGGGACGCGGGGACCGGTTTCACTGCGCATTCACGAGATAAAGAATCAGTTTGCCATGCGTAACTTTACGGCGGATTTGCAGGGCTGGTATCCATGGAATGATAAACAGCCGCTGGATTTGATGAATGTAAATGTTGATATTTTGGGCGGGCAACTGAGCATGGCGCAACTGGGGTTGCCGCAGCGTGCAGCTGCGCTGCTGCGCTTGCACAATATCAGTCTCAGTGAGCTGATCACCGCCCTTAAACCCAAGCAGATTGCTATGTCCGGACGTATTAATGGTGAGTTGCCGTTGTGGTTGAACCACCCCCAGTGGTTAATCAAAGATGGCTGGATCGCCAATAGCGGGAATCTTACACTGCGCCTTGATGATGACATGGCCAATACCATTTCCAACGATAACATTGCTGCCGGCCTGGCGATTGACTGGTTACGCTATATGGAAATTTCTCGTTCATGGGCGACCCTTAATCTTGATAATTTAGGTAATGTCATCATGAAAGCAGAAGTGGATGGCAGCAGCCGTTTTCATGGGCAAACCCAGCGCGTAACCCTCAATTACAGTCATCATGAAAATCTATTTCAACTCTGGCGCAGCCTGCGCTTTGGCGATAACTTGCAATCCTGGGTGGAACAGAACGCCACCTTGCCGTCGCAAAAGGAAAATAACCCATGACATTCGTCAGGAACGCACTGGTGCTGCTACCTGTGCTGATGCTGCTTAGCGGCTGTGTGCCGCGCATTGAACTTGCTGCTCCCAAAGAGCCGATAACCATTAATATGAACGTTAAGATAGAACATGAAATTCATATTAAAGTGGATAAAGACGTTGAGGCGATGCTGAAAAACCAAAGCGATTTGTTTTAACGGAGACGGTGATGAAAAAGTGGCTGTGGATAATAATATGCGGTGCGATGGCCTCGCCTGCTGCCCTGGCACTCACGCTGGATGAGGCTCGGCAGCAAGGGCGGGTTGGCGAAACACTCAGCGGTTATATTGCACCGGTAAAACAAGATAGCGAAACGCTGAAACTGGTTAGCCAAATCAATCAGGGGCGGGAAGAACACTACCAGCGTGTCGCGCAAAACAATAATTTATCAACGGCGGAAGTGGCGAGAATCGCCGGTGAAAAATTGGTGCAGCGCGCCGCGCCTGGAAGCTTTGTGCGGGGTATTAATGGACAGTGGTTGCGTAAAAATGCCCAATAAGAAAAGCCGGGGCTAAGCCCGGCGATATCTCTTATTGACTGCAATCTCAGGCAGTAATGAGCTGTCGGATGGCTTCTTTGGCGTCGTTAGTCGCTTTAGTCGCCACTTCGGGACCATAAGCAATGCCTTCAGCAAACACGAAGTTGACGTCAGTGATGCCAATAAACCCGAGGAAAAGTTTCACATAAGGTGTCAGTAAATCGGCCGGCGTATCTTTATGAATTCCCCCGCGGCTTGACAGAATGATAGCGCGTTTACCCGTCACCAACCCTTCCGGACCGGCTTCGGTATAACGGAAGGTGACACCGGCTCGTGCTACAAGGTCAAAATAGTTTTTAAGCTGTGTAGGAATATTGAAGTTGTACATAGGTGCTGCAATAACAATGGTATCGTGGCTTTTCAGTTCTTCAACCAGCGAGTCTGACAGAGCCAACGCCTCTTGCTGGCGCGGCGTTAGCTCAGTGCCTGAGGGACGCAATGCTCCCACCAGTTCACCGTCCAGTACAGGGATAGGATTAGCCGCCAGATCGCGTACGGTTATCTGTGTGTTGCCTGACGCGCGAGCTTGTTCAATATAGAAGTCGGCCAGTTGGCTGGATTGTGAATAATCTGCAAGGATGCTGGATTTAAGGACTAATACTTTGCTCATGATCTGTTCCTGTTCCTCTTACGCGGAAGGCTGTCCGCTCAATGGATGACACTTTATGGGTAATTTCCACGGAGTGAAAGCGTAATATTTCGAGCGCTATCTTCGAAAATATTGAATGATTACCCGGACGGATAAACGCGTCATATGGGGTGTTGTGCTAAAATGCGCGGCAATCACTGCTGTTTTTGATAACACTCTCGCGGCAACGACGCTGAGAACTAGTCGCTACGCGTAACGGGTCTATGAAATATGTCGATAAATACGGATTCTTCGCCGCTGATGGCACTCATTCCACGACTGGACGCGCTTATGCTGCGCGACCGTCAGCGCATCCAGCGTCGTTTGCAGGACGCGAAGCGGGTCAAAAGCCCCGATGCACAGCAAAATATTGCACAAGAATTGTATAAAGAAATTGAAGCTGCAGAATCACGCGTGGCTCAGCGTAGGGCGGCAACGCCGGTTATCACCTTTCCTGAAAATTTGCCAGTAAGCCAGAAAAAGCAGCTTATCGCGGAGGCTATTCGCGATCATCAGGTGGTGATTGTTGCCGGTGAAACCGGTTCGGGTAAAACCACGCAGTTACCCAAAATATGTATGGAGCTGGGACGTGGAATTAAAGGCGTTATTGGGCATACACAGCCGCGGCGCCTGGCTGCGCGAACCGTGGCTAACCGTATTGCGGAAGAGTTAGATACCACACCAGGCGGCTGTGTTGGTTACAAAGTTCGCTTTAACGATCGGGTGAGCGATACCACGCAGGTCAAGCTGATGACGGACGGGATCCTGCTGGCGGAAATCCAGCAGGACCGCCTGCTGATGCAGTACGACACCATCATTATCGATGAAGCGCATGAGCGCAGTCTGAACATCGATTTTCTCCTGGGATATCTGCGTGAGCTATTACCACGTCGCCCGGATCTGAAAATTATTATTACTTCCGCGACCATCGACCCGCAGCGTTTCTCTCGTCATTTTAATCATGCGCCCGTTATTGAAGTATCCGGGCGTACTTATCCGGTAGAGGTTCGTTATCGCCCGGTATCTGAAAACATTGATGAAGGCGATCGCGATCAGCTAGAGGCTATCTTCGACGCCGTAGACGAGTTGGGGGCTGAGGGACGGGGTGATATTCTTATTTTTATGAGCGGGGAGCGGGAGATCCGTGATACCGCCGATGCGCTGACCAAACGTGATTTGCCGCATACCGAGATTCTACCGCTCTATGCGCGACTGTCGAACGCCGAACAAAATCGCGTTTTTCAGCCACACAGTGGGCGGCGTATTGTCTTGGCGACCAATGTTGCGGAAACGTCGCTGACGGTGCCCGGCATCAAATATGTCATTGATCCGGGTACGGCGCGAATTAGTCGCTACAGTTACAGGACAAAAGTCCAGAGGCTGCCCATTGAGCCTATTTCTCAGGCTTCGGCTAATCAGCGAAAAGGGCGCTGCGGACGCGTTTCTGAAGGGATCTGTATCCGACTGTATGCCGAAGAGGATTTTCTGAATCGCCCGGCCTTTACGGATCCTGAGATTTTACGTACTAACCTGGCCTCCGTTATTTTGCAGATGACCGCGTTGGGCCTCGGCGATATCAGCGCTTTCCCGTTTGTCGAAGCCCCCGACAAACGCAATATCCAGGATGGCGTTAAACTGCTGGAAGAACTTGGCGCAATTACGCAGACTGATGGTCAACGCTATAAATTAACGCCGTCAGGGCGTCAGTTGGCTCAGTTGCCGGTTGACCCAAGGCTGGCACGCATGGTATTGGCCGCACAAAAATATGGCTGCGTACGCGAAGTGATGATCATCACGGCGGCGCTATCGATTCAGGACCCGCGCGAACGACCGGTGGAAAAACAGCAGGCGTCGGATGAGAAACATCGGCGGTTTGCTGATAAAGATTCAGATTTCCTCGCCTTTGTGAATCTGTGGGACTACCTCAAAGAGCAACAAACGATCTTATCCTCCAGCCAGTTTCGTCGGCAGTGCAAGATTGATTACCTCAACTATTTGCGTGTACGGGAGTGGCAGGATATCTACACCCAGTTGCGGCAGGTTGTGCGCGAGTTGGGGCTCCCGGTAAATAGTGAACCGGCAGCATTTCGTGAGGTTCATCTCGCGTTGTTAACTGGCCTGTTGTCACATATTGGTCAAAAAGATGCGGATAAACAGGAGTTTACCGGCGCTCGCAATGCCCGGTTCGCTATTTTCCCCGGCTCGGGACTGTTTAAGAAACCCCCAAAATGGGCAATGGTGGCTGAACTGGTTGAAACCAGCCGTCTTTGGGGACGTATAGCCGCCCGTATTGAACCCGATTGGATCGAGCCGATTGCACAGCATCTGATTAAGCGCAGCTACAGCGAACCACACTGGGAAAAGGCGCAGGGCGCGGTGATGGCAACGGAGAAAGTTACGCTGTATGGACTCCCGATCGTCGCGGCGCGTAAAGTGAATTACGGCCAGATCGATCCGACACTGTCACGCGAGCTGTTTATTCGACATGCGCTGGTGGAGGGGGATTGGCAGACGCGGCATGCATTTTTTAACGCTAATCTTAAATTGCGTGGCGAAATTGAAGAACTTGAACATAAGTCACGTCGGCGCGATATTTTAGTCGATGATGAAACCTTGTTTGCTTTCTATGATCAACACATCGGACATGAGGTCGTTTCCGCGCGTCATTTTGACCGTTGGTGGAAAGGTGTCAGCCGCGAAACCCCCGAACTGCTCAACTTTGCCAAAGAGATGCTCATCAAAGAAGGTGCGGAGAAGGTGAGCAAGCTGGATTATCCCAATTTCTGGCATCAGGGAAACCTGAAACTACGCTTGAGCTATCAATTTGAACCAGGTACCGATGCCGATGGCGTAACGGTACACATTCCCTTACCGCTGTTGAATCAGGTTGAAGAAGTCGGATTTGAATGGCAAATTCCCGGTGTGCGCCGAGAACTGATCATTGCGCTGATTAAATCGCTACCGAAGCCAATACGGCGTAACTTTGTGCCTGCGCCCAACTATGCGGACGCTTTTTTAGGGCGAGTGGCACCGCTGGAAATGCCGCTACTGGATGCATTAGAAAGGGAGTTTCGCCGAATGTCTGGCGTGACCATTGAACGTGAGGCCTGGCAGTGGGATCAGGTGCCCGATCATCTTAAAATGTCGTTCCGCATACTGGATGAACATAACCGCAAACTAAA
Organism: [Pantoea] beijingensis; assembly: GCF_022647505.1. Lineage (NCBI taxonomy): Bacteria > Pseudomonadati > Pseudomonadota > Gammaproteobacteria > Enterobacterales > Erwiniaceae > Erwinia > [Pantoea] beijingensis. The sequence goes on from NZ_CP071409.1 coordinate 1,993,834, forward strand.
AGAGGGTAAAGACCTCGGTATTTTACGTACGCAGCTCAAAGATAAAGTCCAGGAGACGTTGTCGAAGGTTGCCGATGATGGTTTGGAGCAACGTGGATTACATCTTTGGAGCTTTGGCGATTTACCTGATCACTTCGAGCAAAAGCGAGGTAATTACAGCGTAAAAGCCTGGCCTGCATTAGTGGATGAAAAAGACAGTGTCGCAATCCGTCTTTTTGATAGTGAAGATGAGCAGCGTAAAATGATGTGGCGCGGTCAGCGACGTCTGCTGCTGCTGAATATTCCATCACCAATTAAATACCTGCATGAGAAGTTGCCGAATAAGGCCAAACTTGGGCTTTATTTCAATCCATATGGCAAAGTGCTGGACCTTATCGATGACTGTATCGCTTGTGGCGTGGACAAGCTGATCGCTGAATTTGGCGGGCCCACCTGGCAGGAAGCCGAATTCAGTAAATTGCACGATAAAGTAAGGGCCGAGCTTAATGAGACAGTGGTACAGATTGCCAAATGGGTGGAGCAAATACTCACCGCAGTATTCAGCATCAATAAGCGCCTTAAAGGCCGCGTTGACATGACTATGGCTTTAGCCTTATCCGATATTAAAGCCCAGATGGGCGGGTTAGTTTATCGAGGATTTGTTACGCAAAACGGCTGGAAACGGTTGCCAGATACTTTGCGCTATCTGAATGCTATTGAGCGTCGGCTGGAAAAATTGCCAGTGGATCCCAACAGTGACCGGGCGCGTATGCTGAAAGTTGAACAAGTGCAGCAGGCATGGCATACATGGTTGAATAAGCTGCCGCAAAGTCGACGTGACGACGATGCGGTGCAGGATATTCGCTGGATGATTGAAGAGCTACGCGTCAGTTATTTTGCCCAGCAGTTGGGGACGCCTTTTCCGATATCAGATAAGCGAATCTTGCAGACAATGGAACAAATATCGCTGTAAGCAGGCGATAACGCTGGGCGGAGTAACATCCCCCCAGCGTATTACAGTGCTAACGCTTTCAATCCGTCGCGAAAGGCGGTTACGGCAATGGCGCGGTTATCCGCGCGATAGCGATCTTTGGGCGCTGGAGCTGAGCTCTGTACGGCGATAAGCTGCCAGTTATTATCGACCTTCAATAACAGCGGCGAACCGCTGTCTCCCGGTAATGTATCACACTGATGCGATAGCACATTACGCTGCGCCCAGCCGGTGACCATACAATCGGTATGCGAATAGAGCGTCTCAAGATGGTCTGCAGGATAGCCTGCCTGCGACACTTTGCGTCCGCTAGCTTTTAGCGCGGCGGTTAACTCACTGCGTGACCCCTCAAACAGCGGGATCGGTGTAATACCCGATGGCGGGTTACGCAGCACGATCAACGCGTAATCATAAGGTGCAGCAGCGGCTGGGACGATCCAACCCTCACCATCGGCTTTGAGTTTCCCCCCCAATTGCGGATCGACCCGTGCCTCAATATCGTGTATTTCATAGCGCCAGCCGCCGTCATTGGCAATAAATCTGAGTGCGACGGGTTTATCCAGCCGTCCTGGCGGCGCCAGCAGACAATGACCTGCAGTCAGGGCCAGATGCTCAGAGATAAGCGTGGCGCTACAAAGATTACCGCTTTCTGTCTCGAGCTGGCCGATTGCTTCCCATGGAACGCTGGCAGCCTCATCAACCGGTTTACGATCGTCTTTACCAAAAAACAGCGTTAGCGTGTCGTTTTCGCTTAGCGAATCATCGTCAGCATGGATATAGAAAGAGAAGGATAACAATCCTACTAATAACACAGCCTTTATGCGCATATCACTCTCAGGAAGGGTGAAAATTATTCTTAACTTCATCTGGACTGCTGTAGTAAACCAAGGGTGACCCACATTGCTGACGCAAGCCAGTGATTCGTTCGGGGAGCACCGTTACGCTCAGGACGAAGGACAGAGATGATTTGTCTTTGTCATGCGCGCAGCATAACTATAGACGTTGAAGAACAAAAAAGGGAGTTTAATTCGTAATATCAGCACACTACGGCATTTAAAGATAGAAGCTGGTGGTAATGATTCCACAGATGATCATCACAATCAGGATGATTTCGAATAAATAGCGCCGCACCATTTTTCGCTACTCCGATAAAGAAACACCCGGAATAACCGGGTGTTTGCCATTAACAGTTACATGCTCAGGAGCGTACCCGGTAATTAGTTTGCAGCTGGCGCTTGCTTCACCGCTTTTTTATGGTGTTTTTTAGCTGCTTGCGCTTTCTGAGCAACGGGTTTTGTCACTTTTTTATGGTGTTTTTTAGCCGCCTGGGCTTTTTGTTCTACTGGCTTCGCGACTTTTTTGTGGTGCTTTTTCGCAGCTTGCGCTTTCTGTACTGCTGCTTTTTTGTGTTTTTTATGGTGTTTAGTTTTATGAGCGGCTGGCGCTGCAGCTGGTGTTGATGCTGCAGTTTCGCTAGCGGTGGTGGTTACTGGTGCCGCTGTAGTATCAGCAGCGAAAGCAACGGAAGACAGACCCATAGCAGCGGCTACAACCAGAGTAACTAATTTTTTCATCGTAAAACCCTCGAATGCTTCTTCATGTATTAGCCCACTGCGGGGCCGGTGAAAGAACTATAAGCAAAGCGCTGAGGGGCTTCCGTGAGTGATTGGTATCGGCGTGTAACCGAATGTACAACGTACCGTACTACGGTGATATGGGAGCTGGGGCAGGAAGATGTTTCTCCCGCCCTGAGTTATAATTATCTATTGATTTAAATAACGTTTTTCAAGATGCTGGCGGAAAAATACGGGATTGAGATCCTCACCTGTTGCATGGGTAATTAATTGCTGTGTACTGAAACGACAGCCGTGCTGCCAGATGTTTTGCTGCAGCCAGTCGAAAATCGGCTGTAAATTGCCTTCACGGATCTGGCTTTCGATATTTGGAAGGGCGCGTTTGACGGCCTGGAACAGCTGTGCTGCATACATTGCACCCAGCGTATACGTGGGGAAATAACCGAAGGCACCATCGGTCCAATGGATGTCCTGCATGCAGCCATCACGGTAATTTCCGCGGGTATCGATCCCCAGGTAATCCTGCATTTTTTCCTGCCAGATAGTCGGAATGTCATCAACTTCTATATCGCCGCTAATCAGCGCTCGTTCGATTTCATAACGCAGAATGACATGGGCAGGATAACTTACCTCATCCGCATCAACACGGATAAACCCGGGTTTTACCTGCTGGTTCAGTCGTATAAAATTGTCCAGATTCAGCGCGGGTTGTGCACCAAATTGAGCAACCACCTGCGGTAGGATCAATTGCAAAAAATCTGCGCTACGAGCCAACTGCATTTCGAAAAACAGACTTTGGGATTCATGGATAGCCGTCGAACGTGCCAGTGAAACGGGTTGGCCCAACCATTGTTTCGGTAAATTTTGTTCATATCGTGCGTGCCCCGTCTCGTGAATAACACCCATCATCGCGCTAAGAAACTCATTGTTATTGTAGCGCGTAGTAATCCTGACATCTTCAGGAACACCGCCGCAGAAAGGATGAGCACTGACATCAAGGCGGCCCGCGTTAAAATCAAACCCCAGCTGTTTCATGATGCTGAGGCCGAGCTGACGTTGGGACTCAACAGCGAAGGGGCCAACAGGGCGCTCAATATGGCCCTGGGCCTGGTGTGCGGCAACACGCTGCAGCAGGTCAGGCAGCCAGTGTTTTAAATCGCCAAAGGTCCGATCCAGTTTAGCGCTGGTCATGCCAGGCTCAAAAATATCGAGCAGCGCATCGTAACGAGAACAACCGTTAGCCTGAGCACGAATTTCTGCCTCCTGGCGACTTAGTTTCACGACCTCTTTCAAGTTAGCGGAAAACCCTTTCCAGTCATTCGCCGGACGTTGCTTACGCCATGCATGTTCACAGCGGGATCCGGCAATTGATTTAGCCTCAACGAGTGAGGCAGGCAGCAGTGATGCCTGTTGCCAGGAGCGGCGCATTTCGAAGAGGTTGGCGCACTCAACATCATTTAGCGTCTCCTGCTCCGCCTCATTCAGCCAACTGCTGACGTCGGCAGAGGTCAGAATCTGATGCTGGAGAACACTGAGTTCCGCCAGGGCCTCACCGCGTGCGCGGCTACCCGCAGAAGGCATCATGGTTTGCATATCCCAACCGGCAATAGCGGAGAGGTGACTAAAACGCGCCAGACGTTGAAAGGTTGTTGTCAAATGTTGATAAGCAGATGTCACGCAATGTCTCCATATTAACGGTCCCGGGCTAAACGGTGCCCGATCGTAAGGTTAATCAGCTAATGCGGCTGTCCCGCAAGGGTAAATCAACCGGCCAGCAAATGCGAACGCTGGCTCCGCCTAACGGGCTGCTGTCGATCATCACATAGCCTCCAAGGGCTTGGGCAATTGAATGAACGATGGCCAGGCCCAGGCCGCAGCCACCGGTTGCACGATCGCGACTGGGATCGAGGCGAACAAAAGGTTCAAATACCCGTTCACGTTCTGCAAATGGGATACCCGGCCCATCATCCTCCACCTGTAGACAGGCGGTACCGCCGTCAAACCATAATCCCACACGCAGACGCTGACTGGCGTAACGCAGCGCGTTATTTACCAGATTATCCAACACGCGCTCCATGAGGCGTGTATCAGTGATACCCATATTCTCGCGCTGCGGCGTATCCAGGATAATGTGATAGTCCGGGTGAACAGACTGAATGTCATCCAGCCGCTCCTTGAGCCAGACGGCCAAATCCAGTCGCTGCAAATTGAGATCGACGCGGGGCCGGTCGAGACGCGCGTAAATCAGCAACTCCTCAATCAGCGATTCAAGCTGGCCGATATCACGGTTTAATGCACTGGACTCAGCCTCGCTTAAATTGTCACTCATCTCCAGACGGTAGCGAAGCCGGACCAGAGGCGTCCGTAATTCATGTGCAATCCCGTCGATCAGCATTTTTTTACTGGCCACCAGCGTATTAATATTGTCAGCCATTTGGTTAAACGCCACCCCAAGGCGAATAAGGCTGGATGCACTGTCAAAATTGGCCCGTTCATCCAGATGGCCCTGCCCGAAGCGTTGTGCTGCTGCTTCCAGCTTCAGCATATCCTTCCAGTGCGGCCGCATCCAGATAAAGACCGGCAATGCCAGCGACATCCCGATAAATGCCAGTAGCGCAATATCCAGAATGCGCATTTCGTGCAGGTAAAAAAGATAAGGGATGGGCCCCACGGCCAGAACATAATGGCTACGTGGGATATGCTGTAGAAACGTGTATTCATTGTCGAGCGCAACAATTTCACCAGCGCGTAAACGCCTCATGCTACCGGCATCAAGTTTATATTTACTTAATGGCTCGATATGCAGTTTAAACGACAGATTAAGGTCAAGATTATTGATGGTTTTATTCCAGTTGCGCGGGGGGATTTCTCGCAGTTCACTGCGCATCAGATAGAGCGAGCTTTTCATCAGATCGTCCATCGACTGGCGGCCCGCTCGCTCGGCGGTAAATTTGTAGACCAGCCCGACGAGCATTGTCATGACCAGGAAGCAGATGAATAACAGCAGGTAGAATTGAATAAAAAGCTTTCTCATTCTGAATCATTTTCCCAGGCATGAGGCGCAAACAGATAACCCTTGTTACGGATAGTTTTAATACGGTAGGGTTCTATCGCACTGTCATGTAGCTTTTTACGCAGGCGTGAAATTGCGACATCGATACTGCGGTCAAGACCGTCATAACTTACGCCACGCAATGTTTTTAACAGTGCATCACGGTTTAACGTTTTCCCGGCATGCGTCGCCAGTTCCCAGAGCAGATCGAAATCTGCGGTGGAGAGGGCGATATTCTCATCAAACAATGCCACCTGACGATTCATCGGATCGATAAACAGTGAGCCAAAGCGCAGCGCCTTAGGACCAGCAAGCGAGGGCGCAATTTCTTCATTGTTACCGTTAACGCTGGCCTGGCGGAGATGAAGCCGCAATCGCGCCAGTAGCACCGCCGGGGGAGTGGTTTTCAGAATATAATCATTAGCCCCCATCTCCAGTGACAGAATATGGTTCATGTCGCTATCCAGTGAGGTCAACAGTACGATAGGGCCGGGCCAGTTTGCCCGCAGATCACGACATAAAGTCATCCCATCCTTGCCGGGTAACATAATATCCAGGATGACTAAATCGGGTTTCACTTCGGCGATAAGCGTTTCCGCACGGTCGCCGCGTCCTTCAACAATGACATCAATTCCATGACGTCCCAGATAAGCTGCGATAAGTTCGCCTACATCCTGGTCATCTTCAACAAATACAATTTTATTCATAGTGTCGTGCACATAGCTGCAGAGATCAGCAGCATATCCTTTCCTGAATTGAACCACTATCTACAGGTGCTAAATAACTCAAGATGTATAGTATATGAAGCCTATAATATGCCATTATATTTGCAGGGTTGTTGGTATGAATGTGTGACCGGGGCATGCGGACGCAGCCAACAAAATGGCAGCTTGAAAGATGATGGGTAGATAACTTATGCCGTCAGGAGGAGAGCGCGGGTGTCTGAAAAGCAACGGGTGTTAGCCGGATACGGCGATCGCATCTGCTTAAATTATATTGATTTTCTCTCTGCTTCTTGCAAAAAACGCTGGCGTTTTGTTGATGCCATCTATGGTGTCCTGCCTATATTCGGCATGGTTACACGAACGCCATCCAATCGACAGCGTCCCGTGGCGGATCAGCTTAAAGAGTTAGCCTTGCAAATCATTTCAACGCAGGTCAGTGATGAGATCAATATTGCCCGACTTATCACGCTTGCCGACCAGCAGCACATTTCGCAGCTGGATATTATCTTGCCTTATCCTTTATCTGGTCAGCAACTTGACTTGATTAAACACGAATATCGGAAACCAGTCGCGCTATCCCAACAGGGAGAACGGTTGAATATTCAGTTTCCTGGCTTCCCGCATTAGGGTAAATGAGGCAGTGCGGTGCTGCCTCAGGACATTGCGTTATTTCAGTAACACCCACATTGCAGGCAAAGCACCTGCTACCAGCGCAACGATCGCGCTGCGTTCCAGCATGCTCAACGATTGTGCGGCGCGACCACCTCGACGAGCATAGAGAAACAGCAATATTCCCGGCGCATACAGCACCACTGACAGCAGCAGATGTAATGGTCCTGACGCATATAATAGCCATATACCATAAATACTGGCGCCGAGCGCAACGGTAGTGATCAACGGCTTATTCAGTGGCCTTGCCACTTTATATAAATAAGCACCAACCAGGAAATAGGGCACCAGAATCATTTCAGATGCAATGGTCAGTAGCGTATTGTAATCGGAATGTGTGAGCCAGATAAGTATCAGGCAGATTTGCACGCTGCCATTGGTTAACCACAATGAGGCTGACGGTGCGCTGCGTGCATTTTGTTGGCTGAGTATGCGAGGAAACGCGCCGTGCTGAGCCGCAAGAAATGGAACTTCCGCTGCCATAATCGTCCAGCTCAAATAGGCTCCGCATACGGAAACAATGAGTCCAACTACGATGATAAGGTTGCCCCAGTAGCCGATAAGCTGTGTCATCAACCCTGCCATAGAGGGATTACGCATCCCGGCTAGCTCGGCACGCGGTATGACCCCCAGCGATAGCAATGTGACCAGCAGATAAATACACAGGGCTGCCGTCACGGCCAGCAGCGTGGCATGTCCAACATCCCGTTTATTACGTGCACGTGCCGAAACGACCACCGCACCCTCAACACCGATGAATACCCAGAGGGTAATCAGCATGGTTTCTTTGACCTGCTGCCAAACCGGCTTATCCAAAGCGAATCCGGTAAAGTCCAGCGTAAAACGATCGATATTAAAGGCAGCGATGGCGAGCAGAATAAAGAGACCAAGCGGTAGCAGCTTGCCAAGAGTTGCCACCAGATTAATACTCGCCGCAGTTTGTACGCCACGTAATACCAGACCGTGCACCAGCCATAGTAATAAAGAGGCACCGACAATAGCCTGCCAGGTATTCCCCGCGCCAAAAATCACTCGATCCGCCGAGTCCGTGAAGAAGCTCAAAGCCGAGAAAACGATAACAAGGTAGGAAACGTTAGCGATAACGGCACATAACCAGTATCCCCATGCGGAACAGAAGCCAACAAGGTCACCGAAGCCTGCACGCGCATAGGTGAAGATGCCACCATCAAGCTCGGGTTTCAGCCGTGTTAGCAGCAGTAACGCCAGTGCCAAAAAAATAATCCCGATGCCGGTGATGAACCAGCCAACGATCAATGCTGCGGGGCTTGCGACGGCAGCCATATTTTGTGGCAGGCTAAACACACCGGCTCCCAGCATGGAACTCAGAACCAGTGCGGTAAGAGCCGTGAGTCCTAATTTTTTATCCAAGAATAATTCCTGACTGGCATAAATCCCCATCATATGCAGGTTGCGGCTACCCATCTCCGTCCCATAATTTCCGACGTTACCGAAATTTACAGGTTTACCGCGGCTCTGCAATGCTGTTATTCAGAGGATAAATAACGGGTAAAAGCGCTAACGATCGAATGTTATACAGAAAATATCGGATTCAATGACCGAAAACGCGGGAACAGGCTGCGGATTTTACGGAGAGCAGGAAGCGAGTGCAATGACTGAATATGCAAAAAGATAAGGGCAGTGATTCACTGCCCTTATTAATATTTATTTGAACAAATCGGCGGAGACGGTGAGGTTACCCCCGCTTTGGTTCTGCCACTGGCGGGTTACGTGATAGTACTTCGCTCCCTTACCTGAAGCGCGGCGAGCCACTTCTTCAGAAATCTCGGTAGGTGTGCTGAAGTGGCCAGTAAAGGTAATCGAGTCAAACGGCTGCATCTGCGCCGCAGTGATATTATTCACTTCCTGAATGGAACTGCCGTCTTTCATTTTTATGGTATAGCGCTGACCGGAGGAGGATTGTGTTTCATAGAAACGACCTACCGCACGGCTTGGTGACTCAGATGAGGCAACGCCCGGGATCTCAACGTTTTTCGCCGCTGCGCCACCTTCTGCCAGTGCAGCTTTACCGGCTTCTGAATCGGCTGGAATGGCGTTCGGGCTTTGAACCTTGCGCTTCGGTGCATCGGCTTTATAGATGTATGCGGTGATGTACTGGTTGCCACCGCTGTTGGCATCAATTTGGCGCACGATAAAGAAGGCATCCGCACCTTTTTGTTTAGCTGCTTTGGCAATCGCCTCATTGACATCTGGCTGACTGCTATAGAAACCGCTAATTGAAACGGTATCGTAAGGTTCCAGCAAAAATGCTTCACCTTTTGGCAGTTCTTTCACGCCGTAAAACTGGCGATATTCCGCGGCTTTTTCAGCAGCAGGTGCATCGGCATGGTAAAGATCTGCCGTGACGCGCCAGTTTCCACCATTGCCGTTATTGTCGTTGATACCCTGAATATAGTAAGAGGCGGCACCCATTTCATCGGCGCGCTTAGAAACAGCAGCGCTGGCATCGTTAATCGCGTTAAAGCGGCCATTGATATCAATGCGCTCAAATGGTTTTAACGTGGCGGCTTTTTCGGGAGACAGTTCCTGCGCCGCATGTGCGGATAATGTAGTGAGAGACAGCAGGGCTGACGCCAGAATGGTATTCTTCAGCTTCATAAAAATTAATCCTTCGCCTTACGCAAAAAATGAGTACGAAAACGTGCTGGACTCTTGATGTGTAACAGATTAGCGCCCGATTATTGCATGTAATAATGGCTGCTGTCTCAGCCTATTTATGGCATTTTCGTGCGGAAGTCTGCGGAACCACACGGAAGAATGTAATAACACGCAAAATCGACTAACGCGGTATCTGCTTATCACTTATACAAGTTATTGATATCGATGAAATCGTTAAATATTTGTTAATTAATGTCTTTTAAAGACAGTGCTGATTCCTTGATGCTGCTTTCTCCTGCATATTATTTGTAACGAACAGACGAAATTAGCTAAAAAATAGAGGGCTGGGCACGTTCGGTGAATTATCACGTTAAAGTCCTGGCTAATGTCTCTGTCAGCAGACCGGAAGATATCTTTTCAGTAGGTTACAAACAGTTTGAAACACCCGTGTTCCAGTGCATAAACACCGGAACCATGAAATGACAAGCCATTCTATTTTGACCCAATGCTATTGACGCATAAGTAACGTTGCTTATGCGTCAATGACAGAGGATATATACCCTGAATAATAAGTGTTGCAGCAACGTGACAAGATGTCTGCAATCTGAAGTATGACGGGGCTAATCGATAAAAGGGAATACTATGTTAATTGGAGTACCCAAAGAGCGGTTGTCCAATGAGGCACGAGTCGCGGCTACCCCCAAAACGGTAGAGCAATTGCTGAAACTCGGCTTCACTGTAGCAATAGAAAGTGGTGCCGGTAAGCTGGCCAGTTTTGATGATGCCGCCTTTACCGAGGCTGGTGCCACCATTGCCGGTAGTACGGATGTCTGGCAAGCCGATATTATACTGAAGGTGAATGCCCCAACCGAAGATGAAATAGCGCTGATCCGTGAAGGTAGCACGCTGGTGAGCTTTATCTGGCCGGCGCAAAATCCCACGTTGTTGGAAAAACTGGCTGAACGCAAAGTGACGGTTATGTCGATGGATGCGGTACCGCGTATTTCCCGTGCCCAGTCGCTGGATGCGCTAAGCTCGATGGCAAACATAGCCGGCTATCGTGCCATTGTTGAAGCCGCTCATGAGTTCGGGCGCTTCTTCACAGGCCAAATCACGGCAGCGGGCAAAGTGCCGCCAGCAAAAGTGATGGTGATTGGCGCGGGTGTGGCAGGATTGGCGGCTATCGGTGCGGCAAACAGCTTAGGCGCCATTGTTCGTGCCTTTGACACCCGTCCTGAAGTGAAGGAACAGGTGCAGAGTATGGGAGCCGAGTTCCTCGAGCTGGATTTTGAAGAGGAAGCCGGTAGCGGTGATGGCTACGCAAAAGTGATGTCTGATGCTTTTATTAAAGCAGAGATGGCGCTGTTTGCAGCACAAGCGCAAGAAGTAGACATTATTGTCACGACTGCGCTAATACCCGGGCGGCCTGCACCAAAGCTGATCACTCGCGAAATGGTGGAAAGCATGAAGCCGGGGAGCGTCATTGTCGATCTGGCGGCACAAACCGGTGGTAACTGTGAATTGACGGTTGCTGATACTGTAACTACCACCGCTAACGGTGTGAAAATTATCGGTTACACTGATTTACCGAGCCGCCTGCCGACGCAGTCTTCCCAGCTCTACGGCACAAATCTGGTTAATCTGCTGAAGCTATTGTGCAAAGAGAAAAATGGCGAGATTAACGTCGACTTTGAGGATGTTGTCATCCGAGGTGTCACCGTAATTCGCGAGGGTGAAGTGACTTGGCCAGCCCCGCCAATCCAGGTATCTGCAGCACCGAAAGCAGCCCAGCCCGAAACTAAACTTGCCACTCCAGAACCGGTAAAACCCGCCTCTCCGTTACGCAAGTATATTCTGATTGCATTAGCGATTGTGCTTTTTGCCTGTCTGGCTAATGTTGCACCCGCGGAGTTCCTGTCGCATTTCACCGTGTTCGCACTTTCGTGTGTTGTGGGCTACTACGTGGTGTGGAACGTCAGTCATGCACTGCATACGCCTCTGATGTCGGTAACCAATGCGATTTCCGGCATTATCGTGGTGGGTGCCGTACTACAAATTGGCCATGGTGGTTGGGTGACGTTTTTTGCTTTTGTCGCGGTGCTGATTGCCAGCATCAATATCTTCGGTGGTTTCACCGTGACTCAGCGCATGCTGAAAATGTTTCGTAAGAACTGAGGGGTAATAAATGTCTGGCGGATTAGTGACTGCAGCATACATTGTTGCCGCAATTCTTTTTATTTTCAGCCTCGCGGGTCTGTCAAAGCATGAGAGCTCAAAGCAGGGCAACATCTTTGGTATCAGCGGGATGGCTATCGCGCTCATTGCCACTATCTTCGGTCCGGAAACCAGTAACGTAGTCTGGATTTTGGTCGCGATGGTGATCGGTGGCGCGATTGGGGTGCGTTTGGCGAAGAAAGTCGAAATGACTGAAATGCCGGAGCTGGTAGCGGTACTGCATAGTTTTGTCGGTCTGGCTGCCGTACTGGTTGGTTTCAACAGTTATCTCGATCATGCGCCGGGCCTAATGCCGGTGATGGAAAATATCCATCTGACGGAGGTTTTCCTGGGGATATTTATCGGTGCGGTGACCTTTACAGGGTCTATTGTCGCTTTCGGTAAGCTACGAGGTAAAATTTCTTCGCGTCCTCTGATGTTGCCACATCGGCATAAGCTGAATTTGCTGGCTCTGGTGGTTTCTTTCGTATTGCTGTTTACATTTGTACGGACGGAAAGCGTGGGAATGCAGGTCTTTTCCCTGCTGATCATGACCATTATCGCGCTTGCGTTTGGCTGGCATCTGGTAGCGTCAATCGGCGGTGCTGATATGCCGGTTGTGGTATCAATGCTGAATTCCTACTCAGGTTGGGCGGCGGCCGCTGCTGGCTTTATGCTTGGAAATGATTTGCTGATCGTGACCGGTGCACTGGTGGGCTCTTCCGGTGCCATTCTTTCTTATATTATGTGTAAGGCAATGAATCGGTCGTTTATCAGCGTCATTGCCGGTGGGTTTGGTACCGACAGTAGCTCAACCGGTGAAACGGAAGCCGTTGGGGAATATCGTGAAATTACGGCAGAAGAGACAGCAGAGCTGTTGAAAAACTCGTCGTCGGTAATCATCACTCCGGGCTACGGTATGGCCGTTGCCCAAGCGCAATATCCGGTGGCTGACCTTACCGAACGGTTACGTGCACGCGGTATTAAAGTCCGTTTTGGCATTCATCCGGTCGCGGGACGCTTGCCTGGCCATATGAACGTATTACTGGCAGAAGCCCGCGTTCCTTATGACGTGGTGCTGGAAATGGATGAGATTAACGACGATTTCGCAGAGACTGATACCGTATTGGTTATTGGTGCGAATGATACTGTTAATCCGGCTGCGCAAGAGGACCCTCGCAGCCCTATTGCCGGCATGCCGGTACTGGAAGTCTGGAAAGCGCAAAACGTGGTAGTGTTTAAACGCTCGATGAACACTGGTTATGCAGGCGTACAAAATCCTTTGTTCTTTAAAGATAATTCACAGATGTTGTTCGGTGACGCAAAAGCAAGCGTAGAAGCGATTCTGAAAGCGCTTTAATAAAATAAAGGGCAGAGTGATCTGCCCTTTTACTGTGTCGAATAACAACGCAACATACCCACATACTCTGCGTCATCACTTTTCTGAACCTGGTATCAATCGTCTTCATCATCATCTAACTCAACCTGGGTTTCAAACCCGTCAGGTTTGATGACTAACAGGTCACATCGCAAATGATCGATAACCTGCTCGGCGGTATTTCCTAAAAATGCTGCTGAAATTCCGGTGCGACCGATGGTGCCCAGCACCACAATACCGGCATCAAGGTGCTCAGCAAGCTCAGGAATCACTTCTTCAGGTAGCCCTTTTTTCACATGGGTAAACTTCTCGTCCATACTGAATTTTTGCCGCAGCGCTTTCATTGCTACCAGGTGTTGGCCCCGGATAGCATCGTTATAGATGCTGGGATCAAAATCAGGTAACTCTATGGCAATATTAATCGGCGTAACAGGATAGGCACCCACCAGATGAACTTCTGTATGGTTCACCATATCCGCGAGTTCGATGGTTTCTTTTATCAATTTTTGATTGAGAGAATCATGGTGAGGTTCTTCGCTGGCGAGGTTAACCGCAACGACGGCTTTACCGCCTTCCGGCCAGGGTTGATCTTTGACCATCCACACCGGGCAAGGGCATTTCCGTAACAGATGCCAATCAGTTGGCGTGAAAATCACCGCTTCGAGCCGATCATGCTGATGCGCCATTTTCAAGACCAGATCGTGTCCGCCTGTTAACACTTCCTGGATAATGGCTTCAAAAGGCCGATTATGCCAGACGACTTTGATATCAATATCCACTCCCGCTTCTAAGTATGCATTGGCCTGTTCGCGGATCCATTCGGTACGCTGGCTAATTACACCTTTGCGCATATTGGTGCGCTCATCCGGCGAGAGTAGGGTGGTCATTTCATAGGAGAAATCATAAATCGGCAGGAATGCTTTGATTTTTCCGCCAATTCGCTGATTGAGGTACACCGCACGGCGCAGTGCGGGCTGGTCATCCTGCTGAGGGTCGATGGCAACGAGTATATTTTGATACTTAACCATAACGGCTTCTCCTTACACCTGAGCGTGTCAGGTTAAAGATAGCCCAATACAGGGAAAGGAAAAAGAGAAAAAGTTGTTGCCGGATCAATAAAATAACAATTATTTCTCCGGCATTCTTTCAGGCGATTAATGGCTCTGACCAGCCAGTTCAGCCAGAATCTGATGATCTTCAATAGTGATATACTTGCCTTGTACCGCCAGCATGCCACTTTTCTGGAAGCGACCGAGTAAACGGCTAATGGTTTCTACCGTCAGTCCGAGGTAGTTACCAATATCACCGCGAGTCATGGTCAGACGAAATTCACGCTGCGAAAAACCACGCTGGCCAAAGCGGCGGGAGAGGTTCCATATAAAAGCAGCCAGGCGCTCTTCTGCATTTTTCTTCGACAGCAGCAGGATCATATCCTGATCGCCTTTAATTTCCCCACTCATCAAACGCATCATTTGCTGACGTAGACTGGGCATTTTGCCGGAAAGATCGTCCAGGGTTTCAAACGGTATCTCGCACACCATTGCTGTTTCCAGCGCCTGGGCAAAGCTGGGATGATGGGCGGCACTTATGGCATCAAATCCGACCAGGTCACCGGCCAGATGAAAGCCCGTAATTTGCTCATCACCCTGTTCTGTGATGGTGTAACTTTTGATAGTCCCGGACCGTATAGCATAAAGCGATTTCAGTTCATCACCCGCTTTAAACAGCGTCTGGCCTTTTTGAATTGGTTTTTTACGCTCAATGATATTATCCAACTGGTCCAGTTCATGCTCATTCAGAGTGAAGGGAATACACAGCTGGCTGATGCTACAATCCTGGCAGTGGATGGCGCAACCACCAGATTGGATACGTCGAATAGTTGTTCGCTTTTCCGGGATCATAATTTTACACTCAGGCATGAATTGACTAAGGTCAATTTTAACATTTTTTAGCTATAAAAATAAACTTGTCAGATGAGTTTTAGGCACATAAAGGTTAAGGATGCCTTTTTTTGATGATATCCTTTTGATTCTTATGAAAAACATAGCCATTCCTGAGGTGGAGAAGTGCGATAATACACTATCGTTATCGGTTTTTTAGTTGCCTGCAGGATGTTTCACTTTAGATGATAAAAGTCAAAACGCCCATGTATGTCAGGCGTGCGACACCAGTGATAAAGCGATGCTGCGGTAAAAAATTATATCAACAGATAACCTTCATGTTTTAACAGCCACTCTTTACGTTTTACCCCGCCTGCATAGCCGGTGAGGGTACCATTGGCACCAATAACGCGATGACAGGGTACCACGACGCTGATGGGGTTAGCGCCATTCGCGGCACCTACCGCGCGAGCAGCACCAGGCCTGCCTAATTTAGTCGCCATTTCGCCATAGCGCATAACACTGCCGCAGGGTATCTCTCGCAACATTTTCCATACTTCACGCTGGAAGTCCGTTCCATTCGTTGCAACGGGAAGCTGTTGAATAACAGCCAAATCCCCCTCAAAATAGCGTGATAATTGCGCGCTCAATCCACCAGCATTCTTTAACCGCCGTAAGCGAAAGCCTTGTGCGGCATAGTGAATATGAAGTAAACGCATGATGCGTTCGTGGTATTCATCCCATTCGACGGCACGCAGATGTTGCTGTTCATCGCTAATAATCACTAATTTACCCAGAGGAGTTTCGATACTGTCTTCGAGTAATGTCATCGCCATCATGTGCGCAGTCCTTTTCGTCAGAATAGTAGTCATGCCAGAATTTCAGGGTTATGGTAGCGACGCCACCGGATTTGTCACATTGCGCCATTTTTTAATAAAGGTCGGTAGAAACAACTGACATGCGCTACGCTGTCAAATTATCACCCAGAGTGGACCATAGAATGAAAAATGAAAAAGAAATCTCAATCAATGAATTTACTGATAACGAAAAAATTCTTATTGAACAGCAGGTTCAACTGTTGGTAACCAAATTGGGGAAACAGCCGGATGCAAAGCAGCTTAAAGAATTGACGAAAGAAGCAAAACGTCTGGTTATGAAGGAGAGACTGGCAAAAGAGAAGGCTAATCCCCCCAAGGTTCCACGTAAGCCAAAAGCGAAAAAAATACCCGCCAGCGACGTTAAAGATTTTAGTTGGTCAAACTCAATTAAGCAGGCCGCTCCGCGGCGTAAGTAGCGATAAATTGGGTATATTTAGATTATCGATCCCATATTTATCGCTGACAATGCTTCAATTCCGATAAGGTAATGCGGATTTTTGCTTTTTCATTTTCAGAGGGACGATTAGGCATCCTGATGCTGAAAAAGTCGATTTTTAACGTTTTTGTTCGCTTTGGCATCGGTATTACGGTGCGGTAGACTTGCCTGATTGCATTACATTCATTGATCTACACGTTTCAGTTAAGAGGTGCTTATGAACCTTGGTGATCTTGATGATAAAGATCTGTTCCGTGACGCCATGGGCGATGTCAAGCCGTTGGAAGAGTGTGCCAGCGTACACTGGCTAAAATCGCCTTCACTGGTGGTTAGCAGCGTAAAAACGCCACAGGATCAAACTGAAAACTTTCTTGTCGAAGGTTTCCTCGATGTGCTGCCGCTAAGCGAGCCGCTTGAATTTAAAGCTGAGGGGATCCAGCAGGGCGTTTTGGACAAGTTGCGTCTGGGCAAATATGAGCTGGATGCCAGTCTCAACCTGCTGAGACAACCTATCAAAAACTGTCGTCAGTTACTGTTTACTTTTATGCTTCAGGCAAGGAAAGATAATCTTCGCAACCTTCTGATTATTCATGGAAAAGGGCTCCACGATAAATCACATGCCAACATTATCCGTAGCCATCTTAACCGCTGGCTAAGGCAGTTTGATGATGTACAAACGTTTTGTATCGCTCAATCCTGGCATGGTGGCAGCGGCGCGATTTATGTAGGAATGCGCAAAACGGAGCAGGCAAGACAGGATAACCGTGAACGTCACGCCAAACGTAGTCGTTAAAACGCCTGCTTTTGGGGGCGTAAATAGTCTCCACGGCTTATGTTCCGCCCTGAGTCATCCGGACGCGGAACATAAGGCTGTGTCGTCATTTCATCCGGAATGACATTTACGTATCGTCGCGAGCAAAATCTCCGTGCTCAGACAATGTTGGGTGCCTGAACGGGTTACAATTCCGACAGGTTCTCCCGGCCCATGTGAGGCGATAGGTAAGGCGACCAGTGAATTATGCAAGAGGTCTTCTTTGATCGCGCCCGACGGTACAAACCAGACATAATCATAGCGCTGCGCGAGTTGACGTGCCAGCGACGTAGACGAGGTTTCAATACAGTTCGCGGGCAACGAACAGCCCTGTGCATCCATCATGGATTGTGCAATTCGCCGTGGAGCAGTGCCTTCAGGTGAGATTACAACGGGCCATTGCAATGCCCGTGATAAGGTGACGTTGTCACTTAATAATGGATGATTAGGACGTACTACCAGCCTGAGCGATTCAAGGAACAGGAGCTCATAAGTTAGTCCCGCCATCATGTCGGTATCCCCCATCCGACCAATGCCGACGTCAAACTCGCCGGCTTTCAAGCCTGCCAGCAGAACGTTGTTATGTAAGGTCGCAACTTGCACGGTAGCCTGCGGTTGCAGCTGATGAAAACGATCGAGGATAGAAGGCAGCATTCCCATCGCTGCGGTGGTTAGGGCCCCCACACGCAAAATAACCGGGCGGTCGCCGATAGGACTACTGAACGACTGGCCGGCATGGTTGAGCGCATCAAGCACTTTTACTGCGTGCGTTAAGAATTGTTCGCCCATCGTGGTCAGTTGCGCTCCTAAGCGCCCACGTTCAAACAGGCGGGCACCCGTCAATTCCTCCAGTTCATTTAGCGTCTTTGATAACGCAGGTTGACTAAGGCTTAGCGTCTCTGCCGCGCGACCCAGCGTACCTTGCTGTGCAACTGCGACAAAGGTATGAAGATGGCGCAATCGAATGCGCTGATTAAAAACGTAATTTTTATTCATACTTTAGGTTAGTGAGGTCTGAAGAGGCGAAGCAAGAGGCAGTTATTGAATTTGTTAACCTTATTGCAAATTTTTGTTAACATTCTCGCGGATTGTATAAAATATCCCCAATAATGAAACTGTTAGTGGGGTTAAAAAACTTATGGTTGATGCCGCGATCACAAATTTAACAAAATATTTCCCAGATAACTGACAATACCTTACATTTGCAGCAACCCGTAAAGTGAGTAAAGGCGATCAAAATGAGTGAACAAAACAGGAAGTGGGTCCATGCAGATGACATTCGCGAACGTTTTTCGCAGGCAATGTCGACCATGTATCAGCAAGAAGTGCCGCAGTACGGTGTATTATTATCGTTAGTTGCTGAGGTTAACCAGCAGATATTGGAAAGCGATCCTCTACTGGCCACCCGTCTGAATCAGGCTGGCGATCTGGCGCGCCTTAGTGTTGAACGTCATGGCGCTATCCGAGTCGGTACCGCCGAGGAACTCAGCACATTACGCCAGTTGTTCGCCATTATGGGCATGCATCCTGTGGGGTATTATGATTTGTCACAAGCTGGTGTACCCGTACATTCAACGGCATTTCGTCCAACAACGCCAGCGGCCTTAAAACGTAACCCGTTTCGTCTATTCACCTCATTGCTGCGGCTGGATCTGATCGAAGATGACACATTACGTCAGCGTGCTGCAGACATCCTCTCCGCAAGAGATATTTTTACGCCACGTTGCCGTGAGTTGATAAAATTACATCAACTGCAGGGTGGGCTCGATGCCGCGCAGGTGGAAGAATTTGTTACGCAATCGCTGGAAACCTTTCGCTGGCACCAACAAACGACGGTGGACAGCGAAACCTATCAGGCGTTGCACCAACAACATCGTCTGATTGCAGATGTTGTCTGTTTTCCCGGATGCCATATTAACCACCTTACGCCACGTACGCTGGACATCGATCGTGTTCAGGCATTAATGCCGCAGTATGGCATCACGCCCAAAGCCATTATTGAAGGACCACCGCGCCGGACAGTTCCCGTTTTGCTGCGGCAAACCAGCTTTAAGGCGCTGGATGAACCTGTCAGATTTAGCGATGACCATCCCGGGACGCATACCGCACGCTTTGGGGAAATTGAACAGCGCGGCGTCGCACTAACGCATAAAGGCCGCGAACTTTACGACCGTCTGCTAGCCGCCGCAGGGAGCGGAAAGGAGAATCAGCAGCACCAAGACCATTTGTCCAGCGTTTTTACTGAATTTCCCGATGATGATGTGACATTACGTCAGCAACAACTGGCATGGTATGAATATGCGCTGACAGAAAAAGGGAAAAGCAGGGGGATAGCGGTGGGTGAAGATGTGGAAGTTTTAATTGCCGAGGGATATCTGGTCGCCAATCCACTGGTGTATGAGGATTTCCTACCCGTCAGCGCGGCGGGTATTTTCCAGTCAAATCTGGGGGATAATCAGGCATCCTCACAGGGACGCGCCAGCCGTGAGGAGTTTGAAGCTGCACTTGGCGCTGTGGTACAGGATGAAATTGCGCTGTATGCCGCGCACGAGTATGCCAGTAAACAAAGCTGTGGATTAGTATAGACGAACGGGCGGGTAGCGATACCCGCCCGTTCAGCATTTAGAGATGCTACTGCCAGCGAGGATTGCGTATTAACGTATATCTACCGGCCCCCAGCAGCATGATGGCCACGCTACCGAAGAAATAGAGAGCTTCTGTTTCTAACGCCCAGGCACCCACGTTAGTACGTGACCAGAAAGCGCCAGTCTGCACCAGCAAAGTGGCTATTGCGATATTGACCGCAATGACAAAAGCTGCCGGACGGGTTAACAGACCGATGATAATCATCACGGGTGCAACAATTTCTCCGATGTAAGCGCCGTAGGCAATAAATGCAGGCAGTTCATGAGCGGCTAATAACTTGGCAATCCAGCCGACGCCATTCTGTATCTTGGCTTCGCCATGAAAAATCAGCAAAATACCAAACGTTAACCGTAAAAATAACTTGCCCAAATTGGGATGATCAAACAGACGCGAAAATCCGTTATTTACCGCACTAAACATCGTAATTCCTTCAATCTCAGATTGGCATTCGGCTGCATTATGTAAATTCTTATGGCTTTTTTATACTCAATTTCTTTGATGAAGTCGTTCAGTATATTTATGAACTACATAATCACGCGACGCGCTTGGGGAGAAGAGGCGGAACATCCTTAATGTTCGATATTGCAATCGCTAAAGTTCAACAGGACATCACGGTTACATCGCTGGCGAAGAAATTCTTTGCGCAAATTGATGCAGCGTGAAGTCAGAGTCAAAGACATTAATGTGATGGCAGCCCACCAGACTGCCGACACTGAGGATTACTTTGCCGCCAATAAGCAGAGTTTTTCTGCCACCAGATACGATTTGACAAATGAGGGTATCGGTAAAAACTCGAACCTGGAGTGAAAGTTGTGAGCACCAGTAAAGAAGTTTGGTGTCAGTAATCCTTTTGCGGATAGCGCTGCGCCGTCAGTACCCCCACGCATCGGTATCACCTTTGGCTCAATATCCAACGCTTCCAATGCGGTAAAAATCAAATCGATAGCGCGGCGGTCATCAGTAATGGCATTGCTGATATTGCTGTAGGTATCGCTAAGGGTAAATTCCACCCGGCCGGAGGGGTATCGCGCGGCAATTTCTTCAGCTACTTCGGCAATACGTTGTTTACGCTGCTCAAACGTAGCCAAATCGAAATCGCGAATTGATGCTTTCAGACGGGCTTCATTCGCGTTGGCAGTGATATCATTAAACCAGGTGTAACCTTCGCGACCCTCCGTGTTTTCCGGGGTTTCCAGCCGGCTAAACTGGCTTATAAAATCATGGGCCATTAGCAGAGGGTTCACCAGTACGCCTTTCGCTGACATCGGGTGCGCAGTCACGCCAGTAAAACGAATATCTGCGGCAGCGGCATTAAAATTTTCATAAACCACTTCACCCAGTTCGCAGCAATCAATGGTCCAGGCAAAATCAACATTAAAGCGTGATTGCACATCCAGTGCTTTCGCACCGCGCAAACCGATCTCTTCATCGGGTACAAATGCCACCACGATATCGCCATGTTTGCCGCTGAGATTTTCCATCAGCGTCATCACGACGGTAACCGCTGCCTTGTTATCTGCACCCAATACGCTAGTACCGTCGCTAAAAATGATCTCTTGCCCCTTATAGGCAAGAATTTCAGGATGTTCGCTGGTACGCAGCCAAATATCCTGAGTTTTATTCAGACAAAGATCATCGCCCTCGAAACGCAGTGTTTGTGGGTGGATATGCGGCGAAAGTCCAACATCGACCGTATCAATATGGGTAATAAAACCGATGCGCGGTGCGGCAGGGCAATTACCGGGTTTTACTGCGGTCACCGTCGCATTCTGGTCAATAACCACCTCCTGGAGCCCCATTTCTCGCAATTCATCGGCAAGCATTTTCGCCATTGCATGCTGCTCAGGCGTGCTTGGCAAGGTGGTTGCTGTTGCATCGCTCTGGCTGGTGACGGCCAAATAGCGATAAAAGCGGGTCGTAAGCTGGTTAACCAAATCCCGTGACATAACCGTTCCTTTCAGTGTTGGGGATGTTCATTTGTTATACGTACCGACTCCGTCGTTAAATGGCAACCTGTTTTATTGTCTTCTTGAAGCAGCTCACTAATACTTTGAAGGAAAAGAGTGTTATTAATGAGAGGAATATTACTTTTTATTACGTATAGCAGTATCAGCACTTAGCGAGGACGCGGGGATGGAAATGAAAAAACCGGTTACACGATTTGCGCTGGCGGCGCTAACGTTAGCGCTGGCATCAACAGCATCAGCCAAAGCATTGGTGTTCTGCTCAGAGGGTTCGCCGGAAAACTTCAACCCACAAATATACACATCCGGCACCAGCGTTGACGCCAGCGCCGTACCAATCTTCAACCGATTAGTCGATTTTAAAACGGGCACCACTGAGCTTCAGCCCAGCCTGGCGGAAAGCTGGGATATCAGCACGGATGGAACGGAATATACCTTTCATCTTCGTAAAGGGGTCAAGTTTCACAGCAATAAAAACTTCAGACCCGGGCGTGATTTTAATGCCGACGATGTGATTTTTTCTTTTATGCGGCAGAAAGACCCCAATAACCCGTATCACGCTATCTCGGGTGGCGTGTACGCTAACTTTGAAAGCCTTGAGTTTGGCTCGTTAATTAAAAACATTGAGAAGGTGGACGACAATACCGTCCGCTTCACGCTATCACATGCAGAGGCACCTTTCCTCGCTGATTTAGCGTGGTATTTCGCCTCAATACACTCTGCAGAATATGCGGATGCCATGTTGAAAGCAGGGACACCTGAGAAGGTGGATATGGAACCGATTGGTACCGGTCCGTTCGAGTTGGCACAATATCAGAAAGATTCACGAATTCTCTATCGGGCATTTCCCGCTTACTGGCAAGGGAAAGCAAAACTGGATCGTATCGTTTTTTCGATCACGCCTGACGCCTCAGTGCGCTATGCAAAGTTGGAAAAAAATGAGTGCCAGGTGATGCCGTTCCCCAATCCGGCCGATCTTAAGCGCATGCGGCAAAACAACGATGTGGCGCTGATGCAAAAAGCCGGGCTGAATACTGGTTTTCTTGCCTTTAACACCCAAAAAGCACCGTTTGATAATGTCAAAGTGCGTCAGGCGTTGACCATGGCGATTAATAAACCCGCGATTATTGATGCAGTATTCCAGGGAACCGGCACGGTGGCTAAGAATATATTACCGCCTGATGTCTGGAGTGCTGATCGGGACCTCAAGGATTATGAGTATGCGCCGGAACAGGCGAAAAAACTGCTGAAAGAGGCTGGCTTAGCGCAGGGAACCACCATCGATCTGTGGGCTATGCCGGTGCAGCGCCCTTATAATCCGAATGCCCGACGCATGGCCGAAATGATTCAGGCTGATTGGGCAAAAGTTGGTGTAAAAGCCAACATTATTAGCTTCGAATGGGGGGAATATCTGAAGCGCGTCAGAAACGGTGAACACCAGGCTGCGCTAATGGGCTGGACTACTGCAACCGGCGATCCGGATAACTTCTTTGGGCCGCTGTTTAGCTGCACGTCGGCGGAAGGGGGATCTAACTCATCTAAATGGTGTTACAAACCGTTTGAAGCAGTGATTACTGAGGCCCGCGCCGAGCAGGATCACAATAAACGCGTCGCGCTTTATCTGCAGGCTCAACAGATCATGCATGAGCAGGCTCCGGCGGTAATGATCGCACATTCAACGATTTTCGAGCCGGTGCGTAAGGACGTCTCCGGTTATGAAATTGATCCTTTCGGCAAGCATATTTTCTATCAGGTTGATGTGAAGTAGCGTTCTTCCGGCGTGCCGGACGCGGAGAAAGAGGTGTCCGGCATATTTTGATGGCGCATTTGACGATTTCCCGTTTAGCATCAACACTTGAAGGCGAATTAACACCTATCAGGAAAGCGTTTATCGCAAGTTATACGCTAACGTTGCAGGTGCCTTAGCCGTACGCACAGATGAGTGGGTGCTGCGGTCTTCCTGCTTGTACATTCCGTTATTTTTCTCACTGCAGGAGCAATAATTATGAGTGCAAAATACGAAATTTTCAGCGGTAAAAACGGGCAATTTTATTTCCGACTTAAAGCCGGCAATGGTGAGGTGATCTTATCCAGCGAAGGTTATGTCAGCAAATCTGGCTGCCAGAATGGTATTGATTCTGTTAAAAAACACGCCGCTAATGATAACAATTACCACCGGCTGGAAGCGAACAACGGTGCACCTTACTTCACGTTAAAAGCAGCCAACCATCAGGTGATTGGTCAAAGTGAAATGTACAGCTCAACCCAGGCCCGTGATAAGGGCATCGAATCGGTACAGAAAAATGGGCCGACAGCAACGGTAGCGGATTTGACTGAATGACGTTTAGTGCGCGTGAGCGATTGATGCCTTAATACGCGTCGGGTCGCAGTATGCGATCCGGCGTGTTATAGTTTTTCGTGACAGGAGAGTAAACAGCGTAGAGTTAACCGTCACTTTTCCGTCCATTCCATCGGGTATTAATCCGTGGTTGTGGCAGTCATTTGACTTAACGTTGGCCACAAATGCAGCACGGTATCAACAATCTCATCCAGCTCGCCGCACGTCGCGCCTTCACGCGCACGCACCGACATCCCCTGAAGCACGCAGGATAAATAACGCGATATCGCTTTCACATCAGCTTCAGGCAGCAGTTCATTCTGTTGCTGGCGATGAAGTAAAAACTCATACAGGGTCGTTTCCTGCAGGTTATGGCGGGCGCGCAGCATTTCGGCGACTTCACCGGAAGATGATGAAAGCGCGGTTGATGTACAGATGAAAAAGCAACCAGCGGGTTTCTTACCATCGGTAAAACAAGCGGCCGTTGTACGAAAATAGTTTTCTATTCCCTGTACCACCGTTCTCTCAGGGCAGGCGAGTTCTGCTTTACGCAGCTCAGCAAACTTTTCGATATAACGATTCATCGCCGCGCGGAACAGGCCTTCTTTATTCTCAAACTCAGCATAAAGCGTTGGCGCTTTTGCGCCGGTGGCTTCCACCAAATCAGATAATGACGTGGCTTCGTAGCCATGAGCCCAGAACAGTTCGAGGGCTTTATCAAGAGCGGTTTCACGATCGAAAAGTTTCGGTCTTCCCCGGCCTTTTTTCACACAAACATCCTGATTGATAGTCATATGACCTCACTTTACCTCTTACAACACCTAAATTAAATTACCGATCATTATAAAAATAATCAAGCCTCACGAGTGCATAGCGGGATCCACGTCTAAAAACAGTTCGGATACCAGGGGCATTACGGCGTTGAAATGAACTTTAAAATTGTACGGATAAAAATTTAAATCCAGATAAATCATCATGATACCAATTAAATTAACGATCATTAAAAAATAATATTGACGGCAGGTGCGGGAGAGGTTTAGCATTTAGTTATCGATCGTTAACTTAATAACGACGCAGACAACCGATTAACCGAATTTAGAGAGATTAGACATGAAAAACGTAAAAGCATCAATCGCAGCCGCCACCCTGATCGCTATGTCATTTGGAACATTTGCCGCTGAACAAGTTTCAAGTGAGCCACAACAACAGCACAAAATTGGCGTGGTATCTGCCAACAGTAACAACCTTGATTCACTGGTAGCGCAGCTGAATGAGAAAGCCGATGCGGCAGGTGCTAAATCTTTCCGTATCACCTCCGCTGCTGGCCAGAACCTGTTACACGGAACAGCAGTGATTTATCAGTAAGCTGCCATTAACAAATTCAACATTAAAAATTAAATTAAAAATTAGGTGAATATCATGAAAAACATTAAATCTGCTGTTATCGCTCTGGTACTGAGTAGTGTTTCGTTTGCTGGTTTTGCTGCTCAGGAAGTGAACTCCGCTCCGGCGGATCAACAAAAAATTGGCGTCATCAGCGCAACTGGCAGCAGTAATTTGTCTTCGCTGGAAAACCAACTGGCCGTGAAAGCTGAGGCGGCAGGCGCAAAGTCTTTCCGCATCACTTCGACCTCTGGTCGGAACAATCTACATGGCACAGCGGTAATCTATAACTAAGTGCCAGTCAGCGTTAAAAGGCACCGTCAATCAGTAATGATCGACGGTGCTTTTTTTTATAGCGGGGACAGAATCCTTCTAGCCGGAAATACCATAATCTTGACCAGCGCCGTTGTGAGCAAGTTATCAGATAATTATTATATTACACATTGAAACACTATCCGATCCTGCGTTACATGTTGTTGATGTAATTCCATTTACTTTAAATAAAAACCACACATATAGTGTGGTATTGTAAGTTCATGGTATTGTTAAGAGCTAAGACAA
This sequence comes from [Pantoea] beijingensis, assembly GCF_022647505.1. Lineage (NCBI taxonomy): Bacteria > Pseudomonadati > Pseudomonadota > Gammaproteobacteria > Enterobacterales > Erwiniaceae > Erwinia > [Pantoea] beijingensis. The sequence continues at coordinate 2,019,950 of NZ_CP071409.1, forward strand.
GGATATATGTTTAGTTCATTACTCCCGATTTCATCGCGGCATGCACTGATATTCTGCCTACTGCTTTCGCTGTTTGAGTTATTAACCTATGCAGGCAGCGACGTTGTCATGCCTGGCATGTTGTCCGTCGTTTCCGATTTACATGCTGGACCTAATTATGTGCCGTGGTCGCTTAATGCTTACCTGCTTGGTGGGGTTGCTTTCCAGTGGCTTATTGGTCCGCTGTCCGACCGATTTGGTCGTCGTCCGTTATTGCTTTTTGGTTGCGCCCTTTATACGTTTTCATGCTTTATCACGCCTTGGGTGAGCGATATTAATCTGTTTACCATGTTGCGTTTTATTCAGGGAATAGGGCTGGGGTTTGTGGTGACGGTCAGTTATCCGGCTCTTCAGGAAGGTTTCAATGAGTCCAATGCTATACGCCTGATTGCTATTTTTTCTAATATTGCTTTGCTTTCACCATTATTTGGCCCGCTGGCGGGCAGTTTCCTGCTCTCCTTTATGACATGGCGTGAGCTTTTTATCATTATTGCCATGCTTGCAGCGCTGAGTTGGTTCGGATTATTGCTCTTTATGCCCGAAACGATCGGTATAACACGTAACGATGGCAGCAGAATAGCACCGCAGCCGCTCTGCCTTCGGGCCATTGCTCGTGTCTACGGAGGATTATTAAACAACAGGCGATTTATGTCCGGCAGTACTGCGCTTGGCTTGTCTGGACTCCCGTTGATGGCATGGATAGCGCTTTCTCCTTTATTGCTGGTGCACAACCTGGGCATGAGCATGATGGAATATGCTGTGTGGCAATTACCTGTATTTGGTTCGCTGATTGCGGGAAATATCGTTCTGAATATCATTGCCGAACGCATTAGCATTGAACGGATTTTAACATTGTCACTCTATCCTGTTTTTTCAGGTCTAGCGTTGTCACTGATTACAACTTTATTTTTTAACCATATTAGTGCACTGGTTATAGGGATGGCGATTTACGCCTTTGGTTTGGGTATATGCAACACGACATTATATCGGCTTACTTTATTTTCCTGTAATGATGGTAAAGGTGCAGTCTCCGCCATGATGGGAATGATATCGGTTGCTATTTTTGGATTAGGTGGCGCTTTACTGGCCGCATTGGGTGCGGGTAATAGTCTCCATGCTTATATCATTTCCGTTTTTTTTCCTGGACTGATATCGGTATGCCTGATTATTTATATTTTTAGCGAGCGAGGGGCGCACAAACAGCGTTAACAAACTACATAGGTTGGTAATCAACGGACATTTTTACTAAGGAAGGATAGCGGAATGAATATTTCAGGCGTTAATGCTCTTTGTGCAATGACGCATCCTTATCAAAAGGATACTTATACAGATAGGCTCTTTGATATCGCGATGCGTGAAATCGTCGCCTTTCACGTCGAGAATACAGCGGGTTACTCGAAATGGCTGGCTCACCATGGCATCAGAGCAGATGCATCGAATATTACATCCTGGCATCAAGTTCCCCCGGTTTTTGCCAACTATTTCAAAAAAAACTTGCTGTTAAGCCAGTCCGGTTATGATGCATTAGAACTTACCTCCTCAGGTACTAGCGGTCAAAAAAGTCGGATGCGTTATGATGAACGCAGCATATCTGCGGCCCAAGGAATGGTTGACCATATCTTTCGTTATTATGGCTGGGAAACGCCCGATATTCCTTGCAATTACCTCCTGCTGAGTTACGAACCGCTCGATGTCATAACACTCGGGACAGCTTATACCGATCAGTTTCTGTGTAAGTATGCTCCTGTCAATCGAGTAGCTTATGCGCTCAGACAGACTGGTAAAGGCCATGAATTCGATCCTTTTGGTGTGATTCGCGCTCTGCAAGAGTTTGCTGAGGAAGGTTTGCCGGTTCGGATTCTGGGTTTCCCGGCATTTATGTGGTTTGTACTCGAACGCATGCGTGAAATGCGCTTGCCCTGGCTCAATTTACATCCTGAATCTTTGACTTTTTTTGGCGGCGGCTGGAAAACACATGCCGACGTGGAAATTTCTAAACGTGAATTCTATGCTCGCCTTAATGAGCAACTCGGAATAGCAGATATTCGCTGCCGGGATGGGTATGGTTCTGTGGAGCATTGTGTTCCGTACGTTGAGTGCAGCCAGCATCATTTTCATCTTCCGGTCTATGCCCGCGCATGGATACGTGACACCCGCACATTTGAAGTAAGAGATTACGGTCAGCGTGGTTTTATCCAGTTCGTTTCCCCCTATATCACTTCCTGCCCGGCCCACAGCATCGTGATGAGCGATCTTGCAACACTCCATCGTGGGGATGAATGTCACTGTGAGTTGCAAACTGACTGGTTCGATCTGATTGGGCGCGCCAGCAATCAAAACGCACGGAGCTGCGCACTGGCTGCCTCTGAGCTGATTCAGGAGAAATAATATGTATCTTATTCAGGGAACAGTGTATTCAACATTGTCGTCGGAACAGCTCATCGCCTTATTAACCGCCGATCTCAACGACACACTGAGTCAGCCTCTTCGGACTGAAATCTTACTATCCTGTGCCGAGCAGTTTGTCAGACAGTTGCAAAACGCCACTTTTTTACCCGAGTTGGATGTTGCATCGCGGATTGAAATCTGCCAGTTTTGCCAACCAAAGGCCTTACGTACAAAGCTTGAACACGAGCTGGGCGATAGTCCATTCTCACTTCGCCGCCCTGACTATCAAATGCCTCGATTCGAGAGCTGGCGCCCGTTGGGCGTTGTCGTGCATATCACACCCGCCAATGCAGAATTACTTCCTTTTTTCGCCGTAATCGAGAGTTTACTGGTTGGTAACATTAACTGGCTGCGCCTGAGTTCCAGCGAACAGGGGCTAACACTTCAACTGCTTAAGGCGTTCATCCACTGTGATAGTTCGGGGGAATTGGTGCGGTTTATTGCCGTTGTACCTGTGGCAACTCATGATCTTCCCTTGCTGCTGCGCTACGCTGATGGCGTTTCTGCCTGGGGAGGGGATGTTGCGCTTGATGCCATTCGTCAGCAGTTACCGGGAGGATGTCGCTGGATCCCCTGGGGACATAAAATCAGTTTTGCCTGGTTAATGCCGGATGCTGTCAATGCATCGGTTCTGGAGGCACTCGCTGATGAGATCTGCCGATTTGACCAGATGGCCTGTTCCAGCCCACAAATCGTATTTGTGGATACCGAAGAAAGGTCAACGCTACAGGATATCGGATCCCAACTGGCGCAGGCGATGCAAAACCGACATTCACAATGGCAACCGGTGATTCCGGATGAAAAAGCGGCTGCCGATATAACCAGCATGCTCGCATTCTCTCAGCTGGATACGATTTTTGCCGACGCCGGTAATGATTTCTGGGTAGGTGAGGGCTGGCGCATCATTCTGCAACTCACGACAGCAATGGAACCTTCACCCCTGTATCGCACAATTTTGCTGCGCCCTTTGCCGAGACAAAAACTGATTCCGACACTGCGTATCTGGCGAACACACTTGCAAACCTGCGGTCTGGCTGCCAGCGAACCTGATATTGTGCCTCTTAGCCAACTGTTATTGGCGGCTGGCGTGAGTCGAATCACCGGAATTTCTGGCATGCATGAGAGTTACAGCGGCGAACCGCATGATGGTATGTATGCGCTGAGTCAGCTTGCCCGTCGCGTCTCCGTCACCCTGAATGCGGATATGCTGCCACGACAGGTTTCACTTGATTTCAATCCGCCCCCCCCCGTATTGCCTGCTCTTCAACCTATTATGGACAACGCTGCATTTCTTAATGGTTCTATACAGCCGGATGCCCAGCTCTTCTTTCGCAGCGGGGGGAGCAGCGGCGTACCTAAACTCGCCGGTTTTACTTACCGTGATTATCACCTTCAGATGGCGTCAGCCGCCGCCGGTTTATTTGCCGCAGGCCTGGACCCGGCTAAAGACAAAGTGCTGAACCTGATGTATGCCGGCAATCTTTATGGCGGTTTGCTGAGTTTCTTCACCGTGCTCGAAAAAATGGGCACCACACACTATCCAATGGGCGGACCGCACGATGACGATTATGGCAACATCGCCCGCATTATTGTGAGTCAGGGCATCGATACCCTCGTCGGCATGCCAAGCACCTTATATCAGCTATTTAAACGGGAAGAGGCTTTGCTGCGTCACTATGGTGGTATTCGGAAGCTGATGCTGGGAGGTGAACATATGGGCATTTCCCAGCGTGAATATATTCGCGAATTTGGTGTGAAAACTATTCGTTCGGCACTCTATGGTTCGGTTGATGCCGGCCCCCTGGGACACGCGTGCAGTGCGAGCCCTGAGGGTGTTTTCCATCTAATGACGGATATTCAGTGGCTGGAAATTGTTGATGCTGAATGTGACGAACCCGTCGCACCTGGCCTTGCGGGTCGTCTGTTATTTACCTCAATCGCGCGAGAAGGTCAGAATATTATTCGTTATGACATTGGGGATACCGGGCGTTGGGTTGAAGGAAAATGCCGTTGTGGTGCCCTTAGTCCTCGTTTCGAACTATTAGGCCGTCACGGCCATCTTGTGCGTATCGGCACAATGTTTATCCAGCCACAGCATCTGGCAACGCTGGCTGCTGTGCCCGTGCAGATGATCCTTGAGCACAATCCTGAGAGTGGGCTGGAGCGCATACGCTTGCTGGCAGAAGGCGATGTGGAGCAGGTGAAACAGAGAGTGTGCGCAGACCCGGAACTGGCAATGGCGCTGGAGGCGGAATTACTGGAATTTCAGGTGATAAGTCGATCGTTTGTACAGTTTGAGCGCCATCCGCAAAGCGGTAAAACTCCGCTGGTGATTGATATACGCCATTAAGTCACTGCTTTGTAAATTATAGGGATATTTTGAACATGACCACGCCGATTAATAATCACGATTCTGTGCCATATTTTCCTTATCCAAACGCTGGCGAACAAACATTCCGTCTGGAACAATTGGTGAATACGGCCCGTTGCTATTCCCCGTGGTACCGCCAGCATTTCCGTCATCTACCGATGAACGGGTGGAAAATCGCTGACCTGCCAATAATCAATCCTGAAGAGTACTGGACGGGAAATTGCGGACTGGAAAGCTGGCCTGTACTGACTCAACCCGTGAGCGAAGGCATTGTATTTAAGACCGGCGGGACGACCGGCGGAGGTAAATTATCTGTCTATACCCGCCATGAGTGGCGTACTTTCATTACCAGCTTCGGTCGTAGCCTATCCAGCCAACTATTGCCTGGTGCACGAGTCGCCAATTTGTTTTTCGCAGGCGATCTTTACGCCAGTTTTTTATTCATCCATGGTGCACTTTCGCACATGGAAATCCCCGTGTGCGAATACCCCTTCACCGGGGCGATTCAATCATCGACGCTCACCGAACAGATAGCTTTGCACGGGATCACGGTACTGGCAGGCGTTCCGGCAACCTTGCTTCGCTATGCAACTGAACTGGCGGATCAGAATCTTCAGCTACCGGCTATCTCTACCATTCTGTACGGTAGCGAAAGTGTTTTTACCGAGCAGTTACAGCAACTTGCGGTCGCTTTTCCCAAAGCGCGAGTGACTTCGATAGGCTGTGCCAGCGTAGATGCCGGGTTGATTGGTGCCAGCACGCGTGATTGTCTTCCGGGTGAACATCGGGTGTTTGAACCAGAGACGATTGTCGAGATCATTGATGAGGCGACGGGCGAGGCTGTTGATGAGAACGATCGTACCGGCATGCTGGTGGTCACAAATCTAACGCGTATGCTGATGCCACTAATTCGTTATCCAACTGGTGATATGGCCGCCTGGCGTGAGCCTCCTGGAGGCCCGGGCCGTAAATTTGTTTTACAGGGACGTAGTAGCCTTGGTTATCGTTTGCGGGTGGGATATGCCTCACTTTTCCCCGATGAGATTGGCGCGTTTATCAGTGAAACGGTGGGTAACTGCCACTGGCAGCTCCTGATAGAGAACCATAGCCGTTGCGATTATCTTACGTTACGCATCGCAATAGCCGGCAATCAGTTGCTTGCCGAAAGACTACTAATGGTATTAGCGGAAAAGGATCATGCTATTGCAGAAATGATCGAAGCCAGGGAGATCTTCTTTCACGTTGAATGGTGTGGACAAGCCGATCTTATCCTCAATCCCCGAACGGGAAAATTACAACGCGTCATCGATAAACGTGATTATCGCGTGTAAGGGGATTATGGATATGATCATCAGGGCTTTTCAGGAGAGGGACGCGGAGAGCATTACTGCGCTGTTTCAGCTCGTTTACGGGGGCCGTTACGTTTATCCTGATATCTATCATCCCGCGATGATTTGCTATCGCAATACTCAGGGATACTGGCATGGCGCGGTGGCCGAACTGCACGATAGTATCGTCGGCCATGCGGCGTTATTACCCTGTCCGGGGAAAGAAAAAATCGCAGAACTGGCAATGTGCGTGGTTCATCCATCCGTCAGGAATCGAGGTGTGGTGACCTCACTGGGAAAATATTTATGTCGTAAGGCGGATAAATTGGGGTTGGACACGTTGACTATGAAAATGGTATCCAGCCATACATACACGCAACGACTGGCCAAAGCACTGGGTTTTCACTCGACAGCATTGCTCCGGGATTATGTGTTTTCGCCTTTTGAGCCGGAAGGAAGAGAGAGCGTGATCCTCGGCGTATTACCGCTTCAACCACGGCCTGTTCCACTTAGCGTGTTGGATTATCAGCATGATGGCTGGCCTGCGTTATTGGCTGAAAAGTTTGGTGTAACGCAACAACTTACCCCCGGGACGAGGTCAATACCTGCCGTCAAGCGCGTTGTGAGCGAGGAGCGTCTGGATATTACGCTGACTAATCTGTCGTTAGCAACGCTATCAGAGATCGCTTTGCTCCCAATCAATCGGGTCATTTATTTATATGTGCGTATTGATGCGGCGAGCTTTTCGCTGCTCCCATATTTATACCGGGATGGTTACAGGGATATGGGATTAGCCCCCGCGGAAAATGGGCAGTGGTTTTGGCTGCTTGAACGGGGTTATACCCCGAAAAAGCTTGAGATGTGTTGCCCGATCGCCAGTGCCCTGCAAGAGGGGAACATCTAATCAGGCCAGGCGGCGGCTATTTTATCCATTACTGCGTAACTGTGGGTAACGCTGGAAGATAAAAATACACCAGAACAGCGCAAACAGGCCGATCAGTGCGCCAATGTTGCCAACATCCGCGATGCTTAGATAGGTGCTCACCTGATTTCCCAGCAGCGCGCCGGCGCCAATACCAATATTGTAAATGCCGGAAAACAAAGACATGGCGACGTCTGTGGCATCCGATGCCAGTGAAAGTACCCGAACCTGCATCGCGAGCCCTATCATCATCATTGCCATTCCCCAAAGAATGCAAAGGATGGAAATGGCGGTGGGGCGGATGGCAGCAAATAACAGTAATCCCATGCAGAGCGTGATAAGACTAATGGCACCTATCAGCAGCCCTGAGGGGAATCTATTGCCGAACACGCTGAAAATAATGCTGCCAAAAATACCCGCGGCACCAAAGATCAGTAACAGGAAAGTGGTGAAATTGCCGTCCATCGTTGCCACCGCCTGCATAAATGGCTCGATATAGCTATAGGCCGTATAGTGTGCTGTCACCACGACTATCGTTAGTAAATAGAGGCTAACCAGCGCGGGTCGTTTAAACAGTATCGGTACGCTGCCAAGTGAGCCACTGTGCTCGCTGGGTAACCTTGGCAGCAATTTAGTCAGGATTAACATCAACGACAGCGCGGAAAGGGCAATCACACCAAATGTCATACGCCATCCCAGGTATTGTCCAATGATGCGTCCGAGTGGCACGCCCAGCACCATCGCCAGGGCGGTCCCGGTAGCCAGCATACTTAATGCCTGAGTTTTTTTGCCTGGGGGCGCGACGCGAATTGCCAGTGATGCAGTGATCGACCAAAAAATAGCGTGCGCCAGTGCGATCCCGACACGTGAAACCACCAGAGAGCCAAATCCCCACGCAAAAATGGAAAGGATATGGCTGGCAATAAACAGTGCGAAGATAACACTAAGCAACATTCTGCGCTCGACGTTACGTGTTGCCAGCATTAGCGGTAACGACATCAATGCCACACCCCAGGCATAAATCGTCAGCATGAAGCCCACGTCAGCCGTGTTCATAGAGAACGAAGCCGCAATATCGGAGAGTAAGCCTACCGGGACGAATTCAGTCGTGTTGAAAATAAAAGCAGCAATGGAAAGCAGCACAACACGAAGCCAGGCTGCCTTACGCGAAACAGTTTGTGGTTGCATTGGGTTTTTGGGCTAGTAAAAAAGATTAGGGTTGCTCGTTTGCAACCATTAACACTCGTAAAGTGATGATGATCACATTTAGGGCGGTATTGTGTTTTATTTATCCGTAGAATTAAACCAAAGAATGTCACAAGGTGATTTTTTCTTTCAGGTGCCGGGTCTGAGCGGCCATCCACTCTACAATCCTCTCAGTAATGCGCAGAGATAACATTATTCCTGATAAGTCGAATATATAAATATTCTCTTAAAAATCAATTAAATTCACGAGTATTCAGACCGATTTTGCGTAACTCCACACAGGGAAGGGTGGAATAAATTATGAATATGTGCCATAGCACCGGAGGCTGCCTTCTAAAAAGCAATAGTATTTGTTATATTATTTAACATTGGTTAATCACAGCAGCGGCGCAAAAAAGAACAAGATTCGCCGTACCAGGATGATAATATGATAGATTGTCGCTTTCCGACTGCTCTGCAAATGGTCCTTTGCATAGCGATGGCGGAGCAAGTTGAAAAACGTTCTACCAGCGCTATTCTGGCGTATGGATTAGAAGCCAATCCCAGTTTTATTCGTAAACTGATGGTTCCGCTGACCCGCGACGGCATCATTGTTTCTACACTGGGCCGTAACGGTTCCATTCATCTTGGGCGTGCGCCTGACAAAATCACTTTGCGTGATATTTACGTCTCCGTTATCGAAGATAAACGAATCTGGGCCGCTCGCCCTGATGTCGCAGCGCGTTGTGTCGTGAGTGCCAACGCATGCTGGTATTTTAAGCTGATTGTGGATGAGGCTGAACAGGCTTCATTGGATGTACTTGAGCGCCGTACCGTCGCTGACGCGCTGGAGGAGTTGCGGAAAGGAGACGTGAGCGGTTGTGAAGACTTCCTTAATGTCGAAATGGAAGAGTCCTCCTGGTACAAAAAAGCGTAACGCCGTTCCTTTTCATTGGCCAGCAGAGATGAATCCTGCTGGCTTTTCGTTTTATTTTTCTCACCTGCCTTCGTTTTCCGACGGACAGTTCCTGTCAATTTATTCTCTTGCCTTTTTTTATCCTGAGCCGGGAATGCGCACTCGCAGCGGCTCAGAGGCTTTATGCATTTCACCCAGGCAGATTCTATTGCGTGCCGACTGTAGAACGATCTTTTCTGAAGGGCTGGGGGAGAGTAATACCGAAGGTAATCGCGTAAAAACAAAACAGGGATAACATCTTTTTGGGGTAGTGACCGGGTAGCGGCGATAACTGCCAACTTTTCTTTTCCCCACACTCACGCAAAAACGTTCGTTTATGCAACCTCCTTTTGCCAATGTCACGATGCGGTCTTGTGCATTGCGAAATATGTATTGCAATATAAAAACAAATGGCAACAGGAAATCACAATTATGCTCATCGATTATGTCCGGGTTTCGGCACAGGAGTGGGGTACTCAGGCTCAGATATCAGCATTAAAGTCAGCCGGGTGTGAACTGATACTCCAGGAAAAAGCATCGGGCGGACGATGGGATCGCCCCGAGTTACAACGGCTTTTGCAGCAGTTACGCAAAGGTGATCAGGTTATTGTATGAATACTGGACCGTCGTTCCCGCTCTCTCAAGGGTTTATTGCTGATGCTGGAGAAGATTGAAAACATGGGGGCTGATTTCCGCAGCATTACCGAAAATATTGACACATCCACCCCGGCAGGAAGGATGATGATGCAGATCGTTGGCTCCTTTGCTGAATTTGAACGTGCCATGCTTCGTGAACGGACAAAGAGTGGACTTGCAGCGGCACGCCAGGATGGTTGGGTGGTGGACGCCGCCCAAAATTAACACCCTAGCAACAAAAAGAGATTGTCTCGCTCGTCACATCGGGGCAGAAAACAGGTACTGATGCCGCTCGCCTGTTCCAGGTTCACCCTTCCACAGTGGTGCGTCTTCTCGCCAGATACCGGATGACTGAGATCAGACATAATCTATGCGGTCCTCGGTGCACGCTTACGGAGAAACAGCCAGAAAGAACGGATGAAAAGGAAAGAAACCAGTAGGACGGAAGCCGTGATCCTGCGGCGTCTCGTCCTGATAATCAGCAGATCAGCTTTTTTCTTAAAGACCAGAACCTAAAGGAGACCTTTCCGGGCAAATGTGATCCGGGTGGCTTCATTTAAATCCATATTTTTCAGTGCATTAGTGGATACCCAAGCAATCTCCTGAAATTCCTCATTAAACGTAATCGTCCGGTTTGTACTGATACAGTCAAAGATGAGATAAATCATGTAAATGTCCTCTGTGGTACCATCCGGGTACGTTTTAGTACGGATATCATCACGGAAGGCCCAGGGTTTAACGTCTGTGATACACAGTGCTTCGCCCAGTTCTTCCCTGATTTCACGCCTCAGCGCAGTTTCCATCGTCTCGCCGGGCTCCATTCCGCCGCCGGGCAGTGCCCATTGCCCCGGGAATACCCCGCGATCGGAGGCCATTTTACAAAGCAGAAACTCACCTTCATTTTGTATCACAGGGCACACTATTACTCGCTGACGCATTTCATGTCCTCAACATCATGGCTTTCTGAATAACCTTATCAAAAAAAACGTCAATGTCATTCGGGTGATCACACACAATAATCCGCTCACGAAGATGTACCGGAAGATTATCGGTAAAATGCTGATATTCCGCATGGCATCCTGTGATCCATTTAACCTTCATGGCCTCATCAGGAAATTCTTTCGGCCGTACACCATGAATTTCATCATCATCGAGATGCATGAGTGAATGTGCGACGGGATAATCAATGAAAGCGATAATGTCTGGCTCAGTGAGCAACTTAACCGCGCATGATCCATCATGAATCGATGTCCGACGGTGGAGAGATACGTCATAAAACCCATCTGTTTTGCGTATTCAATCAGGTCAATGAAATCCGCCCGGGATGTGGGTTCTCCCCCGGTAAAACCGATACGACGGAAACCCATTTTATGCATGCGCTCAATGACATTACGGACACTAACAAGCGATGAATCCTGAATACCAGGGTTACGGAAACACAAATCGCATCCCAGGTTGCAGTGTGATGTTATTCTGAAATCCAAAAGAAGGGTGCTAATATCCATTCCTAGCCCTCTGACTGTGATAAGAAACCCAATAACCATTAAATAATTGTGGTTATTTCCGAGCATACTCTCTGATTAACGAGTTTTAAAGCACGGGCAGACGTATCGTGCGATTTTAATTCAGCAGGGGGGGTGGCGTGCTCTGTCGCTGCCAGTGCATAGCGACTCATGACGTTATACGGCGCTCATCTCAGTAGCCTTGTGTTTGGCACTTATGCTACGGGTACCCCATTCCTGAGGGAAACATCCGGATCTTCTGAACGCACCGACCACCTGGATGATATAGCATCCGCACTGGTCTCTCTGAAATTATCGCCCCTTGTTCTTACGATAATGCCTGGCCGAGAGTATCAATGGTCTGTACAAAGCAGAAGTGATACACCGTAAGCGCTGGAAAAACCTTGCAGAAGTAGAGTTTGCGACACTGGCGTGGGTGGGCTGGTTCAAAAATCGAAGGTTACTTGAGCGGTCAGGACACATACCGCCGGTAGAAGCCGAAAAAGCCTGGTATGCTTCCAGTGCAAATAATGATCTGGCAGCCTGAGCTTCCGGACTTAAAACTCTCCAAAAAAACCGGGGCCGTTTAGACTTCAGGGCACTGACGCCGCTGATTTACGCCCATGTGAACCCCTACGGGATATTTGAACTTGATATGGAAACAAGGCTGCCGATCCCTGAAAGTTGGCCGTTATCGCAGCTACCCTTTTTGGCCAGGAAGCAGTGTTCCCTTCCTGGCCATTAACGTGCGAAATTATTTCATGACAGCAGGTGAAGCCTGCTTGCGCGTAACCATTTTACGCAACGTCACGTAGAATACCGGCGTAAGGAACAGACCAAACAACGTCACGCCCAGCATGCCCGAAAATACCGTAATCCCGGTCACACCGCGCACTTCAGCACCGGCTCCGTGCCCAAGAATTAGCGGAATGGTACCAGCGATAAAAGCAATCGACGTCATGATGATAGGGCGAAGGCGTAACCGACATGCTTCCAGCGCCGCTTCCATTATTCCTTTACCCTGCATCTCCAGCTCTCGGGCAAACTCAACGATCAGTATAGCGTTCTTACAGGCAAGTCCCATCAGCACCACTAATCCCACCTGTACGAAAACGTTATTGTCGCCACCGGTAAGACGAACGCCCACAAATGCTGAGAATAGCGTCATCGGTACGATCAGTATAACTGCCAGAGGGAGTGTCCAGCTCTCATACAGCGCCGCCAGCACCAAAAATGCCAGCAATACCGCTACCGGGAACACAATCACCGCAGCATTACCTTGGGTAGACTGTTGATAACTCAAATCCGTCCACTCGATATTCATACCGTTTGGCAAATTCTGCGTGGCCAGCTCACTAATTTTAGCCATTGCCTGAGTCGAAGAGAGCACGCGAGGATCTGCATCACCAATCAGATCGGCTGCCGGATAGCCGTTATAACGGATGACCGGGTCGGGGCCGTAGGTGGTGCGGATGTTAACCATACTGCCAATCGGTACCATCTCTCCCTGACTGTTACGGGTACGCAAATTAGCAATATCCTCAACGCTTTCACGGAATGGACCGTCAGCCTGAGCCATAACCCGCCAGGTCCGACCAAAGCGGTTAAAATCATTGACATAAGAAGAGCCCAGATAAGTTTGCAACGTGCTAAAAATATCGGTTAGCAACACGCCCTGCGCTTTGGCTTTATCACGATCGACCTGGACATCCAATTGTGGAACGTTGGCCTGATACGCTGAGATCGGGAAGTGCATCCCTGGCGTTTGCATTATGCCACCTGACAGAGTATTCACCGCCGTTTGCAATGCACCATAGCCAAGTCCTGCGCGATCCTGAATATACAGTGAGTAACCTGAGCCTTGTCCCAATCCAAGAATAGGGGGGGGCATAATAGAGAAGCCAAAACCCTCCTGAAGTTGTGAAATTTTCGCGTTGATCTCTGCGTTGATCTCAGCAGCGGTATGGGTACGCTCAGCAAACGGCTTCAGACCAAAAAACACAGTACCGGTGTTGGGCGTGTTGGTGAACTGCAGTGCATTCAGGCCAGGAAAAGCCATTGAATAAGCCACACCTTCGGTTCTCATACCAATCTCACTGATCTTACGCACCACTTCGTCAGTGCGAGACAGGGACGAACCCTCTGGCATTTTCACGCCACCGATCAGATACAATTTGTCCTGTGTGGGAATAAAGCCACCGGGAACCACTTTAAACATAAAAGCAGCAGCACCAAGCAGCAAAATATAGACCACAAACACCGCACCGCGACGGCTGAGCGTTTTTGAAACCAGCGTCTGATATCCTTCAGAACTGCGATTGAAGAAACGGTTGAAAGGCTGAAAAAGCCAGCCGAACAGACGGTCGATAATACGCGTCGGTATATCCCTGGCGGTACCATGCGGTTTCAGCAGTAACGCCGCCAGCGCCGGCGATAACGTCAGCGAATTTATCGCTGAAATCACCGTTGAAATAGCGATGGTTACGGCGAACTGCTTATAAAACTGACCGGTGACGCCGGAGAGAAATGCCATTGGTATAAAGACGGCACACAGTACCATTGCAATAGCGATAATTGGTCCGGATACTTCACGCATCGCCTGGTGTGCAGCAGCGAGGGGCGCAAGACCTTCTTCAATGTTCCTTTCTACGTTCTCTACCACCACGATGGCATCGTCCACCACGATCCCGATGGCCAACACCATACCAAACAGACTCAGTGTGTTAAGAGAGAAGCCCAGCAGGTAGAGCACGCTAAAAGTACCCACTATCGATACCGGGACGGCCAATAACGGAATGATTGACGCGCGCCAGGTTTGCAGGAACAAAATAACGACCAATACCACCAGAAGCACCGCTTCCAGCAGGGTTTGCACCACGGCACGGATAGAATCACGGACAAATACGGTGGGATCATATGGCGCAGCCCACTGCATATCATCCGGGAAGCGGGTGGCGAGTTCCGCCATTTTGCCGCGTACTGCATTCGAGAGATCGATAGCATTCGCACCGGGTGACTGGAAAATACCAATACCTACCGCATCTTTATTATCCAACTGGGCACGCAGGGCATAGTTACCCGCACCCATTTCAATACGGGCGACATCGCGCAAGCGAACAACGGAACCATCCTCAGTCGATTTCAGAATAATATTGCCGAACTCTTCTTCGGTTTGCAGACGTCCTTGCGCGTTAATCGAGAGCAGGAAATCACTTTTCGTGGGGAGCGGCTCAGCCCCAAGCTGTCCTGCGGAAACCTGAACGTTCTGTTCCTGCATCGCCCTGACGACATCGGATGCGGTTAATCCGCGAGATGCGATTTTATTCGGATCCAGCCAGGCGCGCATCGCATATTCACCCGCACCAAAGATCTGGACCTGGCCGATGCCGGGCAGGCGTGCCAGTTCGTCCTTCACTTTCAGCGTTGCGTAGTTGCGTAAATAGAGCGAGTCATATTTACCCTTCGGCGAAAACAGATGCACGACCAGCGTCAAGGTTGGGGACTGTTTCTGTGTGGTAACGCCAAGGCGGCGGACATCTTCCGGCAGACGTGCTTCGGCCTGAGCCACGCGGTTCTGAACCTGAACCTGAGCTTGATCGGGATCGGTTCCGGGGCGGAAGGTGACGGTAGTGACCAACACGCCATCAGAACCCGCGACGGATTTCATATACATCATATTTTCCACGCCGTTAATCGCTTCCTCAAGCGGCGTGGCAACACTTTCTGCAATGACCTTAGGGTTAGCACCCGGATACTCAGCACGAACCTGTACGCTTGGAGGAACTACATCAGGGTACTCGCTGATCGGCAGTAGAGGTATGGCAATAAGCCCGGTCACAAAAATCAGAATCGATAGCACCGCAGCGAAAATGGGCCGGTCGATAAAAAAACGTGAAAAGTCCATGTGGATTCTCTATGGGTGATCAGTTAAGCGCTGGGCTGCTGTTATTTACGGTCATTTCAACATCTTTGGCATTGACCGGCATGCCTGGCATAAAGATCTTTTGCAGACCATCAACGATGACCTTATCGCCCGGATTCAGGCCTTTATCGATGATGCGTAACCCTGAGAATAAGCGACCTGGCTGAATATCACGGCGCTGCGCTTTACCCTGTTGATCCAACACGTAAACGAATTTACGATCCTGATCGGTCAGTACGGCTTTATCAGTGACCAGAGTCGCTTGAAATTCTGCGCTAGCGGGCAGACGTACCCGCGCGAATAGCCCCGGAGTAAACAGGCGGTCGCGGTTATCAAGCAAGGCACGCATACGGATAGTGCCGGTAGCCGGCGTTAACTGATTGTCGAGGAAATCAACATAGCCATGATGCGAATACTCTTCTTCACCCACCAGTCCAATTTCAACCGGTAATTTTTGTCGGCCATTCGGTGACTGCCCGCTGCGGGCAAGTTTTTGATAGTGCAAAAAGGTCGATTCATCAACATCGAAATAGACATAAACCGTATCCATTGAGACCAACGTCGTCAGTACGCTGGCGCTATCGCCCGCGGTAACCAGGTTACCGGCGGTAATCATTGCCCGGCTGGCGCGACCATCTATTGGGGCGGTGACCTGAGTAAAATCAAGATTAAGCTGTGCCATATCGACAGCTGCCTGAGCAGCCAGCACGGAAGCCTGTGCCTGCGAGGAGACTGAGCGCCGCTGTTCCCACATTTCTCTGGAAACGGCCTGACTGCTAATCAACTTTTCGGTGCGATCAGACTCGCTACGAGCCAGTGCAGCCTGGCTGCGGGCATTAGCTAACTCAGCCCTGGCTTGTTCCAGCGCAGCACGCCACGGGCGATTATCAATAGTGAAAAGTACCTGTCCTTTTTTGACCTCCTGGCCCTCAATATAATTAACTTTATCGATATATCCCGAAACGCGTGGACGCAGTTGAACGCTCTGCACCGCTTCAATCCGGCCATTAAACGTATCCCATTGGCTAATCGTTTTAACGACAACATTTGCTGCACTTACCGCAGGTGGCGGCGGAGCCGCATTTTGTGCCTCACTTTTATCACAACCTGAGAGCAGGCCGATAAGAAGCGCGATCCCTGACAGCCGCTGACCATAAACAACAAAAGGTTTTTGCAGGCTTTTCATTATTTTTTTCCGATTGAAGACGCGGAGAATCCCGCAGAGTTATGCGTATATGTATAAAAAATGTATTTATATTGGTTACATTTCTGTGCGATTGTAGGGAGACGACAAACCAACTGCAAGAATAACCAATACACTTTATGTGCTGTTTTGAAGAAAGAATTTTGCTTTCTGTGACGGCACGTTATAGGGGAGGGTTCCCCACTTAACGGCATAAAACATGAAGGGTATTAAGTGTGATAATAAAACTTGCATTTAGTGTTAAAACAGTTCACCTTAAACTGTACTTGATATAATTGCTATTCGTCATGCTGACGGGAGAAATAAAATGAAAAGCGAAGCATTCATTCACGATTTACTGGACTGGATCGATAATCATATCGAGGGACGGCTTGATCTCAATACCGTGTCTGCGCGTGCAGGTTACTCAAAATGGCACCTCCAGCGCATGTTCAAAGAGCACACGGGATTACCGCTGGGTGAATATATTCGGGCACAAAAGCTGAAAAAATCGGCTGACCGCCTGACGAATAGTGACGAGCCCATTCTCAACGTGGCTATATCACTGGGATTTGACTCCCAGCAATCATTTAACCGCAGCTTTAAGCGCCAGTATGGTCAGGCTCCGGGCGCATGGCGCAGAACCGTTAACCATCCTGAAATTATGCATAGCTAAAGACGCAAGGGGCGGGGTTGCCCGCTCCGCGTTTCCACGGAGATCACAGAACGGCGGTGATTCCGGTGTCGCTCATTTGATATCATCAGCATATCAAATGAGTTGAGAATGGAAACGGATATGAATAAACGGCTATGGATCGCGTTAGCGGTTGCCATTGTGGCTGCCATTGCTGGGGTTAAACAACCGCAGCATAAAACACCTCCAGTATCATCCTCTGCGCCTCAGCAGCAACGTGAGACGATAGCAACACTCACGCAGCAGCAACGGGTGGCGCGCTATCTTCAACAGCATCAGCAATTGCCAGATTATTATCTGACAAAAAATCAGGCGCGACGCCAGGGATGGGATCCCGCTAAAGGTAATCTGTGCAGTTTACTGCCGGGTAAAGCCATTGGTGGCGATCGATTCTCGAACCGGGAAGGGCTGTTACCTGTGCAGCGAGGTCGTATCTGGTTTGAGGCCGATGTTAATTATCAGTGTGGCCATCGCAATGCCGATCGTCTGCTTTATTCCAGCGATGGATTAATTTTCGTCAGCACCGATCACTACCGCAGCGTTAAGAAGGTGAATTAAATTATGCGGACACTTACCTTCGATTTTCATCATATCCCTGACCAACAGGCCTTTTATCAGCAATTCGCGGATCAATGCGATGTGGGGGATATCTTTGGCAACAATCTTGATGCGCTGTGGGATACCTTAACTGGCGGTATGGTATTGCCCGCCAGTATCCACATCAGGCATCTGCAAACGCATCGTCAGCGTGTAGAGTTTGCAGGAATTATTGCCACACTCCACGAAGCTGAACAGGAACTCAACGGGCAGTTGCAACTTAGGTTTGATTAACATCAGAAGGTCATCTGTTTTACTATCTTCGCCAGCTGCTGGTGCGTCACCTCATCAAACGTGAGCGCGGGTGTATGGCCCTCGTTCTGGATAATGAGATTATATAAACCTGTCAGCCAGTCATAAATATAATATACGTTCCCGCTAACTGTAGCTGCTGGCAGCCGCGTTAGCTGTTGAAAAACCTCACCTTCGCGAGCCGCGCCGGAAGATTGTGTAAAGATCTTCTTCCCGTGATTGATGCGGCTGTCGGGCCGCTGCGCCTCGTCCATTTGAAGAAAACCTAGCCATGAGACGAAATCACCTAACACGGCGATGGCACGCGCAACCTGGCGATCCCGCGGTGCGTTGGGATGACCATGGCTGGTTGGGTTCTGCATTACTTTGCTACGCAGTAACGTATCAATATTGAGCCGATAAAAAGCGCAAATCAATTCGTTCACCAGGTGCTCCAGTGTTATTTTGTTAATGCCTAACAATGCCAACAGCGCATCCTGTTCCGGTAATGCACGTAAATAATTGATCCAGTAATGTTCTACCCGCTCGGCGAACTGTCGCTCATGGTTCAGTGAAGAGTGGACGCGTGCCTCAGAAAGCGGGGGGGTGATAACCTCGCGAAAGCGATCGCTTTCGATGCCGGATAACGGGAGGGGATCGAGCGGTAATGGCGGCGATGAGTAGAGTTCGCGAAGAACCTCACGCGATGGCTGCAAGCGTTCCAGTAATTCGCCATGCAGACCAGTGCGGGATTGTAATGCTTTAATAACGGTATCAGCAATGTGCTGCCGTGTATGTCGATGATCGATTGCTCTATCGCTGCGCCAACAGGCCAGCAGATTATCTACGAGATTACGCTGCAGTTCTTTCAACTGTTCATCAATACGTTGCAGCTTGTTTTCATGCTGCATTTCGGTCGCTAACCAATCGACCATTCGCTGCAGGCTGCCCGTGTCATGCGCCAGCAGCGTGCCCCATGTTTCACCCGGGCCTCCAACCTGCCGTTGCACCGCGTGGTCGCCGTTTTTCTGGCGTGAATGGCGTCTGTCACCGGACGTTATCACCCACAGCAGCGCAGGGCTTTGTCTTTTTTCCGGTGAGGCGGCTCCTCGGGTCTTTTTTTGCCAAAAATCAAGCCGTTGACTTACCGACTTTACCTCCGCACGCTGGACCGCCGCGCAACACACTAATAGCCGTTCGATCTGTTGTCTGACGGCATACCACTCCAGCAAATAAGCACGTTTCACACGCAGAAGTTGACTGCCCAGAGAATGCATCTGTACCTGTTCTACAGCGTTGTCAATGGGCTCGCCAACGCCAGGGATATCCAACACGTCCGTTTGTTCAAAGAGCGGCACTTGTGGTGTTGAACATAAAGGGAGCGTCAATTCAGCCGTCAGTAACGCCAGTTCTGCTAACGACATGGATAACGGATTGGCGATGCCGTCTGGGTAGCGAGGACAAACCTGCACCTGCACATCATATTCTGTATTCAAACCCGCGGCCGCGGCCGGGGTAAGCAAGGTATCTGCGGGCAACCACGTATCCCCAACTAAGAGGGTGAGTGGGGCTAATACCCGACATGCCCCTAAGCTATGGCGTCGATGGACTAACTGGCGCCAGAGTGCGGTTAATTCAACATTTTCCTGCCAAAGTAGCGAAAAAAGTCGGGCGCGATCGTCTATTGTCAGCATCGGGGCAAGTTTAATCACCGTTGGCCAGAAAGAGTGGCGTAACGCTTTTTGGCGATCGCGATCGTGGCGCTGTAAATAATCCCACAGTTCAATCGTTTCATCCCGGGTCAGACCGGCAACCGGCTCTAACTGACGATGCCGCATCAATATTTGCAATTGCGCGCGAATATGTTGCTCATCAGGAAAAGATGATGCTGTTTGCAGCCACAGCATAGTAATCATAACGGTAATATCAGCTTCACTCAGCAGTCTGAGTTCAACCGGCCAGCGGCTATCTGCTGCTCCAGCCTGGTGGGTAAAGCGTATGGCAAAACCACAATCCCGGTTGCCGGGATTGATATGGGTAAAATAGTCAAATTTTTTACCTGCCAGTAGGGTTTCAAGGCGACCACTTGCATCGGCAATCATAGCGTTGATCAACCCGGCTTTTCCTTGCTGCGAGAGTCCATAAAAAGCGAGCGTATTGGCATTAGCAAGCGAACGGGCGAGATGCTGCGCATGGCTCCGGCCACGACGCAGAGCAATGTTCAATTGATCAGCTTCAATATCAAGACGCGGATGAGCGTGACGCATGTTATCAACCCAGTCGATTGCCTGCCCAATGCCAAGATTGACTGCCTGCAGTCGCTGTTGTGACTGGTTCAACTGCTGCTCTACGCTGGTGTCCGTCATTTTTTAAATACGCTCCCGCTATCGATCCAATATTGCTCCGTGCTGTTGCCGCTAACAGATAGCGTGTTCAAGCTCAGCCGTAAATGCTGGCGTGGTACAGAGCTGCCATCGGCGAGGTGCGCGTCAGCTATGGTAAAACATTCCGCGCTGAGAGGATCGTGACCGGGGACGACGCCCAGCCGGACATAAAGTACGCCGTCACCCGCCAGTTTTCGCGCCAATTGTGCATCAACAATCGTCAGGCTATACAGCGGTGAAGCGGGCCAGCAATCGTTTTCCAACTGGCGAAACCCAAGACACAAATTACCCCTTACCTGGAAGCGAACTGAAGGTGCCAGAATGAAACCAGGCTGGTCGAGATGAATATCGCGGTAATAGACATTTTCCGCAGTTAATCGCTGGTTGGCGTCCAGCATGCCCAGATAGCGAATGGTGGACCAGGGTTGAAAATCGCCAGCTTTAAAATAGAAACTGGCGAGTCGGAGATCTAACGCCAGCAGGCACAGCATCGCGCCGACTGCCGCCGTAGATTTGGGATTATCAATACGCCCTTGCTTATTAAAGGGATACCAGTCGCTGGTGTGATACCCCTCAAGCGAAAAAATACGATTAGCGGGCAGCGGCTGTAAGTGACGAAATAGAGCCTGAATACCCGGAAAGCGGGATGGGCGGCCAGTCAACAGCAGCACATCGCACGCGTAGAAGGCCACGACCTCCGCCATCGCGCGCAGCGCCGTGGTGACAGACAGACGTTCAGAAAGAAACTGGGCGTGGAACTGGCTGAAAGCCACAACCAGCGGCACGTCGAGAATATCAAAGGTATCGTTCCCCAGTTCGCGATGTATTTCACTGTTAATATAATGAAGTACCTGCGTGGTGGGTAGGTGTAGCAGTTCACCAAAGGTAACATCAATTTCCGCATGACTATCCAGAGGATCCAGATTTTCATAGTGTCCGAGTAGCGCCTGGGCAATGGGCATAAAAATCTGTAGCACGGCCTGCTGCCGCAGCGCAGAGTGAGCATCAACACGGCCTGCATACCCAAACAGCTTATCCATCAGCGCATCGGGCTGCGCCAGGCCACTTATTTTCAGTTCATTCTGGAGGGCGGGCAGTACATAAAGTTGAATGACGTCCAACAAAATATCATCGCCCGCCACGTTAAATCCCTCACGAAACAACAGGTGAGGCGTTATTTTTACGTTATTACCATTTCCGTTATCCAGCGCGTAGCGGGTGATTGCCAGGTCGGTGGTACCACCGCCAATATCAATTGATGCAATACACAGTGTTTTGCCCGCTGGTTTATCGGCTATATCAATGCGGTCCGGGCGCGCCATGCTGGCAAAAAAATCGTCGGCACGGCCGCCAAAATTGACCTGCGTTTCATTAAACAGATATACCATCTGCCCACAGGTCGCCTCATCCCACTCCATCTGAACCTGCGGGGCCGGTTTTGTGCCAGCCGCGCGATCCTGCTCGCGGGCAAACGGCGCATCCGTCGGATGCCACGCCATTGCTTTCCATACCAGCCCAATCGCTTCTTGCATACGACGACGAAAAATCTCTCGCTCAGGTTTTGGCATAGCAGTAGGGAGTGTCAGGATAATAGTGCGTAGATAACGCGGGGCACTGCTGTGGGGCATTCTTAACCGGTGGGCTACGCTATTGATCTGCATGAGCGCCTGCGCCAGTAATTCACACAGCATAAAAGTCATCAGTGAACTGCGGCTGAAGTGCGGCGAGAATGCCGGTAACCGCTCTTCAATGGGAAGCGTGAATAGCGGTTGTCCCAGATCGTTCACTAATAGCGTCAGTGGCGCGGCGATAGCCAGTGGCTCCGCTGCAGTTTGTTTGTCTCCCGGGTTAAAATGCCAGCCCGGCAGATAACAGGCTTCGTCCCAGAGATATCTGCGTGGGCTGGAAATCCCCGTCGCGCCTTCCGTACCGGAACGCTGCATGGCCAGGCGGTTGGCCTCATGCCCCACGCGAACGATAGATGGCCAGGTAAACGCCGCCTCATGTCCGCTTTCGACAGAAAAATTTTGCTTTCCCCATATCGCCTGTGAAAACTCCACACGGCTTTCAAACATATCGGTATAAACGTACTGTGGCCGTTCCAGATCGCGCAGATGTAATTCACTGCTTTGCAGGAGCCCATTGCTTTCATCTGGATGATCCTCAACCAGAATACCGCAGGTATGCGAGTTACCGGGGTCAAGGATAAAATCGACGGGTATCATCGGTCGTTGCGGTGTAGCGGTGTGGATCTTAATGTCATCGAGCCTGCATTGTCGGCCGATTAACGACAGTATGTTCAGATAATGCGCCTGGTATTCAAACGTTTTTAGGGCCATTTTCAGTGCGCTGCTGGAACGGGTTTCATGCTGACTTGCTTGCTGAGTAAAAATTTCTCGCAACCAACCGTCAATCCAGGTCAGATCGAGAAACTCCGCCAGTTCGTTGTTATGCCAGGCAAGGGAAAAATTAACCCCATTTTTGGCGTCATTTTCGCTCAGTGCCAGCACGCTCATCTCATGATCTGCTGGCCAGGCCTTAGTATCAAATGCCAGACAAGCACGATGTGTATTGCCTGCGGCATCCGGGTTGTCCAACGCCACTAAGCGTAATCGAGCCCAGTTGTCCGGCCCACCGATGACATGACGCGGCGAGGCGATGCGCAAGATCGGCAACGGAAGCCAGGTATCTTCCAGCAGCGTGAGTGATTGTTGTAGCGTAAAGCTGAATTCAGGTTTAACCACTTCGGGTACGCCGTTAGGCATATCCAGCAAAAACTTGCCGCTATGTACGTCCTGATCCAGCAAAAGTAGCGGTCCGTTTGCCGTTTTCCGCACAAAGTTGCCTGTATTTCCTGAGTGACCCGCTTTAATGGCAATATCAAGAAATTGAATCCCGCTGTCCTGAATCAGCGTAATTTTCTGTGTCGGATCGATAAGAGGAGCCAGCATACTATTTGCCTTCACGTTTGATCGTTATCGGAAAAACTGTTTCACCGTAGTGTGCTTCACAGCGTGCGGCAGTCGGTGTTGCCTTACAGATGATTTCCGGCATTCTGTAACGCGATTTATCGCTACAACGAGCGGTGTAACGGCTATTGATGACCAACTTGCCGGATCGCATTAATCCACTGGTGATATCTGCTTTACA
Source organism: [Pantoea] beijingensis (assembly GCF_022647505.1). NCBI lineage: Bacteria > Pseudomonadati > Pseudomonadota > Gammaproteobacteria > Enterobacterales > Erwiniaceae > Erwinia > [Pantoea] beijingensis. The sequence goes on from NZ_CP071409.1 coordinate 2,043,497, forward strand.
GCGAATGCCATCAGCCTGCAGGATGCTGGCTATTCCTTTCCCGTTATATAAGCGGTATTTCAGGCCAGGCGCGTTACCGGTTGGCAGACCAGCGATCGTAAGCGTGACGCGCCAACTGCCGTTAAGAAAGGCAGTGGAACCGATTTTGACCGCTGCGGGCGGCATTACCAGGGCACGGCTATCATCTAACGCTACCGTTTCCGGGCGATTGTCTGCCGTACGTTCCGGAGCCGGAGCCGGTGGCAGAGTTTCTGCTTTTCGGTCCGCAGCCAGAGTCGCGAGGGTAACAGGCAGTAAAACGGTATTTACGGCGGGGTAACGCACCGGGCTGGGATTAATCACATCGGAAGGTTTCCCGGGTTTTGACAACAGGCTGGCCAGCACAAGAGTGCTAACAACGGCGATCATTCCCGGCCAAAATAGCCAAAGACGTTTCCAGCCGGTTCTGCGCACGTTTACCGCCACCGTCGTATCTGTTCCGGCAGGCGGGGAAACGATGCCATTTGGTTCTGTCACAGTGAGGGAAAAGGGGACCTCGGCATGCACGCTGGCACGCAAACTGTCGAGCACATCATGACACGGAGGGGTATCGCGTGTGACAAACCCCCAGAACGTAACGATCGGTTTTCCGTTCACCAAATAAATATAATGACTATCAGGAAATTGCAGGGCGTTACCAAGTAACGCAGCAAAACGTTGCATGGCGGTATTTTCCGCCGCTGCGGCGTGTGCAATCAGGGCGTTAATACCGATTCTGCACGCTTCTAATTGATGTATGGCCGAGGCACGCGCTCCGTCACTGGCAGCATTCCATGATGTGATTTTGCCGTGAAAGGGTGCGTACCAATCAATCCTGTCGCCCAACTCGTTTGGTTGGGGAATGGCCAGACAATCGGCAATGATTTGCTGGTTTTTGAGACGTAACGTTTCGCGGATTTGCAGCGCAGAGGCATATACCGGCTGTCCATTTTCCCCCAAAGCGAGTAAAGACTCCGGGTTTCCACTGCGTAATAATGCGCTTGCCACGTAAAAAGGCCCTCATACGACGGTATCGGAGAAACGAACCCTGTGTTTTCGCCGGATGGCTAAAAAAACGTATCCGGGTAAAGCTATCGTGTATTGATGAAACGGTGCCTATCCGCGAAGGGGGCTTATGGCCTGCTTTTTAGCGGATATATAACCGAGGATGGAGGGACTTTACCGCGCATTAAGGCAAATCAAACGCAGGAATAAACGCTAAAAATGCCCATTCCCCTGACCATTAATAGCGCGGGATACATTCTGCCTGATGGTAGCGCACCGACTCATGCTGGCTTTTCAGGCAGGATGAGTCTGAAGACTTGTCGTGAGCATTTGATTCTGTGATAGTCATTTTCCTACAACGATCCCGTATTTACGTTATTTTCAGTGCGTATTTTGCGTTCTGTGCTGTTCTATACCTAAACAGGAGGGTAATATCCCTTAGTAGACATGAGGCGGTACCCTGTCAGGAGGATGTATGAGTGAACTTTTCCGTAAGCTGTTAGCTGCACCTGGCAAAATGATGCAGGGCGTTATTCGTCAGGATATACAGCAATCGAATAACAGCAAGATCACGACGGATGCTAACGGTAATGCATCATTAAACATGAATAATCAGCACGTGCGAGATTCCATGCGTGCCCGGATGGAAGAACTGGCGAACAACAGACAGGGATAATCGATGGGGCCATTGATCATAATGATCGTGCTGGTGTGTGGGTTTTGGTACACGGAGAATCACTATCCGTCCCGAATTCGTCAGGCCAGAAGTAACGGCTGGGCCTCTTATTTTTATGTTGCAATGCACGGCAGTAAATTCGTAATTCAGGGCTTCGGCTCAGTACTGGGTCTTTTTTTAGTACTGCTACTCCTCAGTACCATCCTCAATTTGTTTGGGTTGATTTGGCCTGGAATCCACGTTGATTTTTACTCCTGGTTAGCGGATGTTAACGTCTTGTCTTATCCTCTTTTTTTGCTGCTTTCATTCGGTATGTCAGGTCTTATAGCCTATGAAGCCGGCAATCATGCGAAAAAAGACATTGAGGATGAAGTGAAGCGCCTGGAAGCTTACCGTGAAGTAGCGGCGCAGGATGGCATTGAATCTTTACTGGTACAGGCTATTGACGAAGACAAGCTAATTTTTGTTACGCTTAAATCACGCAAAGTGTACATTGGTTATGTTGCTGCGCCACGCATAGAACATACCCATACCCAACATCTGGCGATTATCCCTTATATCAGTGGTTATCGTGACAAAGATACGCTCTGCTATCATGAGCAGCATCGCTATTACGAACTTTATCTCAGCGAAGATATCTCCGCTGATTCTGAACCACTTAACCTACAGCATTTCCGACATGTCATTCCCATGGACCAGGTTGAAATCGTCTCTCTGTTTGACACAAAAACCTATCAGTCTTTCGGCCAATTTTCTGCGACAGCACCGCACATCGTGGAAAAGGTTTGAGCAGATCACGCGTCTGTACACATGGCCTGTGATGCCCCTCAACCGAATTTAGAAACAAGTGGCTTATCCTGTGCTCCCGGCAGGGGGAGAGCAACGCCGTCAAACTGTATGGGGGCGGGCAACAATATGTGGTTATCGCTGTGAGCGGACATGGTTCACGGGGAAAGAAAGCAGGTGATGCGATGGTTACGAACCGTTTGAAAGAGAACCGCAAAAAGGGACATATATCGCCTCTTTCTGCTACTGAGCCCGGCATATTGCCGGGCTCACTCTTTTCCTCTGTTCCAGCAAAAACAGCTGAAATGGAAAATATCGCGTCAGGATTTTTACATAGCGCCTGGGAGCGCAACAGACGATAGCTATTTTGGCAGAGGATACGTTTTAGCCGTCAAGATATTCAGACAGCGTTTATCTCTGACAAAACTTATACCATACCGCCGTTAACGCGAATAACTTGCGCGTTGACCCAGCCGCCATCCGGACCGGCCAGCGTAGAGATCACACTGGCAATCTCTTCAGGCGTCCCGATACGCTCCAGTGGTACCAGTTTAGCCATCATATTGATTTGCTCTTCAGTTTTACCATTGAAGAACAGCTCAGTTCCGGTTGGACCCGGTGCGACAGCGTTCACGGTAATATTGCGGCCACGGAGTTCGTTGGCTAAAACGCGGACCAGACCTTCCACACCCTCTTTAGAGGCGATGTATGGTCCGTAGGTTGGGAAGGATTTCCCAATTACGCTAGTGGACAGAGCAATAATTCTTCCTCCATCGGCTACGGTTTCTGCTGCGTTGGCCAGAATCAAGAATGCACCGCGCAGGTTGGTATTAATCGTTTTATCAAAATCAGCGATGGCGGCAGGTGTAATTTTCGCCAGTGGCATAATGCCGGCGCTGTTAACGACAACATCCAACTGGCCAGTGAACGCTTTGGCATCACGGAACAGGCGGCTAACGTCCGCTTCATTAGCGACATCCGCCTGGATTGCAACGGCATTACCACCTTTTGCTTTTATGTTTGCAACGATTTCATCAGCATTGGCAACATTGCCCGCATAGTTAACGATGACGGAAAAGCCATCTTCAGCCAGGCGATAAGCGATAGCGCGGCCAATGCCTCGAGATGCGCCTGTTACCAGCGCCGTTTTGTTTGCTGTTGTCATAATAAAGCTCTCCTGTTTTAGGGATAACGCGCCTGTAGGGCGTGATTTACAAGCTAATCTTAGTGCTTTAACAGCAGGAATAAAGGGGCTTTCTTTAATATGATAATTCCATATTTAACAACAATGCCCGATTTACAGCAGCATTAACCGTTTTTCGGTATCTCGCTACCGCTGGGCCGGTTCAGCTATATCATCGATTGAGGCGATGTTACCAGCGATCTTTGTCAAAACTGCAGGGAACGTTGAGCGCTGTACGGGGGAGTTGACATCGGCGTCCAAGGCGGCAGCGCTAACCGTGCCGCGCAGCCCAGTAACGGGCGGGCAGGCGAGCGAGATAGTCCATTAAGAAACCTAAAATGCCGATCAGAAGAATGGTGGCCATCAACTCGGAATAGGCCAGCCGGTCACGTGTATCAAGGATGAAATAGCCTAATCCAGCATTAACCCCCAGCATTTCACAGGGCACCAGGACAATCCACAGGATGCCTATCGCCAGCCGGATACCGGTTAATACCGGACTGATAATGGCGGGTAAAATAATATGATATAGCGTCTCCAGCCGTGTCGCACTCAGCGAATGGACCAGTGCCAGCCAACCGCGATCGATTTGGCGAACGCCACTGGCGGTGCTGATAATAATCGGCCAGACGGCGGCGAAGGTCAGTAGAAACCAGATAGGCCTGTCACCGACGCCCCATATCATCACGGCCAGTGGCATCCACGAGAGCGGAGAGATCATCCGTAAAAATTGAAAAGCCGGAGACGTCAGTGCTTCCAGTCGCTGAAAGTATCCGGTCAGTAATCCTATCGGCACCCCAATCAGCAGCGCAAAAAACAGGCCGATTGCAACCCGCAACAGACTCACTTCAATATGTAATTGCAACTCAGCGCCGTGCAGCAACTGCCACAGGCTGATAAACGCAGCATCCGGTTTAAAGCGTTCCATCAGCCCGCTGTTATTGAGGGTTATCACCCACCAGAACAGCAGCAGCAGCGCCAACCCCGTGACGCCCGAAGCAATATTTAGCCATTTTTTATTCACAGACGGATAATCTCCTCGCGACTAAAGCTATCCGGCTGACCAAACCGTGACATTCCACCAACCGCAGCAATACTGTTACGTACGAAAGTGTCATTGACCAATTGCTGTGTCGCCTGTTTGGCATTTAACGCAGACAGAAACGCGTTATCACCCTGAATCAGCGTATGCTTCAACTGCTCAATCAATTGTTCACTGTAACTCGGGTAGGGATAAGGCTGGAAATCAATACGTTTTTCCTCCCAGTCAGGGTGGATGATCGCGCCATCAGTCGTATAGTTTTGCCAGGCTTGCGTCTCCGGAGCAAGCACCTGCTTAAGGATACTTTCGGTATGCGGCGTGTAGCGATTAGCGGCGCTCTTTGCCAGCAACGCGGCTGTTTCAGCACGGTTATCGCGGATCCAAAGTTGTGCATTAACGAGGGCATTAACCACTTTTTGCGACCATTCTGGCCGTTGCTGCAGATCCTGAGAGTGCATAAATACCACGCAACAGGCGTGATTTTTCCAGATATCACCGGTAAATCGCAGCACTTTTCCGATACTGTTGGCTTCAGCCAGTGCATTAAAGGGTTCTGCGACGATATAGCCTTGAATACGCTGACTGGCCAGCGCCGGCGGCATATCGGCCGGTGACATCACAACCAGATTAACCTGTTTCCCTTGCGCATTACGCGTGACAGGCTCCAGACCATGCTGGCGTAGGATTTGTTGCACGACCACGTTATGGATTGAGTACCAAAAGGGTATCGCGAGCGTTTTTCCTGCCAGATCCTCAACCTTATTAATCGAAGGAGCAACGGTGAGCGCTGAGCCGTTAGTGTGATTCCATGCCACTACCTGAGCCGGAACCTGGGCACCAAAGCGTGCCCAGATAGTCATCGGCGATAGCAGATGGATAACATTCACCTGACCGGAAATAAACGCTTCAATCACCTGCGACCAGCTACGTAACATCACCGGACGTTCTGCTTTGATACCCTGTTGATCAAATAGGCCGTTGGCATGTGCCACTAACAGTGGTGCCGCGTCGGTAATGGGTAAATACCCAATACGTACCGGCGCATCCGGCTCTTCCGCTGCGCGGGCGCGCTGCATATTGATCAGCGGTAAAGCACCGGCAACGGTAAGTAAGCTACTAATTTTAAGAAATTCGCGTCGTGAAATTGATAAACAGTTATGGCACATGTTTGTTACCCCATCTGATGCTTGAGCGATTCACGTTCGTGGCGCAATGTTTTCAGGATAGTGATGCGCATTTCTCCCAGCTCATCCAGCAGTTCATCACGCGGGTGAGGGAAATCCAGCACCCATTCGCCGATAATTTGTCCTGGGTGGCCGCCTAACAGAATAATGCGATCTGAGATCAGCAACGCTTCATCAATATCATGTGTGATCATTACGGCAGCAGTCTGCTGTTGGCGAATCACCGACAGCAGCAGGTGCTGCATATCGGTTCGTGTTACTTCATCCAGCGCACCAAAGGGTTCATCAAGAAATAAAACTTTGGGCTGGCGGGCAAGGCTGCGGGCCAGCGCGGTACGCTGAGCCATTCCTCCCGACAGCTGTGACGGAAATTTTCGCCGATGCGTATCCAGGCCCACGGCATGAATGGCCTCGTCGATACGCTTCTGCTGCTCCTGTTTAGTGAGATGAGGCTGACGTTTAAAATCCAGACCGAATGCCACATTCTTTTCCAGGTTAAGCCAGGGGATCAGGCTGGGCGCCTGAAAAGCAACAGAAAGGTGTGGATGGGGCCCGTAAAGCGGGTGGTCTTCATAGTAGACCGTTCCGCTGCGTGCCGGGCTTAGTCCGGCCAGTACTCTGAGCAGACTGGATTTCCCCACGCCGCTAGGCCCCAAAATAGTCACCACTTCACGATGGGCTAGCGCAAAGCTAAAATTCGTCAGTAGAGTTTGCTGGTGTAATCCTTCGGCATACCCAATTTCAATGCCGCTGGCATTTAACAGTGGTTTCATGCGTTTTCCCGCGCTAACTGGAGACGTAGCTGGACAATACCTGGCGTCACGATGGGTAAGAAAGCAGACTCACGCCAGCGCCGGGCGAACTGGCTCCCGGTTTCCGTCAGATAAGCTTTACCGCCGCTGGCCAGCAGCTCCAGCTGTAACGCTTTGCTGGCCGTATCAACCATATTAATTCGTATGCGGAATAGCGCTTTGGGATTCTGGAGAAATTCGCCGCTGGTTAATCCCGCTAAAAGTTGCGAGCGCTGCAGCTGATGCGAATCGTGCAGCGTCTGCCATTCATCATGCAAAATGTTTTGACGCCCAAGGTGGTTTTTAGTCTGCTCCAGCGAACGTGATGTCACGCCCAGCGCCATGCCACACTGTAGCCCCAGAAACGCGGGACGTCCCTGCGCCAGAAAAGCCGGGGCGGTGTTATGTAAAATATCCCGGCTTGTCACCTTAACGTTTTGCAGCTTAATTGCCGCGGTGTAACTGCCCTGCAGTGCCATCAAGTCTAAATCGTCGCTACGGGTTAATCCCGCTCTATCAGAAGGGAGTACGGCAATAAAAGGACGATGACTGACGTTATCATGAACTGCGGTAGCGACAACGAAATTATCCGGTCGCAGATTCGTCACCCAATGCATTTGACCATTCAGGCGATATACATCATCGGCATCGGCATCGGCATTGATCTGTAACGACTCAATTCCAGAAAGGAATTTCATCGCATTGGATAACCCAGATGCACCTGCCAACTCACCGCCAAGTAACCGTGGAAGCAGCGCATCGCGTAATTCTGTATTGGCACTTTGCAGCAGAAGCTCGATAAATGCCCGATGCCCCCAAAAGACAAAAGCAGCGGTCATGGAGTGGCTGGCGACCTCGCTAAGCGCGACCACTGCGTCATTGATCGTGCCTCCGCTACCACCAACATTTTCAGGTACGCCGATACGAAATAACCCGGAATCGGCTAAACGAGGTAGCAGGGCAGCCGCGTCAAGCGCAGTTTGGTCAAGCGAGTTGGCCCTTTCATCTAACCAGTGACGTAAGGCGGTATCAGGCATGGCAGTTTTCCTGTAAAGAGTAAGATGCGCGACTACTGATTATTATCCCATTCCCAGCGGCTAAGCTCGGCGTTGAGCGGTGTTTGCGCAAAACTATTGGCGAAGTTGCACAGTGTTGCCAGGCTGACGCCCAGAATGACATCGAGCGCCTGCTGCTGATCAAATCCAGCCTGATGGAAGGCCTGATACTCAGCGTCACTGACCGCACCACGTTTCAGGATAACCGCACGGGTAAAGGCGGCAACAGCCTCAAGGCGCGCATCGGGTAACCTTTGCTGCTGACGTAATGCAAGAAGGTCGGCTTCATTCATTAATGCTTTCTTTTCCACCGTAGCGCTATGACCAGCGACGCAAAAACCACAGCCATGGAGTGTGGCCGCAACGAGTTGCACCACTTCTCTTTCTGAGGCGCTCAGGCTGTTTTTGCTGTTAATACCCGAAACTGTGATATAGGTATTAATTGATTCGGGTGAATTGGCTAATGCTGCCAGTAGATTGGGAATAAATCCCGATTGTTTTTTTGCATTTTCCAGAAAAGGCCGTGAAGCTTCAGGTGCGCTTTCGATAGTATGCAGTATCGTTCTTGACATGATGTTATCTCGCTTATGTAAGGGAGGATTCAGTATCATCAACTTAATTGTCCTTCTCAATGCCGCCAGCGCATGATGTTTTGCTCAAACGTCTTTTTCTTAGAATGATTTTAATATGAAAAATAATGATTGGTTATTAGCACATTTGGGTGTCGAAAGTTCCATATTTCACGTTGGAAAATATTGCGGCAGCTGGCAAACCAGCGCGGCTGGCTTTTCACGAGCAAGTTTCCACATAGTCACCGAGGGTGATTGCTGGCTCCACCTTGATAAAACCTCTTCTGCACACAGGCTTGCGCGTGGGGATGTTTTGTTTATGTTGCGCGACATCCCCTTTATTTTATCCAGTGGTAAAACGCGTGATGAAGCTTCCAGAATAGGACGAAAAGAGATGTTGCCAATAGCGCACACGCAGGACGCTGGAACCGGTCTGATATGTGGATTTTTTCATTTCAGTTCGACGATGACGCCGATAATACTTTCTGTCCTGCCATCCTGGATAATATTACGCGCTCAGGATGTGGAAAGTAATAATGTGCGGAAAATAATTGATCTGTTATATGAAGAAACATATAACAGATCGCATCCGAGTGAGAGTGTATTATCCCGGATGGCGGAAATTTTACTTTTTCTTGCGCTGCGCCAATATACGGAAACGACACCATTACCTGAAACGTTATATACGCTAAAAAATAGACCGGATTTTCTGCCCCTACTGGCGCAAATAGCACTTGACCCTGTGCGGGAATGGACACTCTCTGAAATGGCCGCGGCAATGGGCATGTCGCGGGCGCATTTTAGCAAGCGTTTCACGGAAAGTTCAGGTTATACACCTGGTGAGGCACTGCGTATCATGCGTATGTCGTTGGCGTGTCAAAAGTTACAGAGAGGAGAGAGCTTGCAGAGGGTGGCCGACGATGTCGGATATCAGTCACTTTCAGCTTTTAGCCGCGCTTTTCAGAGAACCATCGGTCAGTTACCCGGAGAGTACCGCAAGCAGCACGATCGCTCACTGCATATAAAAGATTAAGGACGTTGGGGTATCTCGGAAAGCGCGTCATTATGCGCTTTAGAAAGTAAAGAAGCCGGGCGGGAATCTTACTCCGCCCGGAGAAGTGAGTAATGGATCAGATATCCGGGAAGCTCAGGTTATTGCCCGGCGCTTCACGATTCAGATGGATAAAGTTCAGATGGCGTTCATACTGATCGAGAATATCAATAATCACCTGATCTTTAGTGTAATCCATAAGATCATTGCCCTGGCTGCCCTCCAACAGAAAAGTTTCCAGCCGGTAATAGGTTGACTTACCGCTACGTGCGCGATAGGTGAATCCTGGTACAGAATACTGCTGTGGCCAAACCTGATAAATAAAGTCCTGCTCTTCACCAAGGTGCACCCGAAGGTCCAGGTGTCCCAGGTTTTCACCTTCATCCGGCGGCATACTTTCAAGATGGACTTTACCGCCACGCAGTTGCAGCTCCTTCGCCACATCCTCCATTGCCGGATACACTACGCTTGCCATCATTTCGCGGGTATAGCGGGTGCCTGGATAATTCATCAGGCGTGACAGTCTTTTCTTCCAGCTCAGACGATCATGTCCGGTGGCCAGATAAGGGGCGGTATCACGCGTGGCGCTGACGCGACGATAGTCTTCTACCTTCAGCGACTTATACAGGCCTGCCATCACAAAGAAGATCACAAAACTGAATGGCAGCCCCATTATCACCGTGGCATTTTGCAACGCGGTAATTCCGTTGGTCGACAACATTCCTAATGTTAATACCCCAATAGTGACAGACCAGAAAATCCGCAGCCAGTTGGGCGCATCGCTATTGATGTCCTTCAGCTTTGAGGTGAAGTTGCCCAACACCAGCGAGCCAGAATCT